>NZ_JCALCI010000009.1:0-101983 GCF_059812245.1 Mycobacterium sp. NGS64 | reverse complement strand
GCTGATCAGTGCCCCCACTAGGACTCGAACCTAGGACCTGCGGATTAAAAGTCCGTAGCTCTACCAACTGAGCTATAGGGGCGCGAACGTTCAGGATACTGGGTTGCCGACGGCGCTCGAACGCCGCTCGTTTGAGGATTGGGCCCGCGGTGACCTAAGCTTGCTTGGCTCCCAACGGTAACTGCGTTGCGAGTGCCCCCGAAGTGATTCGGTTCTGGCCCCCATCGTCTAGTGGCCTAGGACGCCGCCCTTTCACGGCGGTAGCACGGGTTCGAATCCCGTTGGGGGTACGCGACGCGGAGACGCGGAGCAAGAGCGAGGCCCTGTGGCGCAGTTGGTTAGCGCGCCGCCCTGTCACGGCGGAGGTCGCGGGTTCGAGTCCCGTCAGGGTCGCCAACACGGCGAGGCACTTTTGCCTTCCGGCCAGGTAGCTCAGTCGGTACGAGCGTCCGCCTGAAAAGCGGAAGGTCGGCGGTTCGATCCCGCCCCTGGCCACCAGTCAGAAACTCCCGTACGGCGTCCCGGTGACGATCGAATAGGCGGCCTCCCCGAGAACCGCCACTTCCAAACCACCTAGCATCGGCAACAATCCGACGTCCGCGGCGATCGGATAGCCGATCGCATTGACCAGCCCGGCGAGGGGCTGACCGTTGACCACCTGGGTGACCCCGTTGAGGAACAGGTTCAGGTCGTAGGACGGCAACGAGACCAGGACCGCGGTGGCGATGTCCGCCGTCGGAAGCAGCGTCGAGTAGGCCGTCGAGAACGCGGTCGTCGCCGTGTCGACGATCTGAGTGTTCGCTGACTCAAGGCCTGAGATCAGGTCGGTTGGCGTGGGCGGCCCGGTGGGCAGGGCCAGTGTGCCGGGCGATGACGAGAACGACGTCAGCGTCTGCGAGATGTCCTGCAGCGACGGGAGCTGCGGGGGTCCCTCGGCGTAGAGGTCGCCGATCGCGGCGCCGATTCCCTGGTGGATCCCACTGACCAGCGCGGGCCCCAGGGCGGCGGTGTCGCTGAGCGGCGGTAAGAATCCAAACGGCGTCGTCACGTTGGCCGGCCCGGTGGACCAGCCGAAATTCGGATCGCCGTAGCCCCAGTTGACCAGGGGCCTCAGGACCGGTTGAACCAGATCGGCGAGGGGGTTGCCCACATAGGCGATGTGCCGCACCGGATCAAGCAGTGGCAGGTTCTGGGTCGGAATCATGTAGAAGGTGGTGGTCGTCGGTCCCTGCGTCGGCTGTACGACCGCCGAATTGATCTGCGTCGGCGTGAGATTTTCATAGCCCCCGTGCACGGTCACCATCCCGACAACGGCGTTCAAGTCGGCGAAGATGTCGATGGGGTATTGCGGGAAGTCGGCCCAGCCGTCGTATTCGAGGGTGTAGACCTTGGTCACGAAGTCATTGGTCGGCATCGGACCAAGTGTTGAAAAGCCCAATGTCGGGACATTCAACCCCGGGAAGCGGGCATCCCAGCCCCCGTTGGGGTTCATCGAATTGCCAAGCAGCACAAAGTTTATCGGGAGCGTGCTCGGCGTGCCGGCGGGGTCCAGCAGCTGCATTTCCAGCGCGGCGATGTTGGCGCCCTGCGAATAGCCGAGAACGTTGACGGTGTTTCCGGCGGCGAGTTGTTGTTGGATCGCGTTGTTCAGGGCCGTGACGCCCCGCGCGATCGATATGTTTTGCATCAAGTCCTTGATGCCGCTGTCCGGATATTCGCCTGCGGGCATGAACAGGGCTTGGACAAGGCCGACGGGAAAATTGGGTGCCACGTACTTGCTGACGACGTTCGCGACAAAGGTTGCGGGAGGGAAGGGCATTCCGCTGCCGCCCAGGACGAACGTGACGGGCGGGTCCGCCGCGCTGGTCGCTGCGCCGCCGGTCGCGGCCAGCGCCGTCACGCCCGTCGCCTCCGTGTTGGCATACGCGTCGCCGGCCGAGGTCAGCGCCCGGGCGAACTCACTGTTCAACGCCGCCGCCCGGCCAAGCAGCGCCTGCCACTCCTGGCCGGTCGCACTGAACAGCGCGGCTACCGCGGTGGACACCTCGTCGGCGCCGGCCGCCAGTACGTTGGTCGTCCCGCCCGCGACGGCCGCCGCGGCGCCGTCAAGCGTTGTCCGAATCGCCGCAACATCGGCCGCCGTCGTCGCCAAGACCTGCGGCTGCGCCAGCACGTACGCCATGGGTCCCTCCCTCGCACGCCAGCATAGGGCGGTCCGGCGGGCGGGGCGGGCGTTCAGGCCAGGCGATCGTCGGGCAAGTCCTCGGCCACAAGGCCTTTCACCTGTTGGTAGTAGATGACCTTGCCGCCCCCGGCCCAATTGCCCTCGGGGATCTCATGGATCAGCGTCCAAACGTGAAACGCCCGCGAGCCCTGCGGCTCGATTCCGGCGGCGGCGCACACCGCGCCGTGCACGTCGGCGGCGAGCTGTTCCTTGCGGTGCTGATCCAGCGCTCCTTCGAACACCGTGAGGTCGACCCGGAAGCGGGGCGCGCCCGGGCCACGGCCGCCGACCGAGAGCTGGTCGGCTTCCATCGGGTGTAGGTACACCAACGTGTTGTCCCGCAGAAACGGTGTGTCCGGAGCGCGTTCGGCGCGCAGCAGCGCGGTCACCAGCTCGTCGGCCAGCCGGCCCAATGCGTCGTCGTCCACCGAGCCACGCACGAACGTCAGATCGATCATCGGCATCGCAAACCGCCTCACAGCTTTCGCAGGCCGCGCACGACCTTGACGTAGGGCGCGGTCGCGGATGCGCTCTTGCGCAGACTCGGTTGGATGGCACCGGCGTTGCCGACGACGAGGTACCGCAATCCGTTGTCACGGAAGTCCGCGATCTGCTCGACGACCTCGTCGGGTGTGCCCACCGCGAACAACTCCCGGACGAGTGATCGCGGGGCCTTGGCCGCGTAGGAAAGTGCCGTGCGCTCGTCAATAGTTTGCGGGATGAGGTCCTGCACTCCGGTGAAGTCGGCCCCCATCGGATGTTCCGCGCCGTGGCGGGCCCAGTCTTTGGCCGGACAATTCAGCGTGAACACCTTGGCGATATCGCTATCTACGACCTCGTCGACCTCTCCGCGGGACCGGCCGGTGACGATAAACCGGATGAGCGCGGGGGTGATGGCCATCGGGTCGCGTCCGGCGTCCGACGCTGCGGTACGCACGATCTCGAGCTGCTCGCCGTATTCGGTCGCTCGGGTCGTTCCCGGGAACCACCCGTCGGCGTATCGCCCGGTGGCGCGCATCATTCGGGGACCGTGCGCCGCGATCCAGATCTGCGGCCATTTGCCCTTGTACGGCGGCAGCGCGAAAGTGGCCTTGTGCAAAGGGAAGAACGGCGAGTCGCGGGTGACCAACTCGCCGTTGGAGTTCCACAGCGCCCGGATGGTGGCCACCGCCTCCTCGAACCGCGCCACCGGCTTGGACCAGTCGACGCCGTAGGGCGCGTTGCTTTCCCGTTCGCCGGTTCCGATGCCGAGCACCGACCGGCCGCGGGTGAGCAGGTGCAGCGACGCGGCGGCTTGCGCCGTGACGGCCGGGTTGCGCCTGCCGGTGTCCGTGACGGCCACTCCCAGGCGCATCCGGCCGAGCCGGTTGCGGCCCGCCAGGTAGCCGAGCATCGTCCATGGTTCGAGGTGCGCGTCCATCTTGGGGATCACCCGGGCCGCGCCCACGTGCTTGGGGGTCCACATCGACGGCGGCAGCACCGAATTGAGGTGGTCGGCCACCCAGAAGGAGTCGGCTCCGCAGGCGAGCCCGGTCAGGTAGTCGGCGTGGATCAACGGCTTCGGGCCGAAGCGCGAATTGATGGTGTTGTGCATGACACCCACGCCGAGACCGGCCATCCTGTTGGCTCCTTCGTGCCGCCGGCCAAAGGCTAGCCGATCGGCTATCCGGCACGATAGATCACGGATCGCCGTTCATCAATGGCCAGCCGAGTACGGGATCAGCACGCGCGACGTGGTGGCCGCGATGGCGCCCAACCGGCGACATCGCCGCGAATTGAGCGTGATGCGAGCGGGTGAACCGCGAGAATGAGCAAATGCGTCTGACGCTTCCGCTCGGGATAGCCCTCGCTTTGGTCGCCGGTGCCCTACCCGCGCAGGCCAGTCCGGACGTGCCCCCGGTCAGCGACGCGGCGCGCGCGGCCGGGTTCGTCGACGTCCGCAGCGTGGTCCCCGACGCCATCATCGACTTGCGCTACGCGACCACGAACAATTTCACCCACACGCAGTTGTATCCGTCCGACGCCCGGTGCCTGGTGCATCAGTCCATGGCCCCGGGGCTGGCGACGGCCGCGACGGCGCTGCGCCCGCAGGGCCATGTGTTGGTGTTCTGGGACTGCTACCGGCCGCACGACGTGCAGGTCAAGCTGTTCAACGCCGTGCCCAATCCGGCGTGGGTGGCCCGCCCGGGCGCGTATGCGCACAGCCACGAGGCCGGGCTTTCGGTTGACGTGACGTTCACCAGCGTGCAGCAGCAGTGCCCGGCCGAGCGGCAGGTCGAAGGTTTGTGTCTGGCGGACATGGGTACCGATTTCGACGACTTCTCCTCGCGCGCAACGGCTTACGCGACCCAGGGCGTCACCGCCGACGAGCAGGCGAACCGGGCGCGCTTGCGGGACGCCATGCAGTACGGCGGGCTGGCCCCTTACTCCGGGGAGTGGTGGCACTTCGACGGTCCGGGCGCAGCGGTCGACCGACCGATCCTCAACGTCCCCGTCGACTAGGTGTCTCGCATATTGAGACGGAAATTTCATAGTGTGGGTCACAAGGCTAGGCTCAGGCCATGAACGACGACCACCGGGCGCGCTACACGCACGGACATCACGAGTCGGTGCTACGCAGCCATCGGCGACGCACCGCGGAAGACTCCGCCGCCTACCTCCTGCCCCACCTGAGGCCGGGGTTGACGGTGCTGGACATCGGATGCGGCCCCGGGACCATCACCGCGGACCTCGCCGAGCGGGTCGCCCCCGCAGCGGTGCTGGCCGTCGATCAGGTCGCCGACGTCCTAAACGTGGCCCGCGCCGAAATCGAAGGGCGCGGCCTGTCGAACGTCACGATCGCGACCGCCGACGTGCACCACCTCGACTTTCCCGACGACTCGTTCGACGTCGTCCACGCCCATCAGGTGCTGCAGCACGTCGCCGATCCGGTGCGGGCGCTGCGGGAGATGCGGCGCGTGTGCCGGCCGGGCGGCATCGTCGCGGCGCGCGACGCCGACTACGCCGGCTTCATCTGGTTCCCACTGCTTCCCGAGCTGGATCTGTGGCTCGATCTGTATCGCAAGGCGCACCGCGCCAACGGCAGCGAACCCGATGCCGGCCGGCGGCTGCTGTCGTGGGCGCTTCAGGCCGGCTTCGACAACGTCACCCCGACGGGCAGCGTCTGGTGCTACGCGACCGCCGACACCCGCCACTGGTGGGGCGCGATGTGGGCCGACAGAATCCTGCAGTCGGACGTCGCCCGGGACCTCCTGGCGTCGGGCCTGGCCACCGAGGCCCAGCTGGAGGAGATCTCCGCGGCGTGGCGGGCCTGGGCCGCGGCCCCGGACGGCTGGCTGTCGATGCCGCACGGCGAGATTCTCTGCCGCGCATAGTCTCGCGGCACTGCCGTTTTACCTGGTCAACCCTGTGGTATTGGCATTCTCTTTTTTTGCAAGTACGTTATTCACCGATGGATAATACGGCCCACACTCCGTCTGGTATCCCGCTGCAGCCCGTCTATGGGCCGGCGGACGTAACCGCGGCGCCTTCGCAGCCGGGGGAGTTTCCCTTCACCCGCGGCAACTTCGCGTCCGGCTACCGCGGCAAGCTCTGGACCTTCCGCCAGTACTCGGGATTCGGCACCGCCGAGGAATCCAACCGCCGTTACCGCTACCTGCTCGAGCAGGGCGGGACCGGCCTGTCGGTGGCGCTGGACCTGCCCACCCAGTGTGGGTACGACTCCGACGACCCCGAGTTCGGCGAGGAGGTCGGCCGCGTCGGCGTCGCGGTCGACACCCTGGCCGACTTCGAGATCCTGTTCGACGGCATCCCGCTGGACAAGCTCAGCACCAGCATGACGATCAACGGGACGGCCGCCATCCTGCTGGCGTTCTATGTCGCCGCCGCTGAGAAGAAAGGGATACCGCGGGCGAAGCTCACCGGGACCATCCAGAACGACATCCTCAAGGAGTACGCCTCGCGCGGAACCTGGATCTGGCCTCCGGAGCCGTCGCTGCGGTTGATCGCGGACACCATCGAGTTCTGCGCGGCCGAGGTTCCGAGGTTCAACGCGATCTCGGTGGCCGGCGCGCATTTCCGCGATGCCGGGGCCAACGCGGTGCAGGAGATGGCCTTCACCCTTGCCGACGGGGTGACCTATTGCGACACCGTGGTGCAGCGCGGCCGCATGACGATTGACCAGTTCGCACCGCAGATCTCGTTCTTCTTCTACACTCACGGCGACTTTTTCGAGGAGATCGCCAAATACCGTGCGGGGCGGCGTCGTTGGGCGACCATCGTGCGGGAGCGCTACGGCGCGACGACGGACAAGGCGGCGATGTTCCGGTTCGGCTGCGTCTGTGGTGGCGCGTCGCTCTACGCTCCGCAGGCGCACAACAACATCGTCCGGGTGGCCTACGAGGCGATGGCCGCGGTGCTGGGCGGTGTGCAGTCGATGTTCACGGCGGCCTGGGACGAGCCGTTCGCCCTGCCCACCGAGGAAACCACGACACTGGCGCTGCGCACCCAGCAGATCCTCGCCCACGAAACCGGGGTGGCCAGCGTCGCCGACCCGCTGGGCGGGTCCTACTTCGTGGAGGCCCTGACCGACGCGACCGAGGCTCGCATCATCGAGATCATGTCCGACCTCGAGCGGCACGGCGGCATGGTCCAGGCGATCGAGGACGGTTACCTGCAGGGCCTGATCGCCGACGAGGCGTTCAAGATGCATCAGGAAGTCGAAGCCGGCACCCGACCGGTCGTGGGGGTGAACCGGTTCGTGACCGAAGAGCCGGAACACGACGTCGTCACCTACGAGCTCGACGCCGAAGGGCGCGATCTGCAGCTCAAGCGGTTGTCTAAGGTCAAAGCCGAAAGGGATACGGCCGCAGTCGAATCCAGCCTCGCGGCGCTGTCCCGTGCCGCCGAAGGGGACGACAACCTGATGCACAAGTTGATCGACTGCGCCAACGCCTATTGCACGGTCGGGGAAATGGTCTCGGCGCTCAAAGCCGTGTGGGGCGAGTTCCAGCAGCCGGTGGTGTTCTAAGTGGCGGTCAGAATTCTGGTGGCCAAACCCGGCCTGGACGGACACGACCGCGGCGCGAAGATCGTCGCGCGCACCCTGCGCGACGCGGGCTTCGAGGTCATCTACACCGGCATCCGCCAGCGCATCGAAGACATCGCGTCGATCGCCGTCCAGGAAGACGTCGCGGTCGTGGGTCTGAGCATCCTGTCGGGCGCGCATCTGGCGCTCACCGCGCGGACCGTCGAGGCGTTGCGCGCCGCCGACGCCGCGGACATCGCCGTCGTCGTCGGGGGGACCATCCCGCACGCCGACGTCCCCAAGCTGCTCTCCGCCGGCGCCGCGGCGGTATTCCCCACCGGGACACCGCTCGACGTTCTGGTGCGCGACATCCGCGCACTGACCGGCACCCCGGACCCCGAAGCAAAGGAACCACAGTGCGCGTCGGAGTGATGATCGGCGCCGAGCGTGGCGACATGGCCCGCAAGGTGGAAAAGCTCGTCTCCGATATTGAATGGGCCGAATCCGCCGGGCTGGACACCGCGTGGATGCCGCAGGTGCCCAACGACTTCGACTGCCTGACCATGGTGTCGCTGATGGCCGCCCACAGCTCCCGCATCGAGCTCGGCACCGCGGTGGTGCCGTTGCAGGCCCAGCATCCCATCGCCCTTGCCCGCCAGGCACTCTCGACGCACGCGGTGGCCGGGGGGCGGCTGGCGTTGGGCGTCGGCCCGTCGCACCACTGGATCATCCGGGACATGCTCGGCTTGCCGTACGAGAAGCCCGCCGCCTACACGCGCGACTATCTGCAGGTGCTCAACGCCGCCATCGCCGGGCCCGGGCCGGTCGACGTCGAGAACGATTCGTTCACAGTGCACAACCCGACCGCCATCGGTGCCGACACCCCGATGCCGGTGCTGGTCGCCGCGCTGGGGCCGGTCATGCTGCAGATCGCCGGCGAACTCGCCGACGGCACCGTGTTGTGGATGGCCGACGAGCGCGCCATCGGCGACCATATCGCCCCGAAGATCACCAAGGCCGCCGCGGATGCCGGTCGGCCCGCGCCGCGGATCGTCGCGGGCATCCCGGTATGTCTTTGCGCGCCTGCACAAGTCGACGAGGCCAAGGATCGGGCCAACCGCATCCTGGGCGAGGCCGAGGTGTCGCCGAACTACCAGCGGCTGCTCGACCGCGGCGACGCCCGCGATGTCGGCGATCTGTGCGCGGCCGGCGACGAGCACGCCATCCTGGCCCGGATGCGCCGATTCGCCGACGCCGGCGTGACCGACCTGTCGGTGCGGCTGCTGCCGATCGGCGACAACCGGGACGAACTCGTCGCCTCCAAGCGCCGCACCCGCGACATGATCGCCTCGCTCGCAGCGGAGTTGCGTTGACGGCCGACGTGGGCCCGCTGGCGGGGATACGTATCCTCGAGGTCGGCACCATGCTGGCCGGTCCGTACGCGACCATGCTGCTGGCCGACCTCGGCGCCGAGGTCACCAAGATCGAGCCGCGTGGCGGTGAGATCTCCCGCGGGGCCGGCGCCAGCTACTTCGCCAGCCTCAACCGCAACAAGTCCAGCGTCACGCTGGACCTGAATTCCGAAGCGGGACAGCGAAAGCTGGGTGAGCTGGTCGCCGAATCGCACGCGCTGCTGGTGAACCTCAAGCCGTCGGCCATCCGGCGGCTGGGCCTCACCTACGACGAGCTACGACGGCACAACGAGCGCATCGTCTGCGTCGCGATCACCGGATTCGGTCTATACGGCGGCGACGATCCGGCTTTCGACTATGTGGTCCAGGCGGGCGTCGGCACCGCCGCCCTGACCGGCGACCCGGACGGCCCGCCGACGCTGCCCGGCTACTCGTCGGCCGACAACTCCACCGGAATGTGCGCCGCACTGGGGCTTTTGGCCAAGATCATCTCCGGAACCGGCGGGCAGGTCGACGTATCACTGCGCGACGTGATGCTCTCGCAGCTCAACTACCACGCCTCGGCCTACCTCAACAACGGCGTCGAACCGCAGCGGCGCCCCCATGGCGCCCACTCGTACTATGTTCCGGCTCAGCTCTTTCCAACCGCGGACGGACATTTGGCGCTGTTCATCACGCACGACGGCTTTTGGAAGTCGTTCGCCGCCGAGGCGGGCATCGGGGGATTCGAAACCATGGCCGAGCGCGTCGCCCGCCGCGACGAGGTGCTCGCCGTCGTCACGGCGATGCTGGCGACCGACACGGCCGCGGGGTGGGAACGGCGGCTGCGTCCTCTCGGCGTCCCGGCCGCGGCCGTCAGGACACTGCCCGAGGCGCTCAAGGCGACGCCGGAAGTGGTTGTGACGGCGGGTAATTTCCGCCTCGTCGGCAGCCCCATCCACGTGTCCGGCTACGAGCCCGACTACCGACCCCCGCCGGAGCTAGCCGACGGCTGAAGCCGGCGGCCCGGTGAGGTGGGCCTCGGCGAGTTTACGGAAGGCCGAAACGAGACGGCCGCGGTCGCCGGCGCGCGTCGCCAGAACGACGTGACAGGGCTCGACGCCCTTCAACGGGACCGTGGTGATGTCGGGCCGCAGCGCGCTGCCGCGGAAGCCGGCCGTGATGGCTACCGCCTGCCCAGAGGCGATGACTTCGAACTTGTCCTCGAGCGCGTCGATGAACGGTCCATCGGGCGCGCGGCGCCCGTCCGGGCGGGGATCGATGCGCCAGAAGGCACTCCACGCTGGGTCGGAGTCCCGGATCCGCGGCATCGGTTCGTCGGCGATGTCGTCGAGGGTCACGAAATCCCGACCGGCCAGGCGGTGGTCGACGGACACGGCCAGCATCCGAGGCTCGTCGTAGAGAATGGTCACGTGCAGGCCGTCGGTCGGAAACGGTAGCCGGGTTACCACCGCGTCCACCCGGTGCCCGAGCAGGGCGTCGAGGGCCTGGCCCCAATCCAGGTGTGACACTTGCACTTCGGCGTCCGGATGCTCGCGGCGCAGCTCGCGCACCGCGGGGGTGACGATCATCCCGGTCGTGTAGCCGATCGCGATGCGGCTCGGCTGCCCGGCAGCCCGGGCCTGGGCGGCGGCCTGCGCGGCGGAACGCAGCAGCGCCCTGGCTCGGGGCAGAAACACCTCTCCGGCCTCGGTGAGGCGGGTGCCTTGCGGTGTGCGATCCAGCAGCCGAACCCCCAGCTGTTGCTCGAGTCGGCGGATCTGGCGGCTCAACGACGGCTGGGCGACACGCAGCGCGCTCGCGGCCCGGCCGAAGTGGCGGTGTTCGGCGACCGCGACGAAATACCCGACCAGTCGCAGGTCGAGGTCGATAACCGGCGATACCGATTCGGTCATGCGTGCAGTGTATCGCGATTGGTCAGCGTCGGGCCGTGCGGAAAGGGCGCTCAAATGCGGTGATGCCGATTCGGTATCGCGCCATCTGAAACCGGTCTTGGACATCAGGGGCGGGACGCCCATTGACTGGAAGTCGCGATACGGTGCAACGAAAGGATCATCCATGCAGGTCTTTGTGACGGGCGCGAGCGGACACATCGGTTCGGCCGTCGTCGACGAACTCATGCAGGCGGGACACCAGGTCACCGGGCTTGCCCGCTCCGACGAGTCCGCCGCGGCGCTCGAGGCGAAAGGTGTGCGGGTGCACCGGGGCGACCTCGACGACCTCGACGGTCTACGGTCCGCCGCGGCGGCGGCGGACGGTGTCATCCACCTGGCCTTCAAACACGACTTCGACGATTTCGTGGGCGCCGCCGACACCGACCTGCGCGCCGTGCAGGCGATTGGCGAGGTGCTCGTCGGGTCCGACCGCCCCTTCGTCAGTACCTCGGGCACCCTGCTCCTGTCGCTGTTGGGGCAGGGCGGTCCGGCCACGGAACAGGACACGCTCCCCGGTGGACCGCGCGTCGACTCCGAGAACGCGGTGATCGCGCTGGCCGACCGCGGGGTGCGCTCGTCCGTGATCCGGCTCTCCCCGTTGGTGCACAGCGATCTCGACCACCACGGCTTCGCACACCACCTCATCGGCACCGCCCGCGAGACCGGGAAGTCGGCGTACATCGGTGACGGCGCTAACCGCTGGCCCGGGGTTCACACCCTGGACGCCGCGCACCTGTACCGGCTGGCGCTCGAAAAGGCCCCTGCCGGAACGCGTTTGCACGGTGTGGCCGACGAGGGTGTGCCGTTCCGCGATATCGCCGCCGTGATCGGCCGCCACCTAGGGGTACCGACGGTCGGCATACCACCGGAGGAAGCCGGTCATTTCGGCTTTCTTGCGCTCTTCGCCACACTGGACAATCCGACGTCGAATGCCCTGACCCGCAAGGTGCTGGACTGGAAGCCCGAGGGGCCGGGTCTGCTCGAGGACCTGGACGCCGGCCACTACTTCGGACGGTGAGCGATACCGTGGCTGACGCGGTCGTCGACGCGACTCGAAAGGCGCTGGGCCCGGTGGGCGTATGCCTGCCCGTCTCGTTCACCGACACACCGTCCGCCGACGCGCTACGCGAGACCGCGCGCAGGCTGGAGCGTGCCGGATACGGCGCCGCGTGGACCAACGAGGTGATCGGCAAGGACGCCCTGGTGCAGCTCGGCATGCTTCTGGCCGACACCGAGCGCATGGTGTTCGGCACCTGCATCACCAACATCTGGGCGCGGCCCGCGCAGACCATGCATGCCGCGGCCGCCCAACTGGCGCAGGCGTATCCGGGTCGGCTCGTGCTGGGCATCGGGATCTGATACCCGGAGCAGGCGGCGAGCGTCGGCCGGGAATTCGGGCGCCCACTCAGCACGATGCGCGACTATCTGGAAGGGATGAACGCCCCGACGTGGCCGCCCGCGCCCGACGCGCCCTACGCCCGCATCGTCGCCGCGAACGGGCCGAAGATGCTGGCGCTGGCAAGGGATCTCGCCGACGGGGCGCTGCCGGCCGGGCTACCGCACGAGTTCACCGCCCAGGCGCGCAGCGCGCTCGGACCGGACAAGCTCTTGGTGGTCGGCCTGTCGGTGGTCCGCGACATCCAGGCCGCCCGCGAGTCGGTGTCGGCGAGCCTCGCCGCCCCGGCCTATGCGTCCCGGCTGGCGGGGCTGGGCTACTCGTCGCGCGACATCGACGAAGTCAGCGACCGCCTGGTCAATTCCGCTGTCGCTCATGGCCATCCGGCGAACATCGCGCGCAGCATCCGCCAACACTTGGCCGCCGGAGCGGACCACGTCACGTTGCTGCCGCCGGTCGGCGCCGAATTCAATGGTGCCGTCGGTCAACTCGAGGAGCTGGGCTTCGCGCTGACCGAGCTCGGGGAGCCGGCCGTACCCTGACCCTCGAAGCTACCGAGCAGCTGCCCGAACGTGCGGCTGGCCGCACGTTCGGGTTCGAGTGTGCGGCCAGCCGCACATTGGCGGTCGGCTACCGCGACGTGAGCTGCTTTTCCGCGTAGAGCCGGGCCCACTCGGCACGCGACCGGATGGACACGTCAACGTCGGAAGCCTTGGCGCGCAGAGCTTTAACCGTCGCCTGATCGCGGGGGGTTCGGGCGTACGGATCCCAGCTGAAGAACCGGCAGGCGTTGCCCCAGGTGATCTTGTTGATGTCGGAGTCGTCGGCGCCGGCGGCGTTCAGCTCGGCCAGCACCTGTTCGGGCGCATCGGGCCAAAAGCAGTCCGAGTGCGGATAGTCGCACTCCCACGCGATGATGTCGATGCCGATCTCGTGGCGCAGTTTCAGCGACGTCTTGTCGGTGACGTAGCAGGCCAGTGAGTGTTCGCGGAACACGTCGCTGGGCAGCTTGTCGCCGAAGTCGCGGCGCAGCCACTTCTGGTTGGTGTAATGGCGGTCGCTGCGGTCCAAATAGAAGGGAATCCAACCGATGCCGCCTTCGGAGAACGCGAACTTCAACTCGGGGTAGTTGCGCATCGCGGGGCCCCACAACAGATCCTGAGCGCACATCGCCGAGACTTGAGTGGCCAGGATGATCATGTTGTCGATCGGCGCGCCGGGGGCCATGCTGATCGCCCCGAACCCGGTACCGATGTGCAGGCACATCACGACGTTTTCCTCGGACAGCGTCCGGAAGACGGGGCCCCAGTAATCCTCGTCGTGATAGCTCGGAAGCCCTTCCAGGTGCGGCAGTTCCGGCATCGTGACGGCCCGGCAGCCCTTGGCGGCGACGCGGCGGATCTCGGCGCACATGCCGTCGGGGGTCCAGGTCGGCAGGATCGCGATAGGGATGAACCGGTCGGGGTAGGAGCCGGCCCACTCGTCGATGTGCCAGTCGTTGTAGGCCGACACCATCACCAGGGTGACGTCTTCGCGCGTCATGTTGAGGTGCCGGGCGGAGAACCCGGTGAACGTCGGGAAACACATCGACGCCAGGATCCCGTTGCGGTTCATGTCCCGAACGCGTTCGTGGACGTCGTAGACGCCCGGTCGCATTTCGGCGAAACCGGCCGGGTCGCGGCCCCATTCCTCGGCCGGCCACGACACCACGGCGTTCAGCCCGCTCACGCCCTGCGGCCTGCCCTGGTACATCCACTGGTCAACGCCCTTGTCGTCGACCATGACGATCGGTGCCTCGTCCTTGTATTTGGCGGGCACGTGGCGCAGGAACATGTCCGGCGGCTCGACGACATGGTCGTCGATGCTCACCAGGATCAGGTCATCGACATTCATTCGATCGGTCTCTCTAGCCGTGGCACTCGGCGGTCGTCTCCAGCAGTCGGGGCACGGGCGCGGGATCCAACTGCAAGGCATCGGACATGTGCAGCTGGCCGGCGTTGGCGATCATGTTGTCCAAGACGGCCTGAAGATCGTCGCCCTCGATTTCATAGATCGCGACGTACGGGCCGTCGCCATCGACCGGACGAAACCGGCGTGCCGAGACGATACCGTCGAGCGCCATGAGTTCGGGCAGATGCACTTCGTCGTACCAGGTGTTGTACTCCTGCTCGCGCTCTGGCGAGCTCGGCCGGCTTTCGACGTACATGATTCCGTTGGCCATTACGCCGCCTCTCTGTGGCTACTCGTAGCGCACCGTGACGGAATCCGTGTCGGGCACGCCCTGGCAGGTCAGAATGTAGCCCTCGGCAACTTCGTCGTCGTCGAGAGCGTCGTTGACCCGCATGGTCGCGTGGCCCTCCTCGAGCCTGGCCATGCACGTGCCGCAATTGCCCGCCTCGCAACTGAACGGCGGTTCCAGGCCGGCTCGCCGGGCGCTTTCCAGCAGCGTCTCGCCGGGCACCAGGGGGACCGTCGCCTTCTTGCGGTCGAGGTGAATCGTCACCGTGCCTACCTTGGCGCCGGTATCGGATGCGGGATCTGTCACCCGTGGAGTCTCCTCGATGATCGTGGTGACCGTCGCCATGACCGCCCCTCCCATATTTGCATTCTTCAGTATAGAGAATACTATTCTCACAGAGCGATAGGGTCTTCTCAAGCCATCGGACTGCTGGAAGGAACGGGACGTGACCGAGCCGGCAGCGCTCGTGTTCGAGGAACGGCGGTTCAGCCCGCCGCAGCTCGACGCGTTGGCCGACGGGCTGGCCGCGACCTTGACGAAACGGGGTGTCATCGCAGGTCAGCGGGTGGCGGTCATGGCGTCGAACCGGCCCGAGTTTGTGGCCGTCCTGCTCGCGATCTGGCGGCTGGCCGCCACCGCGGTCCTCATCAGCCCCGCGTGGAAGCGCGACGAGGTGGACCATGCGCTTGCCATCACCGGCCCGGCACATGCCGTCGGGGACCATCCGGTACTGGGCGGCCTGATGCCGATGCTGCACCTGGACGAACCGATCAACCCGGGCGAGCCGACATCGGGCGCGCCGCCGCCCAGCGCCGACGCGGTGCTGGTGTTCAGCTCCGGCACCACCGGTCGGCCGAAGGCAGTGCGCCACACCCACACGGCGTTGGAGGAGGCCGCGGGACACTGGCGCGCGGCGCTGCAGCTGACGCGACGCGACCGGATTCAGGTCGCCACGCCGCCGTCACACATCCTCGGCCTGCTCAACATCCTCACCGCACTGCGGACCGGTGCCCGGATACGGCTGCACCCACGATTCGACATCGACCGGATGCTGCAGACCATCGAAAACGACCGCATCACCGTCGAAATGGCCGTCGCGCCCATCGCGCTGGCCCTCGCCTCGCACCCCCGGCTCGAGTCGTACGACCTGTCCTCGCTTCGCTACATCATGTGGGGGGCGACACCCGTCAGCCCCAGCGTCGCCGAAACCGTGACGCGGCGCACCGGCGTCGGTTGGGTCCCCGCCTACGGCACCACGGAACTGCCCGTCATCGCGTGTAATCCGTTGCAGGGGGCGAGAGTTGACTCGGTCGGGCGTCCGGTGCCCGGGGTGGACCTGCGGGTGGTCTCGTTGCAGACCGGCCAGCCCGTCGGGCCGGGGGAGGTCGGTGAAATCCAGGCGCGGTCGATGTCGTTGATGGCCGGCTACCTGCCCGCCGAGGCGACCGCCGAGGCCATGCGCGACGGCTGGTATCGCACCGGAGACGTCGGCTGGGTCGACCGCGCCGGTTGGCTGCGGATCACCGATCGTCTCAAGGAGATGATCAAGGTGCGCGGGTTCCAGGTCGCGCCCGCCGAGATCGAGACGGTGCTGCACGGCCATCCGGCCGTCAAGGACTGTGCGGTGTTCGGAGTTCCCGACGGCATCAACGGTGAGGCGATCGTCGCCGCCGTCGCGGCGTGCGCGCCCGTGGACCCATCCGACCTCACCGCCCGGGTGGACGAGAAGCTAGCGTCCTACAAACACCTGAGCCGCATCGTGTTTGTGGACGACATTCCGCGCCTACCCTCGGGCAAGGTGCTGCGCCGAGTGCTGAAGGAGTCTTATGGATGTACGTCTGACAGCTGAACAGCAGCAGCTGCGCGACGCCGCCGCCAAGCTGGCCGACGATCTCGGGCCCGGAGCGGTCCAGGATCTCGACGACCCGAGCCGAATCGCCCGGCTGGACAAGCAGATTGAAACGACCGGGTGGCGGTCACTGCGCTCCGACGGCGCCTCGGGCGTCGAAGTGGCCGTCGTCGCCGAGGAATTCGGGCGCCGATTGGTCGACGCGCCGTTCCTGGGGCCGGTGCTGGCCGACGATCTGGCGCGCCACGTGGGTGCCGAAAGCGGGGATTCGACCGTAGCGGTGGACGGCCGGGTGATCGACGCCCGCGGCGCGCGGCGGGCACTATCGCTCTCCGGCACCACGGTCCTGGGCACCGACGTGGGCGCCGGTCGCGCCGGCGCCGATTTGACCCGCGCCGAGGCCGACGCGGTGGGGTCGCCGACGACTCTGGGTGAGGTGTCGTCCGACGTGGCCGGGCGGTGGCGGGCGCTGGCGCTGGTCACCACGACCGCGGACCTGGTCGGCATCGCGCGCGGCGCGCACGCGGTCGCCTGTGACTACGCGAAAATCCGTGAACAGTACGGCAAAACGATCGGCTCCTATCAGGCGATCGCACATCTGTTGGCCGAAAGCCTGGCGCTGATCGAAGGTTCGGTGAGCGTGCTGCGCCACGCCGCATGGGCGGTGGACGAGCTCGCGCCGCCACAGGCGATCAGGGCCGCCCAGATCGCCAAGGTCTACTGCGCGCGCGCGACGCGCACCGTCTGCGAGACGGCGGTTCAGGTGCACGGCGGCATCGGCAACACCTGGGAATGCATCGCCCACGTCTACCTGCGCCGTGCGTTGACATCGACCGAACTGTGGCCCGTCACGTGTAAGGAGATCGACTTTGGATTTTCGTGATTCGCCCGACGAGGCCGCCTTCCGGGAGCGCCTGCGGTCGTGGCTTGCGTTGCATGCCAAGGAGTATTCCGGCTCCGGGGACGAGTACTGGGAACGCATGGCCGACTGGCACCGGGCCCTCTACGACAACGGCTTTTTCGGGCTGTCCTGGCCCCGTGACTACGGCGGCCAGGACTTGGCACCCGTGTACGACGTCATCGTCGACGAGGAGCTGGTGCGCGCCGGCGCTCCGCCCCGTCCCAGCGTGGGCTATCTGGTTTTCGGCATCGGGCGGCACGGCAGTGACGAGCTTCGAAAGCGCTTCCTGCCCGGCATCATCAACGGCACCGAGCGGTGGTGCCAGGGCTTCAGCGAGCCCGGCGCCGGCTCGGATCTGGCATCGTTGACCACTACCGCCACCCTCGAGGGCGACACCTATGTGGTGCACGGGCACAAGATTTGGACCAGCTACTCCGACGTCGCGGACTGGTGTCTGCTGTTGGCCCGGACGGATCCCGATGCCAAACGCCACCGCGGCCTGTCGGCGTTCGTGCTCGACATGAAACAGCCTGGCGTGCAACAGCGCCCGTTGCGGATGATGAACGGCGTCACCAACGAATTCGGCCAGGTGTTCTTCGACGGTGCCACGGTGCCCGCGGACCGGATGGTCGGCGCCCCCGGGGAAGGCTGGGCCGTTGCCATGACCGTTGTCGGCCACGAGCGCGAGCCCTCGACGCTCGGCTACGCGGCCCGATACGGCAAGTTGGTCCGAAACCTGTTCGCGCGCAACTCGAACAATCAAGGACCGGTTCCCGAAGAGCTCGCGTGGGCGGCGGTCGAGTCGGAGATGCTGACGCATCACGTCCGGCGGCGCCTGTCCGAGCAGTTGGACGGCGTCTCACACGGCCCGGAGGGATCGCTCGACAAGCTGCTGATGACCTGGGTCGAGCAATCGGTGGGGCACGCCGCGCTGGCGGTCGCCGGGACCCGCGATCCCGACCTGCTCAGCGCCTATCTGTACAGTCGCGCGCAGAGCGTGATGGGCGGAACGTCACAGATACAAAAGAACATCATCGCCTCGCGGATCCTGGGATTGGGAGTCTGAATGTACGACATGCCAAGCGAAATCGACGTCCGCGCCGACGGGGCATTGCGGATCATCACGCTGAACCGCCCGGATGACCTCAACGCGGTCAACGACAACCTGCACGTCGGCCTCGCGCGGCTGTGGCAG
This sequence comes from Mycobacterium sp. NGS64, assembly GCF_059812245.1. Lineage (NCBI taxonomy): Bacteria > Bacillati > Actinomycetota > Actinomycetes > Mycobacteriales > Mycobacteriaceae > Mycobacterium > Mycobacterium sp. NGS64. The sequence continues at coordinate 83,807 of NZ_JCALCI010000009.1, read as the reverse complement.
CGGCTGACCGACGACCCCGGGGCCAGGGCGGCGGTGCTGACCGGCAGCGGCAAGGCGTTTTCGGCCGGCGGAGATTTCGCCTATCTCCAAGAGCTGTCCCAGGACGCCGCCCTGCGCGCCAAGACCATCCGGGACGGACGCGAGATCGTGCTCGGCATGGCGCGATGCCGAATTCCCGTGGTGGCGGCCGTCAATGGGCCGGCCGTCGGTCTCGGCTGCAGCCTGGTCGCGCTGAGCGACATCGTCTACATCGCCGAGAACGCCTTCCTCGCCGACCCGCACGTGCAGGTGGGCCTGGTGGCAGCCGACGGCGGGCCGCTGACCTGGCCGCTGCACATCAGCCTGCTATTGGCCAAGGAGTACGCGCTGACCGGAACCCGCATCAGCGCGCAGCGCGCCGTCGAGCTGGGGCTGGCCAACCACGTGGCGGCTGACCCCGTCGCCGAGGCAATCGCCTGCGCCAAAAAGATTTTGGAGTTGCCCCAACAGGCGGTCGAGAGCACCAAGCGGGTGCTCAACATTCACTTGGAGCGCGCAGTGCTGGCCAGCCTGGACTACGCGCTTTCGGCCGAGCACCAGTCGTTCACCACCGACGACTTCCGATCCATCGTCGCCAAGCTGAACGCCGGCAAGAACTGAGCGCACGGCCGCGAGCCGAACTGCACCGCGAATTTCGGCCGGTTTTTTCGCAGTGCGGTTAGGCTCGCGGCGCTTCGATCGACCGCAGGAAGTCGCGCATCACGCGGTCGAACTTCTCGGGCTCCTCGATAAACGGCATGTGAGCGCTGGCCTCGAATAGCTCGAACCGCGAACCCGGTATGCGCCGGTGCATTTCCCAGGCGTGTTCGGGCACGCATTCGTCGAACCTGCCGGCGACGACGAGAGTCGGCAATGCGATCTCGGGTAGCCGGTCGAACACGTCCCAGCTCCGGATGGTGCCGACGATGTGGAAGTCGCTGGGGCCGAACATCGTCTCGAAGATCTCGGCTCCCATCCTGCGGAACGCGTCTTCGAGGTCCCAGGGCCAGGGGCGCACGCGGCACAGGTAGGTTTCGTTCCAGGTGCGGATGGCGGCCTGGTATTCGGCGGCATGGGTGGTGCCAGCCGCTTCGTGACGGTCAATGGCGGATTGGGTTGCCGGGTCCAGCTCCGATTTCAAGCGCGCCACCATGTTCGAGAACTCGGGTATCGACGCGATGCTGTTGGAGATGGTCAGGCTGGTGGCTCCCGAGGGCACATCGAGCGCATATTGTTGCGCCAGCATTCCACCCCACGAGTTGCCGAAGATATGGAAGCGGCTCAGCCCCAGGCCTCTTACCACGGCGTCCATCTCGGCAACCGAACGCTCCATCGTCCAAAGGCCCGGGTCGGACGGACAGTCGGAATTCCCGCAGCCGAGCTGGTCCCAGAAGAGCACCTCACGCTCGTCGGCCAACCGCTCGAGCGAGCTCAAGTATTGGTGCGGTAGCCCGGGGCCTCCGTGGACCACGAGCAGCGGATCACCCATCCCGCCACCGACCCGCTTGAACCACACGTTGCCGCCGGGGACCGCGATCGTCCCTTCAAGCAATGTCGCGTCACCGGTCATGCTCAGCCAAAGCCCCCTGATCAGGTGTCGAGCCGCTATCTCACCAGCAGTGTAGGCAAGTCAAGCGACGCGCGGTGGCTTCGCCCAGCTACATCAGCCGGTGCCAGAATTCGTCGTGGTCCGTTTCGTCTCGGGAAATGCGCGGTGCCACCGCACCTTTGGGCTGAGCGCCGATTCCTGCCGGATCACTGCGCTGACCGATCGCAACGCCGATCGCAAGGGCGACACCGGCGAGGGCGACGGCCCACAATGTCGCCGCCCACGGAAGGTGCGCGAATGTGTCGCACCAACCCCAACCGCCTCCGCCGTCCCACATCGTCATTGCGTCGCCTCCCAACGTTCAATACGCTCTTCCAGAAAATACCCATGGGGGTATATGCGTCAAGCGCTCTGGCAGGATCGCCAACGAGGCAGCTTTATCGTTCAGCCCACCGCGCAAGAGGAACGAGAATGACCAGCGTCGCTAACCCGGTTCCGCCGCAAGATCTTTCGGGAATCGTCGGACACCGCTTCATCTACACCTATGCCAACGGCTGGCAGTACGAGATGTACGTCAAGAACGCCACCACCATCGACTACCGCATCCATTCCGGACATGTGGGTGGCCGCTGGGTCAAAGGACAACAGGTGAACCTCGTCCAACTGGACGACGACAGCTTCAAAGTGTCCTGGACAGAACCCACCGGCACCTGCGTGGCCGTCAACGTGCTGCCCGCCAAGCGCCGCATCCACGGCGTGATCTTCTTCCCGCAATGGGTACGCATGCACGGCGAGCGCACCGTCTGCTTCCAGAACGAACATCTCGACGAGATGCGCGACTACCGGGATGAGGGCCCGACCTACCCGATCTACGAAGTCCCCGAATTCGCCTACATCACCCTGTTCGAGTACGTGGGGACCGACGACGAGACGGTGATCGACACCGCACCCGAAAACCTGCCGCCGGGGTGGTCCGACCGCACCGGCTGACGGCGCCTTGTTGCAACTGGCGCTCTCGGAATGAGAGAATAGGGTTCTCATGAATGTGCGGATGGCTTCCGTCCGCATTGCGCTCGCCGAACTGGAGAAAACCCGTGCCCGAAGCAGTCATCGTGTCCGCCCTGCGCACCCCCATCGGCACCGCTCGCAAGGGGACGCTGCGCGACACCAGCGCCTTCGACCTCGCCCACCACGTGGTCAGCGAGGCGGCCCGGGATCTCGACCCCGCTCTGGTGGACGACGTGATCCTGGGCGAGGGCCTCTACGGCGGGGGAGTCGTCGCCCGCCACGCGGCCGTCACGGCGGGCCTGCCGCACGTGCCGGGCCTGGCCAACAACCGGCACTGCGCGGCCGGCCAGGCGGCGGTGCAGAGCGCGGCGGCCAGCGTGCGGGCCGGGATGGATCAGCTCGTCATCGCCGGCGGCGTGAACTCGGCGTCGACCTCCCCGCGGTCGCGGATGCAGGTCGACGGGGAATGGGTCGACTGGTTCCCGCCGACCCACCCGGACCGGCCCGACGCACCGAACATGGACATGTCGATCACCGTCGGCTGGAACGCCGCGGTCAAGGCGGGCGTGAGTCGCGAGGAGATGGACGCGTGGGCGCTGCGGTCGCACCGCAACGCCATCGCCGCGATCGACGAGGGCCGCTTCAAGGAAGAGGTCGTCCCGATCGAGACGCCACACGGGCTGTTCTCGGTCGACGAGCACCCGCGCCGCGACACCACCATGGAGAAGCTGGCCGCGCTCAAGCCGCTGCATCCGGAGATCGAGGGCTTCTCGATCACCGCGGGTAACGCGTGCGGTGCCAACGATGGAGCGGCCGTACTGACCGTCGCGAGCGACACCCTCGGCCTGCCCGCGCTGGCCACCGTGCGGTCCTGGGCGTCCGTTGGCGTCGATCCGGCCATCACCGGTTTGGCGCCCGTCGAAGCCATACCGAAAGCGCTTGCACGGGCGGGGCTTTCGATCTCGGATGTGGACCTGTTCGAAATCAACGAGGCGTTCGCGGCGATGTGCGTGGCCACCATCAAGCTGCTCGATCTGGACCCCGAGAAGGTCAACGTCAACGGTAGCGGCTGCTCGCTGGGGCACCCGGTTGGGGCGACCGGGGCCCGGATGCTGGTCACACTGGTGCACGAATTGCGCCGCCGCGGTGGCGGAATAGCGGTGGCGGCCATGTGCGCGGGCGGCGGAATGGGTTCCGCGACGGTCATCGAGGTCGCTGCGCCATAATGCGCACATGACGATCGCCGACCTGATTGCGGGAGCTCGCAACGGATCTCCGCGCGCGGCGGGTCGGCTGCTCAGCCTTGTCGAAGGCGACCGGCGGGACGAGGTGCTGGCGAGCATCGGGCCGGCAGCCGCCGTCGACGTCCGCGTCATCGGCATCACCGGGCCGCCGGGCGCGGGCAAGTCGACGACGGTCGGTGCCCTGGTCGGCGCCTACCGCGAACGCGGGAGCCGGGTGGCCGTGCTGGCCGTGGACCCATCGTCGCCGTTCAGCGGCGGGGCGCTGCTGGGCGACCGGATCCGAATGACGGCGCATATCAACGACTCCGACGTCCTGATCCGTTCGGTGGCGACCCGCGGTCACATCGGGGGGCTGGCCGCCGCGGTTCCCGCGGCCATCCGGCTGCTGGGCGCCATCGGATATGACGTGGTGCTGCTGGAGACGGTGGGAGTGGGCCAGTCGGAGATCGAAATCGCCGCCGTCGCCGACCCGACCGTCGTCATCCTCAATCCGGGCGCGGGGGACGCGGTGCAGGCGGCCAAGGCGGGCGTGCTCGAGGTCGCCGACATCGTCGCGGTGAACAAGGCCGACCGGGAGGGCGCCGAACAGACCGTGCGGGATCTGCGCGCCGAGACCAAAGCCCCGATCGTCAGCCTCATCGCCGCCCGCGGCGAGGGCATCGCCGATCTGGTTTCCGCCATCGAAGACCATCACCGAACCGACAGCCGGCAGCGCCGGTTGGCGCGGGCCCGAGCGCAGATCCTGTCGATGGCCCAAACCCGGCTGCGGACCCAGCCGGGTCTCGACCGGCTCGCGGAGGCGGTGGTCGACGGTCACGACGATCCGTACACGGCCGCCGAGAAGCTGCTTTCGTCCCCGGCGGAACAAGGGGAGTAATCACCTCGCCCCTTGCCTTGCCGCATCTCAGTGTGTTGCATGAAAACATGACACGTTCCGCCGATGAGCTGGTAACCGAATTCTGCAAACGCTGGGCATCCCCCGATCCGGACGAGCCAGCGGGCTATTTCACCGAAGACGCCGTCTACCACAACATCCCGATGGATCCGGTGCGGGGTCGCGAGGCGATAAAGGAATTCATCGCGGGGTTCCTCGCCGCCTTCGACGGCATCGACTTCAACGTCCACCGACAGGTCAGTGACGGCACCCTGGTCATGAACGAACGAACCGACGTAATGCGCCGCAAGGACGGCGGGACGTTCCCGTTGCCGGTGATGGGAGTGTTCGAGGTGCAGGACGACCGGATCGTCGCGTGGCGCGACTACTTCGACATGGCCGCCATCACAAGCGCTTTCGGCTAGGCGTCTGAATGATCGCTGATGAGTAGGCGGTAGCCGGCGTCAAGCTGCTGTCGTTCGAGCAGGTCAGCATGCCGGCGTTGCCATCGCCCAGAGCGCAGGTCGGCCGCGAGCCGGGTCAAGCCGTCGGCGAGGTCGGATTCGTCTGCATAAGCCAGCATCGACATGCCCGCGCGGACGGAGGGGTCGAGGTAGGCCTCGGGGCGCCGCCAGTATGCGGCGCCGAACCCGTCCGTACAGTCGTGCGGCACCGGGACCGTCTGTACGTGGGCGCCCCCCAACAGTTCCACAAGCCGCTCGACCGGCACAGATAGCTCGTCGCTGATTCGCATGGCCACGGGCAGGTATTCACGCAGCAGCCAGAAGTCGCGGGTTACCGATTGATCCCAAGTTAAGATCACTGTCCGGTAGCGCGTGACCCGACGCAATTGGTCGAGCCCGGCGGTCACATCGCTCCAGTGCTGCACGGTCAAGATTGCCATCGCGGCGTCAACGCAGTTGTCGCGCAACGGTAAAGCCTCGGCGAGGGCCTGTATACATGGCGCCGACCCGGGTGGCCGCTGGGCGATCATCACCGTGCTGGGCTCTACAGCGACGACGGTCTGGGCCGGTTCGTAGGAACCCGTGCCGGCGCCGACGTCAACCACGCTGGCCATTGGGTAGAGCGCGGCGTGAATCTGGGAGGCGATCCGCGGGTCGGCTCGGCGCGTCGCGGTATATCCAACGCCGATCCGGTCATACGCACCCATCGATTCAGGATGACCGAGCTGGAGCTACTCCGCCAGACCCTCACAAATTTCGTTGAAGCAAGCCAGTTCGATCACGGTATGCTGCGACGTTGGGGACGTCCACAAAGGAAATGGGTCAGCGGATGACGGATCCGTTAGGCATCGCCGTCATAGGTGATTTCGACGACTCATATGCGCCCCATGTCGCCACCAATGATGCGATAGGCCATTCGGCGCGGCGACTTGGGCTGGCGGCGTCAGTGACGTGGGTAGCCACCGAATCGTTGGAGACGGACCTCGGGGCGGTCTGGACCGCGGATGCGCTGTGGTGTGCTCCGCGCAGCCCGTATCGCAGCCTGCAAGGAGCGCTTGCCGCGCTTCGGTTCGGACGCGAAAACGGCGTGCCCACCCTGGGCACGTGTGGCGGATGCCAGCACATCATTTTGGAATACGCCCGCAACGTGCTCGGCTTCGATGACGCACAGCACGCCGAATACGACCCGTACGCTTCGCGGCTGTTCATCTCATCGCTGGTGTGTTCTCTGGCCGGGCAAACCATGCCGGTGAACCTCAAGCAGGGCTCGATGGTCGCGCAGTGTTATGGAAAGGACCGGATCCACGAAAGGTATTACTGCAACTTCGGACTCAACTCGATTTACCGAGGAGCGCTGGAGGAAGCAGGGTTATGCGTGACCGGCGTCGACGACGACGGCGAGGCTCGCGTCCTCGAGCTGCGAGCCCATCCGTACTACATCGCCACCCTGTTTGTTCCGCAGGATCGCTCAACCGTCGAGGAGCCCCACCCGCTCGTCACGCGACTGCTGACTGTCGCCCTTGACCGCAAACTCGCGGCCGGTTAGGCCCGCCAGACCTGCTGGGCAACTCGGTAGAAGTTCCCGCCAAGGACGGCGTCGATGTCGGGAATGCGCCATCCGCGCCCACGTAGGTGGTCGCCGAGCTCAAGAAAGACCTCGGGCGGCATCCATTGGATCGGTCCCCAGCGGGTGTAGCTGTCGTCGAACAGGTGCGGATTGCGCACCACCTCGTCGACGAAATCGGCGAAATCGAAAGAGAAGTCGGTGCTGAGGCCGACATGGTCGATGCCGACGAGCTCGACCGCGTACTCGAGGTGTCGCGTCATCGCCTCGAGCGTTGGCGTGTTGGGGCCCAGGAAAATGCCGACGCCGGTGATCCCGATGACGCCGCCGGTGGAAGCGCAGGCCCGGGCCTGGTCGTCGGTGATGTTGCGCGGGTGATCCCAGATCGCGCGCATGCACGAGTGGCTGTAAATGACTGGGCCGCTGGATACCTCGCACATGTCCAGGCCGGTGCGGGCACTGCAGTGGGATCCGTCCGGAACGACGCCGACGGTGTTCATCTCGGCGACGAGTGAACGGCCCCACGCGGTCAGGCCGCCATCCGTGGCGTCCAGGCAGCCACTGCCGGCGCGGTTGGCATGGTTGTAGGTCGGCAGCAGCGTTCGCACACCGAGATTCATCAACGTCGCCAGGTTGTCGAGCTGACCATCGAGCGGAGCGGAATCTTCCAGGTCGAACGCGACGGCGATCCGACCGGCGCGGCTGATCGCTTCGACCTCAGCAAGATTGGCCGCCAGCTCCAGGTCCGGATGGGCATCGACGGCGGCGCGGAAGTGCCGCAGCAACGCCATCGCGTCGTCGAAGGTGTGCGGCGCATACCCTGCGTTGACCGACAGGAACGCGCCCCCGCCTCGCCGGTACCGGGTCAGCGGGTCGACGTCGGCATCGGTCTGCAGCGGCAGGCAGGTGTGCTGGTCCCACAGGAGTGACATGGCGGATACCTTTTTTTGCAGTCTACTGGCGGCCGCGCGGCACAAGTCATCCGTCGATCGGGGGACATTGGATTCATCCGGGCCATGACCACTCGGCCGACAGACATCTACGCGTCGTGGCGGCACTGTTTTACCCATGTCATTCGTCACCAGCGATCCACACGTGCTGATCTCGGCGGCCGCCGACGAGGTCGCAACGCCGACCGCGCCCCAGTTCCTTGCTCACGCCACGCGGTATCAGGCGACCGGCGCCCAGGCCGCAGCGATTCACGAAATGTTTGTGTCGACGCTTCAGGCTGGCGGCAATTCCTACGCGGCGACCGAGGCGGCCAACGGGATCGCGGCCGGGTGAGCGGGAGTGCGCGATGTTGTACGGGGCGTTGCCGCCGGAGATCAATTCGGGGCGCATGTATGCCGGGCCGGGCGCGGGGTCGATGCTGGCTGCCGCCGCGGCCTGGGACATACTTGCCGCCGAATTGAGCTCTACGGCGATGTGCTGCCAATCGGTGATCACTGGGCTCGTCAGCGGGCCGTGGCTGGGTGCGTCGGCGACGATGATGGCCGCCGCTACCGCGCCGTATTTGGCGTGGCTGCAGGAGACGGCCGCCGGGGCCGAACGGGCCGCGGCTCAGGCAAAAGCGGCGGCGGCCGCCTACGAAGTGGCGCGTGCGATGACTGTGCCCCCGGTGCTGGTCGCGGCTAACCGTGCGCAGCTGATGGCCTTGATCGCCAGCAACCTCCTGGGCCAAAACACCCCGGCGATCGCGGCCACCGAGGCCCTATACGGCGAAATGTGGGCCCAGGATGCCGCCGCGATGTACGGCTATGCCGCCGCATCGGCGGCGGCGACCACGTTGACCCCCTTCGCCCCGCCGCCGCAGATCGCCAACCCGGCCGGGTTGGCCGGCCAGGCGGCCGCGGTCACCCAAGCGGGCGCCTCCTCGGTCGCCACCGACACCGCCGACGTGCTTTCACAATTGACTTGCACGGCGCCCTCGCTGTTGGCCGGCTTCGCTGGCGCCCCACCGCAGCTCCCGCAGTGGGTGCAGGATGTCGCGACGGTGATGAATATCTTTGGTACGCCGTTCTTTGTCGCCACGTCCGCGGGCGGATTGATGGTGTCGTTTGTGTCGGCCGTCAAAGGTCTGGTCCCGACGGCCGCCCAGGTCGGCACCCAGGCGGTGACGTCGTTGGGTTCGGCGGCCACGGGGACGGCAGGGTCGGTCGGGCTGACGGGTGCGGTGTCGGCAGGTTTGAGTGAGGCGGAGTCGGTCGGGGTGTTGTCCATGCCGCGGGCGTGGGGCACGGCGCTCCCGACGCTCAGCCCGGAGCAGGTCGCGGCGTTGCCCGGCGCGGTGATGAATGCCGGCCCGGCGGCCGGTGCCAATACTCCAGGCCTGTTCGGCGGGCTGCCCATGGCGGCGTCGACCGGGCGCGCCGAAGGCGGGGCCAATTCTGGCCAAGACGGGATCACGCCGCTCCGAGTGCTCCCCGATTTGATCGGCTAGCCCCACGGTCGACCTTGCGGCATAACGCTATTCAGTTAGCGCGATGCGGCGATGTCCCCCAATCGGGGGAACGGCCTTTCGTCAATTTTCCGCCTGATCGGCGGAACACCGCGACGCCGTATGTCTCTACGGTCAGATCCGTCAACCCGATTTCGACGTCAGAAAGGCGCATGAAATGAAGCTTGGTATCTACACGGCATGCCTTCCGGACAAGACTCTGGCGGAGTGCCTCGACGTCCTGGGCGAGTTGGGACTCGACAGTATCGAGGTGAACGCCGGCGGCTTCCTGACCGCACCGCACCTGCCGGTTGATGGACTGCTCGCGAGTTCCCGGGCCCGCCGCGAGTACCTGGCACAGATTTCGGACAGGGCCATCACGCTCACGGCCCTGAACGTGAACTGCAATCCGCTGCACCCCGACCCCGAGGTACGCGGCGTCTATGTCCGGGACCTTTGGCAGGCAATCGAACTGGCCGGGTTGCTGGGAGTGCGAAATGTGGTGACGATGTCCGGCCTGCCCGGCGCACACGCGGGCTGCACGGCTCCGACCTGGATGCCCCAGCCGTGGCACAGTGCGGCAACGGATGTGCTGCGCTATCAGTGGGATGAGGTCGCGATTCCATTCTGGCGGGACATCGAACGGCGCGCCCGCGACGCGGACGTGCGAGTCTGCATCGAGATGCACCCGCACAACGTGGTCTACAACCCGGCCACATTGATGCGACTGATCGAACGCACCGACGGCGAACACATCGGTGCGGAGATGGATCCAAGCCACCTGTTCTGGCAGGGAATTGAACCGGTCGAGGCGATCAAGTACCTCGGAGACCGGGTCTTCAACGCTGCGGCGAAGGACACGCGCATCAACGAGGTCAACTGCCGGTTGAACGGAATACTCGATGACCGCTACGTGACCCCGGCCGCTGACGACCCGTCTGCGATCAGCCTTGGCGGACGATACGTCCTCAATCGATCGCCGTCGGATCCCTCGTGGCAGTTTGTCGCCGTCGGGCGGGGTCACGATGCCGAGTACTGGAACTCATTTCTCGCCGCTTTGCACGGCGTCAATCCGTCGATCGCGGTCAACATCGAGCACGAGGACGACGAGCTGGATGTCCCGACCGGGCTCAAGGTTGCGACGGACACCCTCAGGACGGCTTCGCGCGGGGTGGGTCAGCAGCTCACGATCCCCATGTCGGGGTAAGCGGCGCAGCTTGACGAATAAGCATGCAGACCAGTGCTTTTGACCATGTGGTCGGCGGCTTTCAGAGCCATCGTCACGCTGGTCAGCGTCGGATTGGCCGCGGTGCCGGTCGGCAGCAGACCGTTGCCGCCAAGATAAAGGTTCTCGAAACCCCACACCTGTGAGTTGGTGTCGACGACACTGCTGTCCGGATCGCGGCCCATCCGCACCGTGCCAGAGATGTGCAGCGGCAGCCCCGGCGTCGGAAAGCTGGGTTCGGACCCCGGCAGGAACCCACCGATGGCCATTGCGGCTCGAAACATTTCGGCCATCATCAAGTGCAGCCGCTCGGCGTCGGCCGAGCTGTACGTGAAATCGAATGTCGGTTGCGGCATTCCGTGCACGTCGCTGTACCGATCGGAGAACCATACCCGGTTGTCGGGACGCGGATCGACGCTCCCGAACCAACGCAGGTCCATGATCAGTCTGGTGTCAACGTGCGGCACCAGGTCCGCGTAATGAAATGCGTCGCGGTTGATTTGGGCGTGCCACGGTCTACCCTCCGTGACGGGTATCCAGATGTTGGGTGCCGGGTCCCTGGGCGGTATCGGAAGTGTGTCATCAGGATAGCGCCGCCGGTGGGCCCGCACGGTCTCGGCGAACCTTTCGTCACGATCGATCTGATCCACGAGGTCTCGCAGCAGGATCACCTGACAGAATGCCGTGGGGTGTTCGGTGAGATAGCGACCCAAGGGATGGGGGCGAATTTCCGACGCCCACAACAGTTGTGGGGTCAGGACGGCTCCGCAGGCGACGACGAACTGGTCGGCGTAGATGCGCACCGTCCGCATTTCGAGGAGGTCTTGTACCTCGGCGTACAGGATCCGGGAACCGTCAGCGTCCCGAACCAAACGCCTGCACAGGTGCTGCGGCAGGAGCGAGAATCGGTCGTCGTTGCCGCTGCGGTCTGCCAGGTCGCCGAGAATGGTGTCGGCGCCCGTCCACCGCACCATTCCGGGATTGTTGGGAAGAGGCTTTACCGCGAGGGGAAGGTCTTGCACTTCATACCCGGTCGGAAGGTCGCCGAATTCTTTGCGCAGCGCGTCGATGAGGACTGTCTGCCTAATCGAGTGGTCGAAGACCCCTTGCCGAACTCCGAGGAGCCGCTCGCCTTCCGCATAGTAATGCTCCCAGTCTTGGGCCGAGATCCCGTTGTAGCGCTCCATCGTCGGGTGGTGCCGCGGGCACGCGCAGGTCCAATGCGTCGACATTCCGCCCACGGCGTAGCAGGCCGCCGCCGCCGGGATATTGCGGTACGGATCCTGGGCAGGATTCTCTGCATTGCGGGCATTGCTGGGTTTGGCAGCCAATTCTGCGTATGCCAGCGGGTCGACCGCGAGCTCTGCCCGGGCGCTTGGCGGGACCGAGAGCAAATGCAGATGACTGCGGATGACGGCCTCGAACAGGTCCGGGTTGTGCTGATAGATGTAGGCGTTCTTCAGGTTCTGACCGGGACGGGCCGAGAGCTGGGCGCCCGCGTCGATCATGATGACGTTCAATCCGCCGTCGACGGCTTTGCGGGCAAATGTCGACCCCACTGGACCGGATCCGACGATCAGGACATCGGTCCGGTACGACGCATCTGCATTCATTTTGTCTCCCAACAGTTCTAAGTGACAGCGGTGGTGGTTAGGGAATGATTGCGGAAATGACTCCGCCGTCCACACGTAGCGCGGCGCCCGTGGTAGCCGAGGCACCTTCCGAGGCCACGTAAAAGATGAGATTCGCGACTTCGCCGGGGAGGCAAAATCGTTGGATCAAGGACGTCGGGCGTACCGCCGCGAAGTAGCGTTGCTCGGCTTCCTCGAATGAGATGCCGCCGTAGAGCTTGGCGACGAAGTCCTCGGCGCCCGGCGTGCGCGTGGGGCCCGGCAGGACGCAGTTCACGGTGACCCCGGTGCCGGCCACCGCGATCGCGAATCCCTTTGAGACCGCCAGTTGCGCCGATTTGGTCATCCCGTAATGAATCATCTCGGGCGGAGTGGTGACCCCGCATTCGCTGCTGATGAAGATCACGCGGCCCCAGCCGCGCTCGGCCATGCGGGGTGCGTAATGACGGGTGAGCCGGACGCCGCTCATCACGTTGACTTCGAAGTGTCGGCGCCATTCGTCGTCGGAGATCTCGAACGGTGCGCTCTCCGTGTAGATGCCGGCGTTGTTGACCAGGACGTCGAGGTCGGGGGCGGCTTTGAAGATCGTCCCGGCGCCATCGGCGGTAGCGACATCTGCTGCTATGGGCACAACAATCCCGGAGGATGCGCCGGCCGCCGTGCGGATGCGTTTGGCGGCCAGTGCCGTGCGCTCCGCATCTCTGCCGTTGACGTAGACGGTATCGCCCGCGCGAGCGAACGCCAGCGCTGCGGCTTCCCCGATGCCCGATGTGGAACCGGTGATGAGGACCCGGCGCGGATTCGGCGGCATGATGTCTCCTTCGTTAGTGCGGTGTCACCGCGGAAAGTAACTATTGATCAGGTCATTGCGGAATTTTCCGGCCGGATCGAGTTCCTTTGTGAGGTAGTCGAAGTCGGTCCATCGCGGATAGCTGGCCCGAAGGGACTCGGCGTCGGTCGTGAAGAGTTTGCCCCAGTGCGGGCGAGGGTCGAACGGCGCGAGCGCCTGCTCGATGTCGGCGAGGGCGGGCATCACCATGGAGATGTTCGGGCGCCACGCGAAATGGATGGCCACGCTGTCGCGGCCATGGTTGGGGCTCAGCCAGCAGTCGTCGGCGGCGACGGTGCGGATCTCCGCAATGAGCAGGGCGGCCGCGAACCGGTTACGGATCCGATGCAGGGATTCCAACGCCGCGGCGGCCTGCCGCCTGGGCATCAGGTATTCGGACTGGAGCTCATCGCCGGTGGCGGGCCGAAAGTCGGTGCGAAAGTGCGGAAGCCGCTGGTGCCACGGCCCGGCGATGCCCAGCTGCTCGGTGCAGTTGGTCGCCGGCAACCCGGCCAGCGGGTGCTGCCGCGTGTCGGCCGGGTGCACCGCCACGCCGGCAAGGTCCGCACGGGGATCGCCGCAGCGGCGTTTGAGCCAGATCCGGTTTGGTTCGTCGAAGTGGGAGAAGATGCTGACGCTGTAGCCGGCGGCGGTGATCCGGTCGAAGTCCGCCAGCAGCGAACTCCAGCCGAGTCCGTCGTAGACGTATTGCTCGACGTCGAACGCAGGGCACAGGTCGAGGGACAGACTGGTCACGATGCCAAGCGCGCCAAGCGAAACCGTCGCACCGCCGAAATCGGCCTCCCCGCGAGACAGGGTCACCAGTTCCCCGTGCCCGTCGACCAGGGTGACCGATGTGACAGCGGCGGCCAGCGATCCGTTGGAGTTGCCCGAGCCGTGGGTGCCGGTGGCACACGCCCCGGCCACCGAGATCTGTGGCAGGGAGCCAAGGTTGCCGAGGGCCAGGCCGTTCCGATGCAGGTGTGTCGCGAGTTCCCCGTATCGGGTGCCGGCGCTGACGTGGACCGTCATCCGGTCACGATCGATGTCCATCGCCGCGGGCAGCCGGTCGACGGCGATGAGATCGCCCGTGGTCGACGCGATCTCGTTGAAGGAGTGACCGCTGCCAAGCGCCCGAGCCCGCGAAGCGCAGGCGACGATCTGCTGCAGTTCCGGGATCGACGTGGGCCGGTGCAGGTGGGCTGGACGGAACGCGACGTTGCCGGCCCAGTTCCGCAACTCGGCCGCGCCGTTCGGGACGTTGTCAGTTCGAGGATGCGCCATGATTCCTCGCTTCGGTGTTGTGGTCGGTCAGCTTCGCTTCCACCTCGGCAAGGGTCAGGCCCTTGGTTTCCGGCACGCACACGCGCACGAAAATCAGGAACCCAACGCTGATCGCGGCGAAGAGAAAGAATCCGAGGGCGGCCCGCCGCGGCTCGCCGGGACTGCCCACCAGGATGGGAAAAAGCAGAGCCACCACTAGGTTTGCGAACCAGTTGACGCCGATCGCTGCCGCGCTGGCGCGGGACCGGATACGCGTGGGAAGGACCTCGGCGACCAATAGCCACCCGATGGGTCCGGCAGAGAAGGCGTGACAGGCCATGAAGGCGAGCATGCCGACGATCGCGATCGCGCCCGATAACCCGGATGACGACAGCAGGCCGAGGCCGGTCATGAGCATCGCGACGGCAATTCCGCTCAATCCAATTGTGAGCAAAGGCCTTCGACCATAGCGGCTGAGCAGTCCCACCGCGGCCACCGTCGAAACGACGTTGACGACCCCGATGGACCAGGAGGCCATCTCGGCGCCGGCGCGGCCGCCTACGCCCGCGATGGAGAACACCGCGGTGGAGTAGTAAACGATCGCGCCGATTCCCACCAGGGTGTCCATCATCGCGGCGCCCATCGCGATCATGATGGGCCGACGCAGCGAGGGTTCTATGCGGAGCGAGCGCTTTTTGAACGTCGCGGTGGGGGTGGCGTTGGCCGCCCGTTGATGGGAGGCGACGATGCTGTCGAGTTCAGCTTCGACGTCGTCGGGGTGGCGCGTCGCGATCAGCGATTCGCGGGCATGGTCGGGGCGGCCGCGGGCGACCAGCGAGTAGGGGCTGGACGGAACCTTCGCCATCATCATGGCTTGGGCCAGCGCTGGAATTGCATTGAAAGCAAACATCATTCGCCATTCATGGCTCCCCAGGCTGAGCAACGCTCCCACGGTGAGGGCCAGCAAGAAGCCAAGTGCGATGGAGAACTGATATCCGGCCATCATCGCGCCTCGATTCCGGACGTGCGATATCTCGCCGATGTAGGTCGGTGCCACCGCGGTGGTTGCCCCCACTGCCGCACCGAGGACGAGTCGGCCGATCCCGATCACCGGCGCGCAGGGCGCCAGGGCCGCGATGACCGAGCCGACAGCGGCGACGAGGCCCGCGACACCCAGGACGAGCCGGTGACCGTGGCGTTCGACAAAGGGCCCAGCGATCAGGCAACCGAGCAGCGCCCCGACGATCAGGCTGCTGACGACGGTTCCAACCGCGAACCCGGACAGCGAATATTGCTGCCGGATCGGTCCGATCGCGTCATTGCTGACGGTGATGGAGTAGCCGAAGAGGGTGCCCGCGGATCCACCGACAAGCAGCAGGCGCCACCTCAGCGGCCCGGGCCGGGCCGGGAGTTCGGTTGCCAGTGTTGTCATGGTGTTGTCTGCCTACTCAATTGGGGGTAAAGGGCTATGCGGTGAGCGTGACCTTGACCGCATCGCCTGCCAGATCCCGGAACGCGACGTCGAGGTCGTCAAATGAGTGCGAATGGGTGATCAACCGCTCGAAGGGGATGGCGGGGTGCCGGTCGAGCATCGCCATCGCTTCGCTGTACGAGCGCGGCGGGTTGAAGCTCATGCCGAAGAGACGAACATTGCGCTGGCAGATGTCTATCGCCGGGTCGATGTCGAGGCGCGCACCGCTGGAAACGATGTTCCCGACTTCCACCACGGTGCCGAGCCGACGGACCATGCCCAGGGCCTCGGCGAGCGCAGCGGGACTATTCGTCGCGTCGATCACGATGTCGGCCCCGCGGCCGTGCGTGAGTTGCAAGACCGCGTCGCGGCGAGCGGTCACATCGAGTTCGGCGGTGTCGATCACCACGTCCATGCCGATGTCGTGGGCCGCGTCGAGCCGGCGGGTCCTTGACCCTGAAATCATCACTCGGCCGATGCCGAGATGGCGCAAGACCAGGCCCGTCAGCAGCCCGACCGCGCCGGCGCCCAGGACGACGGCGGTGGCATCGGACGTCAGCACTTCCTCCGGCACGTTGGCCGGAGTCTTGGCGAGGTTGACCCCACGGACCGCGACGGCCAGCGGGTCGAGTAGCGAGGCCACCCGTGGCGGTACGTGGTCGGGTACCCGCCAAAGGTAGGTACCGGGTTGAACGGCAACGTGTTTGCCGAACCCGCCGGTCAGCGTTGGTTTGCAGGCGCCGCCGACCGCCGACGGTGGCTGCAGGCCGAGCGCCTCCGGCGGCACCCCATATACGAAGGCATTGCTGCAGGTGGTCGCGCCAGGACCGAAGCGGCGACAGCCCCAGCACTCCCCGCATGGCACCCAGGGGAACAGCGCGACGGTGTCGCCGTCGGCCAATGGGCCGCCGGCGGCATCAAGCCGCGAATGCCCTGCACCGAAAGCGGTTATGCGGCCGACGATCTCGTGCCCCAGGACAATCGGCGCCGACGGATCGCCGGAAACGAAATGCCGGTCGGATCCACAGATCCCGTTGGCCGTCACCTCGAGGAGAAGTCCGCCGGCGGGCGGTGACGGCAACGGTATTTCGATCGTCTCGAATCGGTTCTTCCCTACCCACACATTCGCACTTGTCATCACCATGGTGGTTCCTTTTCTGAAGCGGAGGGTCAGCGGTAGCTTGGCGGCCACAAGGCGGGAAAGCCGCGGTCATCCAGATAGGGGTCGCTGCCGTCGTCTTTGATGATCGGTTGCGGCAGTTCGGCGACATACTCGAGGCGCATGCCGTTCAAATCGGCCTTCTCGGTGAAGAACAGGAGGATCCGGTCGTCGTCCTGCATGGCCATCCCATCGTGGCCGAAACCCAGTTCGTCGAGCTCCTTCAGGCGACCTTCGACGTCGGGGTAATCCATGAATCCGAGATGGTGGAATCCTTCACCCTGGGTGGCGGAGTGGGTTCCGTCGCCGGTGAATTCCATCAGCTCGATGTGCGGTGGACCTTCTTGCGAAAATGCGATGCGCGCGTCGTGGTGATGGGGGTTTGGGTCGCTGCTGTCGACGTATCGGTCGGTGCAGTAGCGGCCGACCGGGCTGAAGGTGTATCCCGTTGCCGCCGACCAACGTTCGATCGCGGCGTCCAGGTCGGCGACAAGCAGAGCGACATGGTGGATTTCGGCCATGATAAGGTCCTTATCTCGTTGTGCGGTGAACTCAGGCCACCGAGCGGTCGGGCATTGACGCGCTGGGCTCGTACGTGTCCAGCAGGACACGCATTTCGTCTGCGGCGTTTGTGATCTCGGCGTTGGTCAGATCGTTGACGAAGACGGTCTGGCCGATGCCGTTGAGCAGGGCAAGGTGCTGCTGCCCGCCGCGGTGGCGGACCGTGTCGGCGAAGCCCTCGATGAGCAACTCCGCGTCGCAGAACAGCGGATGCGACGGTGCGAGGCCCATACCGATCGCGGTCGCGACGATGCGGGACAGGTCCGAGCGGCTCAGCAGGCCGCGGTTGGCGGCCAGGATGGCGCAGAAGATGCAGCACATCGCCACGGCCTCGCCGTGTGAAAGCTCCGGCAGCGCCCGCATTTCGACGATCGGCGAGAAGGTGTGGCCGTAGTCCACGATTCGCCGGAGATCCTCTTCCCACAGGTTCTTCTGCAGCTCTTCGGCCATTCCGGCGATGGCTCGCCGCATCACCTCTTGGCCGGGCCCAATGCCGGGACCGTCGTAGCCGGCATCCTGCAGCCGCCCGGCCACCAGCTCGGGGCCATTCGCCTCCAAGATCTCGAAGAGGCGCGCGTCCTTGATCAGCGCCATCTTCAGCGCTTCCCCCAGGCCGCTGCTGATCTGTCGCCTGGGCAGGGTGGCGAGCAACCCGCGGTCGATCAGGGTTCGCGGCGGAGGGGCGAACGTGCCCAGTCGATTGCGGAACCCGTCATGGTTCACACCGGTCTTGGCTGACACGCTGCCGTCGATTTGACCCAGGAGTGTCGTTGGTACCCGCACGTAGGGGATGCCACGGCGATACAGGCTGGCCGCCATCCCCACCATGTCCTGCAGCGTCCCCCCGCCGATGGCGATGGGTGCGCTGCCGTAGCGCGGTGTGCCTATTTCGTTGAGCCGCGTCGCCACGCGTAGCACGTTTTCGATGACTTTGTTTTCGTCCCCGCTGGGCAACAGGAGGTAGGAGGTGGCAATCGAATTGGCGTAGAAGTATGCGCGGATGCGCGCACCGAAAAGCTCTTCGACGGCCTCGTCGAGCACAACCAGTCGGGTGGCCTCGTTGGGGTGATCGCCTGGTTGCCGGCCCAGTTCCGGGTTGCGCGGATTAAACAGATCGGCGGTCTCGACGATTTCGTAGCTGAATTCTTTGGCGGCATTCATGGTCCACTGGCTCAGGCCGGTCGAACGGTTCATCGTGGCGCCCTTTCTTTCTTTCGCCTGTCATCGCATTGCGCCCGCTTCGGGCCACACGGGCTACCCTGCCGCGACGAATCAGCGATGTCTGTCGGCTGACCGGGTCACAAAGGGGATGAATTGTGTGTCCCCCGTCTGACGGACGACCGTCGGATCGGACTTGCGGTGTCCCCCGCTCAGGAATGGCGTGTCCGCCGCAATCGGGGCCGATCGGGGGAGGAGCGTGCGGCTGAACGCGCCGATTCTGGCGCCCGGATGTGGAAGGAGCCCCGCGGAATGACGCCCTTAGTTCAGCAGCCCCTGCCGCATTGCCTCGGCGACGGCCGCGGCGCGATCATTGACTCCGAGCTTTTCGTAAAGGCGCTGCACATGGGTTTTAACCGTCGACGGAGCCACATACAATTCGCCCGCGATCGCCGGGATGCTTTGCCCGCGAGCGATCCGACTGAGCACCTCACGCTCACGGGCGCTGAGCACCGGCGCCGTCGGCGCCGCACGCTGCCGGATCTCCCCGGCAAGTCCGCCGACCAGCGAGGGGGCCACCACATCGCGACCCTTGGCACAATCGAGCACGGCTTTGACGATCTCGGTGCGGGTCGAGTCCTTGAGCACGAACCCGGCGGCGCCCTGCTGCAGCGCCTGGTAGACGATCGCCGACTCATCATGGGCAGAAATGAGCAGCACCCGGGTCGGCAATTCGTTACTTTGCACGGCCGCCGCCACCTGCGCGCCGTCCATGCCGGGCATCTTGTAGTCCAGCAGCGCGACGTCGGGGAGGTGCGCCTTGATCAATTCCAACGCGGTGGCACCGTCGTCGGCCTCACCGACGACGTTCACCGAACCGCTCGACGAAAGCGCCCGCACCACACCCTCACGAAAGAGCGGGTGGTCATCTCCAACGACCACACGCACTTTCTCGGCCGTCGCACCGCCGACCATGGCGATGAGTTTAGCTGTTCGCGGGAAAGAGTCGTTCGCAATAGCCCGACGAAGTGCTGGGTGTTTCGACGGTTTGACTTTGGTCCGAAACACGCGAGACCGGACGGCTCCGGGTAGTGCGCATTTACCGCAAGAGCCACAATTCGCCCGGTCGCCGTGCGTACGGTGTTTCGGTGGCGGTGACGCATGACGTCGAACTGGAAAGGGTGCGCCGGGCCCACCAGTTGCGTTCGTATCGATTCGCATCCGTGCTCCGGATCGGTGTGGTCGGGCTCATGGTCTTCGCCATGGTCATCGGCACGTACCGGTCCGAATGGGCCCGAGAATCGTTCTTGATCGTCTTGTATGCGTTGGCCGCGCTGTGCGCTCTCATATTGGCGTTTGCGCCTTTCCGCCGACGGGTCGGAATAGGCCGGTTTTCCGAGATGAGACGGGGGGAGCCATTCGCGTTCACGGTCATTGACGTCGTGACGTTGACCGTGTTCCAGGTGCTGTCCACCAACGGGATCTATCCGCTGCTGATCATGACCATGCTGCCGATCCTGGTGGGTCTCGACGTTTCCTCGCGGCGCGCGGGGGTGGTGTTGGCCTTCTCCATGGGTGGGTTCGCCCTCGCGGTGCTTCAAGATCCCGAGATGGTCGAGACGATCGGGTGGGCTCAGGCCGGATTCCGGTTTGTGCTCTACGGATTCCTCTGTGCCACCGCCTTCGTGGTCGTCCGCATCGAAGAGCGGCACACGCGCTCGGTCGCCGGTCTGAGCGCGTTGCGCGAGGACTTGCTTGCCGAGACGATGGCCGCTTCGGACCTGCTGCACCGCCGGATAGCGGCGTCCATTCACGACGGGCCGCTGCAGGACATCCTGGCCGTGCGCCAGGAGATCGTCGAGCTGGATGCGGCCTTCCCCGGCGACGCGCGCGTCGGGCGCGCGTTGACCGGCCTGCAGGATGCCTCGCAGCGACTGCGGCAGGCGACCTATCAACTGCATCCCGCCGTTCTCGAGCAGGTCGGCTTGGCGGCGGCGGTGCAGCAGTTGGCCTCGGACACCGCTCAGCGTTCCGGTATCGACGTCTCCACCGACATCGACTATCCGATCCGCAACGACATCGACCCGATGGTGTTCGGCGCGGTGCGCGAATTGCTTTCCAATGTGGTGCAACATTCGCGGGCGAGCCACGCGTCGGTCACCATCCGGATCACCGACGGCACATGTGTTCTGCGGGTGGAGGATAACGGGGTGGGGCTCAGCAACGAGGCCGTGGCGCGCCGCCTGGCGCAGGGGCACATCGGTTTGGCGTCGCATCGGGCCCGGGTGGAGGCCGCAGGCGGGACGTTCGTCTTCCTCGACTCATCCGTGGGTACCCATGTCCGGGTGCAGCTACCGCTGCGGTAGCAGACCCGTTACTGAAGGTCGACGGATTTCCCGGTTGCGGCCGCATGACCCGCTCGGTACCCGAAAACCATTGCGGGGCCGATGGTTCCACCCGCACCGCCATAGGCCCGCCCGGTCACGCCGCCCATGGCGTTGCCCGCGGCGAACAGGCCCGGTATCGGGTCGCCGCCGACGTGCAGGACGCGGGCGTCGGCGTCGGTGCGCGGGCCGCCCTTGGTCCCCATGGCGCCGATGGACACCGGCACGGCGTAGTACGGTGCGGTGTCGATCGGCCCGAGGGTCTTGCCGGCGAGTGTGGTGGCGGTGTCGTCTCCCCAGTAGCCGTCGTACGCGCTGGAGCCGCGGCCGAAGTCGGGGTCGGCGCCGGCGGCCACATTCCGGTTCCAGTTCTCGACGGTGCGGGCGAGGCCGTCGGCGTCGATGCCGGCCCTGGCGGCCAGCTCGGCGAGATCCGCGGATTCGCAGAACCAGTCCGGTACCGCCTGCCCCGGTTCGACACCCAGGAAGCCATACCGCTGCAGGTGGACTGAGTCGAACACCATCCATCCGCGATCGTTGACATACCCGCCGCGCGGGTCGAGGTATTGGAATGCGCCGGCCATCGAGTTGTAGTCGGATGCTTCGTTGACGAACCGACGCCCGGCGGAGTTGACGATGATGCTCCGCGGTCGGGTGCGTTCCAGCCGGACGCTGCGGCTTCGCGGCTTTCCTTCGATGGTGTCGCCGGGTATCTGCACGATCGGTACCCACCAGGCTTCGCCCATGTTGGCGAGATCCGCCCCCTGCGACATCGCCATCCGAAGCCCGTCCCCGGTGTTGTATGGCGGGGAGACGGCGCCGTGCATGGGACCGCGCAGAAATGCTTGGGTGAGAACGGGATCCCATTCGAAGCCGCCGGTTCCCAGGATGACGCCGCGGCGCGCGCGCACCCGGATGGTCTGTCCCTCCAAGGCGATCTGAACTCCGATGATCTCCCCGGCATCGGCGATGAGCTGCTCGGCGCGGGCCCCGACGTGTACCGTCGCGCCGGCCTCCAGCGCGCCGCTGAGGAGGCCCGCGATCAGGGCTGCACCGGCGACGCACAGCTTGCCGGGTTGTTCGTCGGCCGCCGCGTCCAAGCGCGACGCGTGCAACCGGGCCAGCGTCTCGGCGTCAAAACCCACGTTGGAAAAATCGATCGGAAACGCCGTGATCCGGGTTGCCCACTCGCCCAATCGATTCAGGTCGAATGGAGCCGGGATGTGTGATCGTCCGCCGCCCGGCCGTCCGCCGGGCAGCTCGGGCCGGTAGTCGGGGAATCCGGTGGCGATCTCGAAGCGCAGGTTGCTGTTGGTCTCGACGAAGTCGAGCATCGCCGGGCCGGTCCGCACGAACGTCTCGACCAACGCATCGTCCATCGCGCCGAGAGCCTGCGCGCGCAGGTATCGCAACGCGTCCGCGACCGTCAATTCCCCTTCGGGAGAACGGTTATGGGCGGGAATCCACACCACGCCGCCGGACACGGCGGTGGTGCCGCCGACGGTGGCGGCCTTCTCGAAGACCTCGACCGACGCACCGGCGACCGCTGCCGTCAGCGCGGCGGTGAGGCCGGCGCCTCCGCTGCCGAGTACGACGACATCGACTTCACGGTCCCAGGACATGGATGGTTATCCCTTCAGCTCAGTGGCTAGCTCAACAGCTCCGACAACTGCTTTGCGGCGGTGATGACCGCGTCCTTGCCGCGCATCACGACGTCCTCACGGTGCGAGATGAGGTTGATGCAGGTCGGCGGGGACGGCGCCGGGCGGTTGACCGGGACGGCCAAACCGTAGGTGTTCGGTTCGATCTCGCCGTAGGTGATCACCCAGCCGCACTCGCGAGTTTTCGCCACCAGGTCTCGCTCGTCCGGGCGCGGCGGCATGTTCGCGAGCAAGGCGATTCCCGCGGCGCCGCGGTCCAAGGGATATCGACTGCCCTCGTGGAAGGACAGTTGATAGGCGACATGACTGGGCACGATCACCGCGACCGCCACCTGCTGATCACCCTCGGCGATGAGCAGCGACACGGTGGTGCTCAGGTCGTCCGCCAGTGCGCGCAGGATCGGCAGGCTGAGCTGTCTTACGTTGCGATCGAACGACGCGCCGAGCACCGCCAGCCCGGCCGCGGGCCGGTAACGCCCGTCTTCTCCCTTGGCCACCAACCGAAAGTCGGTGAGCGTGCCGAGCAGTCGATAGGCGATGGTGCGATGCACCCCGAGCTGGTCGGCCAGTTGCTGCATGGTGAGCCCATTAGGGGAATCGGCGACCATCTGCAGCGCCATGAGCCCCCTGGCCAGCGTCTGGGAGCCCGTCATGACCTTGACAGACTCTCGCGGGAGCGCGAAGCTCTATAGATAACGCACATCAGTGTGCGATATTAGCACACAGCATGGCCGAAGACGAGAACGAAATTTCCCACTACCAGCAGGCGTGAGAGGAACCGTGGCGGAATTCGAGAGCATATGGAGCGATCTCCAGGGTGTCGCGTTTTCGCAGGGCTACGTCCATGCCGGGGGAGTGCGCACTCGCTACCTGCGCGCCGGGGATTCGGGCAAGCCGGTGCTGGTGTTCCTGCACGGATCTGGTGGCCACGCGGAGGCATACGTTCGGAACCTGGCCGCGCACGCCGAGCATTTCTGGACGTGGTCGATCGACATGCTGGGCCACGGCTACACCGACAAACCGGGTCACCCGCTGGAGGTCGGCCACTACGTCGACCACTTGCTGGAGGTGCTGCGCGCCATCGGGGTCGACCGCGCCAGCCTGAGCGGTGAATCCCTCGGCGGCTGGGTGGCGGCGCGCGCCGCCATCGACCATCCCGGCGCGGTCGACCGACTGGTCCTCAACACCGCCGGCGGCTCACAGGCCGATCCGGTGGTGATGCAGCGGATCATCACGCTGTCGATGGCGGCCGCCGAGAACCCGACCTGGGAAACGGTGCAGGCGCGGATCAAATGGCTGATGGCCGACAAGTCCAAGGACTACGACGACCTGGTCGCCAGCCGCCAACGGGTATACCGCCAACCGGGATTCGTCGACGCCATGCGCGACATCATGGCGCTGCAGGACCCCGAGATCCGGGCCCGCAACATCATCTCCCCGGACGAATACGGCTCGATCACCGCGCCGACGCTGGTGCTGTGGACCAGTGATGACCCGACCGCCGACGTGACCGAGGGCCGGCGCATCGCGTCGATGATTCCCAACGCGCGCTTCGAGCTGATGCCCGGCTGCGGTCACTGGCCGCAGTACGAGGACGCCAAGACCTTCAACCGCATACATCTCGACTTCCTGCTGGGTCGGTAATGGTCGCTGTGGAGCGGGACGCACCGGGAGTCGACGTCGAGGTCCTCGTCGTCGGTGCCGGCCCGGTGGGCCTGACGCTCGCCAACATCCTTGGCCTGCAAGGCGTCCGCACGCTGGTGGTCGACGAACGGGACACGCTCATCGACTATCCACGCGGAGTCGGGCTGGACGACGAGGGGCTGCGCACCTTCCAGTCGATCGGCCTGGTCGACCGCATCCTGCCGCACACCGTCCCGAACCAGATCCTTCGCTTCGTCGACGCCAAGCGTCGCGTGCTCGCCGAAATGGCACCTCCCGATGCGCGTTTCGGCTGGCCGAAGCGCAACGGGTTCGTGCAGCCGCTCGTCGACGCCGAATTGCTGCGCGGTCTGGACAGGTTCCCCCACGTCGAGGTGCGGTGGGAGCGCCCCATGACGGCCTGCCGGCAGGACGGCGACGCGGTCACCGTCGAGCTAGGCGGCGACGGCGGCGCATCGACGGTGCGGGCCCGCTACGTCGTCGGGTGCGACGGTGGCCGCAGCATGACCCGGCGGATGATGGGCGTATCGTTCGACGGGACGACCTCCTCGACACGATGGCTGGTGGTCGATGTCGCCAACGATCCGCTCGGCCACCCGAACAGTGAGGTCGGAGCCGACCCCGAACGCCCCTACGCCTCCATCTCGATCGCGCACGGGATTCGCCGCTTCGAGTTCATGATTCACGGCGACGAGTCCGACGAGCAGGCCGAGGATCCCGCGTTTCTGCGGCAGATGCTCTCGCGGATGGTGCCACACCCCGACCAGGTCGACGTGATCCGGCGCCGCGTCTACACCCATCACTCGCGGATCGCCGGCGCGTTCCGTTCGGGCCGGCTGCTGTTGGCCGGGGATGCCGCGCACCTGATGCCGGTGTGGCAGGGGCAGGGCTACAACAGCGGGATTCGCGACGCGTTCAATCTGGGCTGGAAGCTCGCCGCGGTGGTTCGCGGTCTGGCCGACGACGCGCTGCTGGATACCTACGACATCGAGCGCCGCAAGCATGCGCGGGCGATGATCGACCTGTCCACGATGGTCGGCCGTGCGATCTCCCCGACCAACCGCCGGGTGGCCGGTCTGCGCGATGTCCTGGTGCGCTCGGCGTCAATTGTGCCTTCGCTCAAGCGCTACGTGCTGGAGATGCGGTTCAAGCCGATGCCGCGTTACGACCAGGGGGCCGTCGTGCACACGGAGCCCGGCCGGGCCGACTCGCCGGTCGGCACGCTGTTCATCCAGCCCCGGGTCGACACCCGTACCAAGCAGGATGTGCTGCTGGACGACGTGCTGGGCAACTGGCTGGCCGTGCTGTGCTGGAACAACAACCCACGCAAGATTCTCGGAGACGAGGCGTTCGAGAATTGGAAAGCCTTGGGCGCGAAGTTTTTTGCGGTACGCCCGCTGACCCAGCTGCACTGGGATGGGCATGACGACCCTGACGTCGTCATCGTCGGGGACCGCGACGGCGGGCTGAAGGCGTGGTTCGACACCCATCAGGAATCGGTGTTGTTCCTGCGGCCCGACCGGTGCATCGCCGGTGCGTGCATCGCCCAGCGCGCGCCCGAGCTGAGCGCCCGCATCTTCGACGCACTCGCTCTCAAGCCGGGAGGGGGTGATTTGCCAAGTGACACTGGCTCTGTGCTGTATGTCGCACAGCCCGCTGCTGAATCTTCCGGGGCCGTCACGGGACCTGCTTGACGACATCGAAGGCGCGATCGCGAAGGCGCGAGACTTCGTGCAGGACTACCGGCCCGATGTCGTCGTGACGTTCTCCCCGGACCACTACAACGGGTTCTTCTACAAGGTGATGCCGCCGTTCTGCATTGGCACCAGCGCCAACGGCGTCGGGGATTACGGCACCTACGCCGGGCCGCTGGACGTCCCGGAAGACCTTGCCAACGAATGCGCCAAAGCTGTGCTGGGCGCCGGGGTCGACGTGGCCGTGTCGGCCAGCATGGACGTCGATCATGGCACCGTGCAGCCGCTGGAAAAGCTTTTCGGCAACGCTATTGCGCGCCCGGTGATCCCGATCTTCCTCAACGCGGTCGCCGTACCGCTGGGGCCGCTGCACCGGTGCCGGGCGCTGGGTACCGCGGTGGGCAACTACCTGGCCACCTTGGACAAGCGGGTGCTGCTGTTGGGGTCCGGGGGACTCTCCCACAGCCCGCCGGTGCCGACGCTGGCGACCGCGCCCGCGCCGGTGCGCGAGCGGATCGTGCAAGGCCGGCCGATGACGCCGGAGCAGCGGCAGGCCCGGCAGCTCGCCGTGATCGACGCGGCCAAGACTTTCGCGGCCGGCGAGAGTGCTCTCCAACCGCTCAACCCGGCGTGGGACCATCGATTCCTCGAGATCATCGACAGCGGAAGGCTTTCCGAGCTCGATCAATGGTCGAACTCGTTTATCGCCCACGAGGGCGGCAGCTCCGCCCAGGAGATCAGGACGTGGGTGGCGGCGTTTGCGGCCCTGGAGGCCGCCGGGCCGTACCGGACGACGCTGCAGTACTACAAACCGGCTCCCGAACTGATCGCAGGTTTCGCCATCCGGACGGCAGTGCCGCAATGACTTCTTCGTTGCCCGGCCCCTCCGGCGTCTTCGACCACATCGTCGACGTGCTCGTCGTCGGCTCCGGCGGCGGCGGCATGACCGCGGCGCTGACCGCGCACGCGTCGGGGCTGGACGCCCTGGTGGTGGAGAAGTCCTCCCACTTCGGTGGCTCCACCGCCCTTTCGGGCGGGGGCATCTGGGTTCCCGGCGCACCGGCGCAGCGCAGGGAGGGCTACGCCCCGTCGCCCGAAGGGGTGGTCGAGTACCTCCGGCAGATCACCGACGGTCTGGTCGGCGAGGCGCGGATACGCCAGTACGTCGATTCGGCGCCGCGGATGCTCGAGTTCCTCGAGAACCTTTCCGGCTGGTTCGAGTTTGTCTGGAAGCCGGGGTATGCCGATTACTACCCCGAACTGCCCGGCGGCTCCGAGCTTGGCAGCACCATTAATGTGCCGCCCATCGACCTGCGCAGGCTGGGCCCCGACGAGCAAAAGCTGCTGGCGCCGTTGGCGCTCGCCCCGAAGGGAATCTGGCTGGGTCCCAAGGAGCTTCGAACCTTCTACCGGATCAGACAGTCCTGGGCCGGCAAGGGCGTGCTGTTGAAGCTGATTGCGCGGATGGTCCGGGCCAGAGTGTTCGGTGAGCGGATGGCGGCGATCGGCCAGTCGTTGGCCGCCCGGCTCAGGCTGGCGATGCGGGAACGCGGTGTCCCGCTGTGGCTGGACTCACCGATGGTCGAATTGCTCACCGACGGGGGCGGCGCGGTGACCGGCGTCGTGGTGGAGCGCGACGGCGCCACCCAGCGGGTCGGCGCGCGGCGGGGGGTCATCCTGGCCTCGGGCGGCTTCGACCACGACCTCGCCTGGCGCAAAGAACAGCTGCCGGTCATCGAGCAGGATTGGAGCTTCGGCAACCCCGCCGCCATGGGCGACGGCATCCGCGCGGGCGAGAAGGTGGGCGCCGCAACCGAACTACTGGACGAGGCGTGGTGGTTCCCGGCGATCCAATGGCCGGACGGCCGAATGCAATTCATGCTCAACGAGCGGATGATGCCCGCACAGTTCATCGTCAACGGCGACGGGAAACGCTTCATCAACGAGGCGGCGCCCTACATGGACTTCGGCCACGCCATGATCGACGGCCAGAAGTCGGGGGTGACCCACATCCCGTGCTGGCTCATCACCGATCACCGGTCGTGGAATCGCTATGTCATCGGCGGCCATCTTCCGATCCCGAAGATCCCGGGCGCGCCGGTACCCACCGGCCGTAGGGTTCCCGCCGACTGGCTGGAATCGGGCGTGGTCAAAGCGGCCATGACGTGGGACGAAATGGCCGCCAAGATAGGAGTACCGGCACGTCAGCTTTCCGAAACCGCAAGCCGCTTCAACGAACTCGCGCGCAAAGGCCACGACGACGATTTCAACCGCGGCGACAGCGTCTACGACAACTACTACGGCGATCCGACCTTGCCCAACCCGAACCTGTATCCGTTGGGCAAGCCGCCGTACTACGCATTCCGAATCGTCCTGGGCGACCTGGGTACCTCGGGTGGCCTGCGCGTCGACGAACATGCCCGCGTGCTGCGGCCCGACGGCACCGTGGTGCCGGGGCTCTACGCGGTGGGCAACACGTCCGCCCCGGTCATGGGCCGCAGTTATGCCGGCGCCGGGGCGACCATCGGCCCGGCCATGACGTTCGGCTACGTCGCCGCCAAACACCTTGCGGCCCAGCCTGAAAAACAGACCCCTTAACTCATATGGGAGGTAATCAATGAAAATTTCGCTGTTCTACGAGTTCGCCCTGCCGCGTCCGTGGGCACCGGACGATGAGCACATTCTGTTGCAGGACTGCCTGGACGAGGTGGAGGCCGCCGACAAGGCGGGGTTCTCGACGGTCTGGCTCACCGAGCACCACTTCCTCGAGGAGTACTGCCATTCCACGGCGCCGGAGATCTTCCTGGCCGCGGCCAGCCAGCGGACCAAGAACATCCGGCTCGGGTTCGGGATCATGCACCTGCTGCCCGCGGTCAATCACCCTGCGCGGGTGGCCGAACGCATCGCGACCCTCGACCTGCTCTCCAACGGGCGCGTCGAGTTCGGCACCGGGGAGGGTTCCTCCGTCGGCGAACTCGGCGGATTCGATGTCGACCCCGCCGACAAGCGCGCCCAGTGGGAGGAGGCCCTCGAGGTTTCGATCCGATGCATGATCGAGGAGCCGTTCACCGGTTTCAAGGGCGAGCAAATCCAGATGCCGCCCCGCAACGTCATTCCCAAGCCGCTGCAAAAGCCGCATCCGCCGGTCTGGGTGGCCTGCACGCGGCCGGCGAGCGTACAGATGGCCGCCCAAAAGTGCATCGGCGCACTGAGCTTCGCGTACACGGGTCCCGGGCCGCTGACCGACCGGGTCAACGGCTACTACAAGGAATTCGAGGAGAGCGGCGTGCCCATCACGCCGCGGATCAACCCGAACATCCTGGCCATCGGTGGGGACCTGTCGATGATGGTCGCCAAGACCGAAGAGGAGGCGTTGCAACGCCTCGGGCAGGGCGGCGGCTTCTTTTCGTTCGGAATCATGCACTACTACATGACCGGGATGCACATCCCCGGCCGGACCGGCGTGTGGAAGCGGTACCTCGAGGAGGTCGAGAAGGATCCGACGCTGGCCTACGGCCCCGGACGCGGCGCGATCGGATCCCCGGACACCGTGCGCGAATTCCTGCGCGGCTACGAGGAGAGCGGCGTCGACGAGATCATCCTGCTGCTCAACCCGCGCAGCCACGAGGGCACCATGGAATCCATCGAGCTGATGGGCAAAGAGGTGCTGCCCGAATTCATCGAACGCGACGCAAAGGCGGTGGCCGACAAGGCTAAGCGGCTCGAGCCCGTCATCGAGAAGGTGGAGGCTCGGCGGCCGAAGTCGACCGCGCCGCTGTTCGACGAAACCTACGCCTTCGGCGGCCTGCCCACGGGGCGCGACAAGTTCACCGCCAGCGAGATCCCCGAGGCCATGGCGGAGATCAACGAGGGCCGCGTTCTGGCGGCGCGCCGCGCCAAGGAGGAACAGAAGGGCAAGTGACGCCGGAAGCGGATTGAGCCGTGGGACGGATCGACGATCTGTGGCGCTACGACGGCCGCCGCGCCGTGGTGACCGGATGTGCCTCGGGCATCGGCGAGCACGTGGCGCGTCAGCTCAGCGAACTCGGCGCCGACGTCGTCGGGCTGGACAAGCGCCGCCCGGCCTTCGAGTTCAACGCTTTTCACGAGGTTGACCTTGCCGATCCGGTCTCGATCGACCGGGCGGTGGCGTCCGTCGAGGGGCCCGTCGACGCGCTGTTCAACGTGGCCGGTGTCTCGTCCGGGATCGGCGACCCCCCGCTGGTCGTCACCATCAACTTCCTCGGACTGCGGCAGCTCACCGAGGCGCTGATCGACACGATGCCCCCGGGGTCGTCCATTGTCAGCGTGTCGTCACTGGCCGCGGCGGGGTATCGCGACCACCTGGAGGCGGTGGCGCCGCTGCTGAACACCGAGACGATCGCCGAAGGCATCGACTGGTGTCATGCGCATCCCGATGCGTTGGCCGGCGGCGGCTACCAATTGTCCAAAGAGGCGATCATCCTGTACACCATGCGAAAAGCCGCACCCCTTGGCGCGCGGGGCATCCGCATCAACTGCACCGGACCCGGCGTCACCGAAACCCCGATCCTCGACCAGCTGCGCACGGCGTACGGACAGGGCTTCCTCGACGACATCCCCAAGCCGTTGGGCCGCGTTTCGGAGCCGGCCGAGCAGGCCTCGGTTTTAGTGTTTCTCAACAGCCGAGCGGCCAGCTACATTACCGGTCAGGTGTTGTGGGTCGACGGCGGAAACGTGGGCGCGGCGATTGCGCGCGAGCTCGAGAAGGGAGCGCCGTGGCCAACGTAACCGACTTCCGGCGAGTCGCTCGCGACGTCTCCAACTGGGGGCGGTGGGGAGCCGACGACGAGCTGGGCACGCTGAACTTCATCACCGCCGAAAAGGTCGCGCAAGCCGCAAGCCTGGTTCGCCACGGCAAGGTCTTTCCGCTCGGCGTGGACTTCGGCGCCTCGGGACCGCAGGGCGCCTTCGAGTTTCGGCACAATCCTGTGCATGTCATGACGGTGGACGGCGGGGACGTCCACACGCTCACGAAATACGGGCCCGATTGGGCGCGTAACCCGCTGGCCAAGCAACTGAGCGGCTATATGACGGCCGACAATCCGTTCCGCTTCAACGACGACATGATCATCATGCCGTTGCAGGCCGCCAGCCAGTGGGATGCGCTGTCGCACGTCTACTACGACGGCCAGCTCTACAA
This sequence comes from Mycobacterium sp. NGS64, assembly GCF_059812245.1. NCBI lineage: Bacteria > Bacillati > Actinomycetota > Actinomycetes > Mycobacteriales > Mycobacteriaceae > Mycobacterium > Mycobacterium sp. NGS64. Next base: position 52,769 of record NZ_JCALCI010000009.1, on the reverse strand, counting down.
CGGCTTCCCGGCGGATTCGGTGACCAGCATGGGCGCATTCCACTGTGGCATCGACAAGGTCGACGGCAAGGGCATCACCTCGCGCGGTGTGCTGCTGGATCTGGTCCGCCATCGCGGTGCCCAGGTCTTCCTGGAGGCCGGAAACCCGATCACGCCCGAGGAACTCGATGACGTGGTTCGCGCGCAGGGGGTGACGATCGGCCGCGGCGACATCGTCTTGATTCGAACGGGTTGGTGGGCAAGGTTTCTGGAGACCGGCAACAAGCTGGAGGGCTACTCCGGATTGGACTGGCGGTGCGCTTCGTGGCTGCACGATCACGAGATCGCGGCGGTCGCGGCCGACAACCTCCAGGTGGAGGACCTGGTCTCCGGCGTGGAGGGGATCACCTTCCCCTTGCATCTGCTTTGCCTGCGTGACATGGGGATGATGTTCGGCGAGTACTGGGACCTCACCGCGCTGGCGGACGACTGCGCGGCCGACGGCGTGTACGAATTCCAGCTCGTCGCACCGCCGCTGAGAGTCGTTGGCGCCGTGGGCTCCCCGGTGAACCCGATCGCGATCAAGTAGAGAAGGCGGTCGATTGGAGATTCATCGGAAGACCCTGCTGGTCGACGGCCTGCTCACCAGCTACCTGGAGGCGGGCGACGGCGACCCGGTGGTGCTGCTGCACGGCGGCGAGTTCGGCGCCAGCGCGGAACTCGGCTGGGAACGCAACATTGCCGCCCTGGCCGCGCACCACCGAGTCCTGGCACCGGACCAGCTGGGGTTCGGGCAGTCGGCGAAGGTCATCGACTTCGTCGAGGGGCGCCGGATGCGGATTCGGCACGTGGCGCGGTTCTGCGAGGAGCTTGGCATCGACTCCGCGCATTTCGTCGGCAACTCGATGGGCGCCATCAACCTGCTCACCGATGCCACCTCGGACAGGCCGCTGCTGCCGGTCCGCAGCCTGGTTATCATCTGCGGGGGAGGCGAGATCCAGCAGAACCGGCATTTCGATGCGCTGCAGCAGTACGACGCGACGCTTCCGGCGATGCGGCGCATCGTCGAGGCGCTGTTTCACGATCCCGGCTACCCGGCGGACGAAGATTACGTGCGGCGCCGCTACGAGTCGAGCACCGCGCCCGGCGCGTGGGAGGCGGTGGCGGCGGCCCGATTTCGCCGCCCCGACGCCGCGCCATCTGCGACCCCGTCGAGCGCGCGCGCCTACGAGCGGATCGCCGTGCCGACGCTCGTCATCGAAGGCGGGGACGACAAACTCCTCCCGTCCGGCTGGGCCGCCCAGATCGCGAAACAGATCGACGGTGCCCGCTCGGTGGTGGTGGACAAGGCCGGCCACTGCCCACAAATCGAACGGCCCGCCGCGGTCAACGAGTTGCTGCTGGAGTTCTTCGCAACCGCCTGAAGTCTAGAAGACGTACTCGAGCCGGGTCTGCATGCCGGCTTCCTGGTGATAGGTGTTGTGGCAGTGCAACTGCCACACACCCGGGTTGTCGGCGACCAGCACGGCCTGCACCTTCTGCTTGGGCAACACGATGACGGTGTCCTTGCGCGGGCCGGGGCTGCCGTCAGCCTTGATCAGCTGGTAGGTGTGGCCGTGCAGGTGAATCGGGTGATACATCATCGTGGTGTTGTCGAACGTGATCGTGGGCCGTTCACCCTCGCGCACGTGCAGCGGATCCGTCTGGCTGTAGGGTTTGCCGTTGATCATCCAGTTGTACTGCATCATGTCGCCGCCCAACACCACCGGAAGGTTGAGGTCAGGCTGCGGTCGACCCAGGTTGACGGGCGTTGTGGCCGTGAACATCTCGATGGTGCCGACCCGCTGCTTGAGTTCGGCGGGCTGAAACCCCGCGTCCGGTGGGCTGCCGGCCCCGGTGGACAGCAGCGCCCGCGCCAGGCCATTTTTTCCTTCCGCGAGCGCGACCAGCGGGAAGACTCCGTCGGCGGCGGTGACGATGACGTCGTAGCGTTCGGCCATGCCGATGAGCAGGGCGTCGACCGGAGTGGGCACGACGGGGAAGCCATCGGTGTGGGTGACCGTCATCGAATGGCCGGCCAGCGCGACGCGAAACGCGGTGTCCGACCCGGTGTTGATGAAACGGATCCTGATGCGCTGGCCCGGCTTCGCGGTGAATGTGGTGGGCGCCGCCGGGATTCGGCCGTTGATCAGATAGTAGGGGTAATCGATATCACCGGCGTCGCCGCCGAGCAGGTCGCTTCTCCCGCCGCCGTTCCCGGACATACCGGAGGTGGACGTCGTCGAGGTCGGCGAGCCGCTCTGCGTCGTCGAGGTGGTCGAGCTCGTCGGACTCGTGGTGGTCGTGGTCATGTTCGACCTGCTGGGCTTGTTCGGGCCGGTTAATTCGCTGTACAGCTGCTGCGGACTTTTTCCGACGCCGTCGGTCCAATCATCAAGGACGACAATCCATTCGGCGTCGTAGCTGCCCTCGGTCGGATCGTCGACGATGAAGGGCAGATAAAGTCCCTTGTCGGCGTCCAGGCCGGTGTGCGGATGACCCCAGTAGGTGCCCGAATTCGGGACGGAGAACCGGTAGGTGAAGTCCTGGCCGGCCGGGATGTTCGCAGTGGCCGGCGCGGCCCCGTCCATGTCGTTGCGCAGCGCGACGCCGTGCCAATGCACCGACGTCGGGACGTCCAACCGGTTGGCGACCGTGACGACGAGCTCGTCACCGATCTTGGATCGGATCAGCGGTCCGGGAATGCCGTTGCCATACGCCATCGTGCGGACGACCGGCCCGCCCAGGTCGATCTCCGCCAGCTGCGCCGTCAGGCTGGCGGTGACGGTGCGCCCGCTGTGTGGCCGGACCGCCTCGGCCGCGGCGATGGCGGCGGCCATTTGGCCGGACGCGCTCGATCCCTGGGACTTGGTTTGGCTGCAGGCCGCCAGCGCCAACCCACCGGCGATGCCGGCGGCCATGAAGCCGCGACGGGTGAGCCGCGTCGCGTCGAAGGGGACGGACATGGAGCGCTCCTCGTCTCGGTCGAATCACCCCGGCGACTTATACCGTGCTCGGCGGTTGGCGGGAACGCAAGTACCGGCTGGTTATCGGGCGGCCCGGTAGATCTGGTCGGCGGGGATCGAGGCCACCCCGAGTTCGGCCGCGACGGCGTCGACCGCGCGCCGGGCGACGTCGAGGTCCACCCGGCCGTCGGCGGTGAAGTGGGGGCCGATGTAGCGCTCGTAATGGCGTCGGGCCTCCTCGCGCGTCAGCCGGTTCAAAAACGATGCCAGGTAATCGATCGCAACATCGGGTCGGTCGGCCATCGTCTGCAGGGCGCGTCGGTTGGCCCGCACCACGGCCTGCACCGCCGGGCCGTCGATCGCCAGGCGTTCCGCATCCACCGCCACTCCGACGGTGGGGATCTGGAAGTGATCTCCCACCCACGCCAGCACGTGGAAGCCTTCCTCCTCGGCGACCTGCTCGGGCGCAAGGGTGCTGCCGACATAGGCGGCGTCGATCGACTTGTCCCGCAGCCGCCGCAGGTCCATCTGATAGTCGCCCGGGGACCGCACCACACACTCGAGGTCGCGATCGGGATCAAGCCCGTGCTGGCGCAACACGATTCGCGCGAAACAACCGGGTGCGGTGTGCGGCGCGTGTACGGCGAGCCGGCGCCCGCGGAGGTCCGCCATGGAAGGTACGCCAGGCCCACCCAGAAACCAGAACAATGGGCGGTGGGTGTTCACGGTCAGCACCGCCCACTCGATGCCCTGGGTCAACCGCGACAAGACCGCACGGCCGAGGCCGATCGTGGCGCAAGAGCGCAGACGTTCCGTGTCCCAAGCGATTCCGTCCCGCACGGCGACGTGGACACCCTCATCGGCAAAGTAACCCTCCTGGTCGGCGACGTAGGCGACGAGTTCCTCGTGGATGCCGCGCCCGACGTAGGCCAGGTCGATCGTCTGCATAGCGGGTTCAGTCCATCGCAAGTCCGCCGTTGACCGGCAGGTAGTGTCCGGTAGTGAAACCCGAATCCTCACTTGCCAAGAACGCAATCGTCTTGGCCACCTCGTCGGGAGTCACGAGTCGTCCCATCGGTGAAGCCTCTCCGAGCTGACCCACCCGCTCCGGCGAAAGCTGCCCGGTCACTTTCGTTCCGCTGACGGTGGCCGGCGCGACGAGGTTGGCGGTGATCCCGTGTGGCGCCAGCTCGAGCGCGAGGTAGCGGACGAACTGGTCCAAGGCGGCCTTAGCCGTGCCCAGCGCGATCATCCCGTCGCGCGGACGGCGGGACAGCCCGGTGCTGAGAAAGATCAGCCGGCCGTACCCGCGTGAAATCATGCCCGGCACAAGGGCCTTCGTCAGGGAGTACGCGGCGTGCAGCTCGTTGTCCAGCTTGCCCCCCAGCTGCTCCCAGGTCAGGTCGGCGAACGAGGTGACGACGAACGGAATCAACGCGTTGTGCACCAGCACGTCGGCCCCGCCCCAGCGCCGCGCGATTTCGTCGGCCATGGCGGAGACGTCATCGGGCGCGGTGACGTCGGCCCGAATCGCCACGGCCTCGCCGCCGGCCGCGGTGATGCCGGTGACCACCTCCTCGGCCTGCTCGCCGCTGGCGCGGTGGTTGACCACCACCCGAAATCCGCGTTCGCCGAGAACTCCTGCCGTCGCCGCACCGATGCCGCGGCTGGCACCGGTGATCAATGCGACCCGAGGCATCAGCGTCGATCCCCCGCGTTGGCTTACTGTGCGCCGCTGGAGGTGTGGGAGGCCTTCCAGTCGCTGAAACGGGTGGGGTAGATCGTCGGGTCTTCGCCGTCGATCGGGACGATGCTCTGGTCGTCGAGCACCGCGCCGTAGTAGGGGGCCGTGGGATCGGTGACAACCTGGCGTGCGTCGCCGTCTGCGGCGAGGCTGGCGCGGGCGAAGTCGTCCATCCCCAGCTTTTCGGGACCGGCGATGTTGGTGATGCCGTTGGTCGGATCGCCGATCGCCGCGCGGGTGACGGCCGTGGCGACGTCCTTGGCGGCGATCGGCTGGAACGCCGCATGCGGCAGGCGAATGGTGTCGCCGTCGGCTGCCGAATCGGCGATCCCGCTGACGAATTCGAAGAACTGGGTCGCCCGCACGATCGAATACGGGACTCCCGATTCCTCGATCACCTTCTCCTGGGCGACCTTGGCCCGCATGTAGCCGCTGTCCTGGGTACGGTCGGCGCCCACGATCGTGAGCGCGACGTGGTGCTGCACACCGGCCTCGCGCTCGGCGGCGAGGAGGTTACGGCTCGAGGTGGTAAAGAAGTTCAGCACGGCGTCGTCTTCCCAGGATGGCGAGTTGGCCACGTCCACCACGGTGTGCACGCCCGCCATGGCTTCTGCGACGCCCTCGCCGGTGACGGCGTTGACGCCGGAGCTCGGCGAGGCCGAAATCGCCTCGTGTCCCATCTCGGTGAGATTGGCGATGACCTGCGAACCGATGAGTCCGGTGCCGCCGATAACCAAGACCTTCATAAAACGATTCCTCCCGAGGTGGCCGATGAAGTGGCGAACTCAGCATTCCACCTTCATGCGAGCCCGGATAGGGCCAAACCGGCACCGCTTAAATCAGCTGCTTGACTTAACGGCGCGCACGCCGATTAACTCGTCGTGTGGTCAACGATCTGGCGGGCAAGGTAGCCATTGTCACCGGCGGGGCGTCGGGGCTCGGCCGCGGCATCGTCGAGAAGTTTGTGGCCGAGGGTGCGCGGGTCGTCATCGCCGACGTCGAAACCGAAAAGGGTGAGGCACTGTCGGCGGCCCTGGGATCCGACACCTTCTTCCGGCGCACGGACGTGTCCGATCAAGAACAGGTGGGGTCGCTGGTAGCCGCGGCGGCCGAGAAGTTCGGCGGGCTGCACGTCATGGTGAACAACGCCGGAATCTCGACCACCATGCATCCGCGATTCTTCGACGACGATTTGGCCGACTTCCACCGCGTCATGGCGGTCAACGTTCTCGGCGTGATGGCGGGTACCCGCGACGCCGCCCGGCACATGGCCGCCCACGGCGGGGGTTCGATCATCAACATCAGCTCGATCGGCGGAATCCAGGCCGGTGGCGGCGTGATGTCCTACCGGGCCTCCAAGGCGGCGGTCATCCAGTTCACCAAGTGCGCGGCAATCGAGTTGGCGCACTATGAGGTTCGGGTCAACACCATCGCGCCCGGCAGTATCCCCACCCCATTGGTGGCGAAGTCGGCGGCGAACATGGATCCGGAGCAGGTCGAGCGCTTCGAGGCGAAGATCCGCCAGACGATGCGGGACGACCGTCCGCTGAAGCGCGAGGGCACACCCGAGGACGTCGCCGAGGCTGCGTTGTACTTCGCCAGCGACCGGTCGCGCTACGTGACAGGCACCGTGCTGCCGGTGGACGGCGGCACGGCCGCGGGCAAGGTGATTCGGTCCAAGAGCAAGGAATGACCGGGGTTGCGCCGAGGAATTTAAATCAAGCGCTTGACTTAAACTGCGGGGCGGGGTTGACTGGCAGGATGACCACCGCAGGAAGGACCGTCCGCACCGAGCGGGCCAGCTCGACCCAGGAGGCGATCCTGGCGGCGGCCGAACGGCTGTACGCCGAGCACGGCATGTTCGCCGTGTCGAACCGCCAGGTCAGCGAGGCCGCCGGCCAGGGCAACAACGCGGCGGTGGGCTACCACTTCGGTACCAAGGCGGACCTGGTCCGGGCCATCGAGCAAAAGCACCGCGGGCCCGTCGAGGAGCTGCGCGAACGGATGGTGGCCGAGCTGTTGGAGTCGGGCACCAAAGACGGGCGGGTCGCGCAGATGCGGGATTGGGTGGCCTGCCTGGTGCGCCCGCTCACCGACCACCTGGCGGAGCTGGGAAACCCCACCTGGTACGCGCGCTTCGCCGCGCAGGCAATGACCGACCCGGCCTACTACAACATCATCGTCAAGGGCGCGCTCAGCTCGCCGTCGTTGGTGCAGGTCGTCGACGGAATCAACGGCTGCCTGCCCGACCTGCCGGCCGAGGTGCGATTCGAACGCAACATCATGGCCCGCAACCTGTTGATGCACACCTGCGCGGACCGGGAACGCGCGCTGGCCGCGGGTTCGACGATGCATCAATCGTCGTGGCGCGCCGCCGCATCCGGCCTCATCGACGCGATCGTGGGCCTGTGGCTGGCGCCCGTGACACCGGACGAGTAGGGACCTGCGGATGAAAGTGATTGTCGACCAGAACATTTGCGCGTCCTCGGGCAACTGTGTCATGAACGCGCCCGAGGTGTTCGATCAGCGTGACGACGACGGGGTTGTCGTGTTGCTCAATCCGAATCCGTCGGCCGAGCAGGCCGAGGGCGCACGCCGTGCGGCCGCGGCGTGCCCCGCACTGGCCATCCACATTGAGGAATGAAATGTCGGACACCCTGACGAGCACCCAGACCAAAGCGGATCCGCAGATCCCCGACTATCCGATGGCGCGCGATGCCACCTGTCCGTTCGCGCCGCCTCCGGACGTCATGGCGCTCGCCGAGACCGAGCCGCTGTCCAGGGTTCGGATTTGGGACGGCAGCACGCCATGGCTCATCACCGGCTACGACCAAGTGCGGGAACTGTTTTCCGACTCCCGGGTCAGCGTCGACGACCGGGCGCCCGGGTTTCCGCACTGGAACGCGGGCATGTTGGCTACGGTGCACAAGCGCCCGCGGTCGGTCTTCACCTCCGACGGCGAGGAGCACACGCGCTTCCGGCGGATGCTGTCAAAGCCCTTCACCTTCAAGCGGGTTGAGGGATTGCGGCCCAACATCCAGCAGATCACCGACGACCACATCGACGCGATGCTGGCCGGGCCCAAGCCCGCCGACATCGTCAGCGCCATCGCGCTGCCGGTCCCGTCGCTGGTGATCAGCCAGATGCTCGGGGTGCCATACGAAGACGCGGAGATGTTTCAGCACCACGCCACCGTCGGGCTCGCGCGGTATGCGACGGGGGAGGACACCGCCAAAGGCGCGATGAGTCTCCACAAATATCTGAGCCAGCTGGTCGAGGCGAAGATGGAAAACCCGGCGGAGGACGCGGTGTCCGACCTCGCCGAGCGGGTGAAGGCCGGCGAGCTGAGCGTGAAAGAGGCCGCCCAGCTCGGCACCGGCTTGCTGATCGCCGGGCACGAGACGACCGCAAACATGATCGGGCTCGGCGTGCTTGCGCTGCTGGAAAATCCCGACCAGTTGGCCGTCATCCGCGACGCCGATGACCCCAAGATCGTCGCCAATGCGGTCGAGGAGCTGTTGCGCTACCTCAGCATCATCCAGAACGGCCAGCGCCGGGTGGCGCTGGAAGACATCACCATTGCCGGAGAGGTGATTCGCGCCGGCGAAGGCATCATCATCGACCTGGCTCCGGCGAACTGGGATTCGCACGCCTTCACCGAGCCGGATCGGCTATACCTGCACCGGTCCGGGGCCGATCGCAATGTCGCGTTCGGTTATGGCAGGCATCAGTGCGTCGGGCAACAGCTGGCCCGTGCCGAGCTGCAGATCGTCTACCGGACGTTGTTCCGCCGCATCCCCACGCTGGCGTTGGCGATCCCGTTCGAGCAAGTGCCGTTCAAGGAGGACCGGCTCGCCTACGGCGTGTACGAACTGCCGGTGACCTGGTGAAAACTTTTTCCAAGCAGCCCGAAGTGCCGATCCGAACGGAGAGTCAACGATGACGACACAGACCAGCGCCCCGTCGCTCTACCCGCCCCAAGGCTTTGGCGCACCAAAGGATCGCCGCGGGCACGCCGGCGGGGTCAACGTCGGCCTGCCGGAGGGCACCGTGGTGTTCTCCGCGGACAACCACATCTCCCTGGCCGACGACATCTTCTACCAACGCTTCCCCGACGAGCTCAAGGACAAGGCGCCGCGAATCTGGTATGAAGACGGCGCCTACCAGGTCGGGCGCAAGGGACAATCGTTCCTCCCCGGCGACTTCAGCGCGGTGCTCATGCAGTACGACGACCTGCCCGGGGCCGCGAGCACCAACATCGAGGCCCGGATCCAGGAGCTGCACGACGACGGCGTCGACAAAGAACTGGCATTCCCCAACGCGGTGCTCGCGCTTTTCCACTACCCGGACAAGCAACTTCGCGAGCTCACGTTCCGCATCTACAACGAGTACATCGCCGAACTCCAGGAACGCTCGAGCGGTCACTTCTATGGCGCCGGGCTGATCAACTGGTGGGATCCCAAGGGCACGCGCAAGACGCTTGACGAGCTTAAGTCGTTGGGAATCAAGACATTCCTGATGCCGCTGAACCCGGGCAAGGACGACGACGGCAACCCCATCGACTACTCGAGCACGTCCATGCGCGCCGTCTGGGACGAGATCGAGGCGTCGGGGCTGCCGATCACCCACCACATCGGCGAAACCCCGCCGAAGAGCCCGTGCGAATTCAACAGCGTCGTCGTCGGGATGATGATCAACATCGACGGCTTCCGGGAGACGTTCTCCAAGTACATCTTCGGCGGCATCCTCGACGACCACCCGAGCCTGCGGATCGGGTGGTTCGAGGGTGGAATCTCGTGGGTTCCCTGGGCCCTGCAAGACGCCGAGCACCTGGTGGCCTCCTATCAACACATGTTCAACCGGCCGCTGCAGCACGACGTGCGCTACTACTGGGAGAACCACATGAGCGCCTCGTTCATGGTGGACCCGCTGGGCCTGGAGCTGATCGACAAGATCGGTGTGGACAAGGTCATGTGGTCCAGCGACTACCCGCACAACGAAAGCACCTACGGCTACTCGGAGAAGTCACTGGCCGCGGTCGTCGAGGCCGTCGGACCGGAAAACGCGGTGCGGATCGTCAGCGGCAACATCACCAAATTCCTGGGCCTGTAGGGGTGGCGTAATGACGACGCTGGCACGGTCGGGCGCCGGTCTGGTGCTCCCCGAAACTCCGGACCTGGGCCGGATGCGTCGCGAGACCGGCGCGCGGTTGCGCGCGGCGATGGCCGAACGCGGTGTCGACGCGATGGTCCTGTTGGGCAACAACGCCGTGGTGTACGCCACCGGAACCAGTTGGCCGCTGGGTGATGCGGGTCTGTCCTACGTCGAGCGGCCGGTGGCCGTGGTGCTCGGCGACGACGAGTGGCCACACCTGTTCCTGCCGTTCCGTGAGGGCGTCGCGCACGAGTCGGAGCTTCCCGCTGACCATCTGCACGGACCGGTCTACCTCGAATTCGACGAGGGCGTCGGCGATTTCGCTCGTCGATTGGCCGATCTGATACCGGTCGGCGCGGTGGTCGCGGTCGACGAGTGCACCGGCGCGATGTCACGAGCCGCGAAGTCGTTGTTCCCCAACGGCGGTCCCGCCGATGCGGCGCCCATCGTCAGCGCCGCCAAGGTCGTCAAAACCCCGGACGAACTGGCCTGCATCCGCACCGCCGTGCGGATCACCGACGAGGCGATGATCGACGTGCACAAGGCCCTTGCCTCCGGCGTCCGCCAGACCGACCTGTCCGCAAGCTTTTTGCGGCGGGCCTTCGAGTTGGGCGCCATGGCCAGCATGCTCGAGCCGATCTGGCAGGTGATGCCGCCGAGCAAGGCCGAAGGAGTCTGGACGACGCATGGCGACCTGGCGCTGCCGCTGCTGAGCACCGAGCGCGAACTGGCCGAGGGCGACGTCCTGTGGACCGACGTCAGCATCACCTACCATGGCTACTGCTCGGATTTCGGCCGCACCTGGATCGTCGGCCGTGAGCCAACGCCGCGCCAGCAGGCGCAGTTCGACCGGTGGCAGAACATCATGACGGCCGTCGAGGCCGTGGCTCGTGCCGGCGCCACCGCCGGCGATCTGGGCAGGGCCGCCATCGCGGCCAACGACGGCACCCGGCCCTGGCTGCCGCATTTCTACCTCGGCCACGGGATCGGCGTCAACGCGGCCGAAATGCCCATGATCGGAACGGATCTCGGCCAGGAGTTCGACGACAACTTCGTTCTGGAGTCGGGAATGGTGCTGGTGCTCGAGCCGGTGGTCTGGGAGGACGGCACCGGTGGCTACCGCAGCGAAGAAGTCGTGGTGATCACCGAGGAAGGCTCGACTCGATTGACCGACTACCCCTATGCCCCCTACGGCTCCCATGTCCGTTGACGTTCTGCCCGATGAGCGGGCGCTACGATCGGGCCGCCGTCAGCGCGTCCTGGACCAGATGGCGATGCACGACCTCGATGTGCTGGTGTTGGGTCGTCAGGCCAATACCCGTTACGTCACCGGGACCCCGCAGCTGTGGGTCGCCGGCACCCGGCCATTCGGTCCGTCCTGCGTGCTGGTTCGCGAGACGGGCGCCATCCACTTGCTCAGCACATGGGACGAGGGCGTCCCGGAGGACATTCCCCACGAGAACCTGTACGGCATCTCGTGGAACCCCGCCAACACCATGTCGGCGTTGCAACGCATCGACGGTGCGGCCACGGCGCGGCGCGTCGGAACCGACGCGCTCTCACCGGCTTTCGCGCAGCTGTTGCCAACCGCATTTCCCAAAGCCGAACTGGTCGACGGCGAGCTGGCGATGCGCGCCGCCCGGCGGGTCAAAACCGCCGAGGAGATCGTCGCGCTGCGGGAAGCCTGTGCGGTGGCCGAGTCCGGCCTGGCCGCCGCGGTGGCCGAGCTGCACCCCGGCGTGCGCGAGCAGACATTGGCCGGCGTCATGCTGGAGGCCATGGCGGCCGGGGGCGTCAGCACGCCGTCCAATCAGGAATTCGCGTGGATCACCTCGCGCGACCACTCGTGGCGACGGGTCAGCGGCGACGGCCGCGTGAAAGACGGCGATCTGGTGGCATTTTCGGCCGGTGTGCTGGCCGGCGGCTACATGGGCGAGGTCGGGCGCACCTGGCCGGCGGGCGACGTCGCAGGCGCCCCCGAGCTGTATCGGCGCTGGGGCCATCTGTGGGCGAGGCTGATCGACGCGTGCCGGCCCGGCGCCGCGGCCGCCGAATTGCTGGCGGCCTACGCGGCCGCCGGGGAACCGGCGCCCCCGATGCCGGTGGCCCGGGGCTTGGGCCTGGGCTTCGACCCGCCGGTTGTGTCGAAGCACCTGCCTCACACCGCGGCCGACGAACGACTCGAGCCGGGAATGGTTTTGGCCGTGACGGGCTACGTGTGGGAGCAGGGCATCGGTGCGGTGTTCGGGCGCGAGGCGGTGTTGATCACCGCCGACGGTCCCGAGGTCCTGACCACCTCGAGCCCGTCATGGCGGGCATGAGTGAGCAACCGAGGGCCGAATCCCCCTTGGCCGGCTGCACGGTGGTCGACCTTTCCACCGGCATAGCCGGCGCCTACTGCACGAAGCTGCTGGCCGACGGCGGCGCCGACGTCGTCAAAGTCGAAGCGCCGGAGGGTGATCCGCTGCGGCGGTGGTCGTCCTCTGGCGCGTCCATCCCGGCCGACACCGACGGGGCGCTATTCACCTTCCTGTCCGGGTCGAAGCACAGTGTCGTCGCCGACCCCGAGGCCGGCGACGACGTCGAGCTGGTCACCCGGTTGCTGGCCGCGGCGGACGCGGTGGTGTGGTCTCGGGGGTCGCGGGTGGCCGAACACCCACGGTTCACGCCCGACGCGATCCATCGGGCGCACCCACACCTGATCGTCACGTCGATTACGCCGTTTGGCTTGCGGGGCCCCTGGCGAGACCGGCCGGCGACCGAATTCACGCTGCAGGCATGGTCGGGCGGGATCGTCGGGCTGGGACGCGGGTTGCCCGAACGGGCGCCCGTCTTCGTCGGCGGACAGGTCGGGGAGTACATGGCCGGCGCGTACGCCAGCGCCGCGACCCTGGCGTCGCGATTGCGCCGCGAAGGCTCGGCGGGATCCGGCGAGATCATCGACCTGTCGATGCTGGAGACCCAGATCCTCTGTCTGACTTACTATCCGGTGACCTACTTCGAGATGCTCGGCCGGCCCTGGCGAGACGCGCGGCGCCTCACGGTGCCGGGCGTGGCGCAGGCAAAGGATGGCCTGGTCGACCTCGGTTGCGGGACCGCGCAGCAGTGGTTCGACCTGTGCGCGATGGTCGGCCACCCGGAGTGGATCGACGAGGAATCGCCGCTGACCATCACGGAGCAGGCCAACGTTCACGCCGAAGACATCTACGCCTGGGTCGAGGCCAACCTGGTCGACGAGATCCGCGACCTCGCGACGGCGTTCCGGATCCCCAATGCGCCGGTCGCCAACGGCGCCAACATCGAGTCGTTGGAACACTTCGTCGAGCGGGGATCCTTCGTGCGCAACCCGCGCGGCGACTTCCACCAGCCAAGCCACCCCTACCGGATGCGGCCCGCGAAGCTACGCCGGCCGGCAGCGGCGCCGCGGTTGGGCGAGCACACCGCGCGGTACCGGGCCGCGACCCTCACCCCACGGCCCGCGCCGGCTACCTCTCGATCGCCGAAGCCGTTGCCGTTCAGCGAACTTCGAATATTGGACATGACCACCTTCTGGGCCGGGCCCTGCTGCACTCACTTTCTGGCCATGCTCGGCGCCGAAGTCATCCACGTCGAGTCCGCCCGCCGGCCCGACGGCACCCGGCTCATCGCCGGGATACCGAGTACCGAAAAGCAGTGGTGGGACAAGTCGCCGATCTTCGCGGCGCTGAACACCAACAAGAGGGGCCTGGCGCTGGACCTGCAGCGTCCGGAAGGCCGCGAGGTACTCCTGCGGCTCATTGCGACATGCGACGTGATCGTGGAGAACTTCACCCCAAGGGTGCTGGACCAGATCGGGCTGGATTTCGCGGCGGTTCAAACGGTTCGGCCCGACGCGGTGATGCTGCGCATGCCCGGGTTCGGGCTCGACGGGCCCTGGCGCGACAACCCGGCGTTCGCCTATGCCATCGAATCGGCGTCCGGCCTGAGCTGGCTCACCGGCTACCCCGACCGGCCGCCGTACGAGCCGTATTCCATCGGGGATCCCAACGCCGGTGTGCACGCACTCAATTCACTGCTGCTGGCGCTGGAGCACAGGCGCCGCACGGGGCAGGGGGTGCTGGTCGAGGCCGCGATGGTCGATGCGGCGCTGAGCATTTCCGCCGAACAGGTCGTCGAGTACACCGCCTACGGGGCGCTGCTGCAGCGCGCCGGCAACCGCGGGCCGACGGCGGCGCCACAGAACCTTTACCGCAGTGCCGACATCGACGAATTCGGCCGGCCCGACAGCTGGGTCGCCATCGCGGTGGAAACCGACGATCAGTGGGAGCGGCTGTGCGCCGCGATCGGATCGCCGTCCTGGGCAACCGATCCCGAACTGTCGAGCCACGCCGGGCGGCGCGCCTGCCAGGACCTGATCGATGAGCGGCTCGCGGCGTGGTGCGAGCCGCGCGGCAGCGACGAGATCGTCACCTGCCTGTGGGACGCCGGCGTGCCGGCGGCCAAGGTGATGCAGCCGCACCGGCAGACGGAGCTGCAGCAGCTTTCATTTCGCGATTTCTTCGAAGAGGTCGACGACTCGCTGAACGGCCGGGCCAGGCTCAGCACCGTGCCAATGAGGTTCTCCGGAGGGCCCGGGCGCTTCCACACGACTCCCGCGCCCGCCCTCGGGCAACACAACCATGAGGTGCTCACCGCGCTGGGCCTGAACCCGGCGGAGATCGCGGACCTGGAAGCCGACGGGGTCATCGGCAGCGCACCCGCGATGTAGGCCGCTGGCCAATGTCGCGGCCGCCGTCGTCACACTTCCGGCTGCCGCGGCGTCTGAACGGTATGGACGCACTACTTCATCGAGGCGCATTGGTTGTGCTGGGCGCCGGCGGCGCCGTCACGGGCGGGTGGGCCTACGCGGCGCCGCGGCACTGGTATGACAACTTTCCCGGTTTCGGCATGAGCTGGCTCCCGCAACTCGGCCCGTACAACGAGCACTTCGTCAAGGACGTCGGGGCAATGTTTTTGGCGCTGACCGCGCTGACCGCGGTGACCTTTGTCCGGGTCGCCAACCAAACCCTGGTCCGGGTCACGGCCGTCGCCTGGCTCGTCTTCAACACGCTGCACTGCCTCTATCACCTGTCGATGCTGCAGATGTACAACACCCGGGACGCGGCGCTGAACGGAATCCTGTTGCCGCTGCTCGTCGTAGCCGCCGCGGCGCTGTTCAGTCCGGTGCGAACCGCTAGTGCGCCCAGCCCTCGGCGGCCTGCTCGTCAAAAGTGCGATCAATGCGGTCGAACCGACGCTTGACCGAGGCGCGCGCCGCCTCGTGTGGCAACACGTACAAACGATTGGCCAGGATCGCGTCGGCGGTGAGCCGCGCCACGTCGTCGACACCCAGCGTCTGGTCTTGCGCCGGCAGCGGCCCGAGCGAACCGGTCACGTCGGGCGTCGACGCCAGGCCGTAATCCGCGCCGCGGATTCGTTCCGAGTTGGACACCAACTTGGTTTCGACCACCATCGGGCACAGCACCGAAACGCCGATGCCGTCGTCCTTGACCTCGCGCGCCAGCGTCTCGGCCAAGGCCACGACGCCGTACTTGGCCACGCCGTACGCCCCGAGGCCCGCGTTGGGAACCAGTCCGGCGAACGACGCGGTGAATGCGATGTGGCCCCCGGTGCCCTGCTCGAGCAGCCTCGGCAGGAACGCTTCGACGGCGTGGATGGACCCCCACAGGTCGATATCGATCACCCAGCGCCAGTCCTCGTGCGTCATCTGCGCGATCGGACCCGCGACCACGATGCCGGCGTTGCTGAAGAGGATGTCAACCTGGCCGAGCAGGCGAAACGCTTCGTCCGCCAGGTGAACCATCTCCTCGAGATGCCGCACGTCGCACGTCACCCCGTGCGCGTCGAACCCCTCGCCACGCAAGTGCGCGACGGCCTGTTCCAGCGCGGGCTGGTCGACGTCGGCGAGCACGAGCCGGGCCCCGCGGCGGGCAAACTCGATGGCGGTAGCCAGGCCGATGCCACTCGCCCCACCGGTCACGACAGCGGCGCGTCCTTCAAATCCGTCCATAGGACGGACCCTATTTCAGACAGCTACCGGCATCGATCGGCAGGGTCACGCCGGTGACGTAGCGGGACTCGTCGGAGGCGAAGAACAGCACCGCGTTGCTGATGTCGATCGGGTCCACCCACGGGACGGGCAGCGTGTGGAACATCTGGCAGATCGGGGCCATGTCGTCGGGACCCGGATTCTCCAGGTCCGGCCGGAACATCCGCCACGTGCCCTCGTTCATGATCATCGGCGTGCTCACGTGGGTGGGGTGCACGGAGTTGACGCGAATCATGTGCTGCCCCAACTCGACTCCGAAGGCGCGCATCAGCCCTACCACGCCGTGCTTGGCGGCGACATAGTGCCCGGTGTGCGGGTACGCCTTGAGTCCGCCGACCGAGCTGGTCAGCACGATCGATCCGCCGCGTCCGCCGGCCAGGATGTGCGGGACACCGGCCTTCACCGTCTTCCACACCCCCGACAGGTTGACGTCGATCATCTCCGTCCAGTCCTCTTCGCTGGTTTTGTCCAGCGTCTCACCGCCATTGCCGATGCCCGCGTTGGCGACGATGATGTCCAGCCGGCCCAGCTGCTCCACTCCGCTGTCGACGGCCGCCTTGAGTGCGGCGTAGTCGCGCACGTCGACTTCGGCCGTGACGATCCGGCGGTTGTGCCCCTTGACGAGGTCGGCCGTCTCGGCCAGGTCCTCCGGCGTCGACGCCGGGATCGCGGAGCCCTCCACCTGGCCCTCGCGAATCGGCTTGCAGATGTCGACCGCGATGATGTCGGCGCCCTCCTGCGCCAACCGCACCGCGTGGCTGCGACCCTGACCGCGCGCCGCCCCGGTGATGAAGGCGACCTTGCCCTCGACACGTCCAGTCATTGCTCCTACCTCATTTCCTCGGTGGCTCGGCGCAGAACAGCCGGCATGCCCGACGGGCGTCAACGGCGGATCCGTTTCGGTGCATTCTGATTCTAGATATTAGAGAACATGGTTCTCCGCTGGCAATGGCGTGCGCTATGTGCTCGGCCCTACGGGGCGGTAAGGCGTGCTAGCCGACGAATCCGCGTGAGCAGAAGTCCCACACCTCGTCGGCGGTGATGGGATGGATCGTCGCGTCGTCGGAGCCGCCGCTGGATTGGGCGATGAACATGACGGTCTGCATGGTCATGGCGGCCATCCGCTTCGGGTTGACCTCGGCGCGCAGCTTGCCGGCGTCGGCGGCGGCCTCCATGAGCTCGGTCAGCAACGCCAGCAGGGGGGCGTGGGCGACCTTGACCTCGGCAGGATGCGTCACCAGCAAACGGGGCGCAAAGTCGGTGAACAGCGGCCGCTTGGCCGTCGGGTCGGGGCGGGACGCCTCGTAGAGCAGCTCGACGGCGACTTTGAGGCGCTCCAGCGCGTCGGTCTGGCTCTCGGTGGCGGCGCGGATCTGGTCGGCGGACCGGCTCAGGGCGTCTTCGAACAGGGCGAGCAGAAGCTCGTGCTTGCCGTCGAACTGCAGGTAGAAGCTCCGCAACGACTGCCGGGACCGGTCGACGACCTCCTGGACGGTAAAGTCGGTGCTGCCCTTCTCGATGATGATCGCCTGTGCCGCGTCGAGGAACCGCTGAACTCGCTGTGCCGCACGCAATTTCGCGGTCTTGATCGACCGTTCGACGGCGCGCTGCTTCCAGGCCGGCTCTTCGCTCGGGCTTGTCACGGTCGGCTCAGAGGATTGCCGCGTGGGGAGAACATGATTGGACTCTACCGGAGAACGCCGTGCCATCGGTGCGCTCAACCCCCTATGGACGCCGTGTCGGAGATTGTAACTTTCTCACGACGAGAATAGTATTCTCTTAGACGTGTGTAGGGAAGCGTAATCGCAAGAGCGAACCACGCCGTCCCCGAGAATCCGGAAACCGCCTTTCGCAGGAGTGCTGTGCAACTGAGCTTTGATGCCGACGTCGAGGCGTTCCGCGCCGAGTTCGTGGCCTTCCTGGACGAGCATCTTCCCTCCGACGCCGAGGCGATCGAGCGACCCCGGTCGAGTTCACACGTCCCGGAGTGGGCCCGGCGTTGGCAGCGGCTGCTCTTCGACAGCGGATGGCTGCTGCCCGGCAATCCGCCGGAATTCGGTGGGCGCAACGCCACGCTTTTGCAGCAATACGTGTACTTGGAGGAATTGGGCCGTCGGCGCATCTATCAAAGTTTCAATCCGCAGGGCGTGGGCATCATCGCGGCGTCGTTGCTGTCCTTTGGCACCCCGGAGCAGAAGCGGCGATGGGCGGTGCCGATTCTGCGGGCGGAGCTCACCGCGTCGCTGGGGATGAGCGAACCGGGCGCGGGTTCGGACCTGGCGTCGCTGAAAACGCGGGCGGTGCTTGACGGCGACCATTTCGTGGTCAACGGGCAGAAGGTGTGGACGTCGGGCGCTCACGACGCCGACGTGCTGTTGACGTTCGTGCGCACCGATCCGGGCAAGCCGAAACACAAGGGCATCAGCGCGCTGATGATCCCGACCGACACCCCGGGCGTGGTGCGCCGCCCGTTCGCGTCGATGTGCGACGGCGACGAAATCGACTTCAACGAGGTGTTTTTCACCGACGCGCGGGTGCCGGCCGAGAATCTCGTCGGCAAGCTCGATGAGGGCTGGCGGGTGGCAACCGGTTCGCTGGGGCACGAACGGATCATGCTGTGGATGGGGTATGTCGACCTGTTGCACGAGCTGACCGTCGATTTCAGTCCGTCCGGGGTACTGGAGCGCGACCGCTACGCCACCCTGGTGATGGATTCCTACGCGCTGCGCCTGCTGGGGTCGGCGGCCCTGGCGCGCGCCGCCCGCGGGGAAGAGGACGTGCCGGCCCAGTCGGTGCTCAAGCTGCTCGGTTCGGAGGCGCTGCAGCGCGCCTCCGAGGACGCGCTGAACTCCGCGGGCGCCGAGGGCCTCGTCTACCACGCGGTGACCGCCCCGTTCGCGCCGCTGAACCTCGACAGCCACTACCGCAGCTGGTTCGACCGCTACGCGCGCAGCTTCGCCGCGACCATCGCCGGCGGCACCTCCGAAATTCAGCGCAACATCATCGCCGAGCGGGTGCTAGGCCTGCCCCGCAACTAGCGCGCGTCCAACCAGGCGTAGTAACCGATCGCCGCCAGCCCCGCGGCGATCGAGATAGCCCCTAACACCATGCCCGCCAAGGCGATTCGGGGATTGTTGGCCTCGCCGCGCTGCACTCGTCGGCGGGCGACGTCGCCGGTTATCACCGCCGCTATGCCGAAGGGCACCCCGATGAGCAGCCAGCAGGTGAGGAGCGCGACGATGCCCACGAGCAGCGAGGCGACGCCGACCTCGTTCCGGGGCACATCGGGCCGACTCACGTTTCCCATGTTAGACACGCGCCGATGCGCAACAAAGCCGTGCGGGACAATATGCGGCATGGCGCCGACCAGAAGCCACCCCGATCGTTTGGCGACGAGCGCGAAGTGTTGATGACGTTGCTGCAGTACCAACGGGAATCGTTGGCGCGCAAGATCGTCGGCATCGATGACGCCGCAGCACGCCAATCGGCGGTGAGCAGCGGGACCACGCTGTTGTGGCTCGTCCGCCACCTGGCCGGTGCCGAACGGCTATGGGTTATTCATCGGTTCGCTGGGGGCGAGGAGCCCGCGGGGGTGCCGGCGCCGTCGCACGACAGCGTCGATGCGGCGCTGAACGCCTATCGTCGGACCTGGTCGGATGTCGACGCGATCATCGCCGCGACCCCCAACCTCGACCAGGTCAGTGTCATTGCCGACAACAGCGGCCACGTCACGCTGCGTTGGATCCTTGCTCACCTCCTCGAGGAGACCGCTCGCCACGCCGGCCACGCCGACATCCTCCGCGAGCTGATCGACGGTGTGACGGGCCGGTAGGTTACAGCTGCGCCAGCCGCGGCGCGAAGCCCTTGGCCCGCAACGTCCTCCCGGCCTCCCGGGTCAACTCCCGCGCGCTGCCCAGCAGCCCGTCCAGGACCAGCGCCCGCTTGACGTGGTGGTGCAGCTGGTGCTCGGCGGTGAAGCCGATGCCGCCCAGCACCTGTTGGCAGTGGCGTGCGGCGGTGAGCGCCGCCTGACCGGCCGCGGCCTTGGCCAGCAGGGAAGCCAGGCCGTCGGCGTCATCCGGCTGGGCGGCGGCATGCAGGGTCGCCTCGGCGCCCTCGATCGCGACGAGCGTTTCGGCCAACCGGTGCCGGATCGCCTGAAACGAGCTGATGCGCCGACCGAACTGAACACGGTCCACGGCGTGCTGGCGCGCCAGCGACAGCATCGCCCGGCTGCTGCCGACCAGCCACCAGCCCAGCGCCCGCCGTCCCGCGGCGAGCGGAACCGGATCGCCCTGCGGCACATGGCGTATCGGCAGCCCGTCCAGCGTCGGGGTGGCCCGGTCGTCGCGCTCCCACACCACCCAGGCCTCCCCGGCGAACGGCAGGGGCACGGTTCCGCGGTCCCCGCGTCCGGCGGCTCGCAGCACCACATCGTTGAGCACCGGGGCGTGCGCGCCGGTCTCGCCGAGCAGCCGGAACACCAAAGGTATTGCGACGTCGGGTATCTCATCGAGCATGTCGTGCCAGCCGAGATCGGACAGCGCCGCGTCGAGCTTGGCCCCACTCGCGGCGGTCATGGTGGTGCGCAAGGAATCGGCCAGCAGCTGCAGCGCCTCGGCGTCCACGATTCACTCCTTCCCGAGGTCGAGCAGCCGGCGGGCGATGATGTTGCGCTGGATCTCGGCGGTGCCGCCATAGATGGTGGCCGCGCGCGAGTACAGGTACTCCGAGCGCCACGGCGTGTCATCGAGCTCCAGCGTCCCGGGCAACAGGTCACGGACGGTGTCGTAGAGCCGTTGCTCGGCGGTGGCCAGTAGCACTTTGTCGATGGAGGTGTCGGGTCCCAATCGCGCGCCGTCGCGCAATCGGTGCTGGGTGTCTCGGGATCGGCAGCGCAGCGTGTGCAGCGCCAGATAGGCCGAGCCCAAAGCGGATTCGTCGGGTTCCCGCGCTTCGGCGATGAGCTCGTCGAAGCGCGAGTAGAGGTAGGCGATCCGCTGCCAGAAGCAGGCGGAGCGTTCATAGGGCAGCAGGTCCATCGCGAGTCGCCAGCCGTCTCCGGGTCGGCCGAGCATGCGGCTTGACGGGATCACCACGTCGTCGTAGTAGACCTCGCAGAACTCGTCGACCCCGTGCATCGTGCGAAGCGGCCGTATGGTGATGCCCGGGGTGTCCAGGTCGACGAAGAACGCCGTGATTCCGTCATGAGAGGGCTGCGCCGCCGCGGTGCGGGTGAGCAGGACGCAGCGGGTGGAGAATTGCGCGAAGCTGGTCCAGACCTTCTGGCCGTTGACGACCCAGTTGTCGCCGTCCCGGGTGGCGCGGGTGGTCAGCGACGCCAGGTCGCTGCCGGACCCGGGCTCGGAAAAGCCTTGGCACCAATGCTCGCGGCCGCTGAGCAGCCGCGGCACCATTTCCGCGGCGAGTTCGGCGGGCGCGTAGTCGATCATCGTGGGAGCGAGCACTTCGAGCATCGAGTACGGGCCGGGCTCGGCCAGCCGCCGGCCCACCACTTCCTCGCCGACGATCGCGCGAAGCACCGCGGGCCCACCCAGGCCGCCGACCTCGACGGGCCAGCCGTAGCGCATCCAGTCGGCGTCGTACAACGCACGGCTGACGCGGGCGAATTGCTGCATATGGCCCCGCAGCGAGTGATCGGGTCCCGGGGTCAGATCATTGTCGTCGAGCCACGCGCACAGGCCCGCCCGGAACTCCTCGACATTCACCGCTCGGCTTTCACGGCTGGGGACGGCCGACGGCGTGCGGGCGCCCGGAGTCGTGCACGCCGCTGCGCCGGATGAAGGTCATCGCCCTTGTCTTCAGCCGCCACCCGTCGGCGGTGCGGGCGTAGGTGTCGCGGTAGTAGCCGATCCTCATGTCATGGGTGGCGTGCTCGATGAAGCACAGCGGCTGCGTGCCGCTGGCCGAATCGCCGTCGATGTCCTCGACCAGGGCGGTTCCGGTGAGAAACAAGCCCTTTGGCGCCGCGGCGACCAGCTCGGGGAACCTGTCCAGCCGATAGGTGTCGCCGAACGCGCTGTAGGTTCCGTCCGGGGTGAAGACGCCGATGAGCCCCTCGATGTCGCCCTGGGTGATGGTCACCGCGTAGCGGGCGAGCAGCTGCTGGATCTCGACCAGATCGTCAGTTCTGGTTGGCATAGACCTTGCCGCCTTTCATGACGAAGCTGACGTGCTGGGTAACGGTGATGTCTTCCAACGGGTTTCCGGGTACCGCGATGATATCGGCGAGCTGCCCCTGCACCAGCCGGCCCCGGTCGGTCGAGTTGATCAGCTCGGCCGCGGTCACCGTGGCCGCGCGCAGCACCGCCAGCGGCGGCAGGCCCCATTCCACCAGGGTGACAAGCTCATCGGCGTTCTTGCCGTGCGGTATCGCGGGGGCGTCGGTGCCGACGGCGATCTTCACACCGGCCTGGTGGGCGGCCAGGATCGAGGTGCGTGACCTCGGGAACATCTCCGCGGCCTTGGCCTGCAGCTCGGGCGGGGCGTGTGAGACGTCCATGCCCTCCGCCAGGCGCCGGGTGGATACCAGGAACGTGCCGTGCTCGACCATGGTCGCGATCGCCTCGTCGTCGATCAGGAAGCCGTGCTCGATGCAGTCGATGCCGGCCGCGACGGCATGCTTGACCGCGTCCGCCCCGTGCGTGTGCGCGGCGACCCGCAGCCCGCGCCGGTGCGCCTCGTCGACGATCGCGCACAGTTCCTCGTCCGAATAATGTTGAGCGCCAGGCGGTCCCGTCAGCGACATCACTCCGCCCGAGCAACAGACCTTGATCAGCTCGGCGCCGTGCTTGATCTGGTAGCGCACCGCCCTACGGATTTCGTCGATCCCGTTGGCGATGCCCTCTTCGACGGTCAGATCGAGCACGTGGGGGGCGAAGGCGGCGAACATCGTCGGATCCAGGTGGCCGCCGGTCGGGGTGATGGCGTGGCCGGCCGGCACCACCCTCGGCCCCTCGATCCAGCCCGCATCGATGGCCTTGCCAAGCGCGACGTCAAGCAGATAACCGCCGGTCTTGACGAACAACCCGAGGTTTCGCACCGTGGTGAAGCCGGCGCGCAACGTGCGGCGCGCGTTGCCGACCGCGCGCAGCACCCGGGTCGGCGGGTCGTCCTGAACCTGGGACAGGCCGGGTTTCTCCCCGCGCCCGCCCATCAGGAGATTGACCTCCATGTCCATCAGCCCGGGCAGCAGGATCCGGTCGCCGAGGTCGATGAGCTCACCCTCGGGCTCACCGCCCACGCCGGCGATCCGGTCGCCCTCGATCCGGACGACGCCGGGGGAGACGACCTCGCCGGCGTCGACGTCAAGCAGCCCGGCGGCCTTGAGCGTCAACACCGCTTAGATCACCGGTTCCCGGATGCACTCCACCCAGGCCGCGCCGCTGTCGGGCACCCGCGGCTGCTTCCATGCCTCGATCGGAAACGACACCATCACGAGCGACTGCATGATGTGCATGAGACTCTTTGCGTCGTCGGGCAGATCGTCCAGTGGGAATTTGTCGCAGTAGGCGATGGCGTCGTTGAGGCGCGGGAAAACGACATCGTAGAAAGCCTGCATCTCGGACATCGTCGAGGCCAGCCGCTTGGCGTAGCGTTCCGGCTCGGTGGCCAGATCCCAGTCCAAATAGGGCTCCAGGTCGGCAAATTCAGACGGTAACGCCATTGCGCTGGTACTCCTTTACGAAGTCGGAGGTCGTCTTGTGCAGATGACGGATCAGGACTTCCTGGTCGCACAGCAGGAATTCTTTGACGGCCCGGGTGCCGATCATGGTCTGGGTCGCTTCTAGGGTGTTGGCGTCCTGCAGCGCGTACTCCTTGAAGGTTACGGCGGCCAGCTCCTGGGCGAGGCGTTCCCTCGCGTTGCGCGGCGGGACGAAATACAACGTGCACTCGAACGTGTGCCTGTCGACGGCCGTCGGCCAGTAGTGGTAGGTCAAAAACCAGCCCGGCTCCCAGATCAGCAGCATGAAGTTCGGGTAGAAGAGCCACGAGTCGATGCCCCACTGCGGCACTCGCTTCACGTTGACACCCGGTGGCAGCTCGAGGTTCTCGATGATCTCCGGCTTGTCCCAGGGGCCGAACAAACCGCTGCGCAATACCTGGTCCATCGGCTTGACCATCGACATGTCCGGCGGCGGCGCCTGACCACCCCAGGTCGATTGCAGGTTGTGTGGTCCGGCTAGCTCGTAGTGCAGCGCCTCGTAGCCGTACTTCTGGATCTTGGCGGCTTCTTCCTTGGTGTATTGCCCCTGGTGCAGGATCGGCGCGTGGTAGAACTCGACGAACGCGTCGATGAACAGCTTCCAGTTGCTACCGACCTCGGCCCGGTACGAGTAGGTCTCGGTCATCTCGCCGAAGGGGTAGCCCTCGATGCTCTTGGCCAGCGGCCCGAGGTAGTCGGTGAGCGGCGCGGCGTTGTCGTCGAAGTTGATGAAGATGAAGCCTTCCCAAACCTCGCACCGGACGGGCGCAAGGCCGTACTGGCTCTTGTCGAGGCCGAAGAACTCGTCTTCCTGTTGGACGAAGGTCAGGTCGCCGTCCAGGCTGTAGCGCCAGGCGTGATATTTGCAGGTGAACTGCCGGCACGTGCCCGAGGTCTCCTCGTGCGGAAAGTCGTTCCACACCAGCTTGTTTCCGCGGTGCCGACAGACGTTGTGGAACGCCTTGACGGCTCCTTCCTTGGTTTTGGTGATGATCACCGACACGCCCTTGCCCGCCGAGGGCAGCTCCTTGGTGAAGTAGCTGCCGGTGCGTGGCAGCCGCTCCACACGGCCGACGTTGAGCCACGTCCTCTTGAAGATCGCGTCACGCTCGGCCTCAAAGAACGCCGGGTCGATGGAATCGGTGTAATCGACGGGCGCGGTGCCGAGTTCGGGGTAGTTTTCTGTCCAGCTTCCGGCAGCTGGTTTCGGGAAGTGGGGCAAGGCTCTAACCTTTCTCGTTCTCGAGCTGGACGCCAAAAGTGTTGATGGCCATCGCGAGCGCGATGTAGCCGCCGACGGTGAAGACGAAGTCCATTCGCTGACGTTCGTCGAGCCGCTCGCTGAGGCTGGCCCACGTCTGGTCCGAGACGTTTGACTTCTCGTCGAGTTCGTCGACGGCGGCGAACACGGCGCGATCGAACTCGTCGTCCGTCTCGCCGGTCTTGGCGGCGGCGATCTCCGCTTCGGACAGTCCGACCTTCTTTGCGATGTCCACGTGGTGGGACCACTCGTAGGCGCAGTCGCATCGATGGGCGACTCGCAGGATGGCTTGCTCGCGGATGCGCGCGGGTAGGGAGGAATCGAGCAGCAGGTACCCGCCGAACCGCAGATACGCCCGGGCGAGTTTCGGGTGGCGCGCCAGCGTGGACATGAGCGTTCCGGCGTCCCGGGGGTTTCGCCGTTCCGGGGGCAGCATGCCGGAAAGCGACTGCTCTATGGCCTCGTCCCACTGGTCCGCGGGCAGCGGCGGCAGGCGCATGCGCGCGTCTCCTCTCGGCGTTCTCGCGGGTAACTCTCGATCCAGGAGAATCATATTCTCATTTCCAACCAATAGAGTTGCATGATTCAGTCGGTTGGTCAATGCCGACCGCCGCGATCCGCGCTGGCCGGGCCCCGCGAGGGTTGCTGGATGTTGATTCTCGCTCCGCGAGAAGATAGTTTTCAAAATAGTGATCTTGGCGCCGGGCGATCATTCGCCGATGCTGTGCGGGAGCGGCGCGTCCGAATCGCTCAGCTGGATCAGACTTGGAGAGGACTGGCCATGAACAAAGAAGACATGATCCTGATCAGCGTTGACGACCACACCGTCGAGCCGCCGGACATGTTCAAGAACCACCTGGCGAAGAAGTACATCGACGACGCGCCCCGGTTGGTCCACAACCCCGACGGCTCCGACATGTGGAAGTTTCGCGACACGGTGATCCCGAACGTGGCGCTCAACGCGGTCGCCGGCCGGCCCAAGGAGGAGTACGGCATCGAGCCAACCGGGCTCGATGAGATCCGGCCGGGTTGTTACAACGTCGACGAGCGGATCAAGGACATGAACGCCGGCGGCATCCTCGCCTCGATCTGCTTCCCGTCGTTTCCCGGTTTCGCCGGGCGGCTGTTCGTCACCGAGGATCACGACTTCTCTATCTCGCTGGTCCAGGCGTACAACGACTGGCACATCGATGAGTGGTGTGGGGCGTATCCAGCGCGGTTCATCCCGATGGCCATCCCGGTGATCTGGGATGCCGAGGCGTGCGCCGCCGAGGTGCGCCGGGTGTCGAAGAAAGGCGTGCACGCGCTGACCTTCACCGAAAACCCGGCGGCAATGGGCTACCCCAGCTTCCACGATGAGTACTGGAACCCGCTGTGGAAGGCGTTGTGCGACACCAACACCGTGATGAACGTGCACATCGGATCCTCGGGCCGGCTCGCGATCACGGCACCCGACGCGCCGATGGATGTGATGATCACGTTGCAGCCGATGAACATCGTGCAGGCCGCCGCGGACCTGTTGTGGTCGCGGCCGATCAAGGAATACCCCGACCTGAAGATCGCGCTCTCCGAGGGCGGCACCGGGTGGATCCCCTACTTCCTGGAGCGGGCGGACCGCACGTTCGAAATGCATTCCGCGTGGACCCACCAGAACTTCGGCGGCAAGCTGCCCAGCGAGGTCTTCCGCGAGCACTTCCTGACCTGCTTCATCAGCGACAAGGTGGGCGTCGCCCTGCGCAACATGATCGGCATCGACAACATCGCATGGGAGGCCGACTACCCGCACAGCGACTCGATGTGGCCGGGCGCGCCCGAAGAACTGTGGGACGTGTTGTCCCTCAACAACGTTCCCGACGACGAGATCAACAAGATGGCCTACGAGAACGCCATGCGTTGGTACTCGTTCGACCCGTTCACTCACATTTCGCGCGAACAGGCGACGGTCGGCGCACTTCGCAAGGCCGCCGAGGGGCACGACGTGTCCATCAGGGCGAAGGGCCACGACAAGGATTCCCGAGGCGGTTCGTCCTTCGCGGAATTTGCGGCCAACGCGAAGTCCCTCACCGGCAACACGGACTGAGGCGCCAGGCGCGGTCCCCGCGAGCAGACGCAAAATCGCATTGTCCGGGCCGTAATTGTGCGACTTTGCGTCTGCTCGCGATGAAAAGGAGACCCAGAAGTGCCCGGCGGTGGAATGAATTTCGAGCTGACCGATGACCAGGAGCTGATCCGCCGGTCGGTCGCCGAGCTGGCCCGGAAGTTCGACGACCAGTACTGGATGGAAAAGGACCAGGCGCACGAGTTTCCGACCGAGTTCTACCGGGCCATCGCCGACGGCGGCTGGCTCGGCATGACGATTCCGACCGAGTACGGCGGCCACGGCCTCGGCATCACCGAAGCCACCATCCTGCTCGAGGAGGTGGCGAAATCCGGCGGCGCCATGAATGCGGCGAGCTCGATCCACCTGTCGATCTTCGGCATGCAACCGGTGGTGGTGCACGGTTCCGACGAACTCAAGGCGCGCACGTTGCCCAAGGTTGCGACGGGCGAGGTGCACGTCTGCTTCGGCGTGACCGAACCCGGTGCGGGGCTGGACACCTCGCGCATCACCACCTTCGCCAAACGCGACGGCGACCGCTACATCGTCAACGGCCGCAAGGTGTGGATCTCGAAGGCGATGGAGTCCGACAAGATCCTGCTGCTGACCCGGACCCAGAGCTATGACGAGGTCGCCAAGAAGACCGACGGGATGACGCTGTTCATCACCGATCTCGATCGCAGCCGGGTCGACATCCGCCCCATCCGCAAGATGGGCCGCAACGCCGTCAGCTCCAACGAGTTGTTCATCGACAATCTCGAAGTGCCCGTCGAGGACCGAATCGGCGAGGAAGGCAAGGGTTTCCAGTACATCCTGGACGGCCTGAATCCCGAACGGATGCTGATCGCCGCCGAGGCGCTCGGCATCGGACGGGTGGCGCTGGACAAGGCGGTGAAGTACGGCAACGAACGCGAGGTCTTCGGCCGGCCCATCGGCATGAATCAGGGACTGCAGTTCCCGCTCGCCGATTCGCTGGCCCGCCTCGACGCGGCCGAGCTGATGCTGCGCAAGGCGACGTGGCTCTACGACAACGGCAAACCCTGTGGGCGCGAAGCCAATACCGCCAAATACCTGTGCGCGGACGCGGGCTTCACAGCCGCGGACCGGGCGTTGCAGACCCACGGGGGCATGGGATACGCGGAGGAGTACCACATCACGCGCTACTTCCGCGAGGCTCGGCTGATGAAGATCGCGCCGGTCAGCCAGGAGATGATTTTGAATTTCCTGGGATCCAACGTCTTGAAATTGCCGAGGAGCTATTGACCACGCCCGACGATCCCGCGCTGCTCGTCGACGACCGCGGCGGCGTGCGGACCTTGACCCTCAATCGTCCACGCCGCAAGAACGCGATCAATCCCGACCTGTGGCTCGCTCTGCGGGACGCCCTCGTCGAGGCCGGGCGCGACCGCCGCGTGCGTGCGCTGGTCATCACCGGTGCAGGCGGCAGCTTCTGCTCGGGCGCCGACATCTCGGTGCCCGATGACGTTCATCCGAAATACAAGCTGCAGCGCCTGACGGACGTGGCCCTGGCCTTGCACGAGCTCCCGATTCCCACCATCGCCAAGGTGACTGGCGTCGCGGTGGGGGCGGGATGGAACCTGGCGCTCGGCTGCGATCTGGTGGTCGCGACACCGGAATCGACCTTCTGCCAGATCTTTTCCAAGCGTGGCCTCTCCATCGACCTGGGCGGTTCCTGGCTGCTGCCGAAACTCGTTGGCCTGCAGCAGGCCAAGCGTCTCGCGCTACTCGCGGAGACCATCGACGCGGCCGAAGCCCAAGCCCTCAACCTGGTCACCTGGGTGGTCTCCGCCACCGAGATCGACGCCTTCGTCCGGGATCTCGCCGACCGGCTCGCGTCCGGTCCGCCGTTCGCGCTCGCACAAACGAAGGCCCTGCTGAACGAGGGCGCCGATGGCACGATGCGCGACGCGCTGGCCAGCGAGGCGCGCGCACAAATAGGCAACTTCGCGACGGCGGACGCGGCGGACGCGTATGCCGCCTTCGCCGAACGGCGCGAGCCGTCGTTTACTGGTCGGTGGGCGTTATCGAAAACTGATGGAGAACAAGATGCGTGAGACGGTCATCGTCGAGGCGGTACGGACGGCGGTAGGAAAGCGCAACGGAGGGTTGTCCGGCATGCATCCGGCGGACCTGTCCGCGGTGGTCCTCAACGAGTTGCTGGACCGCGCCGGCGTGGGGCCGGAGATCGTCGACGACGTGGTTTGGGGATGCGTGTCCCAGGTCGGCGACCAGTCCAGCAACATCGGGCGCTACTCGGTCCTGGCCGCCGGCTGGCCGGAAACCATTCCCGGGACGACGGTCAACCGGGCGTGCGGTTCCAGTCAGCAGGCGCTCGATTTCGCCGTGCAGGCGGTGATGTCGGGTCAGCAGGACGTGGTCGTGGCTGGTGGCGTGGAGGTGATGAGCCGCGTTCCGCTGGGCGCGGCCCGCGCGTCGGGGATGCCGTACGGCCCGAAAGTCCTTGAGCGCTATGACGATTTCTCGTTCAACCAGGGACTGTCTGCGGAGATGATCGCGAAGAAGTGGGGATTTTCGCGCGGCCAGCTGGACGAGTACTCGGTCCAGTCGCACGAGCGGGCGGCCGCGGCCCAAGACAACGGGGCCTTTACCGATCAGATCGTTCCGGTGTTCACCGACGACGCGACCGTCGTCGCCGACGAGGGGGTGCGCCGGGGCACCACCGTCGAGAAACTGGCCGGGCTCAAGCCCGCGTTCGTCGACGACGGTGTCATCCATGCCGGCAATTCCTCGCAGATCTCCGACGGGGCGGCGGCGCTGTTGGTGACCACGGCGGAGATGGCCGTCGAGCTGGGTTTGACGCCGCTGTTGCGCTACCGGGCCGGCGCCGTCACGGGGGCCGACCCGGTCCTGATGCTCACCGGACCCATCCCGGCGACCGAGAAGGTGCTGACGAAGGCCGGCGTCTCGCTGGCGGACGTGGGGGTATTCGAAGTCAACGAGGCGTTCGCACCGGTCCCGCTGGCCTGGCTCGCGGAAACCGGAGCGGACCCGAGTCGGCTGAATCCGCTGGGCGGCGCCATCGCCCTTGGGCACCCGCTGGGCGCCTCCGGGGCGGTGCTGATGACGCGGATGGCCCACCACATGCGTGATCACGGGATCCGATACGGCCTGCAGACGATGTGCGAGGGCGGCGGCACGGCCAACGCCACCCTGGTCGAGCTGGTCTCGTAACACTCGCCGAAGGAACGGCCCCGATGAGACGCTTGTCACAGCGGGGAAACCAACCTACTGTGTGTTCAGTAGGTTGTTACAACGGCTGGCCGAGAGGGAGTCCGGTGCCCGTCGCGCGGCGATACGACACGCTTCTCGCCAAGGGCGAGGACCGCAAGCAGCGGATCCTCGACGTGGCGCAACGCCTGCTCCTGCGCAACGGCTGGCGCAACACCACGCTCGCCCAGATCGCCGGCGAGGCCGGGGTCACCCCCGCGGGCCTGCTGCACCACTTCGAATCCAAGGAGCAGCTGCTGCACGCCGTGCTGGACGCGCGCGACCAGGATGACGCCACCCACGCCGACCGGGCCGGGGATCTGCTCGCCGAGATCGCCCGGGTCGCCGATCGCTTCAGCCGGGCGCCCGAGATGGTGGGCACGTTCACCGTGCTGCTGGTCGAAAACATCCTGCCCGACGCCCCGCTGCACGATCGCATGCTGGATCGGCAGCGGCAGGCGATCGACATCGTCGCCGAGCTCATCCGGCTCGGTCAGGCAGACGGCCGGTATCGCACCGACATAGACCCGGCCGTCAAGGCAATCGAAATTCTCGCCTTCGTCCACGGAATGGAAACAATATGGTTGCTCGACCCTTCGATACCGCTGACCGACGCGTTCAAGGAGTACGCGGAGGCGCTGGCGCGGGACTTCGCGCCGCCGAAGACGAGCGAGCAGACATGAGGTACCGGCTCGACGTCGTCGCCAGCAGCGTCGCCGACGTGGTGCGGTTCGCCGGCGGCTGGCTCTTCGACCGCTCGATGGCGGGATGGGACGTCACCGTCCTGCTGACCGACCTGGCCGATTGCCCCGACGTTCGGCCGCTGCAGATCATCGGCGCCCAGACGCTCGACCTCGAGGACGCCCTGGCCACGGTGGACACGCGGCCGCACCCCCAGGCGCTGGCGGCCGCGGCCGACCTGTTCGGATGCGACTCCCGGGTGCGGCAGGGCGTGTTGCAAGCTCTCGACCACGGCGTCACCGAGGTCACGCTGTGGGGCGAGAGCTGGCCGGCCGAGCTGGACGACAGCGTCGGTCTGGTACAGCACCGGCTGAGCATGGCGGCGAAGATCTTCAAGGGTCAAGCCATCGCGGCGGCGTTGAACGGCGACGAGGCACCGCATGGCCCGATCGGTTACATCGAAACCTTTCGCAGCGGGCTGCTGGCGTGGCCATCGGTGGCCGCCGACCTGGTCCCGGCCGGCTAGTCACCGCTTCCAAACTCGGCAGCCGTCGTTTGACGACGACTGGGCCGTATGGAAATGTAATACTCATCTCTGAGAGGCTCATTCTCACTGCTGAGATTCGAACGGAGCGACACGGTGAACGACTTCACCAAGATGGATTTCTTCCGCGGCAAAGAGCTCATCGCGGACCCGTACCCCTACTACGAGGCGTTGCGGCAGCAGTGCCCGGTGACCCGGGAGGAGCACCACGGCGTCACCATGGTGACCGGCTGGGAGGAAGCCTGCGCGGTGCTCAACGACGCCGCGACGTGGTCCTCGTGCAACTCGGTGACCGGACCGTTTCCCGGTTTTCCGGTCAGCCTCGAGGGGTTGGGCGACAGCGACATCACCGAGCTGATCGAGCAACACCGCGACCAGCTGCCGTTCAGCGACCAGTTGCCCACGCTGGATCCACCGACCCACACCAACCACCGCTCGCTGCTGATGCGGCTGATCACCCCGAAGCGCCTCAAGGAGAACGAGGACGCCATGTGGGCGCTCGCCGACCAAGCGCTCGACGATTTCCTGGCGCCCGGCCGCGGCGACTGGATCAAGGGCTTCGCCGGCCCGTTCACGCTGCTGGTGATCGCCGACCTGCTGGGCGTGCCGATGGAGGACCGAGACAAGTTCGTCAAGGGCATCGCCGAGCATGCGGGTGGCGGCGTCGGGGGCACCGGTAAGGAGTCGCTGGCGCACAGTCCGCTGGAATTCCTCTACGGCCTGTTCTCCGACTATGTCCGCGACCGCCGTCGCGAGCCCCGCGACGACGTGCTGACCGGCCTCGCGACCGCCACCTTCCCCGACGGCTCGATCCCCGACGTCGAAGATGTCGCCCGTGTCGCCAGCAACGTCTTTTCGGCGGGCCAGGAGACCACCGTGCGGCTGCTCGGCGCCGCGCTGCAGACAATCGGGGAGCGCCCCGACATCCAGGCGCAGCTGCGCAGGGACCGCAGCCTGATCCCCAACTTCATCGAAGAGTCACTTCGCCACGAAAGCCCGGTCAAGGGCGACTTCCGGTTGAACCGGGTGCCCGTCAACGTCGGCGGCGTCGATTTACCGGCGGGCACCACCGTGATGATCGTGCAGGCGGCCGCCAACCGCGATCCGCGCCGGTTCGAGGACCCGACCACATTCGATCCGGCCCGCAAGAACGCGCGCCAGCACATCTCGTTCGGGCGGGGTATCCACAGCTGCCCCGGCGCGCCGTTGGCGCGGGCCGAGACCCGGGTGGCGATCGAGCGGCTGCTCGACCGGACATCCGACATCAGGATCGACGAGAGCGTGCACGGCCCGGCGAATGACCGCCGCTACCAATACGTTCCGACGTATATCCTGCGCGGCCTGACGGAATTGCACCTGGAGTTCACGCCCGCATGAAAGTCTCGGTCGACGACCAACGCTGTCGGGGTCACGGCGTGTGCACGACGCTGTGTCCGGAAGTCTTCAGCCTGACCGACGATGGTTACGCCGAGGCGATAGCGTCAGACGTCCCAACGGAATTCGAGGCGGCCACCGAGGAGGCCATCGAATGCTGCCCGGAGCAGGCGATCAGCAAGATCTAATCAGACACCCACGCAGGTAAGGAGATTCGAGTGGCTGAGGGGCCGAAAGGGTACGTCATTCTGACCGAGGCCATCAAGGATCCGGAGGGCATGAAGGCCTACGGCCGGGCCGCGGGAGTGGCGATGGGTGGCGTGAACGTTCTTGCGGTGGACACCGCCCCCACGGTCCTCGAGGGCAGCTGGCATGGCAACCAGACCGTCGTGCTGGAATTCGAATCGGTGGACGCGGCCCGGGCCTGGTACGAGTCCGAGGCCTACCAAAAGGCGGCGCGGCTACGCCAAGCGGCGGCCGACTGCAACGCGGTCATCCTCTCCGGATTCGGCTAGCCCTCCACGATCGAGATCGCCTGCCGGGGGCATTGACGGACGGCCTCGCGCACGTCCGATTCGGTCTCCGGGGTGACTTCCTCTTGCAGCACGGTCAGCATGTCGTCGTCGCCGAGGTGGAAGATCTCGGGGTTGATGCCCATGCAGACGCCGTTGCTTTCACAAAGCCCCCAGTCGACTTCGATCTTCTTCGTCATCGCGATTCCCCTTACCGAAGTATCTTGACGGGTACATTCTTCCAGCCGGCGACGTTCTGCATGTTCACCCGCTTGCACCCCGCCCAGTCCACCTCGTAGCGCGGCATGAAGTCCAGCAGCCGCTCCAGCGCGAGCCTGCTCTCCAGGCGCGCCAGCGCCGCGCCGAGGCAGCTGTGAATCCCGTAGCCGAGACCCAGGTGTTGCGCCTCGGTCTGGTTGCGCTCGATGTCGAACGTTTCCGCGTCGGTAAAGGCTTCCGGATCGCGGTTCGCGGCGGCCCCGCAGAGGAACACCGGTTTGCCCGCCGGGATCACGCCGCCGCTGACGTGCGCCTCCTTGAGGGTGTAGCGGACGTTGTATTGCACCGGACCCTCGTAGCGCAACAGCTCTTCCACCGCACCCGGGATCTTGCTGCGGTCGTCCTGCAGCATCTGCCACTGGTCGGGATGATGGGCGAAGATCACCGCCGCGTTGCCGAGCAACTTGGTGACGGTCTCGGCGCCGGCGCCCCCCAAAAGGGTGGCGAAGCCGGTGATTTCGATGTCGTCGAGCTTGCGCGGGTTACCGTCCTCGCTGGGGATTTCGGCCGCGATCAGCCGACTGATCATGTCGTCCTGCGGTTCGGCGCGCCGCTCCTGGATCAGGCCGAAGTAGTACATCGCGGTATCGATGTTCGCCTGCATCCCGGCTTCGCTGATCTCGATCTGCCCGGGTTCGTGATGCAGGCTGGTGTCGATCCAGTGGCGCACCTGTTGACGGTATTCCTCTGGAACGCCGGCCATCCGGGTGATGACTTCCACCGGGAACGGCCCGGAGAAGTCCTGCACGACATCGAAATTGTCGGGGTCTGCGGCGCCCAGGTATTTCTCGATCACCTCGATGATCGTTTCGACCTGCGACTGAATGGCCCGCGGGGTGAACGCCTTGTTGAGCAGGCTGCGCATGTGGCGGTGCTCTGGCGGGTCCATGAAGATGATCGACTTCTGTTCGGGGGAGATCCCTCGCCGCACCATCGCGAGGTCGCAGCCGCGCGCGGAGGAATACGTCTCGAAGTCCTTGAACGCGGCCGCGACGTCGACGTGCCGGGTCAGCGCGTAGAAGTCCTCTTTTTCGTCGTAGTACAGCGGCGCGTCCTCGCGCATCCGTCGATAGATGTCGAACGGATTGTTGAAGAACTCCTCGGAGAACGGATCGAACACGACCTTCGGCTTGGTCACTGCATGCTCCTCATCGGCGGGCTGAACCGTTACAGCGGATTGCCTGACTGTAACGCTAACGGTAGCGCTTTCGTGACGCGGCGAAAAGACCAAAACACCACCAGGTCAGACCTTCCCGCCAACCCCGCCGACTTTGATCACTTGCTCCAGCGCGCCCAGGTCACCGCCCAGTCCCGCGGCGACGTCACGCACGACCGCCACGTCTTTGGCCACGAATCCGCCCGCTACCTCGATGAACGAGCCGACGGAGCCCCGGGCGGCGACGATGTCCAGCACCCGGCTGGTGGCGCTGCCCTGGGGGAGGGCTTCCAGCAGCGTCGATTCCGGGACGCCCAGGCTTTCGCCCAACCGGATGGCCGCCGCGAGCAGCCCGATATGGCCTGCGAACAGCGCATTGTTGACCAGTTTCACCTTCTGGCCGGCGCCGATCGGCCCGACGTGCAGGACCGGATCGCCGTAGCAGCCCAACACGGTTCGCACTCGGTTCACCGCGGCGTCGGCGCCGCCGACGAAGAGCGTCAGCATGCCGGCGGCGATGTCGTGCGGGCCCCCGCTGACCGGGGCGTCGACCACGCCCACGTCGGCGGCGCGGGCGGCAATGGCCTCGATCGTCTCGGGGCTCGCGGTGGTATGCCCGACCAGCGTGGAACCCGGCCGCATCGTGGGTAGCAGGGCGCCGTCCAGGCAGACCTGCCGCACCTGTTCGTCGGTGAACACGCAGACCACCACGACGTCGGCCCACGGACCGAGCTCACCCACCTCGCCCACCGCGTGGGCACCGAGCCACGCGACATCGCGGCGCTGTTCGTCCGACCGGGCCAGGGCCCGGACGTCGTGGCCCGCGTCGATGAGCCGGACCACCATGGGGCGTCCCATCCGACCCACGCCGATAAAGCCGACTTTCATCGGGGGTGCCCCATCTGGGCCAGGGTGGCGTCGGCCGCGTCGAGCACGGCGCCCCCGCGGGCCGCAGCCCGCTCGGCGAGTTCGACGATCAACCGGACGTCCTTCTGCAGCAGCGTCCCCGCGAGGCCGGCCAGCCGGTCCAGGCCGCCGATGCCGCCAAGGGCGTTGAGCGCGAAGCTGTTTGCGCTGCCGCGCGAGACGACTTCGATGAGGCGATCCGGCGACACGCCCAGCTCGTCGGCCAGCGACAGGGTGGCGGCCGCGGTGCCCAAGTTGGCGGTGAAAAGCAGGTTGTTGAGCAGTTTGGTGGTCTGCCCGGATCCGAGGTCGCCCAGGTGCACGACGGGGTCGGCGTAGGTTTCGAAGACCGGCCGGCAGCGCTCGACGACATCGCCGTCACCGCCGACCATCACCAGCAGCCGGCCCTCCACGGCCGCCGGGCCGCCGCCGCTGACCGGCGCGTCGATGATCGAAACCCCATGAGCCTCAGCCTGTTTGGCGAGCTCGCGGCAGGTGTCGGGGTGGACGGTGCTGTGCACCGCGATGACGCTGCCTCCTGTCATGGCCGCCAGCAGGCCGTCCCCGCCGCTGGTGAGTTCTTCGATGTCGGCGTCGCCGACGACGCACAGGCAGACGAGATCGCTCGCCGTGGCCAGATCGGCCGGCGTCGGGGCGATCTTGGCCGGCGTGTCGGCGAACGGCTCTAGCGACGCGGGCCTGCGCGCCCATAGCGTCGTCTCGTAGCCGCCCTCGATGATCCGGCGCGCCATGGGGCCGCCCTGACTGCCTAATCCGATGAACCCAACCCGCATCAACCGGCCTCCAAATCGGCTTCCGAATCCGTTGACCGCTCACCCGCGCATTCCGCCACGAACGCAAGGACTTTCGCGTGGTAGTCGGGGGCGGTGTGGCCGAGGCTGATGTTGTGCCCGGCGCCAGATTGGCGATGTACCACGAATCGCGGTGCCGCGGAGAACAGCGCACTGATCTGGGTCACCGCCGCGTCATCGGCCTGCCAGACCTTTTCGTGCTCGGCGATGCTGAAGTGCACGGGGACGCGCACGGCGGGCGCCAGCTCCGGGAAGGTCTGCCGCGCCCAATCGGAGACCATTTGGTCCTCGTACTCCGGCGCCGAGGGGGAAACCGTTGCGCCGCCGAGAACCTCGGGCGGGTACAGCTCCGCGGGGCTCCACAGCAGGTCCCGCATGCCCGGTGGGCGGCGTTCGCGGGTGGCGGTTTTCAGTATTTCCTTGGCCGCGGGGTGGTAGTGGCGACCGGTGCCGGCCAGTTCGATGCCGAGCAGCTCGGCGCCGCGCGCGTCGGCGGCCATCCGCATCGTCAATTCGCAGCCGCCGGAATGGCCCCACACGAATACGCCTGCGCCACGCGGTCGTTCGCCGAGGATGCGTTCCACCGCGCCGTAGGCGAGGTTGACCCGCTGGTCGCCGGAGGCCATCGCTTCGGGATACGGCGCGGAGCTGCCGTAGCCGGGGCGGTCGAGGGCCACCACGGTGAATCCGGCCTCGGCACCCGTGCGCAACAACGAATAGGACGGGTGGCCCGGGCAGTCGAAATATAGCGCGGTGGTGCCTCCGCCGTGGATGGCGACGATCACCGCCGTCGGCTCGTCGGCCTCGGCGACCAGGGCCGACATCGGCACGCCGTCGACGATCACCAGCCGCGGACGGACGCTCGTCATGCGTCTGCCCGCAAGAGGAGCACGCCGCTGGGGGTGAGGCCGCCACTGCTGACGACGCCGACGCGGGCGTCGGCCACCTGCCGGTCACCGGCCTCGCCGCGCAGCTGGCTGACCGCTTCGTGCAGCAGGCCCATGCCGTGGGTGCGGCCGTGCGAGAGCTGGCCGCCGTGGGTGTTGAGCGGCAATTGTCCGTCGCGCGCGATGTTCTTGCCGCCGTCCAGGAATTCCTTGGCCTCGCCGATGCCGCAGAATCCCAGCGCCTCGATCCAGGACAGGCAGTTGAAGGAAAACCCGTCGTAGAGTTCGGCGACGTCGACATCGGTGGGCCGCAACGAGGTGCGGGTCCACACATGCGCCGCCTGGCCCAGCACCTGCGGCTCGTGCGTCAAAGTGCTTTGGTCCCAATCGATTCGCTCGACGATCTGGGTTCCGATCGCCTCCACTAGCACGGGCGGCTTGGCCAGGTCGCGGGCCGCGTCGACGGCCGAGACGATCACGGCGATCGCGCCGTCACACGGCACGTCGCAGTCGTAGAGCCCAAACGGCGTAGTGATGGGACGCGCGTTGAGGTAGTCGTCCATCGTCATCGGGGTGCGGTAGATGGCGGTCGGGTTGAGTTCGGCGTTGGCGCGCTGGTTCAAGGCGATCCAGCCCAGCGTCTCTTTCGTGGTGCCGTAACGGTGGAAGTGGCGCTGCGCGTTTATCGCCAGCGTGTGGGCGGCCGAGGTGGCGCCGAACGGGAACGTCCAGCCGGCCATGCGCCCCATCGAGGGTGCGATTTTGCCCTGCTTCATCAGCTCGCCGTGGGTGGCTTCCCACAGCGTCCGGAAGCACAGCACGTGACGGGCCAGGCCGCAGGCGACGGCAAGCATCGCGGCGATCACCGAGCCGCCCGGGCCGAACGTCTCCATGGCGCCGTTGTGCCATGCCGGCCGGATGCCCAGCGCGGCCTCTAGGGCGGTGACCCCGCCCTCGCCGAATCCGCCGACGTTGATCGCGCCGGGGTAGGTGGACAGGCCGTCGATGTCGGCGAAGGTGAGCCCGGCGTCGGCGATCGCCGCCTCGCAGGCCTGCACCGTCAGGGCCAGTGGCGGCTGCATCAGGCGGCGGCCGATCGGCGACATGCCGATCCCGGTGAGTGCGACCTTGTCCTCGAACTTCTCCGACGTGAGCATGGGGCGGACGTGTTCCCCGAATCGTTCAGGCGCGATCTCGTCGGACGGCAGGGGAGCCGGCGCGGCATCCGGAATCGGCCGAAACAGCGGCAGCCAGACATCCTCGACCTGCTCGAAGACCACCTCCACCTGCTGACCGAGCTCGAGCCGATCCGGTTCGCACTCAACGATGTTGGTGGTCAGCCGCACGCGGGGGTCCTCGGCGATCGCCACCTGGGCGACGACGTACGGCGCCGGCATCCCGGGCAGGCTGAACCGATGGTTGACGGTGAACCCGGCGAGGGTTGCGCGGCCGGAGACGGCCCGCACGCCCATGTTCCGGGATCGGCAGTACCGGCACACCGGCGCCGGCGGGTGGATCAGCGAGTCGCAACTCTGGCATTCCTGCAACCGCAGCGTGCGGTCGGCGCCCGAAGTCCAAAAGAACTCGTTTTCCTGAGTGATCAGGGGCAGGGGGCGTCCCGGTGCTGCTGACACGTCACCTCCGGGGGAACCGTGCGGACCTGAATGGTAGGGCCGTTATACGAATTGGAGAATTACGTTATCACTCCAGGGTAGGCACGAACCAGGTTCTCGGGTCCGTCAAGCCCAGGTCGGCAGCCGATCAGGGTTGGAAAACGACGTTGACGAGATAGTTTGTGTCCGTAGCCGTCGCGTCGAGCATGTTCCCGATGGCGACGGCGGAGTCGAGATTGCCGGCGCTGCCACCTGCAGCGGCGGTGCTGCCCGCGCCACCGGCGACGGCGGTGTCCCAAAGGCCGCCGCTGGCGAAGGCGGTGCTGCCGGTGCCCATGGCCTGGGCGAGGTCGATGTCGCCGTTGACCGCGTAGGCGGTGGTGTTGGCGCC
Source organism: Mycobacterium sp. NGS64 (assembly GCF_059812245.1). Lineage (NCBI taxonomy): Bacteria > Bacillati > Actinomycetota > Actinomycetes > Mycobacteriales > Mycobacteriaceae > Mycobacterium > Mycobacterium sp. NGS64. The sequence goes on along the minus strand of NZ_JCALCI010000009.1, from coordinate 13,310 downwards.
GAGGGCGTTGGCGGTCTGGAGGATGCCGGTCCGGGCATAGGCCGCGCTGTTCGGGCCGAGGGCGCTGGCCTGGTTGAGGATGCCCTGATCGGCGATGGCCACGCTGTTGGCGCCGGTGGCGGTGGCGAGGTTGAAGTTGGTGGCCTCGGCGAGGCTGTTGGTGCCGAAGGCGAGTGCGTCGGCAAAACCGGTGGCCCTCGCGGTGCTATTGGCACCGAACGCGATCGCGACGCCCCACGTGAGAGGGTCCGAGATGGCGGTGGCGCTGCCCAATCGGAGCAACGTGAACCCGCCGACCGAGAAGGCCAGATTCGGAGCGGGCAGATTCTGCGCCACGCTCTGCATAGACCCTGCACCGGCGGCGTCGGCGCTCGCATAGGCCCCCGCACCCGCGTTGAGGGCCTGGGCGAACTGGGACTGAAAGTCTGCCGCCCGCGCGGTGAGCGCCTGAAACACCTTGCCCTGGCTGGAAAACAGTGACGCGATGGCCGCCGACACCTCGTCGCCGCCGGCCGCAATCACCCTGGTGGTCGAAGCCGCGGCCGACCCGCTGGCCCGGGCCAGGTACGAGCCGACGCTCGCCACATCCGCCGCCGCTGCCGCCAACATGTCCGGCGCGGCAATGAGATACGACATCGTTGACCTCCCTTACGGATCCGGGGCTGGCCCTACACCCGCACGTCGCCGAGCCCTCAACGGGTGAAACCCCATTCGGCTTCGCTCGCCTCGGTATTAACGCGGGCGGCGGGGTCCTCATCGGTGCTCGGCTGCGGCGGTACGTCGTCCGGTCGGCGTTCGTCCATTTCCATGATGGCGTGCACCGGGCAGTCCATCAGGGCACGCATGACCGCATCGCGGTCGGCCTCGGGCACGGTGCCGTCGCCGATCAGGCACGCGTATCCCCAGTCGTCGAGTGAGAAGTATGCGGGCGCGTGCTTGGCGCAGATGCCGAAGCCGTCGCAGAGGGTCCGGTCCAGGTGGATTCTCATGCCCTCGCTCACGCGTAGACCACCGCCTCCACCTCGTAGGGTCGCCCGGCGCTAAACGCGTTGGCGCGGCACGGTTCACATGACTTGTCGAGATGCTGGGCCACCGCCTGCGGGAACTGGTCGAGCATGCTGGCGGCCACGTTGGTTGCGGCGTCCAGCGTGGCGCAGGCTCCGCGCCCCCGCAGCGTCACCGACCAGTGGCGCAGCCGGTCGAGGTCCTCGGGGGTGGCGGCGCCGTCGCGGAGCGCCCCGGCGGCGGCGGCCATCGCGGCGGTGCCGTTGAAGCACGAACCGCATTGGCCCGCGTTCTCGCGATCGAAGTAGGCCAGCACCGACGCGGCGACCGCCACCGGGCAGTCGTCGGCGAGAACCGCGATCGCACCGCAGCCCAGTCCGCTGCCGAGGCCACGGAACGTCTCGTGGTCCAACGTGGCGTCCAGCACGCTGCGATTGAGCAGCCCGGCAAAGTAGCCCCCCAGCAGCGCGCCTTGGATGCGCTCCGACGAAACCCCGTGCAGGGCAAGCAGATCGGCGAACGGCAGGCCGTGCGGAACCTCATAGAGGCCAGGCGGCCGGCCGCCGCCGGACAAGGTCACCAGGAAGGTGCCCGGCGAGGACGGCGTGCCGAGCGAGCGGAACTCCGCCGAGCCGTGCCGCTGCAGGTAGGGCAGGTTGGCCAGGGTCTCCACATTGCTCACCAGGGTGGGCTGCCCGCCGACGCCCTGCTGAAATGGCCGCGGCGGCTTGTCCGTTGGCTTGACCGGTCCGCCGTTGATCGCGCGGGTGACCGCGGTCTCCTCGCCGGCGATGTACCCCGGGGCGACGTTGACCACCTCGATCGCGACGTCGCCGGGCGCGTGCTCCGCCAGCGCGGCCTGCACGCTGCGCGCCGACTCCGCGTCGGACAGGTAGACATAGGCGCGGTCGGCGGCCACCATCGCCGCCGCCAGCCGCAGCCCGTCGAGGACCAGGTGCGGCCGGTGCCGCAGCAGCCATCGATCCTTGATCGAAGCGGGTTCGCCCTCCTCACCGTTGGCGACGACGACCGCGCCGCCCGCCGCGCGCCCGTTGTCGCGCACGGCGCGCAGCTTCACCGCCATCGGAAAGGCCGCGCCGCCCCGGCCCTGCAGCCCGCTGCGCTCGACTTCACCGAGCAGGTCGTCGGGGTCGGCGAGTGGAAGATAACCGCCGAGTTCGAGGTAGGCCGGGTAGTTTTCGCTCGCGTGGCCCGGTCGATCGCCCAGCAGCCGCGACGGACAGCCGGGCCAGGAAGTGACGGTGATATCCATCGCCTAGCTCCCCATCGTTAGTCTGGCGCACATGCGAACCGCGGTAGTGCGCGTCAACGTGGATCCGTCCGGCGTCCTCACGGCCGAACAGTTAGGACGCGGCATGACCGCACTCCTCGAGCGTGCCGGCGAGCTGGGCTTGGAAGTCGTCGAGAACAACCTCGCGGCCATGCCGGCCGGCCGGCGCGAGGTGGAGGTGCTCGTCGCCGGGGAAGATGCCGATGCCGTCAAGCGCGTCGGGCTTGAGTTGTGCGGCAGAGCTTTTGGCGGTCTCAACGTCGCGCCGGCGGCCGGCGTGGTGACGTTCATCAGCCGGGGAACCGACGATGACGCGCACGGCGTGCTGTCCGGTTTCGGGCTCACCGGCGAGATCGTTCGGACGCCCGGCGACGACGGTTTCGACATCGTCCACGTGACCTTGCGCGAGGCGGACCTGGATCGCGTTCCGGAAAGCCGGATTCACACGGCCCTCGAGGCGTCGCTGAACTGCGAGGTCCACATTCGCACCGTGTAAACGCATCAGGAACCCAGGAATTCGAGGATGGCGGGGGCGGCCTGCACCCAGGTGTCGAACATGTTGAAGTGCTTCACCCTGCCCGCCGCGCGGTCTTCGGATGCCCGCTCCCAGGCGTCCTCCGGCCAGGGCGGGTCGATCAGCTTGGAGCCCTTGATCAGGCAGCTGACCTCCAGCGACGTCCGCTTCGGGTGATCCATGTCGTTCTCGCCGCCGCGAATGATCAACGTGGGAACCTTGATGCGGTCGAACATTTCGTCCTCGACGCCCGGAATCGTCTGTCCGGGCTTGGAAACGAACGCATTGAGCCAGCGCAGCATCACCTTGAGAAACTCGTCTTTGTCAAAGTCGAGGAACCGCTGCTTGTTGGCGGGGTTCTGTTCGATGCGCTCGCGCCATTCCTGCACCTTCATCACGCCGTCCATTCCGGTGCCGCGCACCGCGAGAATGCTCGGGATGATGTAGAAGGAGCCCAGCACGAAGGTGCCGTAGATGCCGCCGACGATGTTCCACACCACGAGTTTGGTTACCATCTCGGGGTAGAGCATCGTCGTCAGCATGGAATCCCTTGCGCCGCCGGAGCCCCCGGCGAGGATGCAGCGCTCGAAGCCCAGACCCGTCACCAGCTTGTGCAGCGTCTCGGCCCGCATGTGCGATTCGCTTTGGCCGTAGAACTGCACATCCGAGGCCCCGCAGTTGGGCCGGTCCCACAGCAGCACCCGATAGCCGCCGGCGGCCAACGCGTCGGCCAGCGGGCGCAGGCCCTCGATCTCCTTGCTGAACCGACCGCCCGGCGTCAGGGCAATGAGATCGCCTGTATCACCGAGGATTTCGTAGACAACGTTTCCGCCATTCACCTCGAATGTCGACACAGATGCTCCCGTCACGCCATCACCAGAACGTCGTTGCCGACGACTCGCACCGGGTAGGTGCGGATGCTCCACTCCGGCTTGACCGCGGTCGTGCCGGTTGCCAGCTCGAAACCCCATTGATGCCAGGGGCAGTAGATGAACTCCAGGTCGCGCACCATGACCGAGTCACCGGCGGCGGTCTCGTCGACGATGGTGCGCCCGCGGGCACGTCCCGAGCACAGCGGACCGCCCTGGTGCGGGCAGTAATTCGCAATGGCGTAGAAAACGCCGTTGACGTTGTAGACGCCGACGCCGTGTCGTCCGATCGGCACCAGTTTGTGGCTGCCGGGCGGGATTTCGTCCACGGTTGCCACGACGTGTTCGCGACCCTGAGCGAGTCGGGGCTGGGGCGGCCTGGTGGTTGCCCCGTCTTGTTCTGACCCCAACTCAGAACACCCGGGTCTGGCCCTCGAGGACCGGCACGGTCTCCGGGAGGTGGTAGGTCGCGATCCCGTTCTTGTACATCACCGCGTCCCGGGCCGCCTTCGGAAGGTGCTTGACCAACCAGCGCGGGTCGTCGAACGTCCAGTGCGGATAGTCGGAGGAGAACAGCAGGATCTTGTCGCACTCCATCCACTCCAGGGCCCGGGTCAACTCGGTCTTGTCTTCCGGGTAGTCCAGCGGCTGGGTGGTGAACTTGATGTGTTCCTTGACGTATTCCGATGGCTTGCGCTTGATGTCCATCCGCGACTTGCGGGCTTCGTAGAGCGCGTCCATCCGCCACATCAGCGGCAGGATCCAGGAAAACGCGTGCTCGACGAACACGATGCGCAGGGTCGGGAATCGGTCGAAGACGCCGTCGAAGATCAGGCTCATCACCTGGTTGGCGGCCAGCAGCGAGTAGGTCACCATGAAATCGTGGTTGTAGCTGGGCAAACCCACCGGCGGCGTCGGCAGCATCTCGTAGTTGCTGCGCGACAGGTGGCAGCTCACCGTGATGTCGTGCTTGGTGGCGGCTTCCCAGATGGGGTTGTACTTCGGGTGGCCCCATGACGGCCGCGGCTCGGCCTTGATCAGGATCTGCGCCATGTACGGATGGCCGGCCCACGTCTCGATCTCGCGCGCCGCCCCCTCCGGGTCCTCGATCGCCGCGCAGATCGAACCGCGCCAGCGCTCGTGCCAGTTGTTGTGGCTGTCGAGCCAGTGGTTCGCCTGCCAGTGGTTGAGGGCGGTCGAGAACGCCTGGTGCGCCTCGGCCAGCCGCGGTGTGCGCCCGCCGGGTTCCAGGATCGCGATGTCGGAGCCCGCTTGCATGATCAGTTGCCGGAAAGCCATGTCCGGGTCGCTGCAGGCGAACTCGCCGTCCGGTGGGAAGGCGTCTGCACGCATGGCGAACGTGTGCGCGTAATCCGGGGCGTCGTAGTAGATCAGCTCGCCGACCTTGTGGTCCAGGAAGAACTTGCTGCGCCACGGCTCCGGGATGTATTGGGTGAGTTCGCCGCGCCGGGGCACCGGGTGGATGTCGGAGTCGACGCACCGGACGGCTATGCGCTCGGCGGCGGGAACCCGTTCGTGTATGTGAGTCAGCGTCATCTCGGTCTCCTCCGTCTCCCTTGTCCTTAATTCTGCGACTAGCCCGCTGCCAGGTCGACCGAAATGTCGATCCCGTACAAGTTGGCCGCGTTGCGCCAGCACAGCTTGTCGCGCTGTTCGGCGGACAGCGATGCCGGCACCCGGCCGACGTCGTTGCTCTGCCAGTGCGGATAGCTCGAGCCGAACATCACCATGTCTTCCTTGCCGGTGAAGCCGAACCACTCGCCGGCGAAGTCGGCGTCGGGCGGGCCGTCGAGGCTGCCCTGCACGAAATACACGTGGCCGGGGATGTAGTCGCTCGGAATTCGCGGCGCCCAGGGCGTCTGTTCGAGGTGGGGCCGGCCGAACGTGTCCATCCGCCAGATGAACGGCGTGAGGAAGTCCGCGGCGCCGTCGGCCCAGACGAACTTCAGGTTCGCGAAGCGCTCGAACACACCCTCGGCGATCATGTTCATCAGGTGATACAGGTAGTTCAGCGCCATGAAGCTGACGTACTGCTCGTAGGTCAGGGTGTGCCCGGACGGCGTGGGGGGAAAGCCGATGCCCTCGCCCGTTTCGATGTGCACGGCGACCGGAAGCCCCGCGTCGGCGGCGGCCTCCCAGAGCGGCCAGAACTGGGGCTTGCCGTACAGCTCGCGGGATTGCAGCGGGACGCCGATCTGGACGACGCGCGGGTGGGTACGCCACTTCTCGATTTCGCGCAGGGCGCCGGCGATGTCGTCGGGGTTGACGCGGATAGTGCCGCGGAAACGCTCGCCGAACTCGGCCGACTCCAGCCAGCGCGACACCATCATCTCGTTGTGGGCGGCGTGCAGCGCGGTGCCCAGGTGACGGTCGGGCATGATTCCGCGTCCCATCGGATGCAGGATCGCCACGTCGACGCCGCGCTTCGAAAACAGTTCGTTGCCAACGAATTCCGGATCCGAGCCGGGATACTGGCGGTCCGGTCCCTCGGTGTTCGGCGCGTATTCGCCGCCCGGGGCGCCGTACCAGTCCATCTCGTAGTCGGGGAAGCCACGGCTCTTGAAGGGCTCGCGCAGGAAGGAGCGCAGGTCCTTGTTGGACGAAAAGAAGACGTGCACGCTCGCGTCGATCAGCGGGGTGCGGGTTCCGTCAGCGTGTTTGATCAAGTAAGCCGTCCCTCGGCTCGGGAAGCCAAAGTGAGCCCGATGGGGGCATCTGATAGATAAACTAACATTCTCGTCGGTCGCCAATCAACGGTGTTTTCGGTAAGCGTCTCGGTTAATCATCGGCCCTGGTAGGCAACGGTATTGCTGTTATTCGGGTAAGTAGCGTTCTTGGATAAGGATAATAGCATTCTCGCGTTTGTCGGTGGACGGCGACCGGTGGATGCCGAGCGCGGAAGCGGGCCTGCGGCGGACGGTACGATCCGTCGCGTGGTGAGGGCCGTGCACGCGTCCATAGTGCGCTGGATCGGCCTCCTGTTCGTCATCGGCGCGGCACTATTCGCGCTCGGCGTTCTGCTCTCGCTCCTTCCCGCGTTGCCACCGCTGCTCTCGGCGTTGACCTATGCGGTGGGGGCGGCGTTCTTCACCGCGGCCGCAACGCTTCAGCTGATCCTCGCTCGCCGCGAGCTGCCCGAGGCCGAGCAGCACTCGCTGCCGCTGCGGGCGCGCACGACCGACTGGCTGTCCGCGGCCATTCAGTTGGTGGGCACCGCGCTGTTCAACGTCAACACGGTGGACGCCGCCGTGACCATCGGTGCCCGCCCGGGGCTCATCGACGTCGACGTGTGGGTGCCCGACATCGTCGGCTCCGTCGCGTTCCTGGCCTCGTCGGCGATCGCGATCGTTCCCGAGGTCCGGGCCCGGCGGCACTCCCACGTTGCCAGCGCCTCGCAGCGCATCGCCTTCCTCAACTTCGCGGGATCCGTCCTGTTTTTCGCCTCGGCCGTCGGCGCGCTGGTGCTGCAATCGGGGGCCGACGTCAGCCTGGTGTGGGCCAACATCGGCACGTTCTTCGGCGCGCTGTGCTTCCTCGTGGCGGCCTGGCTTTTCGGCTGGCCCCCGCGCCAGCCGCAGAGCCAAATTCAGTGATCGCCAAGTAAATTCAAGCGCTAGCGGGCCTTCGGGCGTCGCGTGTGAACTGTGGACCTGGCCTGTGAATCGTGGCAGGAAAAATCGCCGAATTCCCTCAGCTGGTACACAATCAAAGCCGTCCCTGCACACTCAGCGCGATTAGCCCGGAAGCGGCCCCACCGGACCCACGATGACACCGGCGGACCTCTCGAACGGCTTGATCACCGTCGTGAAATCGGAATCCGGGCCCTCCTCGAGCGCGGCCGCCTCCCAGAGCCGGGCCACCGTTTCGGCGACGTCGGCCGGCGCGCCGAGCGCTTTCGCTTCGTCGAGATACAGCCGCACGTCCTTGACCATCAGCCCGGTGGCGAAGCCGTAGTCGAAGGTGCGCGGCAGGATCGCGCGAGGGAACTTGTCGCGGCTCGCGCTCGTCGCACCCGAACCCGCGTTGAGCACTTCGATCATCACGCCCGGGTCGAGACCGGCCTTCACGCCCATCGCGACGACCTCCGCCGTCGCGACCAACACGTTGGCCGCCAAGATGTTGTTGGCAAGCTTCATCGTCTGCGCCGAGCCGGGTTTCTCCCCGATGTAAAGCGGTCGCCCGATCGCCTCGAGAGCGGTTCGTATCACGTCGAATTCGTCGCGCGGCCCGGACACCATGACTGCGAGCGAACCCTTCTCGGCTCCGCCGACGCCGCCGCTGACCGGGCTGTCGATCGCCACGATGTTCCGTTTCGCCAGCGCGTCGCGGATGTGTACCGCCGTTCGGCTGCCGACGGTTGAGAAGTCGACATAGCGCTTGACGCGCGAACCCTCGATCACGCCCCCGGCGCCGGTGGCCACCTCCACGGACGCGGCCGGCGTCGGCAGGCTGGCCATGACCGTCTCAACCCGATCGGCGACCTCTTTCGACGAGGACGCGGGCTGCGCCCCGACGCTGACGAGGCGATCCAGCGCAGCGGCGTTGGTGTCGAAGGCGACGACATGGTGGCCTTCTTCGATGAGGCGACGCGCCATGGGAAAGCCCATGTTTCCCAGCCCGACGAACCCGAGCTCCATCGCCGACTCCTAGCCCTGGTCCACTTCGGCGAACGCCTCGCGCGCGATGCGAAAGCTGTCCACGGCGGCCGGTACGCCGGCGTAGATCGCGACCTGGAGGAATATCTCGCGGATTTCATCGCGGGTGACTCCGTTCGTCAGCGCCGCCTTGATGTGCGTCCGTAATTCGTTGGGGCGGTTCAGAACCGAAATCATCGCCAGGTTGAGCATGCTGCGGGTCTTGAGGGCCAATCCGTCGCGTCCCCAGACCGCGCCCCAGCAATACTCGGTGACGAGGTCTTGCAGCGGCTTGGTGAAGTCGTCCGCGCCGGCCAGCGCTTGACTGACATACTCTTCTCCCAATACGGCCGAGCGGATCTCAAGCCCGCGCTGGTAGGTTTCGCCGTCCAATGGTCTTCTCCTTACGCCACGTGATCCTGATAGACCTTGTGTAACAGCCCAGCCTCGAGGGAGACGCAATGACCGGCGCAAGCAGCGACGTCTGGGAAGTCATGGCGACCGCCCGGACGATCCGGCGGTTCACCGACGAGCCGGTCGACGACGCGACCCTCACGCGCTGCCTCGCGGCGGCCCGGTGGGCCCCGTCGGGCGCCAACGCGCAGGGCTGGCGCTTCGTCGTGCTGCGCTCGCCCGAGCAACGCGCGGTCGTGGCCAAGGCGGCCGCCCACGCCCTCGAGGTGATCGAACCCGTCTATGGGATGAGCCGGCCCGCCGACGGCGACAACAGCCGCCGCGCCCGCACCTACCGCGCCACGTACGAATTGCACGACCGCGCAGGCGAGTTCACGTCGGTCCTGTTCGCGCAACAGCACTACCCGACGGCCTCCGAGCTGCTGCTGGGCGGGTCGATCTTTCCCGCCATGCAGAACTTCCTGTTGGCCGCGCGCGCCCAAGGGTTGGGGGCATGCCTCACCAGCTGGGCCTCCTACGGCGGCGAGCGGCCGCTGCGCGAAGCCATCGGCATACCCGAGGACTGGTTGGTCGCCGGCCACGTCGTGGTCGGCTGGCCCAAGGGCAAGCACGGGCCGCTGCGCCGACGACCGCTTTCCGAGTTCGTCAACCTGGATCGCTGGGGCCAGCCGGCCGATGCGCTGCTGGGTGCCGGGTAGGCGTTCGGACACCTCGTAACCGCTTTCCGAGATTATTACTTCCGACAGGGAGAATGATATTCTCGCGATTGGCGGTGACGACAGGAGGCGGCCCGGATGCTGTTGGAGTTCGATGCTGATCAGCGGCTGTGGCAGCAGACCGTTCGCGACGTCGTCGCCAAACAGTGCCCGCCGTCGCTGGTGCGCAGCGTGGCTGAGGACGGCGTGGATCCGAGCCCGCTGTGGAAGTCCTACGTCGACCAGGGCTGGACGGAGCTGAACGATGCGGCCAGCGCCGTCGAGCTGGCCATCGTGCTCGAGGAGTTGGGGCGCGCGACCGATCCCACCCCGTTCCTGGCGACGATGAGCCAGTTCGCCCCGCTGGCCGAGGATCGATTCGACCCGCACGAGGCCGGAACCGCGGTGTACGGCGGGGTGTGGGCGCACCGGGACGCCGACGGCTGGGTGCTGGACGGCACGGCGCGCCACGTTCTCGACGGCGATCGCGTCGACCGGTTGGCGGTGGTGACCGACGCCGGGGTGTTCGTCGTCGCGGCCAACCAGGTGTCGACGCGCCGGTCGGCGGTATTCGACCCCGTCCTGCACGTCGCCGACCTGTCGTTCGGCGAGGTCCGGGTACCCGACAGCGCGCGGCTCACCGTCGACGCCGAACGGGCCCAGCACGTCGCGCTGACGGGCATGGCGATCACCATGGTCGGCGCCTGCCAACGCATCCTCGACCTGGTTCTCGAGCACGTCCGCAGCCGGCAGCAATTCGGGGTGCCGATCGGTTCGTTCCAGGCCGTCCAGCACAAGGCCGCCGACATGCACGTCGCGGTCGAACGCGCCCGCGCGCTGGCCTACTTCGCCGCGCTGACGATCGCCGCCGACGATCCGCGGCGCCGGCTGGCGGCCGCGATGGCCAAGGCGTCCGCGGGGGAGTGCCAGTCGCTCGTATTCCGGCACGGCTTACAGCTTTTCGGTGCGATGGGCTTTACCTGGGAGAACGACCTGCAGTTCGCGCTGAAGCGGGCCAAGGCGGGCGAGCTGATGCTCGGCGGCGCGGCGCAACACCGGGCGCGCATCGCAGAGGAATACCGTGCAGCTGACTTTTGATCCCGACGTCGAGGCGTTCCGGGCGGAGTTCGCGGCCTTCCTCGACGAAAACCTGCCCGACGCAAGCGAAACGCTGGAGCGCCCGCGGTCGGTGTCGCACATGCCGCAGTGGGCGCGCGACTGGCAGCGGCTGCTTTTCGACAACGGCTGGCTGCTGCCCAGCCAGCCGCCGGAATTCGGTGGTCGCAACGCGACGGTGATTCAGCAGTTCGTCTACCTCGAGGAACTCAGCCGCCGCCGGATCTATCACAGCTTCAACCCGCAGGGCGTGAATATCGTTGGGGCGTCGCTGCTCTCGTTCGGCAGCGACGATCAGAAGCGCCGCTGGGCGGTGCCGATCCTGCGGGCCGAGATCACCGCGTCGCTCGGGATGAGCGAACCGAGCGCGGGCTCCGACCTGGCGTCGCTGCGCACCCGCGCGGTGCTGGACGGCGATCACTTCGTGGTCAACGGGCAGAAGGTGTGGACTTCGGGCGCCCACGATGCCGACGTCCTGCTGACGTTCGTGCGCACCAATCCGGATGCGCCGAAGCACAAGGGGATCAGCGCGCTGATCATCCCCACCGACACCCCGGGTCTGGTGCGCAGACCTTTTCCCTCGATCTGCGGTGCCGACGACCTGGATTTCAACGAGGTGTTCTTCACCGACGTGCGGGTGCCGGCCGAGAACCTGGTCGGTGAGCTCGACCAGGGCTGGCGGGTGGCCAACGGGTCGCTGGGGCACGAGCGCACGATGATGTGGTTGGGTTTCGCCGACCGACTCGACAACATGATCGACGACTTTCGCCCGAGCACCGAAGTCGAGCGCGACCAGTACGCCAGCACGATCATGGACAAGCAGGCGCTGCGCCTGTTGGGTTCGGTTGCCCTGGCGCGCGCGTCGCGCGGCGAAGACGACGTGGCCGCGATCTCGGTGCTCAAACTGCTCGGGTCCGAGGCCGAGCTGCGCGGCATGGAGCTCGCGCTGGCGTCGGCGGGATCCGACGGGCTGATCCACCCCGGGCAGACCGGCCCGTACGCGCACATGAACCTGGACCACTACTTCGCCAGCTGGTTCGAGCGTTATGCCCGAAGCTTTTCCGGCACCATCGCCGGCGGCACCTCGGAGATCCAGCGCAACATCATTGCGCAGCGCGTGCTCGGCCTGCCCCGCGGCTGAGGCCTTAAGGTCGCCCAACGTCACGCTGGCGTGACGCTCGGCGTGGGTTAACCCACTACCGCTGGTCGTGACCGACCACCTCGGCGTGGTTGGGGGACGCCGTGCCGGGCAACGGGATCCGGGGCACGTCCGGGGTGCCCAGCCGGCCGGCCAGCCAGGGCAACGCGGTGGCGAAAGCTGTGCTGGCGGTGGGCCAGTCGTGCCTTCCCGGCTGGGCGACCACCGCGCAGTCGATGCCGTTCGCCCGGCCGAGGCCGCACAGGGCTCCCGCTGCGGCGGCCTGGTTACCCGGGTCGGTGGCGGCGCCGCGACCGGCGACTGCCATCGCGGTGCTGTCGACGACGGTGAGGTCGCGATGCGGCGCCGGGGCACCGCCCGACGTGATCGCGAACCAACCGGACACTCCGGTGTAGCGGCCGTGGCGGCTGATCACCGTCGTCGGGTCGAAAGCCGCCCAGGCGTCTCCATTTCCGCCGAACAGGCCGGCGATGGTTTGCGCCTTGCTGCCCGTGTTGGGGGTCAAGTCGCCTTCGATGTCGACGAACGTGCTGAACAGCGTGGGGTGCATGACGGTCAGGTCCACCGCGCAGGTCCCGCCCATGGAGAAGCCCACGATGCCCCAGCGCGACGGGTCGGGGCTGACCCCGAAATTCGAGACCATGTAGGGCACAACGTCTTTGGTGAGGTGGTCGGCCGCGTTGCCGCGGCTTCCGTTGACGCACTCGGTGTCGTTGTCGAATGCCCCGCCCGGGTCGACGAACACCAGCACCGGCGCGTTGCCTCCATGCGCGGCAGCGAAGGCGTCGATGGTGTCCACCGCGTTCCCGGCGCGCACCCAGTCGGCGGGTGTGTTGATCATGCCGCCGATCATCATCACCGTCGGCAGCTGCGGCGGCGGAGAGCTCGAGAACCATGCCGGCGGCAGGTACACCAGTTCCTCGCGGTGCTTGAAATTCGACGCGTCGGAAGGGATCTGCACCGGCACCAGTCGGCCGCGCGATGGCCTGGCGCCGCTCGCCGCCATCGCGGTGACGGTGGCCTTGTCGGTCTGGCCGGGTAGCGGAGCGGAGGTCAGCTGGTCCCATGCGCTCTGCACCGTCTGCACATATCCGAACCACTGGTTCAGCACCAGCAGCGAGCAGAGCACACACAGCGGCAGGCACAGGATCGATACGGCGCGGCGCCACCAGCGCGCGCCGCGCCAGCCCAGGATCACGACGGCCACGGCCGTTCCGGCCAGTGCGATCCACACGTACAGCGCGGACGGCGCCTGCTCGGTTGCCACACGGCCGATGTGCCAGTGCGCCCCGGCGGCCGCCACGCCGCCCGCGACGACGGCCACGGGCAGCCAGCACAGGAGCCAACGGCGTGATCGCCGCGCGATGGCGAGCCCCAGCGCGAGCGCGGTGGCGGCATCGACCGTCAACGGCAGCCAGCCGTGCATCAACGAGATGTGGTTACTCAGGAGCTGCATCGTGATTCCTCCTCCCGGCGGCCAGCGATCGGCGCGTGTGAGAGAAGGATTAGACGTCGGCCTCTACGAAGCCTCTACGAATTCTTGGAGCCCCGGCCCAGGCCGCGAGGAGACACAAAAGCCCCTCACCACGCGG
>NZ_JCALCI010000008.1:0-126630 GCF_059812245.1 Mycobacterium sp. NGS64 | reverse complement strand
GCCAAGATCCCGCCGCGAGCTCACACCGAAAGCCGTGGGCTCACAACGACATAGCCGAGCTAGCCGCCGAACAGCAGATACAGGCCGGTGAACGTGTAGCCGACCATGACGAGCATCATCGTCAGCTGCCCCGTGAGCTGATGGCCGGCCGGCAGCAGCCGCAGGGCCCTGTCGTGTGCGGCGACCACCGCCACGATGTGCCCGGTCACCACCGACGCCACCTTGATGCCGGCGAGCAGCGGGGGATGCGCCGACAGCAGGTAGGCGACCTGACAATGCGCCAGCCCCAACAGGTTCCAGCCGCGGCCGAACGGATCGGCCAGCGCGAACACCGCCTGCTGGCCGCGCTCGACGAGGTAGGACAGATAGTGCGCGAAGATGTAGCCCACCACGATCGGGATCAGCGAATGCGCCATCCGCCCGGGCAGGGCACGGCGTTGCTCACGGTCGACGCCGCCGGTGGCGCGCGCCGCAAGCGAAAACGTCACCGCCACAACGGAAATGAATATGATCAGCCCCACGGTGCGCAACAGCGACGACGACAGCGTCGGCGCCAGGCCGAAGCCGCGCGAAACCTCGTCGGCGAACCCCCGCCACGTCGGCGACGACGAGAAGCTGTCGAACGCCGTCGACCCGAGCAGCACCGCCAGCAGCACCACCACCCCCGGCCGCACCGGCAGCGACGGCAGGTGGTCGAGCGGATTCCCGACGACGATCCTGCCGGTGTCCGGGTTGCGCCGAAACGGGCAGAGCCGGGAAACCGCCATGCTGTACACACCGAACGGGTCGGCCCGGGCCAGCCACCGCTGCCCGCACAGCCACGCCCCGACCAGCATCAGCGCCGCATAGGTCGCCAGCCACGCCCGGACCAGCGGCAGCGACGCCGAGTTGGGGCTGGCCAGCTCCAACCACACGAACGCGAACAGGCCCAGCGCCGCCGGCCGATAGCCCCAGCCCTCGGGGTAGGACCACCGCGGTTGACCGAGTCGCGCCGGCGTCACGCGCCGCAGCAGCAGATACAACGTGCGTATCGGCGAGATCACCCGCCAGACCGGGCCGAAGAGCAACGACACCGCCACCAACCCGACCCACAACAGCACGTAGAACGCCCCGAGCAGGGCGTTGGACTCCGACCGCGGACCCCACACCCCGGCCGACACCACCCACACCGCGAACGCCAATGCCAGCCCGGCCGCCGTCCAGCGGGTCGCCCGGGCGTCGACGAACGAGGTCAGCGCCGACGGCAGCGGGCGGCCGGGCTTGTCCGGATCGAAGCGCGGCCGCCGCCACGCGAACGCGACCAGCGCGAACGTGAACGTCAGCGCCCACGCCGCCCCGACCATCGCGTACAGGTACGGCACCGGAAGGTCGCCTGACCCGCCCAGGCCGTGCGCGAGCACCGCCGTCGCGCCGGCGGCGCTCACGGCTGGACTTGGATCGTCGCGATCGTGCGGTCCAGGTGATGCAGCTCGACCTCGACGTTTCCCGGGACGTCGACGCTGAACTGGAAGGTTTGGCCGGGCGCGGCCGCGACCGGGAACTTGTGGTCGGGCGTCGAGTGCACGTGCAACTCGTCGGGGGCGTCGCTGGTGACCCGCAGGGTGATTTGCTGGTGCACCTTTGCCTGCAGCGTGGCGTTGGTCGGGGTGACCTGGCCCTTGGCGATGGTGATGTCGACGACCGGGGCGGCGGCGGGCGACTGGGGCTGCGATCCGCCGCAGGCGACCAGCGCGCACGTCAGCGCGGCCGCCCACGCGGTGACGAGGGCGCTGCGAACCATCATCAGGCTAGGCCGCCCTGGGGGCCCCGGGCACGGGGTGCTTTTCCTCGACCGGCTCCGGCGATTGCTGGACGTTGTTCAGCCGGCCGACGCCCCAGGTCAGTGCGCTGATCACCATTAGGGTCAGGATCAGCACCACGATCCCGCCGGCGGTGAACAACCAGGCCGGCGCGCTCTGGTCGCGTTCGCGCTGCAGGATCGTGACCTCCAGGACGAACGGCCGCACGCTTTGCGCCAGCGCGGGAACCTCAGGTGCCGGAATGGCGTCGTCCGCGGGCTCCCAGATCGGCAGGGCCGTCATCGTGCGGCCGTCCTGCACCCGTAGCAGCGTCTTCCACTCGCCCCACACGGGAACCGGCTGGGTCGACCGGTAGTGCCCCGGACCGACCTTCTCCAGTCGGTCGATCATCAGGCCGCGGTTGTTCTGCATGCGGCCCTGCCAGGACAGGATCGTGAGCCACTCCGGATGGTCGCTGACGAACGGCGGGGTCAGCTGCACGTCCGCCGACACCATCCGCCGCCCCGGCTGGCTCGGCTGGTCGGTCAGCGTGACGGTGGCGGTGTTTTGGCTCGGCACCACGATGTGCAAACCGTTGGCCACCGCGGCGCCGATCACCAACACCGTCAACGCCACCGCGGCGATGCCGACCCGGCGGCCCGGGAGCCGCTGTCCGGTGAGCACCATCCCGAACATCGCCCCGCACACCCCGGTCAGCACGGCCACGGGTACCGACATCGCCAGCGCCTCGCCCCACATCCTCGTCGGCCACGGGTAGTGGTACACCGCGCCGATCCACAGCGACTCCAGCCACAGCCCGACGGTCGCCACGCCGAGGCCACAGACGGCACCAAAAGCGATGGGGCGCTTGAGGAGTGGGGTCAGCGCCACCAGCTCGACGACCAGCGCCGGACCCAGATAGAGCGGGAACCAGTTGATCGGGGCGCCCAGGATGGGCCCGACCAGCAACGCGACCAGGCCCCGCAGCGCGACGGCGAACAAGGCTCCGATGACCGCACCGCCGCGCCCCATGGTCAGGCGGGCGGCAACCGCCGCCAGCGCGGACGCCGCGGCGATCAGCATCGGCTGGAACACCAGCCGGAATTGCGGGACGCCGAAGTCGAATTCGATCTGATAGACGGACAGCCCGATGAACAGGCCGCCGAAGGACAGGTAGCGCAGGAACGTGATGAACGGGCCGTGGAAGACCTCCGCCCCCGCGTGGGCCTCGCCCTCGCGTTCCAGGATCAGCACCGCGAACAGCGAAAAGCAGGCCCCGCCGATCATCATCAAATGCGTTGGGCCCCAAAGGGTTACGTCTTGGCCGAAGATGCGGTGCCAAATGTCGTCGAGGGGGAACCCGATCATCGCGTACAACCCGCAGCCCGCCATCAAAATCCCGCCGACCGGGGCGTACCAGTTACGCGTGATGCGCACCGCCGCCGGGCCGGGCTGGTCGAACGGCAGCACGATCGCCAACATGCCCGCGACGAAGATCCCGAACAGGCCGATGATGATGAAGTAGTGCGCCGGGTTCGCCAGCGGGCCGGGGTCGCGGCCGTTGCCGATGTGCCAGCTGACGTCCCAGATGAACCCGAACAGGGCGCAGATGATGAACGTGGTGAAGATCAGGACCGGTAGGGCCACCCAGTTGGGGCGGTGGAACTTTTCGCCCATCTTGTCGGCGATGCGGGTCAACCACTCGATGCGGTGGGTGCGGTGCGCATAACCGATCCACAGCATGGCCGCGCCGATCACCACGGCGGCGATCGACAGTCCGATCACCTGGTTAAGGCCGGCGCCGCGCGCCGGCGCCTCGGCCACAAAAGTGAGTTCCGCCGATTTCATCGTCAAACCCTCCTGCACCCCGGCCTGGCGAGCTGTGATGCAGCTCGCAGGAACCGGAATGCCCCGATCGAGGGCCCGTCAATCACGCTTTTTGTCGGCGGCGTCGGTTTGCTGGTTCGCACCCGCGTCGCCGCCGTTGCGGCGGTCTTTCAGCGCGACGTACAGGATGACCCCAACCACCGCGATCGCCGGCAGGAAGGCGGGGATCGCCAACAACAGCATGTGGTGGGCCAGGTACTCGATGTGCGCCTGGGCCTCCCAAACAATCATGGTGCAGACATACCCCGTCTGGCCCAATCTCCGGAGGCCGTTACCCTACTTTGAACCGATTTGTTCAGGCTGCCATGACGACGTGGCAGGTGCGGGTGCGCGCGCACGCAAAAAGATGCAGGGGAGTACCTGGTGACTCAAGCGGCAACTCGGCCGACGACCGACGCCGACGACTCGAACGACGACATCCTCGCGGTGGCCCGCAGGCAGGTGCTCGACGGCGGCGAGGGCCTGACCCGCGACCAGGTGCTGCGGGTGCTGCAGCTGCCCGACGACCGGCTCGAGGAGCTGCTGGCGCTGGCCCACGAGGTGCGGATGCGCTGGTGCGGCCCCGAGGTCGAGGTCGAGGGCATCATCAGCCTGAAGACAGGCGGGTGCCCGGAGGATTGCCACTTCTGCTCCCAGTCGGGGCTGTTCTCGTCGCCGGTGCGTAGCGCACGCCTGGACATCCCCAGCCTGGTCGAGGCGGCCAAGCAGACGGCCAAGTCGGGGGCCACCGAGTTCTGCATCGTGGCCGCGGTCCGCGGCCCCGACGAGCGGTTGATGGCGCAGGTCGCGGCCGGCATCGAAGCGATCCGCGACGAGGTCGAGATCAACATCGCCTGCTCGCTGGGGATGCTGAGCGCCGAGCAGGTGGAGCAGCTCTCGGCGATGGGCGTGCACCGCTACAACCACAACCTGGAGACCGCCCGCTCGTACTTCCCCAACGTCGTGACGACCCACACCTGGGAAGAGCGCTGGGAGACGCTGTCGATGGTGCGCGACGCCGGCATGGAGGTGTGCTGCGGCGGCATCCTAGGCATGGGCGAAACCCTGGAGCAGCGCGCGGAGTTCGCGGCCGACCTGGCCGAGCTCGGGCCCGACGAGGTGCCGCTGAACTTCCTCAACCCGCGGCCGGGCACGCCGTTCGGCGACCTGGAGGTGCTGCCGGTCAGCGAGGCATTGAAGTCGGTCGCCGCCTTCCGGCTGGCGTTGCCGCGCACGATGCTGCGCTTTGCCGGCGGGCGCGAGATCACGCTGGGTGACCTCGGCGCCAAGCAGGGCATCCTGGGCGGCATCAACGCGGTGATCGTCGGGAACTACCTCACTACACTCGGGCGCCCCGCCGAGGCGGACCTGGAACTGCTCCAGGATCTGCAGATGCCGATCAAGGCGCTCAACGCCAGCCTGTAAGACACTGGAGACCGTGGTTCGGGAATTGGGCGCCCCGGTCGGCGCCGGCGTCTACAACGTCTACACCGGGGAACGGGGTGGCTCGGCCGTGCCGACCGCCGCTCAGCTGGGCCTTGAGCCGCCCCGGTTCTGCGCCCAATGCGGACGGCGGATGGTGGTCCAGGTTCGGCCCGACGGCTGGCGGGCGCGGTGCTCGCGGCACGGCGAGGTCGACTCTGCGGACATGGAGGCAAAGCGGTGACCGAGCACGCCGAGCCGGCGTATTTCGACCCCTCCGGCGTTCCCCGTAAGGCGCGGGCGCGCGCGGTCCTCGTTGCGGCGCTGGGGGTGGCCGCGACCGGCGTCGCGATCGGCGGGCTGTGGGCCTGGATCGCGCCACCGCTTCGCGCGGTGGTGGCGATCACGCGGGCCGGCGAGCGGGTCCACGACTATCTGGGCACCGAGTCCGAGCACTTCTTCATCGCCCCGGCCATGCTGCTGGGCCTGTTGACGGCGCTGGCGGTGGTCGGCGCGGTGCTGGTCTGGCAGCGGCGCGAGCACCGCGGGCCCGCGATGGTCCTGGAGCTGTCGCTCGGCATGGTGGTCGCCGCGGCGGTGGCCGCGGGGACGGGTGCGCTGCTGGTCCGGCTGCGCTACGGTGCGCTGAACTTCGACGCGGTCGCGGTCTCGGGCAGCCCGCCGGTCGCCTATGTCACCCAGGCGCCGCCGGTGTTCTTCGCCCTCCACCTGCCGCAGGTGGCGGTGACGCTGGCGTGGCCCGCGGGGATCGCCGCGCTGGTGTGCGCGCTGCTCGCGGCGGCCGACGCCCGCGACGACCTGGGTGGTCTTCCGGTGGCCGGTCGGCCTCCCGGCGCGCTGCCGATGGAGCCCGAAGCCCCGGAGGCCGCCGTCTCGTAGGCGTCGCAGCGTCGCAAGCCGTCGAAGCCGCGTCGGTGTGAACCCCCGGCATTCGGTGTGAACCCACGGCGAGATCTGGGCGATTTTTCCGCCCTGGACTCACGCGCAAAGCCCAGGACACACTCAGCGGGGCGGGTGCCGAGCTCGACGTCCAGGGACCTTACAGCGGGCGGTGCGGGATCTTGCGGCCGGTGATGACCTTGGCCGCGATCTTGACCAGTCGCGCCATCCCGACGTAGGTCATCGGGTTGAACATCGTCGGCCACGTCGTCCGGATCAGGTGCTCGGTCAGCGGCCGGCCGGCGAACCGGTCGGTGAGCCAGCGCAGCGTCATCGGCGCGGACAGCGGGTGCAGGCAGATGTGTTCGTTGAACGCGTCCCGGTGGTAGGTGACCCGGGCGCCGCCGGCCGAATAGGCGTCGGCGAGCTCGTCGATGTCGTGCACGTCGATCAGGTAGTCGTGCACCGCCTGCACGATCAGCACCGGCGGCGTCGGCACCGCCGCGCCCAGCTTGATGCTGTCGAAGACGTAGGTGACCTCGGGGGTCGACAGGATCTCTTCGAGCGGCTCGTCGAGGTAGTCGCCCATGTTCTTGCCGGCCATCCGCAGGACGGCCTCCACCGTCGTCATGTCGTGCAGCGAGTCGAGCAGGGCGCGCCCCTCCTCGTTGGTGTGCTCCTTGATGATCCGGTCCAGGTCGGGGTAGATCTTGGCCAGCGCCGCCACCACCAGCGCGGGCAGGCCGGCGAGGAAGCTCCCGTTGAGCCGGCGAAACGTGTGGCCGAGGTCGCCGACGGGCGATCCCAGGACCGCGCCGACAATGTCCAGTTCGGGCGCGTAATCGCCGCACATCTCCGCGGCCCACGCGCTGGCCAGGCCACCGCCGGAGTAGCCCCACAGCCCGATCGGCGGCTTGGTGTCGGCTCCTGCCGACAGGCCAACGCGTTCCGAGCTCAGCGCGGCGCGGATGCCGTCCAGCACGCGGTAACCGGGTTCGTACGGCGCGCCCCACAAACCGTGGATGCCCTCGTGGTCGGGCACCGACACGGCCCAGCCCTCGGCGACGGCGGCGCTGATCAGCAAGAACTCGAACTGGCTGAGCGACCCGAGGGCCTTGGCCCGGCGCCTCAGCGCGTAGGACGGAAAGCAACGCGACGTCATCGCGTCGATCGCGCACTGGTACGACAACACCGGGCAGCTCTGCCCCGGAGCCAGTTGGGCCGGGACGATCACGGTGGTCGCCGTCGCCTCGGGCTGGCCGTTCATGTCCATCGTGCGGTACAGCAGCTGGACGGCCTTGACGTGCTGGGGTACCAGACCCAGGAAAGCCAGCTCGACGTCGCGCGAGCGCAGCACCGTGCCGGGCTCGGCGTGCTGGTAGCCGGGCGGCGGCTGGTAGAACGGGTCGTCGGAGGGCAGCAGCGGACGGACCTTGCGCTGCAGCTCCTCGTGGTGCGGCCGTCCGATCCACTGAGCGCCACTCGTGCCCGCGAGATTGCCGAGCTCAACCATTCGCAGATCCCTCCTTGGCCATCCGGCATTCTCGCGCATGAACGAACGGTGGCCAAAACGTAATCGCCGCATTGTGAGCCAGTTCTCGTGGTCCCCCCAGCTCACGGGCGAAAGGTGTTCTGCCCAATGTACCGGCGTGTCGCGGGCTGGCGGCGCTAAAGCTGACCGGGCGGCCGAAACGCGGCGAATTCGTCGGTGACCCGCAGCCGGGAGTCGGTGAAGTGATAAAGCGCCGCCGGTCGTCCGCCGCTGCGGCCGGACTGCGCGATGGTGCCCGTCTGGCTGATCACCCCGCGCCGGACCAGCACCCGCTGCAGGTTCGTCGCGTCGACCTGGTAGCCCAACGCGGCGCCGTAGATGTCGCGCAGCGCGGACAGCGCGAATTCCCTTGGGGCCAACGCGAATCCGATGTTCGTGTAGGACATCTTGGCGGCCAGCCTGGTCTGGGCGTGGGCGACCATCGGGCCGTGGTCGAACGCCATGGGCGGCAGCGAATCCACCGGATGCCAGCGGGTGTCCGGGGGCAGTTCCGGCGTGGCGGGGGAGGGCACCAGGCCCAAGAAGGTCGAGGCGATCACCCGGGCGCCGGGCACCCGGTGTGGGTCGGAAAACACAGCGAGCTGCTCCAAGTGAGCCAGCTCTCGCAGGTCCACCTTTTCGGCCAGCTGGCGCCGAACCGAGGTAGTCATGTCCTCGTCCGTGCGCAGCCGTCCGCCCGGCAGCGACCAGGCGCCCTTCTGCGGATCCCTGGCGCGCTGCCATAACAGGACGTTCAACTGCGGTTTCTGTCTACGGGGGCCCGCCGTTACCTGACGAACCTGGAACACGACCGCCAGCACCTCGTGTTCAGTGCTAGTATGGCCCATGTTTTCGATTATAAGTCGAAAACCTCCCGGGACGAAAGGAACCGCTGTGACGGTTTCGATTGGCATGGACACCCTCGCGGACGACCTGAGTGCCCGCATCACCGACACCCCGACCGGCTACGCCGGCCTGGACGGCGACGAGCAGTGGGCCGCCGAGGTCCGCCGGCTGGCCACGCTGCGCGGCGCCACCCTGCTCGCGCACAACTACCAGCTGCCCGCCATCCAGGACGTGGCCGACCACGTGGGCGATTCCCTGGCGCTGTCGCGGATCGCCGCCGAGGCGCCCGAGGACACCATCGTGTTCTGCGGTGTGCACTTCATGGCCGAGACCGCCAAGATCCTCAGCCCGGACAAGACCGTGCTCATTCCCGACCAGCGGGCCGGCTGTTCGCTGGCCGATTCCATCACCCCCGACGAACTGCGCGCCTGGAAGGGCGAGCACCCCGGCGCCGTCGTCGTCTCCTACGTCAACACCACCGCCGCGGTGAAGGCGCTCACCGACATCTGCTGCACGTCGTCCAACGCGGTCGACGTCGTCGAGTCCATCGACCCCGACCGCGAGGTGCTGTTCTGCCCGGACCAATTCCTCGGCGCCCACGTTCGCCGGGTCACCGGCCGAAAAAACCTGCACGTGTGGGCCGGGGAATGCCACGTGCACGCCGGCATCAACGGCGACGAGCTCTCCGAGCAGGCGCGGGCAAACCCCGACGCCGAACTGTACGTGCATCCCGAATGTGGCTGTGCCACTTCGGCTTTGTACCTCGCCGGCGAAGGCGCCTTCCCGGCGGAGCGGGTGAAGATCCTGTCCACCGGCGGCATGCTCGACGCCGCCCACGAAACGAACGCCCGTAAGGTCCTGGTCGCCACCGAGGTCGGCATGTTGCACCAATTGCGCCGCGCCGCACCGCAAGTCGACTTCCGCGCCGTCAACGACCGGGCCTCTTGCAAGTACATGAAGATGATCACCCCGGCCGCGCTGCTGCGCTGCCTGGTCGAGGGGGCCGACGAAGTCCACGTAGACCCCGAGATCGCCGCGGCGGGCCGGCGCAGCGTGCAGCGAATGATCCAGATCGGGCAGCCGGGCGGCGGCGAATGATCGCCCGTCCGGATTGGATCCATTCCGCCGACGTCGTCGTAATCGGAACCGGCGTGGCGGGTTTGGCCGCCGCGCTGGCCGCCCATCGCGCCGGCCGCAGCGTCGTGGTGCTGTCCAAGGCGGACGATGCGCGCGGGGTGACCGCAACGCACTACGCGCAGGGCGGCATCGCGGTGGTGTTGCCGGGAAACGACGACTCGGTCGAGGCCCACGTCGCCGACACCCTGGCCGCCGGCGCCGGCCTGTGCGACCCCGACGCCGTCTGCTCGATCGTCGCCGACGGCTACCGCGCGGTGTCCGAATTGGTCGGTGACGGAGCGCGATTCGACGAGGCTGTGCCCGGCCGGTGGGACGTGACGCGCGAGGGCGGTCACTCGCGGCGGCGCATCGTGCACGCCGGCGGCGACGCCACCGGCGCCGAGGTCCAGCGGGCGCTCGACCACGCCGCGGCCACGCTCGACATCCGCACCGGCCACGTTGCCCTGCGGGTGCTGCACGACGGGGCCGCCGTAACCGGCGTGTGGGCGGGTAACCCGGACGGCTACGGCGTCATCAGCGCGCCCTCGGTGATCCTCGCGTCTGGCGGGCTTGGGCACCTGTACGGGGCGACCACCAACCCCGACGGCTCCACCGGCGACGGCATCGCGCTGGCGCTGTGGGCCGGCGTGCCGGTCAGCGATCTCGAGTTCATCCAGTTCCACCCGACGATGCTTTTCGGCACTGGCGGCGGGCGTCGCCCGCTGGTCACCGAGGCGATCCGCGGCGAGGGCGCGATCCTGCTTGACTCCCACGGCAATTCGGTTACCGTCGGCGTTCACCCGATGGGCGACCTGGCCCCCCGCGACGTCGTCGCGGCGGCCATCGACGCGCGGCTGCAGGAGACCGGCGACCCGTGCGTCTTCCTCGACGCGCGCGGCATCGCGGGCTTCGAGGCGCGGTTCCCGACCGTTACCGCCGCGTGCTGGGAGGCCGGGATCGACCCCGTCCGCCAACCGATTCCGGTCGTCCCCGGCGCGCACTACAGCTGCGGCGGCGTCGTCACCGACGTGCACGGGCAGACCGAGTTGCCCGGGCTGTTCGCCGCGGGCGAGGTGGCCCGCACCGGGATGCACGGCGCAAACCGCTTGGCGTCCAACAGCTTGCTCGAGGGGCTGGTGGTCGGCGGTCGCGCCGGCAGGGCGGCCGCCGCGCACGCCTCGGCGGCCGGGCGGACCCGCGCGCTCGCGCCCGAACTCGTCGCCCACACCGCCGCACCGCGCGGCGACCTGCACCGGGCCATGAGCCGCGACGCCTCGGTGGTGCGCGACGCCGCCGGGCTGAACCGGTTGTCCGACAAGCTGTCCGGGGCGCCCATCCGCGACATCACCGGCCGCCGCGATTTCGAGGACATCGCGTTGACGCTGGCCGCCCGGGCGGTGACCGCCGGCGCCCTGGCGCGCAACGAAAGCCGCGGGTGTCACCACCGCGCGGAGTACCCGGACGCGGCGCCCGAGCAAGCCCGCAGCAGCGTGCTCCGGCTGGCCGACGACCAGAACTCGGTGCTGGTGGAGGCGCTGGCGGCGGTGGGGTGACGATGCTGTCCGACGGCGAACTCGACACCGCCCGAGATCTGATCCGGCGCGCTCTGCAGGAGGATCTGCGCTACGGGCCCGACGTCACCACGCAGGCCACGGTCCCGGCCGGCGCGGTGACAACCGCCTCGATGGTGCCCCGCGCGCCGGGCGTGATCGCCGGGGTGGACGTCGCATTGCTCGTGCTCGACGAGGTGCTCGGCGCCGACGGCTATCAGGTGCTCGATCGCGTCGACGACGGCGCCCGGCTGCGGCCGGGCGAGCCGCTGCTGACGGTCCAGGCGCAGACTCGCGGCCTGTTGACGGCGGAGCGAACCGCGCTGAACCTCATCTGCCACCTGTCCGGAATCGCCACCGCCACCGCGGCCTGGGTCGACGCGGTGCACGGCACCAAGGCCAAGGTCCGCGACACCCGCAAGACCCTGCCCGGCCTGCGGGCCCTGCAGAAATACGCGGTTCGCGTCGGAGGTGGCGTCAATCACCGCCTTGGGCTCGGCGACGCCGCGCTGATCAAGGACAACCACGTCGCGGCCGCCGGATCGGTGGTCGAGGCGCTGCGCGCGGTGCGCGAAGCGGCCCCCGACCTGCCCTGCGAGGTCGAGGTGGATTCGCTCGAGCAGCTCGACGAGGTGCTGCCCGAAAAGCCCGAGCTGATCCTGCTGGACAACTTCCCGGTGTGGCAGACGCAGACGGCCGTACAGCGCCGCGATGCCCGGGCGCCCGCCGTGCTGCTCGAATCGTCCGGGGGACTGAGCCTGGAGAACGCGGCGACCTACGCCGCGACCGGCGTGGACTACCTGGCCGTCGGCGCGCTGACCCACTCGGTGCGCGTGCTCGACATCGGCCTGGACATGTAGGCCTTCCGCTCGCGTGTGTCGCCCGCAAGTTACACCGAAAGCCGTGAGCGCACATCCCGCTGCAGCTCGCGGCGCAGCGCCGCCGGGGTGTGCCCCAGCTGCTGGCGCACAACGCGGGTGAAGTGCGCCTGGTCGGCGAATCCGAGCTCAGCGGCGACGGTGGCCAGCGTCGACTCGTCGCGCTCGAGCCGGTCGAGCGCCCGGCTCAGCCGGACGCGGTTGCGGTATCGGGTGAGCGACACGCCCAGCTCGC
Organism: Mycobacterium sp. NGS64; assembly: GCF_059812245.1. NCBI lineage: Bacteria > Bacillati > Actinomycetota > Actinomycetes > Mycobacteriales > Mycobacteriaceae > Mycobacterium > Mycobacterium sp. NGS64. Next base: position 114,508 of record NZ_JCALCI010000008.1, on the reverse strand, counting down.
GCGGGAACGCCCTACTCAACCGGTATGGCGACGTGCCCAGCAGTTCCGCGAGCGGAAAGAGACCCCGAGCCGCCGGGTCGTCGTCGTGGATGGCCGCGCGCGCTCGCCGCACAAGAAGTGCGTCGGCGGGACCCGGCCGATCCGCCAGCGGCGTGCGTCGGTCGGTTACCGCTCGCACCGCCATGGCTGTGAGCGCCACGACAGTCTCGGCGAGCTGGTAGTCGATATCGGCGGCGCCAAGCAACCGCCGGTGCGCGAGTTCCAGCCGAGCGTCGACGTAGAAGGTCGAGTGTCGCAGTCGACCGGGATCGCCGACCAGCCGCCGCCACGACGCCGCGCTCAGCCGCACCGAGGTGCACGCGTCCCCGCCGTGGGGGTGTGCGAATTGGTCTTCCTCGCCAGGCCCGCCGACGTAGCCGACCGTCGGATCGAGATTGACCGGCCCGTCTGAGCCTCGCCGCTGAAACCGGCCGGACCTGACCAAAACAAGCCGTCCGTCGATCGGGCGCTCGATCGCCGACCAGCTCGAGCCGTCGGGACGGCATGTCCAGGCCTGCAGGCTGAAGTGGGGCCGGGCGGCGAGGGTGACCATCGACAGCACGCCGCCAGGCTAGCGCCGCAGGGTGACAGCCGGCCGCAAGGATGTTCAAGACCGCGCGGCATCCGGACGCGAAGCTGGCTTCATGGCATCAATACGCACCGAGTTCCAAATCGACGTCGACGCCGACCGCGTTTGGCAAGTGATCGGGGACTGGGCCGACGGCCCGGTTGGCATGGCGCGCGGTTACGTGGTGTCGGCGCAGGCCGACGGCGACGTTCGCGTGGTGACGTTTGCGAACGGCAATGTCGCCCGGGAACGGCTCATCGCGCGAGACGAAGCCGCGCGCCGCATCGTCTACTCCCTCATCGGCGACACCGCGCGACCGGAACACGACAACACCGCGATGCAGATCGTGCCCGACGGCGCGCGCCGGTGCCGCTTCATCTGGACCAGGGATGTTCTGCCGGACGAGTTGGCGGTTCGGCTGCACGCCGCGATGGAGGACGCCGCCCAGGCGATCAAGGCCAGCCTCGAAGGCGAGCTAGCCGCGCAGTAGCGTGCGCGCGGCGGGCTTGGCCGCGTCGAGCGCGCCCGCGTCGCCGGAGGTCCGGGACAGGATCAGCGCCCCCTCGATCAACGAGATCACCGCCAGCCCAACCTGTTTCGCCTCCGCCGCACCCCACCCGTCGGAGCGCAGCCGCTCCTCGATGGCCGCGCACCATCCCCCGAAGGCGCGCGCCGACGCCTCGCGCACCAGCGGGCTCGCGTGCACGGACTCGGTGGCGATCGGTTCGATGGGGCAGCCGTCGCGCCGGTCGCCCGCCAAGCCCGCGGCCAGCAGGTCGATCCACCGATCGACGATGTCGGCCACCGGCCGGCCCGTCGCCAGGAACCGGCGCAGCAGTTGCTCGATGCCGGTTCCCTCCGTCTCGACGACCGCCGCCGCCAACTGTTGCTTGCCCTGCGGAAAGTGGTGGTACAGCGAACCCGGCTTGACGCCGGCCTCGTCGAGGATCTGGTTGAGCCCGGTCGCCGCGTAGCCCTGGCGGCGAAACAGGGTAGCGGCCTTGTCGATCAGCGCGGGGCGGCTGCGATCCGGTCTCGGCATGCTATTGACTTTACTTGAATAATCACTCAAGAATGCAGAGATGAGGCAGCTGACCTACGAAGAGACCAGGCGATACGCGTGGCGCGAGGTGCCCGAACCGCAGCTCGCCGCGCCCGAGCAGGCGCTGGTCCGGCCGCTGGCGGTGGCGTGTTGCGACCTCGACGTCGCGGTCTGCCAAGGCAGGCTGCCCTTACCGCCGGCGTACGCGGTCGGCCATGAGGGGTTGGCCGAGGTGGTGGCGGTCGGCGACGACGTCAAAGGCGTTCGGGTGGGCGACCGGGTGGTGGTGCCTTTCCAGATCAGCTGCGGGACGTGCCGCGAATGCCGTCGAGGCGTGACGGGTTCGTGCGGATCGGGGCCACTGATGGCGATGTATGGGATGGCGCCGATTGCCGGGCTGGACGGCGGCGGGTTCATGTCGGATCTGGTGCTGGTGCCCTACGCCGACGCGATGCTGATCCCGTTTCCCGACCCGGTCGACCCCGTCTCCATCGCGTCCCTGTCGGACAACATTCCCGACGGCTGGCGCACCGTCGGGCCGTTCGCCGACGAGCTGAGCGCGCTCGATCCGGCCGATCGTCGGGTCCTGGTGCTCGGGCGACTGTCGATCGGGTTGTATGCGGCCGCGTTCGGCGTGGCGCTCGGCGCTCACGTCGACTACGTCGACACCGACCCGCAGCGGCTGGCCGCCGCCGAGAAGCTCGGCGCGGCGGTCCACGACGTCGCCAAACCCGACAAGTCTTGGGGCTCCTACCCGGTCACCGTGCACACGACCGGCGACGCCGCGACGCTATCGGCGACCCTGCGCGCGACCTGGCCGGATGGCGTGTGCACCGACACGGGGATCTACCCCGAATACAAGGTCGAGATGCCGCTGCTGCCGATGTACACCCGCGGCGTGCGGTTCATCACCGGACGCGTCAGCGCGCGCACGGTCATTCCACGCGTGCTCGAACTGCTCGCCGGTGGCCTGGACCTGTCGCCGGCCGTCGACCGCGTTGTTGCCTGGGAAGACGCCCCGTCGGCCTGGCCGGCGATGACGGGTAAAACGGTCTTCACGCGGGCCTAGGGCGTCGAGTGTGAACCTATGGCTTTGCGTGCGAATGTAGGGCGGGAAAATCGCCGAAATCCCGCCGCCGGTGCACGCGGAAAGCCGTCAGTTCACCCGCGATGCCGCCAAGTGTCAGGCGATGTCGGCGACGAACACCCCGACCCGGCCCAGCTGCGCGCGAACCATCCGCGGCAGGCCCTCGCCGTCGGAACCGGCGGGCAGGATCCGCGGGTTGGTGATGTGCACCACGCGGTTGCGGCTGTACTCGACGTCGGCCTCGCCGGCGGCCAGCACGTTCTTGACCCAGTTCGTCTTGCCGTGGGCCAGCGCGATCGCCAGCAAGTTGCCCTTCCGGTACGGGGTGATGATGGTCTCGTACTGCTTGCCCGAGGTGCGGCCGCGGTGCTTGATGGTCGCGGTCCCGGGCAGAAAGCGCGCGATCGGCTTCACCGCCGGGTTGAAGTACTTGATCTGAAAGCGCTCGAACCAGACCGGGAACACCATCGGGACGCCGGGGGCGTTGTTCGGGTGATTCTTTGTGGACATGACGGCTCCTTGAGCAACTCTGCGGGCCCTGACCGGTCTTACCCGGCCTTTCACCGGCACTGTACCGGGCGGCACGCGAATGCCGCTTGCGTGATGACGGTTCGTCGTGGCCGCGTCGCAATAAGCCAAGCCGCACAAGGGATTTCGTTTTGCCGTCGGTGCGGTTGCGGGCGTACGGTTTGCCTATGACCAACGCGTGCGAGTCCCTGCCGAAAGTAGGCGCCATCCCGGCAAAGTACAGATGTCTCATGGCCATGGCCGCCGCGCGTCCCGACGGTGTCATGGCATTCGCCGCCGAAGCCCGCGCGGCCGGCGCCTCGGAAGCAGAGATCGCCGAGGCGGTCGAGATCCGACGATCCGTTGGCGCCGACGCCCCGCGGGCGCGGACACTGCCAAGTTACCTGATCCTGTGGGCGGCGGCCATGGTGGTCGGCGCGGCCTTGCTGATGCACACCGCCTCTCCGGTCCGGGCCGATGTGTGCGGCGACGTCGGCGGTGCCCCGGCCTCGGCGGGTGGCTGCATCCAGCCCGGCGCGCCCGCCGGGGAGACCCCGCCGCAGGCGGGCAGTCCCCAGCCGCCGTGGCTGTCGGTGATCGAGCGTCGCGATCCCCAGTTCGCCGACTCCTACCTGGCGATGCGTGAGCGCATCCTGAAGGACGGCGCGATCCCCGCCAAGTACAAGCTGCTCATCGGTATGGTCACGGATGCCATCGCTGCCCACGCCGATGGTGTCCGGATGCTGGCGGACAACGCCCGGGCGGCGGGCGCGACCGAACCCGAGGTCACCGAAGCGGTCGAGGTCGGATATCTGTACGGCGGCACCGCCGCACTGGTCATGGGAAGCAACGCGTTCGGCAGCTGAACGCCTATTCGCGCGGTCCCGAACCCCGAGAGCAAATGCGGTTGCTCCCATCGGGGACAATGGAGAACGTGACCCCCACCCAACCGTCGCCGATCGCCCGCATTGACCTGCGCGGCGCGCAGCTGACGGCCGCCCGGCTGCGGGCGGCGCTGCCGCGCGGCGGCGCCGACGTGGACAGCGTGCTGCCCACGGTGCGGCCCATCGTGGAGGCGGTCGCGGCGGGCGGGGCCGAGGCGGCGCTGGAATACGGCGCGTCCTTCGACGGGGTGCGGCCGCAAGCCGTCCGGGTGCCCGCCGCGGCGCTCGACCAGGCGCTGGCGGATCTGCACGTCGACGTAGCCGAGGCGCTGCGGGTGATGATCGAGCGCACCCGCGCCGTGCACGCCGACCAGCGCCGAGCCGACGTCACCACCACGCTCGGCCCCGGCGCGACCGTCACCGAGCGGTGGGTCCCCGTCGAGCGCGTCGGCCTGTACGTGCCCGGCGGCAACGCGGTGTACCCGTCCAGCGTGGTGATGAACGTGGTGCCGGCGCAGGCCGCCGGCGTCGGCTCGCTGGTGGTGGCCAGCCCGCCGCAGGCCGCGTCGCAAGGCCAGTTCCATGGCCTGCCGCACCCGACGATCCTGGCCGCCGCCCGGCTGCTCGGCGTCGACGAGGTGTGGGCCGTCGGCGGCGCCCAGGCCGTCGCCCTGCTGGCCTACGGCGGCACCGACACCGATGGTCGAGAGCTCGCGCCGGTCGACATGATCACCGGCCCCGGCAACATCTACGTCACCGCCGCCAAGCGGCTGTGCCGCTCCCGGGTCGGCATCGACGCCGAGGCTGGGCCGACCGAGATCGCCATCCTCGCCGACCACACCGCCGACCCCGCGCACGTGGCCGCCGATCTGATAAGCCAGGCCGAGCACGACGAGATGGCCGGCAGCGTGCTGGTGACGCCGAGTGAAAGCCTGGCCGCCGCCACCGACACCGAGCTGGCCGCTCAGCTCCAAACGACGGTGCACCGCGAACGGGTGACGGCCGCGCTAAGCGGCCCCCAATCCGCGATCATCCTGGTCGACGACCTGGACGCCGGCGTCGAGGTAGTCAACGCCTACGCCGCCGAACACCTGGAGATCCAGACGGCCGACGCGGCAGCGGTCGCGGGCCGGATCCGTTCGGCCGGAGCCATTTTCGTCGGCCCGTACGCCCCGGTGAGCCTCGGCGACTACTGCGCCGGGTCCAACCACGTGCTGCCCACCGGCGGCAGCGCCCGCCACTCCAGCGGCCTGTCGGTGCAGACGTTCCTGCGCGGCATCCACGTCGTCGACTACACCGAGGCGGCGCTGAAAGACGTCTCCGGACATGTGGTCGCGCTGGCCGAGGCCGAGGACCTGCCGTCGCACGGCGAGGCGGTCCGGCGGAGGTTCGAGCGATGACCGAACGCAAAAACCCCACACTCGACGACCTGCCGCTGCGCGACGACCTGCGCGGCAAATCGCCGTACGGGGCACCGCAATTGGCGGTTCCGGTGCGCCTGAACACCAACGAGAACCCGCACCCGCCCACCAAGGCGCTGGTCGACGACGTGGTGCGGTCGGTGCGCGAGGCCGCGGTCGACCTGCACCGCTATCCTGACCGCGACGCGGTGGCTCTGCGCCGCGACCTGGCCGCCTACCTCACCGCCCAGACCGGGACCCCGCTCGACGTCGAAAACCTCTGGGCCGCAAACGGTTCCAACGAGATCCTGCAGCAGCTGCTGCAGGCGTTCGGCGGGCCGGGGCGCAGCGCGATCGGGTTCGTCCCGTCCTACTCGATGCACCCGATCATCGCCGACGGCACCCGCACCGAGTGGCTCGAGGCGGCGCGCGCCGACGACTTCAGCCTCGACGTGGACGCCGCCGTCGCCGCCGTCGCCGAACGCCAACCCGATGTCGTCTTCGTCGCCAGCCCGAATAACCCGTCCGGGCAGAGCGTTTCGCGGGGCGACCTGCGGCGGCTGCTCGACTTGGTGCCGGGCATCCTGATCGTCGACGAGGCGTACGGCGAGTTCTCCTCGCAGCCCAGCGCGGTGGCGTTGGTCCAGGAATATCCGACCAAGCTGGTCGTCACCCGCACCATGAGCAAGGCGTTCGCGTTCGCCGGCGGCCGGCTCGGCTACCTGATCGCCACACCGGCGATGATCGACGCCATGCTGCTGGTGCGGCTGCCGTATCACCTGTCGTCGGTCACCCAGGCCGCGGCCCGCGCCGCGTTGCGGCACGCCGACGACACCCTGGGTAGCGTCGCCACCCTGATCGCCGAACGGGAACGCGTCACGACGGCGTTGAGCGGCATGGGATTTCGGGTCATCCCCAGCGATGCGAACTTCGTGCTGTTCGGGGAATTCGCCGACGCGCCGGCCACCTGGCAGCGCTACCTGGACGCCGGCGTACTGATCCGCGACGTCGGCATCCCCGGCTACCTGCGCGCCACGACGGGCCTGGCCGACGAGAACGACGCCTTCCTGCGGGCCAGCGCCCAGATCGCGGCCACCGAACTGGCCCCAGCCACCTCAGTAGGAGCCCCGTGACCACCGAAGCACGCCGCGCGCGAATCGAACGGCGCACCAAGGAATCCGACATCGTCGTCGAGCTCGACCTCGACGGTACGGGACAGGTCGATGTCGACACCGGGGTGCCGTTCTACGACCACATGCTCACGGCGCTGGGCAGCCACGCCAGCTTCGACCTGACCGTGCGCACCAAGGGTGACACCGAGATCGAGGGCCACCACACCATCGAGGACACCGCCATCGCGCTGGGCCAGGCTCTCGGGCAGGCCCTGGGCGACAAGAACGGCATCCGGCGCTTCGGGGACGCCTTCATCCCGATGGACGAGGCGCTGGCCCACGCCGCGGTCGACGTGTCCGGGCGTCCCTATTGCGTGCACACCGGCGAGCCGGATCACCTGCAGCACACCACGATCAGCGGCAGCTCGGTGCCGTATCACACCGTCGTCAACCGGCACGTGTTCGAAACGCTGGCCTCGAATGCCCGCATCGCGCTGCACGTGCGCGTCCTGTATGGCCGCGACCCGCACCACATCACCGAAGCCGAGTACAAGGCGGTGGCCCGCGCGCTGCGTCAGGCGGTCGAGCTCGATTCCCGGGTGTCGGGTGTGCCGTCCACCAAGGGTGTTCTGTGACGAAATCAATCGTGGTGCTCGACTACGGCTCGGGCAACCTGCGGTCGGCGCAACGCGCGCTGCAGCGGGTCGGCGCGTCGGTCGAGGTGACCGCCGACGCGGGCGCCGCGGCGGCCGCCGACGGGCTGGTGGTCCCCGGGGTCGGCGCCTTCGAGGCGTGCATGACGGGCCTGCGGAAGGTCGGGGGAGATCGCATCATCGCCGAGCGGGTGGCCGCCGGGCGCCCCGTGCTGGGCGTGTGTGTGGGCATGCAGATCCTGTTCGCCCGCGGGGTGGAATTCGGGGTCGAGACCAGGGGCTGCGGGCAGTGGCCGGGGGCCGTCACGCGGCTGGACGCCCCAGTGATCCCGCACATGGGCTGGAACGTGGTGAACGCCGTGCCCGGCAGCGTGCTGTTCAAGGGGCTGGACGCCGGCGCACGGTTCTACTTCGTGCACTCCTACGCCGCGCAGCGCTGGGAGGGTTCGGACGAGGCGTTGCTGACGTGGGCGACGCACCAGGTGCCGTTCCTGGCAGCGGTCGAGGAGGGGCCCCTCTCCGCCACCCAATTCCACCCGGAGAAGAGCGGCGACGCGGGCGCGGCCGTGCTGAGCAATTGGGTTGAGGGACTGTAAATGCCATTGATTCTGTTACCGGCCGTCGACGTGGTCGACGGGCGTGCCGTGCGCCTGGTGCAAGGCAAAGCTGGCAGCGAAACCGAGTACGGCTCGGCGCTGGACGCCGCGCTGGGCTGGCAGCGCGACGGCGCCGAGTGGATCCATCTGGTCGACCTGGACGCCGCGTTCGGCCGCGGCTCCAACCGTGAGCTGCTCGCCGAGGTGGTGGGCAAGCTCGACGTGAATGTGGAACTGTCCGGCGGCATCCGCGACGACGACTCGCTGGCCGCCGCGCTGGCCACCGGCTGCGCGCGGGTCAACCTCGGCACCGCCGCGCTGGAGAACCCGCAATGGTGCGCGCGGGCGATCGACGCGCACGGCGACAAGGTGGCCGTCGGGCTCGACGTGCAGGTCGACAAAGACAATCCAGCCGGCCAGCATCGGCTGCGCGGACGCGGCTGGGAGACCGACGGCGGTGACCTCTGGGAAGTGCTGGAACGCCTTGACGGCCAAGGGTGTTCGCGGTACGTCGTCACCGACGTCACCAAGGACGGAACCCTGGGCGGCCCCAACCTGGAGTTGCTGGGCGCGGTGGCCGACCGCACCGCGGCCCCGGTGATCGCGTCGGGCGGCGTGTCGAGCCTGGACGACCTGCGCGCCATCACCACGCTCACCGACCGCGGGGTAGAGGGCGCCATCGTGGGCAAGGCGCTGTACGCCGGGCGGTTCACCCTGCCGCAGGCCCTGGCCGCGGTGAGGGCGTAGCCGCATGGACCTCAACGCGATGGTGTCGCCGTTGGTCGACAAGGCGTCCGTCATCCTCGACGCCGCGGTGCCGCGCTTCCTGGAGGGCCACCGCGCCGATTCCGCGGTTGCCAAGAAGGGCAACGACTTCGCCACCGAGATCGACCTCGCGATCGAGCGGCAGGTCGTCACCGCGCTGCAGGCCACCACCGGGATCGGCGTGCACGGCGAGGAATTCGGCGGCACCGACGTGGACTCGCCGTGGGTGTGGGTGTTGGATCCCGTCGACGGCACGTTCAATTATGCGGCCGGGTCGCCGATGGCCGCGATCCTGCTGGCCCTGCTGCACGACGGCGAACCGGTCGCGGGCCTGACCTGGCTGCCGTTCATCGGTGAGCGCTACACCGCCATCGCGGGCGGCCCGCTGGTCAAAAACGGTGCGCCGCAACCGTCCCTGGAAACCACGCAGCTCGGCGACAGCCTCCTCGCGGTCGGAACGTTCAGCGCCGACTCGCGCGGCCGGTTCCCGGGGCGCTACCGGATTGCCCTGCTGGAGAACCTGAGCCGGGTCTCGTCGCGGCTGCGCATGCACGGCTCCACCGGCATCGACCTCGTCTACGTCGCCGACGGAATACTCGGCGCCGCAATCAGTTTCGGCGGACACGTGTGGGACCACGCCGCCGGGGTGGCGCAGGTGAGGTCCGCGGGCGGCATCGTCACCGACCTGGCCGGCAAACCGTGGACGCCGAAGTCGGACTCGGTGCTGGCCGCGGCGCCCGGGGCGCACGGCGAGGTCCTCGAGATCCTGCGCGCCGTCGGCGATCCGGAGGACTACTGAGATGTACGCGGGTACCGGCCTTGCCGTGCGCGTGATCCCGTGCCTGGACGTCGACGCCGGGCGGGTGGTCAAGGGCGTCAACTTCGAAAACCTTCGCGACGCCGGCGATCCGGTCGAGCTGGCCGCGGCCTACGACGCCGAAGGCGCCGACGAGTTGACCTTCCTGGACGTGACGGCGTCGTCGTCGGGCCGGGCGACCATGCTCGACGTGGTGCGCCGCACCGCCGAGCAGGTGTTCATCCCGCTCACGGTCGGCGGCGGGGTGCGCACCGTGGCCGACGTCGACACCCTGTTGCGCGCGGGCGCCGACAAGGTCTCGGTCAACACCGCCGCGATCGCGCGGCCCGACCTGCTCGCCGAAATGGCAACCCAATTCGGCTCCCAGTGCATCGTGTTGTCCGTCGACGCCCGCACGGTGCCCGCCGGATCGGCGCCGACCCCGTCGGGCTGGGAGGTCACCACCCACGGGGGGCGCCGGGGCACCGGCATCGACGCCGTCGAATGGGCGGCCCGCGGCGCCGAACTCGGGGTGGGGGAGATCCTGCTCAACTCGATGGACGCCGACGGCACCAAGGCGGGGTTCGACCTGCCGATGCTGCGCGCCGTCCGCGCGGCCGTCACGGTGCCGGTGATCGCAAGCGGCGGCGCGGGGGCGGTGGAACACTTCGCGCCCGCGGTCGCCGCCGGGGCCGATGCGGTATTGGCGGCCAGCGTCTTTCACTTCCGCGAGCTGACCATCGGGCAGGTGAAGGCCGCCATGGCGGCAGAACGGATCACGGTCCGATGACGCTCGACCCGGACATCGCCGCGCGGCTGAAGCGCAACGCCGAAGGGCTCGTCACCGCCGTCGTACAGGAGCGCGGCAGCGGCGACGTGCTCATGGTCGCCTGGATGGACGACGACGCGCTGGCCCGGACCCTGGAAACCCGTGAGGCCACCTACTATTCGCGATCCCGCGGCGAACAGTGGATCAAGGGGGCCACCTCGGGCCACACCCAGCACGTCCACTCGGTGCGCCTGGACTGCGACGGCGACACCGTGCTGCTGACCGTCGACCAGGTCGGCGCCGCCTGCCACACCGGCGATCACAGTTGCTTCGACGCCGACCAGCTGCTGGGGCCTGAAGCCTAGTGGCGATCGCAAGCGCGGCGTAGCCGGGCGCTGCGGGTCGCCACCATCGGCTCAGCTCGGCGCGACGTCCAAACCGGTGGCCGCGGCGATCGCGGCGCGCGCCCATTCGTGGCGGAACACGGCCGGCGCGATGCGATCACGGCGGATCATCTCCAAGTCGATGGCCTTTCCGGTGAGCGCCGCATTGGGCACCCGGAAGGAAAACGCGGTTTCGCCGGTGGCCACCGCCAGGATGGCGTCGCTATCGGTGAAATGGTTTGCGACCATGACGTTTTCGGCCCACTTGAACGGCTTGAGGCCGCCGAAGCTCGGGACGTACACCACCCACAGCCGGGTGCCGCGCCCGTTGTACAGGTTGGTGAGCGCCCGGTTCACCGCGTCGTGCTCGAGCGGGCCCAGCACGCCCGACTGATCGGTGATCTGGCCGGAGAGTTGGATCGGCGCCGGGGTTGTAGCGGCGTTGCCGGGCGGCGACGGCGCGGCCGACGCCGACGACGCGGCGGGGTTGTGCCGGTGGCTTCGGGTGCCCAGGGCGCGGACCCCGAAGTAGGCGCCGACGGCGACCACCGCGATTGCGACGAGCGCGGCGATCGCCACGACCGGGCCGCGCCCGCCTCCCTTGGGCGCGGGCGGCGGCGCGCTCTTCGGCTTCGGGATCACCGCGGTCGGCGCTGGAATGACCGTGGTCGGCCCGGCGGTCACTTCTGACGCGGTGGTGCCGACCTGGCTGCCCAGCGCCGCGGCGAAGTCGGCGCACGTCGGGTAGCGGTCCTCGGGTTTCTTCGCCAGGGCCTTGGCGATGGCGCCGTCGAGGTCGGCCAGCTCGGGCCGGCGCTCGCTGATGTTCGGCGGCGGCGCGGACAGGTGCTGGGTGATGACCACCGCCGGGTTGGAGTGGCGAAACGGGGCGGACCCGGCCAGCAGGTCGAACGCGGTGCAGCCCAGCGCGTATTGGTCTGCCCGGCCGTCCACGTCGAGGCCCTGCAGCTGCTCGGGCGCGCAGTACGCGGTGGTGCCCACCAACATGTTGGTCGCGGTCAGGCCGCTGATGTCACCCAGCTCGCGGGCAATCCCGAAGTCGGCGAGCAGGACTCGCCGTCGCGGGCTTGCATCGGTCAGCAGGATGTTGGCCGGCTTGACGTCGCGATGCAGCAGCCCGCGTGAATGGGCGTAATCGAGCGCGTCGGCGACGGCCGAAATGATCTCGACCACATCGGCTTTCGGCATTCCGGACGGGTATTGGGTTCGCAGCAGCTTCGCCGCGTCGGTTCCCTCCACGTAGTCCATCGAGATCCACAGCTGCCCGTCGTATTCCCCGCGGTCGTGGATGCCGACGATGTGCTCGTTGTACAGGCTCGCCGCCAGGTCGGCCTCGCGGTTGAAGCGCTGCCGAAACTCGTCGTTCGCGGTCAGCTCGCTGGGCAGGATCTTCAGCGCGTCGCGGCGCGGCAGCCGCGGGTGCTGTGCCAGATACACCTGGCCCATGCCGCCGGTCCCCAGACGCCGAATGATCGTGTACCCGGCGAAAACCTGCCCCTCGGTCAGGCCTGCGCTGCGGGCACCGCTTTCTGGCATGTGAGCATGGTACTGAGCCAGCGGACACGCAAAGCCGTAATCGCAAGGAGCTGCCCATGGTGTCGGCCCGACCCGCGCTGTATCGGCCCGCGCAGCCCCTGGCCGAGCACGTCGAGTTCTTCGGTCATTGGCGACACCGCGGGCCCACCTACCGAAGCCGGGCGCTGCCCCGCGGCGCGGTGACCATCGTCTTCGACGTCGGGCGGCGACAGCGCCTGGACTTCTACGCCGCCGACGGCCGCACCCGTTTGACGGTTCCGCCCGCGGTCGTGACCGGACCGCACCGCGCGGCGTACATCACCGACATCGCGGCCGACGAGCCCGCCATGGCCATTCACTTCCGGCCCGGGGGCGCATTTCCGTTTCTCGGGGTCCCGCTCGGCGACCTGCAGGACGTCGCCGTGGGCCTCGACGACATCTGGGGGCGCGGCGGCAGCGAGCTGCATGAGCGGTTGATCGCCGCCCCGTCGGCCGCCGCCCGGTTCGGCATCCTCGAAGAGTTCTTGCTGTCGCGGGCCCGGTTCTCCGTGCGCCGCGACCCCGGCGTCGCCGCCGCGCTGGAGGCCGTCGAGGCCGACCCCTCGGTCCGGATGGCGGAACTGCGCCGCCTCACGGGGGTGTCGACCAAGCGGATGATCGCGCTGTTCCGGGCCGAGGTCGGGCTGGCGCCGAAGGCCTACGCGCGGGTGCGTCGCCTGCAGGCGGCGCTCCGCCAGCTCGGGGCGGGCACGGCGGGCGGTGCGCGCGTCGCCGCGGACACCGGCTATTTCGATCAGGCGCACTTCGTTCGCGAGTTCCGCGCGTTCACTGCGATGACGCCGACGCAATACGGTCGGCAACCGCTCGTGCTGCCCAGCCACGTCCCGGTCGAGGGGCACAAAAATCCAATACCGTCCACGCCGGCGGCGTCATGATCGGGGCATGGACAACACCAGAGAAGCGGTAGCGGCCACCGGATTGCTCGCGGCGGCGGTGCGCGCCGAGGAAGCCGGGCGTGACGAGCCGCTCTTCACCGACCCGTTCGCCGAACGGCTGGCCGGCGACGACGGCCGACGGCTGCTGGCCGACGCGGTCGCGGCGACCGGACAGTCGCCGGCGGAGATCGCCATTCGCACCCGCTTTTTCGACGAGGCGCTGCTCGATGCCCAGCGCGACGGCGCGTCACAGGTGGTGATCCTGGCCGCCGGCATGGACGCCCGCGCGTACCGCCTTCAGTGGCGGCCGGGCACGACGGTCTACGAGGTGGACCAGCCGCAGGTGATCGCGACCAAGGACGAGCGACTGGCCGGCGCGACGCCTCGGTGCCGCCGGGTGGCGGTCGGCATCGACCTGTCCGACGATTGGCCGGAAGCGCTTGTCCGCCAAGGGTATTCGTCGTCGGCGAAGACGGCGTGGCTGGTCGAGGGCTTGCTGCAGTACATCGAGGCGGAGGCCGTCGACACCCTGTTCGCGCGCATCGACGCGCTGTCGGCCGCGGGGGATGTGCTGCTCTACAACGTGATCGGCCAGACCCTGCTGGACGCGCCGTTCCTGCAGTCGACGCAGGAATTCATGCGCCGCCTCGGCGCGCCCTGGGTCTTCGGCACCGACGCGCCGGGCGCCCTCGTCGAGGGCCGCGGCTGGACGGCCGTCGTCACCGACGTGGCCGAACCCGGCAGTCGGTGGCACCGCTGGGAGCACCCCGTCGTCCCGATGGACGTGCCCGGCGTTCCGCGCGGCTACTTCGTGGTGGCGACCAAGGCGTGAACCCGGCCTGACCCGGGCGCACCCGTCGGGCGCCGGCGCGTGTCATCGGCGAGAATGGCGGGCGATGCGCAAACGGCTGTCCTGGGCCTCCTGGACCACAGCGGTGCCGGTGATTGCCGTCCTCGTGCTGACCGCCACCTGGGGCGAACACCTCGGGCCGGTCCTGATCGCGCTGCAGGCCGTGCTGTTGATCGGCGCCGTGCTGGCGGCCGTCCAGCACGCCGAGGTGGTCGCGGCCCGGGTCGGCGAGCCGTTCGGGTCGTTGGTGCTCGCGGGCGCGGTGACGGTCATCGAGGTGGCCCTCATCGTCGAGTTGATGGCGTCGGGCGGCAACGAGGCGGCCACGCTCGCCCGGGACACCGCGTTCGCTGCGTTCATGATCACCACCAACGGGATCGCGGGTTTGTCGCTGTCGTGGGGTTCCCGGCGTTACGGCGTGACGTTGTTCAACGCCGAGGGCAGCGGGGCCGCCTTGGCCACGCTGACGACATTGGCGACGCTGAGCCTCGCGCTGCCCGCGTTCACCATCAGCCATCCCGGCAAGGAGTTCTCGCCGGGCCAGCTCATCTTCACGGCGGTCATCTCGCTCCTGCTCTACCTGCTGTTCGTGTTCACCCAGACCGTTCGGCATCGCGACTTCTTCCTGCCGGTCGCGCAGAAGGGCCAGAAGCGGCTGTTCGAGGAGGACGAGAACCACGCCGACCCGCCGAGCGCTCGTGCGGCGCTGGTCAGCGTGGTGTTGCTGCTCGTCGCGCTGGTGGCGGTGGTGGGCCTGGCCGAACAGGAGTCGCCGGCCGTCGAGCGCCTGGTGACGGCGGCCGGGTTCCCCCAGTCGTTCGTCGGCGTGGTGATCGCGATGCTGGTGCTGCTGCCCGAGACGCTCGCGGCGGTGCGCGCGGCCCGGCGCGGGCGCATCCAGACCAGCCTCAATCTCGCCTACGGCTCCGCGATGGCCAGCATCGGGCTCACGATCCCCGCCATCGCGCTGGCGAGCATCTGGCTGAAGGGGCCGCTGGTGCTCGGCCTGGCGCCCACTCAGTTGGTGCTGCTGGCCCTGACCGTGGTGATCAGCATGCTGACCGTGGTGCCCGGCCGGGCCACCCGGCTGCAGGGCGAGGTGCACCTCGTGTTGCTCGCCGCCTACGTGTTTTTGGCGATCATCCCCTGATCAAGGACCGCGAGAAGACACAAAATCGCCCAAAACGACACGATTTAGGGCGATTTTGCGTCTGTTCGCGAGGAGGGCGGTGCTACGCCGAAGACCTTGCCCGCAGCGTCTCCAGCGCCTTGTCGGCGTGGGTGTCCATGCTGAATTCGCTGGCGATCACGTCGAGCACCGTGCGGTCGGTGTCGATGACGAACGTCGTGCGCTTGACCGGCATCAGCTTGCCGAGCAGGCCGCGCTTGACGCCGAACTGCGCGGCGACGGTGCCCTCGGTGTCCGACAGCAGCGGGTAGTCGAACTTGCGCAGGTCGGCGAACTTGGCCTGCTTCTCGACGGGGTCAGCGCTGATGCCGACCCGGTTGGCGCCGACCGCGGCGAATTCGGAAGCCAGGTCGCGGAAGTGACAGGCCTCCTTGGTGCAGCCGGGCGTCATCGCGGCGGGGTAGAAGAACAGCACCACGGGGCCGTCGGCAAGCAGGGCGCTCAGCTTGCGCGGCGTTCCCGTCTGGTCGGGGAGCTCGAAGTCGGCCACGGTGTCACCAGGTTTCATGGGCGTCACGCTACGCGCGCCGCGAGCGTAACGGCAGTGCGAAAAGCGGGCCCTGAAAGCGCAGCCACGTTACGCTCGCGGGCCGCCGACCCACGTCTGGGAAGATGGGTCGGTGCACGCCCACCTCGCCTCCGGCACCTCACGGGAGGAGTTCCGCCACCTCGCCGCGGAGCACCGTGTGGTCCCGGTGACCCGCAAGGTCTTGGCCGACAGCGAAACCCCGCTGTCGGCCTACCGCAAGCTCGCCGACAATCGGCCCGGCACGTTCCTGCTGGAGTCCGCGGAAAACGGGCGATCCTGGTCGCGGTGGTCCTTCATCGGCGCCGGGGCGCCGTCGGCGCTGACCGTGCGCGACGGCGAAGCGGTGTGGCTGGGCGCGGTGCCGCAGGACGCGCCGACGGGCGGCGACCCGCTACGGGCGCTGCGCGCCACCCTCGAGCTGCTGGCCACCGCCGCCATGCCCGGGCTGCCGCCGCTGTCGGGCGGCATGGTCGGCTTTTTCGCCTACGACCTGGTGCGACGGCTGGAACGCCTGCCCGAACTGGCCGTCGACGACCTGCAGCTGCCCGACATGTTGCTGCTGCTGGCCACCGACCTGGCGGCCGTGGACCACCACGAGGGCACCATCACGCTGATCGCCAACGCCGTGAACTGGAACGGCACCGACGAGCGCGTCGACGAGGCCTACGACGACGCGGTGGCGCGCCTGGACGTGATGACCGCCGCGCTGGGCCAGCCGCTGCCGTCGACCGTCGCCACGTTCGCGCGGCCCGAGCCCAAGCACCGCTCGCAGCGCAGCGTCGAGGAATACGGCAAGATCGTCGACTACCTCGTCGAGCAGATCGCGGCGGGCGAGGCGTTCCAGGTGGTGCCCTCGCAGCGCTTCGAGATGGACACCGACGTCGATCCCATCGACGTGTACCGGATGCTGCGGGCCACCAACCCGAGCCCCTACATGTACCTGGTGCACGTGCCCAACAGCGCTGGGACAACGGACTTTTCGATCGTCGGGTCCAGCCCGGAGGCGCTGGTCACCGTCGCCGACGGCTGGGCCACCACGCACCCGATTGCCGGGACTCGCTGGCGCGGGGACACCGACGAAGAGGATCAGCTGCTGGAAAAGGAACTGCTGGCCGACGACAAGGAACGCGCCGAGCACCTGATGCTCGTCGACCTGGGCCGCAACGACCTCGGCCGGGTCTGCACCCCCGGCACCGTCCGCGTCGACGACTACAGCCACATCGAGCGCTACAGCCACGTCATGCACCTGGTGTCGACGGTGACCGGGATGCTCGGCGATGGCCGCACCGCGCTGGACGCGGTGACGGCCTGCTTCCCGGCCGGCACGCTCTCGGGCGCGCCCAAGGTGCGGGCGATGGAGCTCATCGAGGAGGTGGAGAAGACCCGCCGCGGCCTCTACGGCGGCGTGGTCGGTTACCTCGACTTCGCCGGTAACGCCGACTTCGCGATCGCCATCCGCACCGCGCTGATGCGCAACGGCACCGCCTACGTTCAGGCCGGCGGCGGGGTGGTGGCCGATTCCAACGGGCCCTACGAGTACACCGAGGCCTCCAACAAGGCGCGGGCGGTGCTCAACGCGATCGCGGCCGCCGAGACGCTGACGGCGCCGCCGCCGGGCCGCGATGGCTGATTCCCGCCGGGCCCGGCTCACGATCGTCGTCGCCCAACTGCTGCTGGTGGTGGCCGCGGGCGCGCTGTGGGTGGCGTCGCGGCTGCCGTGGGTGGTGATCCGCTCGTTCGACGGGCTCGGCCCCCCGAAGCAGGTGACGTTGTCGGGTGGCTCCTGGTCGACGGCGCTGCTGCCGTTGGCGCTGCTGATGTTGGCCACCGCCGTCGCGGCGCTCGCGGTGCGGGGCTGGCCGCTGCGGATCCTGGCTGTGCTGCTGGCCGCGGCCAGCCTGGCGGTCGGCTATCTGGGGATCAGCCTGTGGGCGCTTCCGGAGGTGGCCGCGCGGGGCGCCGAACTGGCGCATGTCCCGCTGATGTTCCTGGTCGGAAGCGAACGGCGGTACGTCGGCGCCGGGGTCGCGGTGGCCGCCGCCGTGTGCACGCTGATCGCGGCCGTCTTGTTGATGCGGTCCGGTGGGCTGCCGCGCGAGCGCGCAACGAAATACGCGGCGCCCGCGACCCGCCGTTCGAATGCGCTACGCGAAACCGATCGCGGGGCGATGCTGGAGGGGCAGCAGCAGCCGGAGATGTCGGAACGGATGATTTGGGATGCGCTTGACGAGGGACACGACCCGACCGATCGGGCCGGTGGGTCAGACAGCGAGGGTCGGTGATGAGCCGTGAGGCGACGGTCGCTACCCTTCATTGACGTCATCGAAATCGGCTGAGTAACCGAGTGACAGTGGGATGGCAGTGGGAAGGGAACGACAGGCATGAGTCCGGCATCCGTGCTTGACTCCATCCTCGAGGGAGTCCGAGCCGACGTTGCCGCGCGCGAAGCCGTTGTCAGCCTGAGCGAGATCAAAGCGGCCGCCGCCGCGGCGCCCCCGCCCTTGGACGTCATGGCAGCGTTGCGCGAGCCCGGCATCGGCGTCATCGCCGAGGTCAAGCGCGCCAGCCCGTCGGCGGGTTCACTAGCGCCGATTGCCGATCCGGCCAAGCTGGCCCGGGCCTACGAAGACGGTGGCGCCCGCATCATCAGCGTTTTGACCGAGGAACGGCGCTTCAACGGCTCGCTCGATGACCTCGACGCGGTGCGCGCCGCGGTCTCAATTCCCGTCCTGCGCAAAGACTTTGTGGTGCAGCCCTATCAGATCCACGAGGCGCGTGCGCACGGCGCGGACATGCTGTTGCTCATCGTCGCCGCGCTGGAGCAGTCGGCGCTGGTGTCGATGCTCGACCGCACCGAATCGCTCGGTATGACGGCGCTCGTCGAGGTGCACACCGAGGAAGAGGCCGACCGGGCTTTGAAGGCGGGAGCCAACGTGATCGGCGTGAACGCGCGCGATCTCGCCACGCTGAACGTGGACCGGGACTGCTTCGCGCGCATCGCTCCGGGGCTGCCGAGCAACGTGATCAGGATCGCCGAATCCGGCGTCCGCGGCACCGGGGACCTGCTGGCCTACGCCGGCGCCGGCGCGGACGCCGTGCTGGTCGGTGAAGGTCTTGTCAAAGCCGGTGACCCCCGCGCGGCGGTTGCCGATCTGGTCACCGCGGGCACCCACCCGTCCTGCCCGAAACCGTCTCGCTAGGACGCCGATGAGCCGTCCCCGCGTCGAGAATTGGTGATGGTAGACCTGTCCCGCCCGGAGCTTCCGCTTTCGAGTGCGGCCATCGCCGAACCCACCCGCCACGACCCCGATCCGGGTGGTCATTTCGGCGTGTACGGCGGCCGCTACGTCGCCGAGGCGTTGATGGCGGTGATCGAGGAAGTCACCGCCGCCTACGAAAAGGAACGCGTCAACCCCGACTTCCTGGACACCCTCGACGACCTGCAGGCCAACTATGCGGGCCGGCCCTCGCCGCTGTACGAGGCCACCCGGCTGTCCGAGCACGCCGGGTCGGCGCGGATCTTCCTCAAACGAGAAGACTTGAACCACACCGGTTCTCACAAGATCAACAATGTGCTGGGCCAGGCGCTGCTGGCCAAGAGGATGGGCAAGACGCGGGTGATCGCCGAGACGGGGGCCGGTCAGCACGGCGTGGCCACCGCGACCGCGTGCGCGTTGCTCGGGCTGGACTGTGTGGTCTACATGGGCGCGGTGGACACCGCGCGCCAGGCGCTCAACGTGGCGCGGATGCGGCTGTTGGGCACCGAGGTCGTCTCCGTCGACAGCGGCTCGCAGACGCTGAAGGACGCCATCAACGAGGCGTTCCGCGACTGGGTCACCAACGCCGACAACACCTACTACTGCTTCGGCACCGCGGCGGGCCCTCACCCGTTCCCGACCATGGTGCGCGACTTTCAGCGCGTCATCGGCCTGGAGGCCCGCGCTCAGATCCAGGCGCAGGCCGGCCGGTTGCCCGATGCGGTCACCGCGTGCATCGGCGGCGGATCCAACGCCATCGGGATCTTCCACGCCTTCATCGACGATCCGGGCGTGCGGCTACTCGGGTTCGAGGCGGCCGGGGACGGCGTCGAGACCGGCCGGCACGCGGCGACGTTCACCGGCGGTTCCCCGGGGGCATTCCAGGGGTCGTACTCGTACCTGTTGCAGGACGAGGACGGCCAGACCATCGAATCCCATTCCATCTCAGCCGGTCTGGACTACCCGGGCGTGGGCCCCGAACACGCGTGGCTGCGGGAAACCGGACGCGCCGAATACCGGCCCATCACCGACGCCGAGGCGATGGACGCGTTCGGGCTGCTGTGCCGCACTGAGGGCATCATCCCGGCCATCGAATCCGCGCACGCGGTGGCCGGCGCCGTCAAGCTCGGCGCCGAGCTGGGCAGGGGTGCGGTCATCGTCGTGAACCTGTCCGGGCGCGGCGACAAGGACGTCGAGACGGCCGCGAAGTGGTTCGGCCTGTTGGGGTCCGGGGACAAGTGACCGTCGAACAGAGCCAAGCAAGCCGGCTGGGGCCGACCTTCGATGCCTGCCGCAAGGACAATCGCGCGGCGCTGATCGGTTACCTGCCCACCGGTTATCCCGACGTGGCCACTTCGCTGGAAGCGATGATCGCCCTCGTCGAATCCGGTTGCGACATCATCGAAGTCGGCGTGCCGTATTCGGATCCGGGCATGGACGGCCCCACTATCGCCCGCGCCACCGAGGCGGCGCTGCGCGGGGGAGTGCGGGTCCGCGACACGCTGGCCGCCGTCGAGGCGATCAGCGCGGCCGGCGGGCGCGCGGTGGTGATGACGTACTGGAACCCGGTGCTGCGCTACGGCGTTGACGCCTTCGCGCGCGACCTGGCCGCGGCGGGCGGGCACGGCCTGATCACCCCCGACCTCATTCCCGACGAAGCCGGGCAGTGGCTGGCGGCGTCCGAGGAGCATCGGTTGGATCGCATCTTCCTGGTGGCCCCGTCCTCGACCCCGCAGCGGTTGGTCACGACGGTCGAGGCGTCGCGGGGATTCGTCTACGCCGCTTCGACCATGGGGGTGACGGGCGCGCGTGACGCGGTGTCGCAGGCGGCGCCCGAATTGGTGCGGCGGGTCAAGGAGGTGTCCGACATTCCCGTCGGCGTCGGCCTCGGGGTCCGCTCGCGGGAGCAGGCCGCGCAGATCGGCAGCTACGCCGACGGGGTGATCGTCGGGTCCGCGTTGGTGTCGGCGCTGGGCGACGGCGGATTGCCCGCGCTGCGCGCGCTGACGGCGGAGCTGGCCGCCGGTGTGCGGCTCAGGGTGGCCGCGTCGTGACGCATCTGCTCGCCTACATCCCCAGCCCGCCGCAGGGCGTGTGGCACCTGGGCCCGGTGCCCATTCGCGCCTATGCCCTGTTCATCATCGCCGGCATCGTAGCGGCGCTGATGATCGGCGACCGGCGCTGGGAGGCGCGTGGCGGGCAGCGCGGCGTGATCTATGACATCGCGCTGTGGGCGGTGCCGTTCGGCCTGGTGGGCGGCAGGCTCTACCACCTGGCCACCGACTGGCGGACCTATTGGGGTCCGGGCGGTGCCGGTTCCATGGCGGCGCTGCGCATCTGGGACGGCGGCCTGGGCATTTGGGGTGCGGTGGCCCTGGGCGCCGTCGGCGCGTGGATCGGCTGCCGGCGTCATGGAATTCCGTTGCCGGCCTTCGGCGACGCGATAGCGCCGGGAATCATTTTGGCGCAGGCGATCGGCCGGTTGGGAAACTACTTCAACCAAGAGCTCTACGGCCGGGACACCACCCTGCCGTGGGGTTTGGAGATCTTCTACCGGCGTGATCCCTCCGGATACGTCGACCCGCATTCGCTCGACGGCGTCTCGACGGGTCAGGTCGCGCTCGTGGTGCAACCGACGTTCCTCTACGAATTGCTTTGGAACCTGCTGGTTTTCGTCGCATTGATCTACATCGACCGGCGGTTCAACTTCGGCCATGGGCGGCTCTTCGCGCTCTACGTCGCCGCCTACTGCGTCGGGCGCTTCGGCGTCGAGTTGCTGCGCAACGACACGGCCACGCAGATCGCCGGGATCCGGATCAACGTCTTCACAGCGACTTTCGTGTTCATCGGGGCCGTCGCCTACATCATCCTGGCGCCCAAGGGCCGCGAAGATCCCGCGACCCTGCACGGCACGGATCACGGCGCCGAGGAAGCACCGCCAAAACCCAAGCCGGCACCCAAACCTGAGCGCGAACCGGAAGCCGAGCCCGAACTCGAGCCGATCACCGGCTTGCGGGTGTTGCCGGCGGCCGGAGTGGCCGCGGTCTTGGCGGCGGGGAAGGCGACGAAACGGCTGATACCGCGGAGGCGGCCGGGTCTGCTGGAGGCCGACGAGGCAGAAGCCGCCGAGGCCGAGACCGTGAAACAGGAGGCCGCCGAGCCGACGGTCCAAGAGCCGGCAACCGTCGAGGCCGACGTCGCGGAGACCGAAACCGCTGAGGAAGAGGTCGCGGAAGCCGAAGCGCAAGAGGCCGAAGCCGAAGAGGCTGAAGAGGAGCAGGCCGAAACTGCCGAGACCGAGGTCGCGGAACCGGAAGTAGCGGAGCCCGAAACGCCGGAGCCTGAGGAAGCCGAAGCGGAGGCAGAAGCCGAGGCCGAAGAAGCCGCGACCGAAGAGCCCGAAACCGAAGCCGAAGCCGAAGAAGCCGAGGCCGAAGAAGCCGAGACCGAAGAATCTGACGAGGCAGAGGTCGCGGACGCGGAGGCCGCCGTGGCGGAAGCGGTCGAAAGCGAATCCGCGGAGCCCGAGGCCGCGGAGGATGAGGCCGTCGCGACCGAGGCCGCGGACGCCGAAGTCGCGGAGCCCGAGGCTGAAGAGCTCGAACCGGAGGCCGCTGAGGAACCCGAGGCCGAGGAGGAACCCGAGGCCGAGGAGGAATCGGAAGCCGACGAGCCCGAAGCCGAAGAGCCGCACGATGATTCGGAGTCGCCTGAGCCGGACGAACCCGCAGCCGAGGAGCAGCAGGCCGAGCCCGCGACGGACGCCGACGAAACCCCTGCCGATGGTTCAACGCGGCGGCGGCTGAGCTTCCGGCTGAGGACCCGACGCCGCGGCTAACGGCCAAAACTTTTCGGCGGGCGGGCACCGGATCTGGCATGCTGAAAACGTGACTGACCAGCCTTGGAACGGCGCGAACGACGCCACACGGTCGGGCCCGCCGCCGCAGCCACCGGGCTACGGGTATCCGCCGCAGTACCCCGGGGCTGGCCCTTATTACGACCCGTCGGCGCCCTATGGCCGGCATCCGGTGACCGGGCAACCGTTTTCGGACAAATCGAAAACCGTCGCCGGCCTGCTGCAGCTGCTCAGCCTGCTCGGCATCGGCGGGATCGGCCGCTTCTACATCGGTGACATCGGGATCGGCGTCGCACAGTTGCTCGTGGGCTGGCTCACCTGTGGAATCGGGCTGATCTGGCCGATCGTCGACGCGATTCTGATGTTGACCGGCAACGTCCCCGACTCACAGGGACGCCCGCTGCGCGATGGAACCTAGTCCTTCGCGCGCGCCGGGGCGCACGCATCGTCATCGCACCGCCGTGGCGGCGGGCACCGGCGCGTTGCTGGCCGGCGCGCTTGGCTATGTCGGCCTGGTCGACCCGCACAACGTGAATTCGGTGTATCCGCTGTGCCCGTTCAAGTGGCTCACCGGCTGGAATTGTCCCCTCTGCGGTGGCCTGCGCATGACGCACGACCTGCTGCACGGTGACCTGATGGCCACCATCAACGACAACGTCTTCCTGCTGTTCGGTATCCCGATGCTGGCCGGATGGATCCTGCTTCGCCGCCACAACGGCCGGGCGGTCCTGCCGATCCCGGCGGTGGTGACCGTCGTGGTCGCGGCGATCGCCTGGACGGTACTGCGCAATCTTCCGGGTTTCCCGTTGGTGCCGACGGTCCTCGGCGGGTAGCCGCAGTCCGTCGAGTCGGTTAACTCGGGCTGCGATCGCCTAGCACGACTATGCTGGTTCGCCGTGAGTAGACGCGGGAAGATCGTCTGCACCCTTGGCCCTGCAACCAACTCTGACGAGCTGATTCTGGCGCTGGTGGAGGCCGGAATGGACGTCGCCCGAATGAACTTCAGCCACGGCGATTACGCCGACCACAAGGCTGCCTACGACCGCGTGCGGGCCGCCTCGGACACCACCGGCCGCGCGGTCGGCGTGCTCGCCGACCTGCAGGGCCCGAAGATCAGGCTCGGGCGCTTCGCGACGGGATCGACGTTCTGGGCCGACGGGGAAACGGTCCGGATCACCGTCGCGGACTGCGAAGGCACCCACGACCGGGTCTCGACCACCTACAAGAAGTTGGCCAAGGATGCCACGGTCGGTGACCGCGTCCTGATCGACGACGGCAAGGTGGGCCTCGTCGTCGACGCCATCGACGGCGACGACGTCGTCTGCACCGTGGTCGAGGGCGGCCCGGTCAGCAACAACAAGGGCATCTCGCTGCCCGGCATGAACGTCTCCGCCCCCGCCTTGTCCGACAAGGACATCGAGGATCTGACCTTCGCGCTGAACCTGGGCGTCGACCTGGTCGCGCTGTCGTTCGTGCGCTCGCCGTCGGACGTCGAGCTGGTGCACGAGGTGATGGATCAGATCGGGCGGCGGGTACCGGTGATCGCCAAGCTGGAGAAGCCCGAGGCCGTCGACAACCTGGAAGCCATCGTGCTGGCCTTCGACGCCATCATGGTGGCCCGCGGCGACCTGGGCGTCGAGCTGCCGCTGGAAGAGGTGCCGCTGGTGCAGAAGCGGGCCATCCAGATCGCCAGGGAGAACGCCAAACCCGTCATCGTGGCGACCCAGATGCTGGACTCGATGATCGAAAGCTCGCGGCCCACCCGCGCCGAGGCGTCCGACGTCGCCAACGCCGTGCTCGACGGCACCGACGCGGTGATGCTGTCCGGCGAGACGTCGGTGGGCAAGTATCCGCTCGCGGCGGTCCGCACGATGGCGCGCATCATCTGCGCGGTCGAGGAGAATTCCACCGCCGCCCCGCCGTTGGCGCACGTGCCGCGCACCAAGCGGGGAGTGATCTCCTACGCCGCCCGCGACATCGGCGAGCGCCTCGACGCCAAGGCGCTGGTCGCATTCACCCAATCCGGCGACACCGTGAAGCGGTTGGCGCGGCTGCACACCCCGCTGCCGCTGCTCGCCTTCACCGCGTGGCCCGAGGTGCGCAGCCAGCTCGCGATGACCTGGGGTACCGAGACATTCATCGTCCCGATGATGACGTCGACCGACGGCATGATCCGCCAGGTCGACAAGTCGCTGCTCGAGCTCGGTCGCTACAAGCGCGGCGACCTGGTGGTCATCGTCGCGGGCGCGCCGCCGGGCACAGTAGGCTCGACCAACCTGATCCATGTGCACCGGATCGGGGAGGACGACGTCTAGTTCAGTGCATCGCGACTCGCACAGCAATTGTGTGCGTTGAAACTACGCGGTGCGGGTACCTGGCCGCTGCGTCGCCGAGTCGGGGCGGCAACTCAAGATTTTGTCGCCCCAGCGTTCTAGTTGAACTGAGGTGGGACTCGCCGTCTCAACCGTGGCCTCGTCTATTTCCGAGCCACCATTGATCCTGAGGCGCCTGACCACCCGTCAATTTGGCCCACACTGTAGCGCCCCACAGTCTGTAGCTGGTTGCGGCACAACATGTTATGCAATCGCCGATTCATGACGGTTACCGGCAAAAATATAAGGTTGAGCGGGCATGCGGGCATAATCGGCGCGAGCTATGTTGCCCACACGGTCCGCCGAATCGTCGCCCCCGCTTTTGGCGGAATTCGGCTGGATGATGGCGGAAATAGCGGATCGCTAGAGGCGAGAGCGCAACCGCGCTCAGAGGAATTCTCAAGTGCTGGATCGGATGATCCCCTACCATGCACATCTGGATGTTTCCACGTGTTTCATGCGATCGACCGACTGGCGGGTTATCCGATGGCAGAGATTCAATTGGCGATAGGTCCGGGAGGCACGTCCGGATCTTTCCGTGTTGAGGTCGTGCGGTCTGAGGCGGGTGAGGCCTCTGCGGAGGTCAGTTTGGACATCGAGTCGCTGTTGGCGCGGCGGGATGAACTCGAGCGAGCCGTACTCACCTCCTCAGCGTCGAAAGGCGAGAACGAGCGGGCGCTGCGGGACATCGGCCGGACGCTGTTTTCGGCTCTCCTGGCGTCCGGTGATGTCGGCGGGCGATACCAAGCGAGCGTGGCGGTGGCCGAGGCACGTGAGGAGAGACTGCGTGTGGTCGTGCGTATCGATACCCCGGCGCTGGGCCGGCTGCCGTGGGAGTCGATGTATGAGCCGGCTACAGAAACGTACGTGTGCCTGAAACATCAACTCGTCCGTCACGTCCCGGCGCAATCAGCGGTGAGACCGAGAGTGCGGCTACCGCTGCGGATTCTTGGCATCGTTTCGTCTCCTCGAGACCAAGAACCGCTTGATGTGGAAAAGGAGCAACGACAGCTCGCCCTTGCGCTGGCTAAGCCCTGCGAGGAGGGGCGGATTCAACTTCATTGGGCCGGTGCGGCAACCTGGCAGGCGCTGCAGAACCAGCTGCTCAGCGGACCGTGGCACGTGCTCCACTTCATCGGGCATGGGGACTTCGATGAACGCCGAAACCAGGGGGTCCTGGCCCTCAGCCGTGAGGACGGTTACACACACCTGGTGGAGGCATCCCAGCTCGTCGGCCTGCTAGGCCAGGCGCACCCGAAGCCATCGCTGGTGGTGCTCAACTCTTGCTCAGGGGGCGCCACGGGCGTCACCGACCTGTTCGCCGGTACTGCTGCTGCCTTGGTGCGCGACGGAGTGAACGCAGTCGCCGCTATGCAGTACAGCATCACCGACCGGGCGGGCAGCGCGTTTGCCCAAGGCTTTTACACCGCGATCGCGCATGGCCGGGGCGTCGACGACGCCGCTTCGAGCGGCCGCGTCGCTATCCTCGGGGCCTTCGACCGGACTCTGGAGTGGGTCACGCCCGTTATGTACTTGCGTGGGGACCAGACCCACTTATTCGACCTTGAGTCGCCGCTGCCCACCGACCCATCCGGGATCAAAAAGATTGAGCCAGCGGGCAGCGATGAAACGGGCTCGACGACAGCCGATTCTCCGCGCGCTCGCGCTGAACAGATACAGCCGAAGCCCCAGTCCGTCGCCGGCACCGCCGAGGAGGTGCAAACTATCGACCGCGAGTCACCTATCAATGCCATTTCGTGGGATCCGGATGGCGCGCGCCTCGCGGTGGCCACCAACGATCGCACCCTCACCGCCGTCGGCGTCGTAGGTCAGCCAGCCAAGGAAGCACTGCTAATAACTGACGATGGCGGGCTATTCAACGCACCATGGATTGTTGATGTGGCGTTCAGCCCGCTCGGTGACCGATTGGCCACCGCTAGCAGCTACGTCACACTTTCGCTCCAGAGGAGCGCACGGAACCAGGGCGCCGTGAAGTTGTGGGACACCGGCAGCGGACAACTATTGCATGAGGTCGGCTCGCGGGTTCGAGCCACCGCCGTGTTATTCAGCCCGGACGGCTCGGTGCTGGCCACCGCGCATGACGACAAGACTGCCCGGATCTGGGGCGCGACCGAATCAAACGGCAAACCGTTCTGGCAGTTGAGCCATGAGGGAGCGGTGAACGCGGTGGCGTTTAGCCCCGACGGCCGGCAATTGGCGACCGGCAGCGCCGACAACGCCGCCCGGATCTGGGATGTAATCACCGGCCAGCAATTGCGGCGCATCCCCCATGACGGAGCCGTTAACGCAGTGGCGTTCAACGTCGACGGCACCCGGCTCGCGACCGCTGGCCCGGACCACATCGCGCGGGTGTGGAACGCCGCCACCCGAAAATGCCTTAGGGAGCTGCCGCATGAAGGGGCGGTGAATGCGGTGGCGTTTAGCCCCGACGGCCTCCGCCTAGCCACCGGTGGCGCGGACAACACTGCCTGGATCTGGGATCCAGCCGACGGTGCGCAATTACTGCGATTGCCCCATGTTGAGGCCGTGACCGCGGTGGCATTCAGCCCCGACGGCACGCGGCTAGCCACAGCCAGTGCCGACAACACTGCTTGGATCTGGGACGTTGCAGGGGGATAGCGTCTGTTTGAGGTTGATGGTCGCTGTGGATTCCTAATCGTTTTAGTCTCGCGATAAGCGTGCGCATGCTCGCGGAATACGTCCTCTGCTGCGTATCCTCACTACCACAGGGATCACCGATGTGTGGAGGACTGTGATGTCCGATCAAGGGCCCATCCAGGCACAACCGTCTGCGCTGAGCGCACCGGCGGCGCACGACGCACCCGCTGAGGCCAAGGCCCCACCTCCTCCCATCCAGTGGGAGACGGAAACTATTACAAGGAGCCAGACGCGGTCCTCGTCATTGAGCACGGCGGCTGCCGATGTTGTTCGGAAGGTGATCCACAGCGACAATGGCGATGGATGAGGATCAGGGTCTTGAATGGGTCAATTTCATTGCCAAAGAGCTTGACCGAGAATACGATCGGCGCGATCTTCTGAATTCTCGGTCCTCCACGGCCATCACCAGCGCCACAGCACTGGTTACGGTGTCGCTCGCCGTGGTGGCGGTGGCCAAGGGTCAGCACTTCATTGTCACCGGTGTCCTGCAGATTATCCTGCTTGTAGCCTCGTTGGTCTTGCTGCTGGCGGCGGCGGTTCTCAGCATCTTCGCTGGGGCGAGCGGAGGACGATTCTTTGTTGCCGCGGCAACGGACATGGACCGGATGCTCGGCGCGGAGCTATGGGGCACAGATGCTATCGACGCCCGCAATTACACTGCTCAACTTAACCTGATCGCTGTGCGGTCCCTCCGAATCGGCAACGACGTCAAGTACCGTTTCCTGGTCCTGGGCCTGTTTACCCAGGCGTTCGGGGTTTTCCTGCTGGGGGCATTTGCGGTGGCGGTCATCGCCACGAGCTGAATCGGCGGTGCGCGCCCAACCACGCGGCCGGTTAAAGGCTTGCCGAGCTTCAACGGCGTTTTGACGTGGCATCCTCACCACGGCAATGTGTGGCATCCTCACACGGCAATGTATTGTCCGACACGGGTTTCGGCAGATGACCTGTTCTGCAGGACTCCGCTGACATCAATCGATTGGAACCGGAGTGGTGAGCTCCGTGGTCATCGTAGGTGGTCATCGTCGCGGGCGCGCCGCCGGGCACAGTAGGCTCGACCAACCTGATCCATGTGCACCGGATCGGGGAGGACGACGTCTAAGGAGCTGAGGA
Organism: Mycobacterium sp. NGS64; assembly: GCF_059812245.1. Taxonomy (NCBI): domain Bacteria; kingdom Bacillati; phylum Actinomycetota; class Actinomycetes; order Mycobacteriales; family Mycobacteriaceae; genus Mycobacterium; species Mycobacterium sp. NGS64. The sequence goes on along the minus strand of NZ_JCALCI010000008.1, from coordinate 85,594 downwards.
GTGCCCGTGCCGGCTGGCAACGATTTCGAAGAACTGCTAGCCCTGCTCGATCTGAACTGCATCTCCGAAAATCAGTTCGTCGGCTCCCATCCCAGCAAGAACCCGATGCGCACGTTCGGCGGCCAGCTCATGGCGCAGTCGTTCGTCGCCAGCAGCCGCACGCTGGCTCAGGACGACCTGCCGCCCAGCGCGCTCTCGGTGCACTTCATCAACGGCGGCGACATCACGAAGGACATCGAATTCCACGTGACGCGCCTGCGCGACGAGCGGCGGTTCGCCAACCGGCGCGTCGACGCCGTGCAGGACGGGATCCTGCTGTCCACGGCGCTGATCTCCTACATGTCGGGCGGCCCCGGCCTCGAGCACGGCGTCGACCCGCCGCAGGTCGCCTCGCCGCACGCGCAGCCGTCGCTCGCCGAGCTGTTGCGCGGCTACGAAAAGATCGTGCCGCACTTCGTCAATGCCCTGCAGCCAATCGAATGGCGCTTCACCAACGATCCGTCGTGGGTCATGCGCGACAAGGGCGAGCGGCTGCCGCACAACAGGGTCTGGATGAAGGCGCTGGGTGCTTTGCCCGACGACCCGGTGCTGCACACCGCGACCATGTTGTTCTCCTCGGACACCACGGTGCTCGACTCGGCCATCACCACGCACGGGCTGTCCTGGGGCTTTGACCGCATCTTCGCGGCGTCCGCCAACCATTCGGTGTGGTTCCACCGACAGGTCGATTTCAACAACTGGGTGTTGTACTCGACGTCCTCGCCGGTGGCCGCCGATTCCCGCGGGCTCGGCACCGGCCATTTCTTCGACCGCTCCGGGCAGGTGGTCGCCACGGTGGTGCAGGAGGGCGTGCTGTTATATTTCCCGGCCTCGGGACGATAGACAGGTCACAGTACGGCATACCCGCAGGAAAACGGCCTGATTTACGCCCACCAGGGCCGCGATCGGGCGTAAGTTCCAATCAGCCGGGTATTCGGTGCGAGGGGTGGAAACAAGCCGCCCGAGCTGGACTTCGCATCGGGAGGTGACAGTGGACGGACCGGTCGACGTCGCGGCCAAGCCGCGCGCGCGGGAACGCGTTGTCGTCCATGTCGATTCACTGGCGGCCCGCTGGATCGGGGCGTTGGCCCTGGTCTGCGCCGCGGGCTGGCTGATCGTGATATTGGCCCGGCATCACGAACAGCCGTACTGGCACTACGCCGACCGGCTGGGCTGGTCGCTGACGGTTTTGGGCGCGGTGGCGTTCATCGCACGCGGCATCTTCCTGGGTCGTCCGGTGACGGCCGTGCATGCCGTCGCCGCCGCGCTTTTCGTGGTGGCGGGGTTGGGCGCGCACGTGCTGTCCTTCGACCTGCTCGGGGATCTGCTGATCGTCGGTTCCGGGGTGGCGCTGATGTGGCCGACGACGGCGCAGCAGCGACCCGAGGACCTGCCCCGCATTTGGCGGCTGATCAGTGCCAGCGCCGACGATCCGCTGGCCCCGTTCGCCATGCAGACGGGCAAGTGTTACCACTTCACCGCGGACGGCACCGCGGCGCTGGCGTACCGGACCCGGCTGGGATACGCGGCGGTCGGCGGGGATCCCGTCGGGAACGAGGAGAAGTTCCCCGAGTTGATCGCTGACTTCGCCGCCATGTGCCACGCCCATGGTTGGCGGATCGCGGTGGTGGGTTGCAGCGAGCGGCGACTCGACCTGTGGCGCGACCCCGTGGTCATCGGACGAAAGCTGCGCGCGATACCGATCGGCCGCGACGTCGTCGTCGACGTGGCGAGCTTCGAGATGGTGGGACGCAAGTTCCGCAACCTGCGGCAGGCCGTGAAGCGCACCCACAACTGCGGCATCACCACCGAGATCGTGGCCGAGCAGGAGCTCGACGACAAGCTGCTCGCCGAGCTGACCGACGTGGTGCGTGCGTCGCCCAGCGGGGCCAACGCCGACCGCGGCTTCTACATGAACCTCGATGGTGTACTCGAGGGCCGGTTCCCCGGGATACAGCTGATCATCGCCCGCGACGCATCGGGGCGGGTGCAGGGCTTCCATCGGTACGCAACCGCCGGCGGCGGCAGCGACATCAGCCTCGATGTGCCGTGGCGTCGCCGCGGGGCCCCCAACGGCATCGACGAACGGCTCAGCGTCGACATGATCATGGCCGCGAAAGAGGCTGGCGCGCAACGCGTATCGCTGTCGTTCGCGGCATTCCCGGAGATCTTCGAGGACAAGGACCGCGGCCGGGCGCAGCGCGTGTTCTACCGGTTGATCCACGTGCTCGACCCGCTGATCGCGCTCGAATCGCTGTACCGCTACGTGCGCAAGTTTCACGCGATGGACGCCCGCCGTTACGCGGTGATCTCGATGACCCAGCTGGTCCAGTTGGTGTTCGTGTTGCTGACGCTGGAGTTCACCCCGCGCCGGCGGCATCTGTGAATTTCGGCGCCGTGATGTCGGAAAACCGCTAGCCCTCGGTCGCGACGGCCGGTTGGCTGGGACTATGACCGAAATCGTGAACCTGCGCGATGACGCCATGTGCGAGCTGATTTCGAGCCTGTCCACGTTGCAGGCGACCGCGCCGACGTGGTGTGCGGGGTGGAGCGCGCACGAGCTCGCCGCCCATGTCGCGGCCGCCGCGGAGGAGCGCGCCAACCTCATCGAGGACCACCTCGCGGGCAAGCCCAGCCGGGCGACGCGCTCGTGGGAGGTGCGCGAGCCGCCGTTTCGCGCGCTGCCCGACCATCTGCTGCGAGAACGGTTGGTGGCACACGCCATTCGTTTCGAGCAGAAGGTGGCGGCCCTCCCCGAAGGCGACGCCGTCATGTACACGGGCTGGGGCATGACCGCCCAACGGTTGCGGATGCACAGCCACAGCGAGGCGGTGCTGCATCGATGGGACCTCGTCGGCGACGACGACGTCAGCGTCCGGTTGCTCTCGGATCCTTCCATGGTCGCCCACGCGCTCGCCGCGTTCGACGCGCTGCCCGCCTTGGCCGAAGCCCGGCGATGGCGCGACGCGGATGTCCTGTCACGCCAGGTGATTCTGCGTACCGGTGCCGGTCCAGACATTTTCGTGACGCCGGGGGAGGCGCCGTCGGCTACGGGCAACGGCAACGGCGTGGTGATTGAGCTGCGGCCCCACGAGCTGCCCCTTCTCCTTTGGGGACGCTGTCCGGCACGGCTGCGTGACCCGAACGCCAACGCCGAGACGCTGGAGGACGCGTTGGCGCGTCTCTGTGGTCAGGAATGACAACCGGGTCGGGTGCGTTGATGGCGGCATGGCCACAGGAATCATCATCAGTCCACACTCGAATGCCGGCAACCTCGTCGACGACGTGATCGAACAGGCCAGGCGCGCACACGAACTCGGCGTTGGTCAGGTCTGGCTAGCCCAGCGCGTCAACTACGACGCGATTTCGTTGGCGGGTTTGATCGGAGCCGCCGTGCCGGGGCTCGGCGTCGGCACCTCGGTGGTGCCGATCAACCCACGACACCCGTTGATCGTCGCGTCGTTGGCGCAGACCGCTCAGGCCGCCGCGCACGGCAACTTCAGCCTCGGCCTCGGATTGGGCGCCCGTCAAATCGAACGGCAGACTTTCGGCGTCGACTGGTCGAACAGCATCGAACGATTGCGCGACCATCTGACGATCCTGCGCTCCGTTTTCGACAACGGCAGCGTCGACTTCCGGGGCGAGGAGCTGGGCGCAAGCCCCGCCTGGCCGGTGCAGGTCGCCGGCGGCACGCCCGTGCCGCTGTACGTGGCCGCGATGGGGCCCAAGGCGTTACGCGTCACCGGCGAACTCGCCGACGGCACGCTGCCGTACCTGGCCGGCCCCCGCACCATCGGCGAATTCATCGCACCGGCGATCAGCAAGGCCGCCGCCGAGGCGGGCCGGCCCGCGCCACGCGTCATCGCCGCGGTGCCCGTGGTGTTGTCGGACGACGCCGACGCCGCGCGCACCTACGCCGCCGAGCAGCTGGGCTTCTACCAGACCATCCCGTCGTATCAGAAAGTCATCGCCCGAGAGGGCGTCGACAGCGTGACCGAGCTCGCCGCGATCGGGTCTGAGGATGCGGTGGTCAAGCAGTTGCGCCGCTACCTGGATGCCGGGGCGACGGACGTGGTCCTCAGTCCGTTGGACGACTCCGAATCCGTTGACCGGGAGGCGCTGTGGAGGCTTACCGCGTCGCTGTGAGCGACAGCTCGCGACAGCCAATCCCGTTGGGCAAGTGGTGAGTAGCCACTACGACAGTCCGGTCGGAGCACATGAGGCCATTCGGGCCCAATAGATCGCGAAGGATCGGTTCGGCGTCGGCCGCGTCGAGGTGCTCGGTGGGCTCGTCGAGCAACACGATCCGGGCCGGTGAGATCACGGCGCGGGCCAACAACAGCCGTCGGCGCTGACCCGCCGAAACCGCCTGCGCGCCACCGGTCAACACCGTGGACAGGCCGTCGGGCAGGCCGGCGAGCCAGCGGCCGAGGCCGACCGCCTCCAGCGCCGCGGTCAGTTCCTCGTCGCCGCAGTCCCCGCGGGCGGCCAGCAGGTTGTCGCGGACGGTGGTGGCGAAGACGTGCGCGTCCTCGGCGAAAAAGCACACCGCCCTGTGCAATTCGTCTTCGTCGAAGCTGGCGAGGTCGGTGCCGGCCAGCAGCACCCGACCGTCCAGCGGGGGCAGCAGCCCGGCGAGCGTCATCAGCAGCGTCGTCTTGCCCGAACCGCTGGCGCCCGTGACGGCCAGCCGGGCGCCCGGCGGCAGCCCGAGCTCCACCCGGGTGAGCCGGACCGCGTTCGGGTGGCCGTAACAGACATCGACCTCTAGGGCGCCGGTGCGGGCGGGCACCGGCGCGCCGCTGTCCTTGGGTTGGTCCGGGGGAGCCAGGTCGAGGAGGCGACGCGCCGCGATCCGTGACCGCGTCAGCTGGACGGCGGCGGCCGGCAGCGCCGTCGTCGCCTCGAACGCGGACAGCGGCAACAACATCAGGACGGCCAACGTGGTGGGCGCGACAGTGTGCGCCAACCCGATCCCGGCGACCACCGCGCCGAGCACGCTGGCCCCGATCGCCGCCGTGGGCATCGCCTCGGCGATGGCCGCCGGTCGCGCCGCGGCGTCAAGGGCGTCCGCCCAGGCGCGGTGGCGGCGTTGCGCATCGGCGATGACACCGGGCAGGGCGCCGGCGACGCGCAGCTCCGGGGCGTGTTCGAGGGCGACCATCGCCGACGTATCACGGTCGGAATGGTGTTGGCGGGCAACCTCTTCCTGCGTCGCGGCGGCCTTGCCCGCCAGCCGCGGGGCAACGTAGCCGGCGATCAGCAGGCAGGCGGCCAGCACCGCTGCCGCCGTCTGCGAGATGGCCGCGACGACCGCCGTCGCCGCCACCGCGAGCACCGCGGCGACGGCGATCGGCACCACCGCTCGCACCAGCACATTGGCCAGCTCGTCGACGTCGGCGCCCACCCTGGCCACCAGCTCACCGCTGTGCAGGCGGACGGCGGCCGCCGCGGGGCCGCGGGCGAGTCGGTGATAGATCTGCGCCCGCGCCGTCCCGGCCGCCCGCAGTGCGGTGTCGTGGGTGGCCAGCCGCTCGCAGTAGTGCAGCACGCCCCGCGAGATCGCGAACGTGCGCACCGCCACGACGGCGATGGACAGGTCCACCACGGGCGGCATCTGCCACGCCCGCGTGATCAGCCAGGCCGACACCCCGGCCAGGGCCAGGGCGCTGCCCAGCGACAGCACGCCCAGCCCGATGGCCGCGAGCATTCGCGGCACCCGCGGGCGCAGCAGGCTCGCGCTGGCCAGGAGGAGATCAGACCGCGGCATGCCGCACCTCCGCGTCGGCGGCCACCTCGACGACCCGCTCACCGATTGCGACGACGGGCTCGCGGTGCCCGACGACCACCACCGTCGAACCGGAGCGTGCGCGCTCGACGATCGCCCGCAGCACAAGCTGTTCGGTGCGCGCGTCCAGGTGCGCGGTCGGCTCGTCGAGCAGCAGCACCGGGGCCGCCGAGCCGAGCGCCCGGGCCAGGCCGAGCCGTTGGCGCTGGCCCAGCGACAACCCGACGCCGCCGCGACCGAGCACGGTTTCCATCCCGTCGGGCAGGTCGGCCAGCACTGCATCGAAACCCGATGCGGCGCAGGCCTCGTCGATGTCGTCGAGTGTTCCCAGCAGGTTCAGGTTGTCCCACACGGTGCCCGGGACGAGGACCGGCCGCTGCGGTAGCCAGGACAGCTGTCGCCACCACGCGGCACGGTCCAGGTCGGCGACGTCGACTCCGGCCACGGTGATCCGGCCGGAGGACGGCGCGGTGAGGCCGGCGATCACCTGCAGCGTGGTGCTCTTTCCGGCGCCGTTGTGCCCGGTCAGCACCGTGACCCGACCGGGCTCGAGCACCGCGGTCAGGTCGCGGGGCGCGTGGCCGTCGCGGCCGAGCACGCTGATGTCCTCGATGCGGAGCTGCTTGCCGCGGGCGTCCACGGTCTGGCTTCGTACCGTCGTGTCGGGGGTCTCGCCGATGAGGGCGAACGCCTTGTCGGCGGCGGTCCTGCCCTCCTGGGCGGCATGGAATTCCACGCCGATGCGCCGAAGCGGCCAATAGACGTCGGGCGCCAGCAACAGCACGGTCAGGCCGGTAGTCAGCGTCATCTCGCCGAACAGCAGGCGAAGGCCGATGCCGACCGCGATCAGTGCCACACCGAGCGTGGCCAGCAATTCGAGCACCAGCGCCGACAGGAACGCGATCCGCAGCGTCGCCATCGCCGAACGCCGATGGGCCGCAGCCAGTTCGGCGATCCGGTGTTCCGGCCCGTGCCCGCGGCCCAGCGCGCGCAGCGTCGGGATGCCGGCGATCAGGTCCAGCAGCCGGGCCTGCAGGGTCGTCATGGCCTCCAGCGCCGCCGCCGATCGGTCGGCGGTCGCCAGCCCGATCAGCACCATGAAGACCGGTATCAGCGGCAGGGTGATCACCACGATCACCATCGATTTCGGGTCGTAGAGCGCGATCACGGCGACGGTGGCCGGGGTCAAGATCGCGGCGAGCAGCAAGGTGGGCAGATATCCGGTGAAGTAGGGCCGCAACCCGTCGAGGCCGCGCGTCACCACGACGGCGGCGGCATCGCGCTGCGCGGCGAGTTCGGCCGGCTGCCGGGCGGTCACCGCGGCCAGCACCTGCCCGTTGAGGTCGGCGATGACCGCGCCGGCCCCGCGCTGGCCCAGGCGGGCCTGCACCCAGTGCGTCACCGTGCGAACGAGCCACAGCGCCAACAGGATTGACAGGGGGCCAAGCCACGCGCGCAAGCCGCGCGCCGGGGGGTCGCCGACGACGCGGGCCACGACGCCGGCCAGGACGATCGCCGAGCCGATCGCGCAGCCGGAGATCACCACCCCACAGCCCACCGCGGCGACCAGGTAGCGCCGCAACGCGGTCGACGCCCGCCACAGTCGCGGGTCCAGTGGCGCTCGTGAGCTCCGTGCGGTCAGGACGCGCGCCTCGCCAGGCCGATGGGGGCCGGTATCCGCTCGGACGAGATCCGTTGCCGGAACACCCAATACGTCCATGCCTGGTATACGACCGTCAGCGGAGCCATGATCGCCGTCACCCAGGTCATGATCTTCAGGGTGTAGGGGGTCGACGAGGCGTTGTAGATCGTCACGCTCCACTGGCTGTTCAGCGTCGAGGGCGCCAGGTTCGGGTACAACGAGCCGAACAACAGAATCACTACGGCCGCCACCACCACGGCGGTACTGGCGAAAGCCCAGCCCTCCGACGCGCGCCGCCACACCAACAGCACGGCCGCCAGCTGGACGACGACCGCGACCCCCAGCACGACCCAGGTCCAGCCCTTGCCGTGCGCCAGCTGGGTCCAAAGCCCAAAGGCCGCAACCAGTCCCGTGACCGGCAACGACAACCACACCGCGAACCGGTGGGCGTCGTCCCGGATGGTGCCCGAGGTCTTCAACCCGACGAACACCGCGCCGTACATCAGGAACAGCCCGGCGGTGGCCAGGCCGCCCAGCAGCGTGTAGGGGTTGAGCACGTCGGTGATCGACAGGTTGACGTGGCCGGCGGCGTCCACCGGCAGCCCGCGGACCAGGATGGCGAAGGCGACGCCCCACAGGGTGGCGGGCAGCCACGACCCGGCGGCGATCCCGAAATCGGCCCAGCGGCGCCATTTCGTGTCGTCGATCTTGCCGCGCCATTCGATCGACACGGAGCGCACGATCATGCCGAACAGGATCGCCAGCAGCGGCAGGTACAGCGTGGAGAACACGGTGGCATACCAGCCGGGAAAGGCGGCGAACATCGCCGCGCCAGCCGTGATCAGCCAGACCTCGTTGCCGTCCCACACCGGCCCGATGGTGTTGAGCGCCGTGCGGCGATGCAGCTCCGGGTCGCCGATGCCGAAGCGGGCGAACGGTTCCATGAGCATGCCCACGCCGAAGTCGAAGCCCTCGAGGATGAAGAAACCGAGGAACAGCATCGCGATGATGCCGAACCACAATTGTTGCAATGCCACCGGTCAGCTCCTTAGTACGCGAACGAAAGTGGCGCCACGTCGTCCTCGCTGGGCGCTCGGGGCGGTGCCGGTTCGGCGTCGTGTTCCTGTGGGCCCGCAGCGATGTAGCGCCTGAGCAGGTAGAACCAGATGACCGCGAGCACCGCGTAGACGAGGGTGAAGGTCACCAGGGATGTGACCACCATTCCGGGAGCATGGTTGGAGACGGCTTCGTGAACGGTAAACCTCACCTGTTGATCGCCGGTCGGGTTCGGAACGACGATCCAGGGCTGGCGGCCCATCTCGGTGAACACCCACCCGGAGATGTTGGCCAGGAACGGCGTTGGAATTGTCAGCAGCGCAAACCACGAGAACCAGCGCTGGTTGGGCACCCGGTCGCCGCGGGTGAACCACAACGTCGCGAGCGCGAACAGCACCGGAATGGCGAGGAATCCGATCATCGCGCGGAATGACCAGTAGGTGACGAAAAGATTGGGCCGGTAGTCGTTCGGCCCGAATCGGTGCTCGAAGTCCTGCTGGATGTTGCGCACACCTTGCAACGTGACACCGCTGGTCTTGCCCTCGGCGAGGAACGGCAACACGTACGGCACCTCGATCACGCGGGTGATGCTGTCGCAGTTGTTGTGTGTGCCGACGGTCAGGATCGAGAAGTTCGGATCGGATTCGGTGCTGCACAGCGATTCCGCAGACGCCATCTTCATCGGCTGCTGAACGAACATCAGCTTGCCCTGGCGGTCCCCGGTGAAGAACAGCCCCACTGCGGCGAGCAGCACCACCCAGCAGCCCAGGATGGCCGCGGGGCGAAACACGTTGCGGGCGTCGGCTTCGGAAAGGGCGGATGCCGGATTGCGTGAACGGATCAGCCACCACGCGCCGACGGCGGCGACGAAAGTTCCGGCGGTTAGCAGCGCCCCTGTCACCGTGTGCGAAAACGCTGCCAGCGCGGTGTTATTGGACAGCAGCGCGAAGATGCTGTTCAGCTCGGCGCGGTGCGTCGTCGGGTTGTAGTGCGCGCCGACCGGGTGCTGCATGAACGAGTTCGCCACGATGATGAAGAACGCGGACACGTTGACGCTGATCGCGACGATCCAGATGCAGGCCAGGTGTAGCAGCCGCGGCAGCCGGCTCCAGCCGAAGATCCACAACCCGAGGAAGGTGGATTCGAAGAAGAACGCGAAGAGGCCCTCCATCGCCAGCGGCGCGCCGAAGATGTCGCCGACGAACCGGGAGTACTCGCTCCAGTTCATGCCGAACTGGAACTCCTGGACGATCCCGGTGGCCACACCGATGGCGAAGTTGATCAGGAACAGCTTGCCGAAGAACTTGGTCAGCCGGTACCAGGCCGTGTTGTCGGTGGCCACCCACATCGTCTGCATGACCGCGAGCAGGGGAGCCAAGCCGATGGTGAGCGGCACGAAGATGAAGTGGTAGACGGTGGTGATACCGAACTGCCACCGCGAAATATCGACGACATCCATCTGTCATCTCCCTACTGCGGGTATCTACGACACACTGTAGTAGCTAGGTGGCGTCGGCGCCACGCCCCAGTTGTTTGGAGGCCTTGCGGATGCCGAACGACGACACGATCTCGAAAACGCCGATTACCACGAACCAGACGCCGACCACGATCGCCAGGGTGACGATGGAGTCGAACGGCGACGCCAGGACCACGATTCCGGCGAGCAGGCTGATCACGCCGATGAAGATCGACCAGGCCCGCCCCGGTAGCACCGGATCGCTGATTGCCGAGACCGTCGTGGCCACCCCGCGGAAGATGAACCCGATGCCAATCCAGATGGCCAGCAACAGGACTGCGTATCCCTGACCGAAATGCCGAAATGCCAAGACCGCCAGGATGAGTGACGCTGCGCCGCTGATGAACAACAAGATCCGGCTTCCCGCCGAGACGTGCAGGCTGAACGCGAAGACGACCTGCGCGGCGCCGGTGATCAACAGATAGACGCCGAACGCGACGGCGGCAGCGAGAATGGAGATTCTCGGCCAGGCAAGGATCACGACGCCGACGATGAGCGACAGGATTCCGGAGGCCAGCGCCGATTTCCACAAGTGCGGCAACAAGCTTGGGACAGGGACGGTTCCAGGCGTGGTTTGCATGGCCGAAGTCTGGCACAAACCGCGGACCGGGGGATAGGGACTTTCGGCTCAGACGCGCGCGGTGCGCGGTTCGTCGGCGGACAGGTCGGCGGGCTCCTCGGTTGCCTTGCGCCCGATCAGATACCAGGTCCGCATCGGGCCTTTGCCCTTGACCTCGATGCTGCCCCGTTCCTGCAGCACGAATTCGTCTTTGAGCCGCTCGTACATCGCCTCGGGCACCTGGATCCGGCCCACCGAGTCGGTGGATTCCATCCGGGAGGCGACGTTGACCGCGTCGCCCCATACGTCGTAGAAGAACCGGCGCGAGCCGACGACACCGGCGACCACCGGGCCGCAGGCCATGCCCACCCGCAGCGGGATCGGCTCACCGTGCGGATCCCTCAGTCCCGCTGCGACATTGGCCATGTCGAGCGCGAAATCCGCCAGGGCGCGGGAGTGGTCCGGCCGCGGCCGCGGCACGCCGCTGACCACCATGTACGAGTCGCCGCTGACTTTGATCTTCTCCAGGCCGTGCTTGTCGACGAGGGCGTCGAACGCGCCGTAGAGGCGGTCGAGGAAACGCACCAGGTCGGCGGGCGGCGTGCTGCTGGCGCGCTCGGTGAACCCGACGATGTCGGCGAACAGGACCGAGGCGTCGTCGTACTTGTCGGCGATGACGCTGCGGTCGGGCTCCTTGAGGCGCTCGGCGATGCTGGCGGGCAACATGTTTTCCAGCAGCGTCTCGGAGCGCTCGTACTGGGCCTCCATCACCGCCTCGGCGCGGGCGGTGTCGCGCAGCGCGAACCACACCGTCACGACCACCATCACGACGCTGGAGACGGCGGTGACGACGAAGCCCGTCGACGTCGCCCAGGCCGGCTGTAGTCCGGTGTTGCGCGGGACCAGGAATTCCACCGCGATGATCAGGCCGGCGGCCACGGCCGCCAGCCCGGACGCCAACACGATGTGCTCGATGCCCAGCAGCAACACCACGATGCAGGCGCCGACCAAAAAGAAGAACTGCGACCCGGATCCCGTGCCGACGTCGAGGCAGCTGGCGAAGACGGAGACGTAGGCCGCGCAGATAAAGGTAAGCGGGGCAACCAAATCCCCGAACCGCTGCAGCCACGGCACCATCGCGAAGACCATGGCGCCGATCACGTTGATGGAACTGACCTGCCACGTCCAGGAATCGGTGGCGATCTGCACGACGACGAAGCTCACGCTGACCATCACGGCCAGCCAGGAGGTGATCATGAGGATCCGACCCCGGCGCGCAGCGCTGGCGGCGTAGTGCTGGTTGCGGTCGCGGGTCTGCGCCCGCACCGCGGCGACGCAGTCCGGGCTGTTCGACGAGCCTTCTGACCGGGGTGGGGCTCCGCATTTCTTCGCGCCCACGTTCAAAGCGTAACCGTTGACCTCGTCATTTGTCGGGTGCCTGGTCAACATCGCCGGTGAGCCAGTCCGATGGCGGGTGTGGCGCCAGCGAGCCGTTGGGCATGATGTGCTGCACCGGGTGCCCGTCGCGGGTGGCCAGGTCGGCGATCATGCGCCGGTGACAGCGCCACCAGGTCGGCTCGCCGCACATGATGGCCACGTCGCCGACCTCGGCGTCGTAGAGCAACCGCTCGTATGCCGCCCGGAACTCCGGCGTGCGGGTATGCGCCGCGTAGTTGGCGAACGCCGGGTTCTCCCACCACTGGTCGCGCGGCAGCGGGGCGGCCGGCGGCTTGCGCCGCCCACCGAGATCCGGCTCGTGGCGATAGGCGATGCCGGCGGCGTTCAGCCAGCCTGGCATCGCGTCCTTGGACACGTCGGGGTTGCGGCGCGAGCCGGGGAAACTGCGCACGTCGACCAGCAGCGTGATGCCGTGCCGGCGAAGCGCGGCGGTGAGTTCGTCGGCGGTTTTCGCGCCGTGTCCGATGGTGTACAGCATCGCGTGGGGGATGCCCCGGCCACCAGCCGCGTTAACCCGGGGCTCGCTGCTTGCTAAGTCAACCCATCATTCCCGCGGACCAGTCCGGTGCCACCGGTCCCCGGCGTACCCGGCCCGATCGCCGTACCAAGCCCCGCGTTGCCGCCATTACCTCCGTCGCCGAGCAGCCCGGTGCCGCCGTTACCGCCGTTCCCGCCGGTGGTCGCGCCGTCGGCGCCCGCGCCGCCGTCACCGCCATCGCCGATCAGCCCACCCTTGCCGCCGCCGGCTCCGTTGCCGCCGAGGGTGAGGCTGCCTTGGCCGCCGGCGCCGCCGGCCCCGCCGGAACCGGCGATCGCTCCGGCATTGCCGCCCGCCCCGCCGGCACCGCCGGCTCCGCCGCTGCCGCCGGCTCCGCCGGTTCCGCCGGCGCCGAACAGCATCGCGGCCGCGCCGGCACCGCCGTCCCCGCCGGTGGTGCCGCCCCATCCGCCCGCGCCGCCGTCCCCGCCGGGACCGCCGAGCAGGCCGCCGGCGCCTCCGCCGCCACCGTTCCCGCCGGTGACGGCGCCGAAGCCGCCGGTGCCGCCGACGCCCCCGGCGCCCAGGTACGTTGCGGACCCGCCGGCGCCGCCGGCACCGCCGGCGAGGACGTTGCCCAACCCGCCGGCGCCGCCGCCACCGCCGGCACCAAACAGCACAGCGCCGCCATTCCCACCGTTCCCGCCGGTGGTGCCGCTGAAGCCACCGACGCCGCCGGCTCCGCCGGCGTTAACCAGCGCGGCGCCGCCGTTGCCCCCGTTCCCGCCGGTGCTGCCGACGATGCCGACTCCGCCGGGTCCGCCGCCACCGCCGGAGCCGAACAGCCCGCCTGGGCCGCCGTTCCCGCCGTTGCCGCCGCCGACTCCACCGACGAGCAGTCCCTTTCCGCCGGCGCCGCCTCCGCCGCCGCTGCCGATCAGCCCGGCGGCCCCGCCGTTGCCGCCGGGCTGGCCGGCGACGGTGGTCGAGGCCAGCCCCGATCCGCCGGCTCCGCCGCTGCCGAACAGCCACCCGGCATTCCCGCCGTCGGCTCCGGTGCCCGGTGCCCCGGGGACTCCGTTGCCTACCAGCGGGCGGCCCGTCAGCATCTCGATGGGGCCGGGCGGCAGTGCCGGCCCTGGGTGCAGCCCGCCCGCATACGAGCCGGGGATCAGCCCGGTGCCGGCCGCGCCGCCGGTGCCCGCCGAAAACTGCGTCACACCCAGTCCGGGGTTGCCGCCGTTGCCACCGACGCCGATTGTCGCGGCGCCGCCGGCCCCACCGTCACCACCAATGCCGCCGCCGGAGAACCCGCCGGCGCCGCCCTCACCGCCGTTGCCGATCAGGCCACTCTTGCCGCCCGGCCCGCCGTGCCCGCCATTGGTGAAGCCGTTCAAGCCGGCGCCGCCGGCCCCGCCGCTCCCGGAGATGATTCCGGCGTTGCCGCCGGCCCCGCCGGCCCCACCGATGCCGCTGTTGCCCTGGCCGCCGGTGCCGCCCGCCCCGCCGGCGCCGAAGAGCATCGCGGCCCCGCCGGTGCCGCCGTTCCCACCGTTGGTGGTGCCGTAAGCGCCGGAGCCGCCGGCCCCGCCGACACCGCCAAACAGCCCACCGTTGCCGCCGGCCCCGCCGTCCCCGCCGGTGACGTTGCCGGCACCGCCGTTGCCGCCAGCCCCGCCCGCACCGTGGAACAGGGCGGCCCCGCCGGCCCCGCCCACGCCGCCCGTGGCGCCAGATCCGCCGGCACCGCCGGCCCCGCCGGCGCTGAATAACCCTGCACCGCCGGCCCCGCCGGCACCACCGGTAGCGGCGCTGTGACCCCCGATGCCGCCGACACCCCCGGCACCGAACAGCCCACCGGCGCCGCCGACGCCGCCGTTTCCGCCGCTGGTGGTGCCCAACCCGCCGGCGCCGCCGACGCCGCCCGCTCCGAACAGCCCGCCGGCCCCGCCGGCGCCGCCGTTGCCGCCGCTGGTGATCCCTCGGCCGCCGGCCCCGCCGGCGCCACCCGTGCCGATGAGCCCGGCCGTCCCGCCGTTACCGCCGTTTTGGCCGGCCCCGGTCGTCGAGTTCGCGCCGGACCCGCCGGCACCACCGTTGCCGAACAGCCATCCGCCGTCGCCGCCGTTTGCCCCACTGCCCGGCGCCGCGTTGGCGCCGTTGCCGATCAACGGGCGCCCAGTGAGCATCCGGATCGGACCCTCGGCCGCCGCGGAGCCCGGGCTGAGCGCACCGTTCAGGCCCTGCTGGATGCTGGCGACCTCGGTACTGACGTAGGCGAACGCAGCCGCGTTGAGGGTTTGCACAAATTGGTTGTGAAACGCTGCGGCCGTTTCGCTCAGCGCCTGAAATTCGGCGCCCTGCTGCGAGAACAGCGACGCGATGGCCGCCGAAACCTCGTCGGCGGCGGCGGCCAGCACCCCTGTCGTGGGCGCGGCTGCCGCCGCGCTGGCGGACGTAACCATCGAGCCGATGCCGGCCAGATTTGTTGCCGCCGATGCCATGATCTCCGGTGCCGCGATCACAAACGACATCTGATACCTCCGCTACTCAAAGGCAATCAAGGTGTCGCCACCGCATTCAGCGACATATGGATGTTAGGGGCCTTCGGCATGAATGTCGGCGGTTTTGGTCGAATTCCCTTTCTAGTCGGCGCGGGAGGCAACAAGACGAACCAAGGAAGGGAGTCGATCGCGAAATCGCCGCCAGCGGCCTGGATTTCGAGGCGCCGGCCGGTGACCATGCGGGAATTGTCACAAGCGCCGTTGTGAACAAGCGGGTCGGGGTGCAACGCCAGGTAAACATATTCGGCGGAATATTTGGCGTGCGGAATCCGGTCGGAAGCCGGGCGTCCGCGGCCCATACCAAATGCCGGCCAAGAAGGCGGCTTGCTGAGCCTCATCACATTGAGTGCCCTCGGTGGGATTCGAACCCACACTGGACGGGTTTTGAGTCCGTTTCCTCTGCCAGTTGGGATACGAGGGCTGGGCAGCCTCCCACCATAGAGGATCGGTGCGCCGATCGGTTCTCACCGCCCCCGAGTTCGCTGGTGGCGGGCATGCACGACACAATGTCCGTCATGACAGGCCCCAAGACCGACACCGACGCCGCTGTGCCGCGCCGGGTCCTGATCGCGGAAGACGAAGCGCTCATCCGGCTGGACCTGGCCGAGATGCTCCGAGAGGAGGGCTACGAGATCGTCGGCGAGGCGGGCGACGGCCAGGAGGCCGTCGAACTCGCCGAGCGCCACAAGCCAGACCTGGTGATCATGGACGTGAAAATGCCACGCCGCGACGGCATCGACGCGGCCTCGGAGATAGCCAGCAAGCGCATCGCGCCGATCGTGGTGCTGACCGCGTTCAGCCAGCGCGACCTGGTCGAGCGCGCCCGCGACGCCGGCGCGATGGCCTACCTGGTGAAGCCGTTCACGATCAGCGACCTGATTCCGGCCATCGAATTGGCGGTCAGCCGGTTCAGCGAGATCACCGAGCTGGAACGCGAAGTGGCGACGCTGTCCGACCGGCTGGAGACCCGCAAGCTCGTCGAGCGCGCCAAGGGCTTGCTGCAAACCAAGCAGGGCATGACCGAGCCCGAGGCGTTCAAGTGGATCCAGCGCGCGGCCATGGACCGGCGGACCACCATGAAGCGGGTGGCCGAGGTGGTGCTGGAGACCCTCGGGGACACCCCCAAAGACGCCGCTTCGGAGTAGCGCCGCAGCTTTGGGTGTGCATTGACGGCTTTGCATGTGCATCCAGGGCGGGAAGACCGCCCAAATCTCGCCCTGAGTACACGTCGAAAACCTTCAGTTCACACGCGACGGCCAACGGCGCCGAGACTGCGCTCAGATCGCGATTTTTGGCGATTCGACGCTCTGGTTGCAGTCTCGGCGCAAACCGAGCGAACTAGCGGGCGACGATCACTGACGAGCCGTGGCCGAACAGGCCCTGGTTGGCGGTGATGCCGACGGTCGCGCCCTCCACCTGCCGGCCGGTGGCCTGGCCGCGCAGCTGCCAGGTCAACTCGCAGACCTGCGCGATCGCCTGGGCGGGAATGGCCTCTCCGAAGCACGCCAGCCCGCCGGACGGGTTGACCGGGACCTTGCCGCCGATGGTGGTGGCGCCGCTGCGCAGCAGCGCCTCGGCCTCGCCCTTGGCGCACAGGCTCAGGTGTTCGTACCAGTCGAGCTCGAGCGCGGTGGACAGGTCGTAGACCTCGGCCAGGCTGACGTCTTCGGGCCCGATGCCCGCCTCGGCGTACGCGGCGTCGAGGATCTGGTCCTTGAACACCCGCTCCGGCGCGGGCACCGCGGCGGTGGAATCCGTTGCGATATCGGGCAATTCGGGCAGGTGCTGCGGGTAGCGCGGTGTCACGGTGCTGACCGCGCGCACCGACGGGACGCCGTCGAGCGAGCCGAGGTGCTTGCGGGCGAATTCGGCGCTGGCCACGATCAGCGCGGCGGCGCCGTCGGAGGTGGCGCAGATGTCGAGCTGCCGCAGCGGGTCGGCCACCACGGGGCTGGCGAGCACGTCGTCGACGGAGGATTCCTTGCGGTAGCGGGCATTTGGGTTCTGCAGGCCGTGCCGGGAGTTCTTCACCTTGACCTGTGCGAAGTCCTCGGGCGTGGCGCCGTAGAGATCCATCCGGCGCCGCGCGAGCAACGCGAAGTAGACCGGGTTCATCGCCCCGATGAGGTGGAACCGCTGCCAGTCCGGGTCGTTCTTGCGCTCCCCGCCGACGGGGGCGAAGGCGCCCTTCGGGGTGGTGTCGGCGCCGATCACCAGCGCGACGTCGCAGAAGCCGGCCAGGATCTGCGCCCGGGCGCTCTGCAGCGCCTGCGAACCGCTGGCGCACGCGGCGTAGCTGGAGCTGACGGGGACACCGTTCCAGCCCAGCTTCTGCGCGAACGTCGACCCGGCGATGAAACCCGGATAGCCGTTGCGGATGGTGTCGGCCCCGGCGACGAGCTGGATCTGCCGCCAGTCCAACCCGGCCTCGGCCAGCGCGGCGCGCGCGGCCACCACCCCGTATTCGGTGAAGTCGCGGCCCCATTTGCCCCACGGGTGCATGCCGGCGCCGAGGATGTACAGCGGTTCCGGAGTCATGGCGCCACCTTCCACGCGTGCACGATGCGCCGCACGCCGTCGTCGTCGGTGTACAGCGGCATGGTGGTCAGCTCCATCTCCATGCCGACCTTCAAATCCTCGGCCAGCGTGCCCTCGACGACCTTGCCCAGCACGATCAGCCCCTCCTCGGCCAGCTCCACCGCCGCGATGGCGAACGGCTCGAAGGGGTCCGGGGCGGGGTAAGGCGCCGGCGGCGGATACCGGTTCTCGGTGTAGCTCCACAACGTCCCCCGGGTCGACAACGCGACCGGCTCCAGCGTGTCGCTGGTGCACGCCGGGTTGGGGCAGTTGTTCTCGCGCGGCGGAAAGACGTAGGTGCCGCACTCGGGGCACTTGCTGCCGATCAGATGGGCGCTTCCGGCGTCATCGGTGGCGAACCATCCGTCGATCGCGGGTTGTTGGCTGGTGACCTCGGGCACCGGCCAACACTACCAAGCGCTTGTTTGGGGACGCCAGGCTTCGTCACACCGGGTGCCTAGAGTGAATGCCGTGCCCGCCGCCACCCCTCAGAAAACCGAGGAACAAACCAAACCGACACTCATGCTCTTGGACGGCAATTCGCTGGCGTTCCGGGCCTTCTACGCGCTGCCGGCCGAGAACTTCAAGACCCGCGGCGGGCTGACCACCAACGCGGTCTACGGCTTCACCGCCATGCTGATCAACCTGCTGCGCGACGAGGCGCCGACGCACATCGCCGCGGCGTTCGACGTTTCGCGGCAGACCTTCCGCTCCGAGCGCTACCCCGAGTACAAGGCCAACCGGTCGTCGACGCCGGACGAATTCCACGGCCAGATCGACATCACCAAGGAAGTGCTCAACGCGCTGGGCATCACGGTGCTCTCGGAGCCGGGGTTCGAGGCCGACGACCTCATCGCGACGCTGGCCACCCAGGCCGAGAACGAGGGCTACCGCGTGCTGGTGGTCAGCGGTGACCGCGACTCCCTGCAACTCGTCAGCGACGACGTCACGGTGCTGTACCCGCGCAAGGGCGTCAGCGAACTGACCCGCTTCACCCCCGAGGCCGTCGTGGAAAAGTACGGGCTGACCCCGCAGCAGTACCCCGACTTCGCGGCGCTGCGCGGCGATCCCAGCGACAACCTGCCCGGCATTCCCGGGGTGGGGGAGAAGACCGCCTCGAAGTGGATCGCCGAATACGGCTCCCTGCAGGCGCTCGTCGACAACGTCGACTCGGTCCGCGGCAAGGTGGGCGACGCGCTGCGCGCCAACCTGCCCAGTGTCATCCGCAACCGCGAGCTCACCGATCTCGTCAAAGACGTGCCGCTGGCCCAAACCCCGGACACGCTGCGGCTGCAGCCCTGGGACCGCGACCAGATCCACCGCCTGTTCGACGACCTGGAGTTCCGGGTGTTGCGCGACCGGCTGTTCGAGACTCTGGTCGCCGTCGAACCCGAGGTCGACGAGGGCTTCGACGTCCGCGGCGACGCGCTCGAGCCCGGCACCGTCGGGCAGTGGCTGGCCGCGCACGCCGGCGACGGGCGTAGGGCGGGCCTTGCCGTGGCGGGCACCCACCTGCCCCACGGTGGGGACGCCACCGGGCTGGGCATCGCGGCCGCCGACGGCGACGGCGCCTACATCGACACCGCGACGCTGACCCCCGACGACGACGCCGCGCTGGCGGCCTGGCTGGCCGACCCGGCGAAACCCAAAGCGCTGCACGAGGCCAAGCTCGCCATCCACGACCTGGCCGGCCGCGGCTGGACGCTGAACGGCGTCACCTCCGACACCGCGCTGGCCGCCTACCTGGTGCGCCCGGGGCAGCGCAGCTTCACCCTCGACGACCTGTCGCTGCGCTACCTGCGTCGCGAGCTGCGCGCGGAAACCCCTGAGCAGCAACAGCTTTCGTTGCTCGATGACATGGAGGGCGTGGACGAGCAGGCCGTCGCCACCCTGATCCTGCGGGCGCGGGCCGTCGTCGACCTGGCCGACGCGCTGGACGCCGAGCTGGATCGCATCGACTCCACCGCGCTGCTGGGCGAGATGGAGCTGCCGGTGCAACACGTGCTGGCCGACATGGAAAGCGCCGGCATCGCCGTGGATCTGCGCCTGCTGGGCGAGCTGCAAAGCCAGTTCGCCGACCAGATCCGCGACGCCGCGGAGGCTGCCTACGCCGTGATCGGCAAGCAGATCAACCTGGGCTCGCCCAAGCAGTTGCAGGTGGTGTTGTTCGACGAGCTCGGGATGCCGAAGACCAAGCGGACCAAGACCGGATACACCACCGACGCCGACGCCCTGCAGTCGCTGTTCGACAAGACCGGCCATCCGTTCCTGCAGCACCTACTGACCCACCGCGACGTCACCCGGCTCAAGGTCACCGTCGACGGGCTGCTGAACTCGGTGGCCGCCGACGGCCGCATCCACACCACGTTCAACCAGACCATCGCGGCGACCGGCCGGCTGTCGTCGACGGAGCCCAACCTGCAGAACATCCCGATCCGCACCGAGGAAGGCCGGCAGATCCGGGACGGGTTCGTCGTCGGCAAGGGTTACGAAGAGCTGATGACGGCGGACTACAGCCAGATCGAGATGCGGATCATGGCCCACCTGTCGCGGGACGAAGGTCTCATAGAAGCTTTCAACACCGGGGAGGACCTGCACTCGTTCGTCGCCTCCCGGGCGTTCGGGGTGCCGATCGAGGAGGTCACCGCCGAGCTGCGCCGCCGGGTCAAGGCGATGTCGTACGGGCTGGCCTACGGGTTGAGCGCCTACGGGCTGTCGCAGCAACTGAAGATCTCCACCGAGGAAGCCAAGGACCAGATGGATGCCTACTTCGCCCGCTTCGGAGGCGTCCGCGACTACCTGATGGACGTCGTCGAGCAGGCCCGCAAGGACGGCTACACCTCCACGGTGCTGGGCCGCCGCCGCTACCTGCCTGAGCTGGACAGCAGCAACCGCCAGGTCCGGGAGGCGGCCGAGCGGGCCGCGCTCAACGCGCCCATCCAGGGCAGCGCGGCCGACATCATCAAGGTCGCGATGATCGAGGTCGACAAGGCCATCAAGCAGGCCGGGCTGGCGTCGCGGATGCTGCTGCAGGTGCACGACGAACTGTTGTTCGAAGTCGCGCCGGGTGAGCGAGAGGTCCTTGAGGCGCTGGCGCGCGAGAAGATGGGCGGCGCCTACCCGCTCGACGTCCCGCTCGAGGTCTCGGTCGGCTACGGCCGCTCATGGGACACCGCCGCGCACTAGCGCGGCGATCGGACACGGCCGCACACCAAGGCCCGCCCGTGTAACCTGAGGGCGAAAATTCGGCCGAAAATTCGCCGTGGCGTTACATTTGCGTCGCCTTGGCTGTCCTGGCTTCGAGGCCGAGTTTGTCCAGCTAGTGCCCTGTCGAGTAGCCTCGACAGGTAAATCCATTTTGTCCCTACGACCCAACCTGTCCGGAGCAACCCAACAACATGCCGAGTCCCGCCGTCACCTCGCCGCAAGTAGCCGTCAACGACATTGGCTCGAGCGAGGATTTTCTCGCCGCAATAGACAAAACGATCAAGTACTTCAACGATGGCGACATCGTCGAGGGCACGATCGTCAAAGTTGACCGGGACGAGGTGCTCCTCGACATCGGCTACAAGACCGAAGGGGTCATCCCCGCCCGCGAGCTCTCCATCAAGCACGACGTCGACCCCAACGAGGTCGTTTCCGTCGGCGATGAGGTCGAGGCCCTGGTTCTCACCAAGGAGGACAAAGAGGGCCGGCTGATCCTGTCCAAGAAGCGCGCACAGTACGAGCGCGCCTGGGGCACCATCGAGGCGCTCAAGGAGAAGGACGAGGCCGTCAAGGGCACCGTCATCGAGGTCGTCAAGGGCGGCCTGATCCTCGACATCGGGTTGCGCGGCTTCCTGCCCGCCTCGCTCGTCGAGATGCGCCGCGTCCGCGACCTGCAGCCGTACATCGGCAAGGAGATCGAGGCCAAGATCATCGAGCTGGACAAGAACCGCAACAACGTGGTGCTGTCCCGCCGGGCCTGGCTCGAGCAGACCCAGTCCGAGGTGCGCAGCGAGTTCCTCAACCAGCTGCAGAAGGGCAGCATCCGCAAGGGTGTGGTCTCGTCCATCGTCAACTTCGGCGCGTTCGTCGACCTCGGCGGGGTGGACGGCCTGGTGCACGTCTCCGAACTGTCCTGGAAGCACATCGACCACCCGTCCGAGGTGGTGCAGGTCGGCGACGAGGTCACCGTCGAGGTGCTCGACGTCGACATGGACCGCGAGCGGGTTTCGTTGTCGCTCAAGGCGACCCAGGAAGACCCGTGGCGCCACTTCGCCCGCACGCACGCCATCGGCCAGATCGTGCCCGGCAAGGTCACCAAGCTGGTTCCGTTCGGCGCGTTCGTCCGCGTCGAGGAGGGCATCGAGGGCCTGGTGCACATCTCCGAGCTGGCCGAGCGGCACGTCGAGGTGCCCGACCAGGTGGTCGCCGTCGGCGACGACGCGATGGTCAAGGTCATCGACATCGACCTGGAGCGCCGCCGAATCTCGTTGTCGCTCAAGCAGGCCAACGAGGACTACACCGAGGAATTCGACCCGGCGAAGTACGGCATGGCCGACAGCTACGACGAGCAGGGCAACTACATCTTCCCCGAGGGCTTCGACTCCGAGACCAACGAATGGCTCGAGGGATTCGACGCCCAGCGCAACGAGTGGGAGGCGCGCTACGCCGAGGCGGAGCGCCGGCACAAGATGCACACCGCGCAGATGGAGAAGTTCGCCGCGGCCGAGTCGGCCGCCCACGCCGCCGGCGACTCGGCGCCGGGCAACGGCGCGTCGTCGGAGAAGGCGGCTGGTGGATCGCTCGCCAGCGACGCACAATTGGCGGCCCTGCGGGAAAAGCTCGCCGGCAACGCCTAGCGGCGTAAAAGGATGCTGCGCATCGGGTTGACCGGTGGGATCGGCGCCGGCAAGTCGGCGGTCTCGTCGACCTTCGCGGAGTGCGGTGCGGTCATCGTCGACGGGGACGTCATCGCGCGCGAGGTGGTCGAGCCCGGCACCGAGGGCCTGAAGGCGCTCGTCGAGGCGTTCGGCGACGACATCCTGTCGCCCGACGGGTCGCTGGATCGTCCCGCGTTGGCCGCCAAGGCCTTTCGTGACGACGAGGCGCGCCAGAAGCTCAACGGGATCGTGCACCCGCTGGTGGGCAAGCGGCGCTCCGAGATCATCGCGTCGGTCCCGGCGGATTCCGTTGTCGTCGAAGACATTCCGCTGCTGGTGGAGTCGGGGATGGCGCCGCTGTTCCCGCTCGTCGTGGTCGTGCACGCCGACGTCGAGGTGCGGGTGCGACGGCTGGTCGACCTACGCGGCATGCCCGAGGACGATGCCCGCGCGCGGATCGCCGCGCAGGCCGACGACGAGCAGCGCCGCGCCGTCGCCGACGTCTGGCTGGACAACTCGGGCAGCCCGGAGGAGCTGGCGCAGCGGGCCCGCGACGTGTGGAACGACCGCATCCTGCCGTTCGCCCACAACCTGAGCGCGCGCGAGATCGCCAGGGCGCCCGTGCGTCTCGTGCCCGCCGACCCGAGCTGGCCGGACCAGGCGCGGCGGATCGCGGGCCGGCTGCAGACCGCGTGCGGCCACCGGGCGATTCGCGTCGACCACATCGGCTCCACCGCGCTGCCCGCCTTGGACGCCAAGGACGTCATCGACATGCAGATCACCGTCGAATCGCTCGCGGTCGCCGACGAACTCGCCGAACCCTTGTTGGCGGCCGGCTACCCGCGCCTGGAGCACATCACCGAAGACACCTCCCGGACCGACGCGCGCAGCACCGTCGAGCGCTACGACCACAGCGACGATCCCGGCCTGTGGCACAAGCGGATTCACGCCTCCGCCGACCCGGGCCGGCCCACCAACGTGCACATTCGGGTCAACGGGTGGCCCAACCAGCAGTTCGCCCTGCTGTTCATCGCCTGGCTGCGGTCCGATGTCGGCGCGCGCGCCGACTACCTGGCCGTCAAGTTCAAGGCCGAACAGGCGACGGGCGGTGACATCGCCACCTACGCCGACGCCAAGGAACCATGGTTTGCCGACGCCTACCGGCGCGCCTGGAAGTGGGCCGACTCAACCGGATGGCAGCCCTAGCGCCAACTTTCACAACAGCCCCACGCGCCTCCAGGGGAGGTGGTACGCGTCATGTCCACCTCATAGCGACTAATCCGCTTGTCGCTACGAGGTGGACACAACGGGCAATGGTTCGGCGGAGAGACTCGTGTGGCGGATGTGATTCCCGCGGTTAGGCGGGTATGGGCGCACCGCATTGCAGCATGCCGTTCTTGGGATCGGAATTGCCGGGCGTTGGTCTGACGAACTGATCGAGCTGCGTGAAAACGTTGTCGTCCACGTCGATCTCGCAATGCACATTCGCCGAGTAGGGGAAATGCAGCACGATCTGCATCCCGGCCTGCTGCGGATCGGGCAACACCGTGTTGGCCTCGAACACGTTGCCCGGCATCGACGGCAGGTTGGTGCTGTTCGCCCGGTTGCCGTTGATCACGAAAATGGCCTGACTGCCGGTGGTCAGCGCGTCGATCCGGGCGCGGTAGGTGATGTTGTGCAAGTCCGCCCGCGCGGTTGCCGGGCTTAGCTGGGACCCGGCCGCGATGACGGTCAAGGCAGTGATTGCCATCCATCGGTGGTTGCTGGGGCTCATAGCAGCCGACATTACCCGGCCTGACAGCGCGGGCACCACAGCGACGTCCGCCCGGCGACCCGGGCACGCGCGAGGCGGGTGCCGCAGCGCGGACAGGACGGGTCGGGGTCGTCGCGCACCCGGGTGAGCCACCGCGGCAGGCCGGGCACCCGACCGTGTGGCACCGCGGTGCGCAGCACCTGCGTCATCGCGGCGTGTAGGCGCTTGACGTCGGCGGCCCCGAGTTGCGGGATCGGGCGGGCCGGCGCGATCCGGGCCCGCCAGCAGATCTCGTCGGTGAGCAGGTTGCCGAGTCCGGCGATCACCGCCTGGTCCATCAGCGTCGGCTTCAGCCGCCCGGACCGGCCGCGCAGCGCCTCGCGAAACGCCGGCAGGCCGAGGCCCAGCGCGTCGGGGCCCTGCGGGCCCGTCACGTGCGCGACGTCCTCGTCGTCGTCGGCCAGCCACACCCCGCGCAGCTTGCGCAGGTCCGCGTAGCGCAGTTCCCCGCGATCCAGCGCGATCGCCAGCCGCTCGTACGGCTCGCGCTCGGCGCCGTCGGCGGCGTAGTACGGGTGCCCGGTCATCCCGCTGTGCACCAGCAGCGTCGGGCCGTCCGTCGGCAGCATCAGCCACTTGCCGTGCCGGCGTGGGCGATCGAAGCGGTGACCGTCGAGCCGCCGGCCGAGGCCCGCGGCGGTGGTGTTTCGCAGGATGCCCGGATCGCGGACCTGCACGCCCCGGATCCGCCGGCCGGGCAGCGCGTCGGCCAGCTCGCGCCGAAAGCCCTCCACGTCGGGCAGCTCAGGCACGAAGCTTTGCCACCCGCTGCGCGGGACCCTTCAACGAGCGAGCGTGCCGGTACATGCCGGCCCACGGATCGCCTTGCCCGGCAAGCCGTTTGGGGAGATCACGGATGGTGAATCGGTCCGCCCGCAGGCTTCGCTTGTTTAAGATGTCCAGTTCCGCCCACTCCAGCGGGGTCGCCGCCGGCGCGCCCGCCCGGGCCCGCACCGAATACGGTGCAACCGCCGTCTGCGCGTAGGCGTTTCGCATGATGTCGAGGTACACGCGGTCGCCGCGGTTGTCCTTGCGGGCTTCCAGGGTGCGGTGCGCGGGGTCATCGGCCACCACCACCTCGGCGACCTCGCGGGCGAATTCGCGGACGGTGTCGAAATCGGTGTCCGGACGCAGCGGCACCACCACGTGCAACCCGCGCGACCCGGTGGTCTGCACGTAGCGCGCCAGCCCGAGGTCGTCCAGGACCCCGGCCGTCGCGTGGGCCGTCGCCCGCACCACGGCGAAGTCGCTGCCGGAGGGGTCGAGGTCGAAGACCAGCCGGTCGGGCTTGTGCAGCCGGTCCCGCCGCGACTGCCACACGTGCAACGTGACGCAGTTCTGGTTGGCCAGCCAGCGCAGCGCCTCGGGGCGCTCCGCCACGGGATGCACCACGGTGCCGCCCTCTTTGCCGACCTCCACCCGGCCCATCCAGTCGGGCAGCGAGCCGGCGAAATCCTGTTGCACCCAACCTTGTTCGCCGATGCCGCGTGGGAACCGTTGCACGGTGAGCGCCCGATCCCGCAGGTGCGGCAGCATCGCGTCGGCCACCTCGCCGTAGTAGTCCACCAGCTCGCCCTTGGTGATCCCGTCCTTGGGGAACACCACCCGGTCCGGGTGGGTGACCTCGACGTCGACGCGCGCCGTCACCGCGTCTCCCGCACCACGTCGGACGCGTCCTTGTCGGTGCGCAACCCCTGGTATCGCGGGTGGCGCAGCTTGCCGTCGCGGGTCCACTCGGCAAACCCGATCTGGGCAACCAGTTCGGGACGCACCCAGTGGGCGCCGTTCTCGCGCACCAAACCCCGGGTGAAGGGTGGCTCGTCCTGCTCGAGGGGGGACAGCCGCTCGTGCAGGCTCCGCAGCGTGGGTTCGTCGAACCCGGTTCCCACCTTGCCGGCGTAGACCAGGTCGCGACCGTCGTGGTAGCCGAGCAGCAGCGCCCCCAACTCGATGCGGCTGCCCTTCGGGCTGGTGTAGCCGCCGACGACGAATTCCTGGTCGCGAACGCATTTGAACTTCAGCCAGTTCTTCGACCGGCCGCCTTCGTACGTGGCGTCGGTCCGCTTGGCGATCACACCCTCGTCGCCGCGTTTGCATGCCGCCTCGTAGGCGCCGATCCCGTCCTCGACCCGATGCACCGCGAACCTCAGCGGGTCGCCGAAGTCAATCACCTTGCGCAGCAGTTTCTTTCGCCACAGCTGCGGCACATCGGTGGTCGACTTGCCGTCGACGTGCAGCAGGTCGAACACGTAGTAGAAGACGCGGACCGGTGACGCGCGGGCCACCTCGGGGTCGGTGATGCCCAGCCGGCCCTGCAGCCGTTCGAAGCTGGTGCGTCGGCCCTCGAACGCCACCACCTCGCCGTCCACGACGAACCGCGTGGTGCGCTGGGCGCCGAGCGCGTCGACAAGCTCGGGATAGGTTCCGTTGAGCGGCTGCCGATTTCGCGACAGCAGCCGTACCCGTTCACCATCGCGAAAGCCGAGGCAGCGCATCCCGTCGAATTTGCGCTCGAATATCCACTGCGGATCGGAGAACCGCCGGTCGGTCAGCGTGGCCAGCGTGGGAGCCCGCCAGTCGGGCACCGGTTCGTCGTGCAGCGCCGCGCGCACCGGGGCGGGCAGGGCGGCGAAGTCCGTCATGACACGTCGTCCAGTGAGTGGCCGGTCAGCGCCGGCTGGCGCAGCGTGTCGGCGTCCTCGTCGTCTTTGCGCCTGATCAGCAGCCATGTCTCGTGATCGCCGTCGCGGATCCGGGTCAGCGTATACCAGCCGCGCAGCCACTCGCCGCACAGAAAGAACGAAAGATGGCCGCGCTCAAGGCATTCGCCCATGTCGTAGGGCGTCGCGTTGACATACGTGCCGGCGTCGCCGTCGACGTCGCGCTCGGCGGCTTCGAGCGGGAGGTCCTCGGTGCGGCGGGCTATCCGGCTGTGGTCGGGGATCGCCCAGCAGACCAGCTCGCCGTCGATCTCGAGGCGAAGGTAGAAGTGGTCGCTGGCCGCCCCCTGCCGTTCTATGACGAAACGCGGGTCCCGGCCGGGCCGGCGTTTGCGTCGGTGGTCGATCAAACGCATCCCCAAGTGATACCCGTGGGTCACGTGAGGAAACGAGCTATGCCTCACGCCAGGTCAGCTCCATGCCACGGGTGGCCAGCCACCGGGAAAGGTCGTGGCCGTTGCGGGCCAGCCCGTCGATGGCGATCACGGCGCGCCGCACGGCTCGTTCGGCCACCTCCGGCGTCAGCAGGCCGTGGCGCACGGCGTCCAGCAGCTCGTCGACGTCGGCCAGCTCGGCGCCGGCGCCGGTGCGGACGACGATGTCGAGGTAGTGGTCTTCCGAATGCC
This sequence comes from Mycobacterium sp. NGS64, assembly GCF_059812245.1. Classification (NCBI taxonomy): domain Bacteria; kingdom Bacillati; phylum Actinomycetota; class Actinomycetes; order Mycobacteriales; family Mycobacteriaceae; genus Mycobacterium; species Mycobacterium sp. NGS64. The sequence continues at coordinate 57,893 of NZ_JCALCI010000008.1, read as the reverse complement.
ACACGTCGCCGCCCGGCGTGTATTCGCCCACGTCGAGGTAGTAGTCCTGGTCGCGTTCGTGCCCCGGGTTGAAGTGAAAGACGGTGGCGCGCAAGCCCAACGACGGCAGCAGCCAGGATTCGAGGTAGTGGAACTGCGGGCGGCCCGGGGTGGGGCGGGCGAGATAGAGCCCCCACGGCTGCACGACGTACTCGTCGACGGCCCGCACGATGCCCTTCGGATCGGTGTTGGTGCGGGCGACCAGGTCGAACGTCTCGTGCTTGGGGGGATGGATTGACCCACTCTAGTTGCCGGGGCCGTTGGCAGGCACCACGATGTCGAGGGGAGTACGGCCAAGGGGGCTACTGGGAGGGGCACGGTCAGTGAGCGACCTCAGCGGAAAGACAGCGCTGGTCACCGGCGGGAATTCGGGCATCGGGTTGGCGACCGCGCAGCGGCTGGCCGACGCGGGCGCCCACGTCTTCCTGACCGGTCGCAGTCAGGACACCATCGACGCCGCGGTGGCCTCGATCGGTGACCGGGCGACGGGCATCCGCGCCGACGTGGCCAACCTCGACGACGTGGCGGCGGTCGCCGAGGCCATCGCATCCCGCGGGGACGGCCTCGACGTGCTCTTCGCCAACGCTGGCGGCGGAGAATTCGCGGCGCTGGGCGACATTTCCGTCGAACATTTCACCTCCACTTTCATGACCAATGTGGGCGGCACGTTGTTCACCGTGCAAGCCATGCTGCCGCTGCTCAACCGCGGCTCGTCGATCGTGCTGACCGGATCGACCGCCGCCTACAACGGCACCCCGGCGTTCAGCGTGTACGCGGCGACCAAGGCGGCGATCCGCTCCTTCGGGCGGACCTGGGCCGCCGAACTCGTGGGCCGCGGGATCCGGGTCAACACGATCGTTCCCGGACCGGTCGAAACGCCGGGGCTGCTGGGACTGGCGCCGGCGGGACGAGAGCAGGAGCTACGAGAAACCGAGGCAGCCAAGGTCCCGATGGGCCGCCTGGGCAGGCCCGAAGAGGTCGCCGCGGCGGTGCTTTTCCTCGCGTCGGACGAAAGCAGTTTCATGACCGGCAGCGAGTTGTTCGTCGACGGTGGCGCGGAGCAGATCTAGGGTCGGACTAACGCTTCAGTCGGATCTTCCACCGCACGAAGCCGCCGTAGAACACCGACAGCGCGGCCAGCATGCCCATGTCGATCAGCCAGACCTTCGAGGTGTGCTCCCAGAACCGGTCCTGGGACAGCAGCGTGTCGGGCACCAGGTGCCGCAGATCGACCGTCGACGCCGCCGCGGCGTAGCCCCAGCGCGCGGGCATCGCGAAGGACAGCTGGTCGAGGCCGAGCCGGCCGGTCACCGGGACCATGCCGCCGCACAGCACCAGCTGCGCCATCACCGTCACCACGAACAGCGGCATGATCTGCTCGCTGGATCGGACCAGCGACGAGATGGCCAGCCCGAGGATGGCCGAGGCGACGCACGTGCCCGCCACGGTCAGGAAGAGTTCGACGGTGGCCCCGGCGGTCGAGTGGCCGAGGAGAACGGCGCCGCGGGTCGGGGCGCTCTTGCCGATCACCACGATCGCGGTCACGATCGCCGACTGCAGGATGGCGAACCCGCAGAACACCGCCGTTTTTGCGAGCAGATAGGCCGTGGTCGACAGCCCGACCGCCTGCTCGCGCTGGAAGATGGCGCGCTCGCCGACCAGGTCGCGGATCGTCAGCGCGGTGCCCATGAACGCCGCGGCCGGCAGCAGCAGGGCCAGGATCTGCGCGGCTTCGTCGGGTGTCCCGGCGCCCGGGCCCGGCACGTGGAATCCGTGGTTGCCCGGCACGGTCAGCGACAGCGAACCCAGGATGAACGGCAACAACGCCAGGAAGACGAAATACGCGCGGTCGGCGACGACCAGCCGCACCTGCCGGCGCGCGACCGTGGAAATCTGGCGCCGCACGCTGGTGTGCACCGGCGCGCCCAGGTCGCCGGGCTCGTCGGTCCGGGTGGGCAGCAGTTTCTGGGGCCGCCGCTGGGCCTCGGCCCGCTCCTGGAACCGCCGGTTGGCTTCCTCGGGGTCGGCACCCACCTTGGTGAAGATCTTGGCCCAGTTGGTGGTGCCCATCGCCTCACCGATCTGGTCGGGCGGGCCGAAGTAGGCCGTCTTGCCGCCCGGGGCCACCAGCAGCAGCTGGTCGCAGATGTCCAGGTAGGACAGCATGTGCGTCACCACGATCACCACGCGCCCGGCGTCGGCCAGCTGGCGCAGCATCGTCATGACCTGGTGGTCGAGCGCCGGGTCGAGGCCCGAAGTCGGCTCGTCGAGGATCAGCAGCGACGGCCCGGTCAGCAGTTCCAGCGCGACCGAGGCCCGTTTGCGCTGACCGCCCGACAGCTTGTCGACGCGGGTGTCGGCGTGCTTGGTGAGGTCGAGCTCCTCGAGCACCTGGGCGACCACCTTGGCGCGGTCGGCCTTGCTGGTGTCGGGCGGCAGCCGCAGTTCGGCGGCGTAGCCCAGCGCCTGGTTGACCGTGAGCTGGCGGTGCACGACGTCGTCCTGGGGGACCATGCCGATCCTGCTGCGCAACGACGCGTATTCGCCGTGGATGTCGTGGCCCTCGAAGCTGACCGAGCCCGAGGTGGGGCTGGTGTAGCCGGCGATCAGCCGGGCCAGCGTGCTCTTGCCGGCGCCCGACCCGCCGATCACGGCGGTCAGCGTGCCCGGGCGGGCGGTCAGCGAGATGTCGTCGAGCAGTTGCTTGCCGCTGTCGACGACGTAGCGGACGTTGCGCACCTCGAGGCCGCCGGTGCGCGCCGCGGCGGCGCCGCCCTCGACCAAGGTGCCGCCCCGGAACACCAGGTCGACGTTGCCGATGGTGACGACGTCGCCGTCGGTCAGGATCGCCGACCCGACCCGGGTGCCGTTGACGAAGGTGCCGTTGATGCTGTTGTCGCGGATCTCGGTCCCGAGCGGGGTGTGGATCAGCGTGGCGTGATGACGCGAGGCGAGGACGTCGTAGACGACGATGTCGCTCTCGGCCGCGCGGCCGATCGTCTTGGCGCCGGCCGTGCCCGCGGCCGCCGACAGGCGTGGCGAGAGCAACTTCACGAACCTCGTGGCCAGGTTGGAGACGTCGGCCGTCCTGGCGTCGATCACGGTGGACTCGGCGGGCGGTGGCGCGTCCGGCTGGAGCGCCGGCTCGGCGTTGACGGTGGTCACCTGGTCGGGTGGCGTCCTGTCGGGTGGCCTGGGCGGCGGCGCCTGGCGCGGCTGCGGTGGCCCCGGTGGCCTCGATAGCCCCGGTGGCCCCGGTGGCCTGGGTGGCTGCCGGGGCGGGCCCTGGGGCGGCATCGGACGCGGCGCGGGCTGCCTGGGCTGGCTGCCGGTCTGGCCCCGACGGGGGACGGGCGGCGCCGTGGGGTTCGTCCGCTCCGGCAGCGCGGACCAGGCCACGGTGGGCGGCCCGGAGTCCCGCGTCGGCCTGCGTGGGGGCGGTCCGCTGGCGTGGCCCTGCTGCGGTCCGACCGCGAACGTGAGCCGCGGTCCCTGCGGGTTGCCGACGTTGATGCTCTGGCCGTCGTGGATGTCGATGACCGGCATCCGGTAGCCGTTGACGTAGGTGCCGTTCAGCGAGCCGTTGTCGATCGCCAGCCAGCGGCCCTGGTCGAACCGCACGATCAGGTGCGCGCGGGAGATCCGGGGATCCGGAATCCGCAAGTCCGCGTTCGCGTCACGCCCGACGACGACCTCGTGGCCGGCCGCGAACGAGCGTTGGGACCCGTCGTGCCGGATTGTCAGGACAGGCGGGGCGGGTCGATTCACTACTCAAGTATCGGTCCGCGGTTTGAGTGCTCTCCATGGGACTCGCCTGTGATTTGGCTTTATTTCGATTCGGCCACTCATAGCGTGCTCATAGCCTCCTGAGACCCATCGCCCAACGAGATCCGGCATCATTCGGACGTGAGGGGAGTGAAAGCAGAGCAACGAGGGGGCAGCGATTGACGGACGAAGACAAGGGCACGACCCGGCGGATCGACGCCGGGAGACGGCTGCTGAGCAACCCGCGCCTGGCGCGTGAGGCCCTGCGCGCGGGCTTCCATTCGGGTCCCTCGGCAACCGTCGCGCACCTGTTTCGCCGCATTCCGCCCGTCACCTCGACCCCGAACGCCGAGCCCCCGGCCGTGGAGTCCCCGGCCGTCGAGTCCCGCCCGGAGGCCAGCGCATCGCGCCTCGCGCTGAGCAGCGGTGCAGCGTTCGCCGGCTACACGATCCTGCGGCAGCTCGGCGCCGGCGGCATGGCCGAGGTCTACCTGGCGTTGCATCCGCGGCTGCCGCGTCGCGATGCGATCAAGGTGCTGGCCGAGGCCGTCACCGCCGATCCCGAGTTCCGCGAGCGGTTCAACCGCGAGGCCGACCTGGCGGCGACGCTCTGGCACCCGCACATCGTCGGCGTCCACGACCGCGGCGAATTCGACGGTCAGCTCTGGATCTCCATGGACTACGTCGAGGGCACCGACGCGGCCCGGCTGGTCAAGGAGCGCTACCCGGACGGGATGCCCATCGACGAGGTGTGCGCGATCCTGCAGGCGGTCGCGGGGGCGCTGGATTATGCCCACGACCGCGGGCTGCTGCACCGCGACGTCAAGCCCGCCAACATCCTGCTCACCCATCCCGAGGACGGGGAACGCCGAATCCTGTTGGCGGACTTCGGCGTAGCGCGCCACCTCGCCAATATCAGCGGCATCACCGAGACCAACGTCGCGGTGGGGACGGTGGCTTACGCCGCCCCGGAACAGTTAACCGGGTCCAACATCGACGGCCGCGCGGACCAGTATGCGTTGGCGGCCACGGCATTTCATCTGCTCACCGGTGCGCCGCCCTTCCAGCACTCCAACCCGATCGCGGTGATCAGCCAGCACCTGCACGAGGATCCGCCGCGGCTCAGCGACTACCGCCCCGACCTGGCCTACCTCGACGACGTGTTCCTCACGGCCCTGGCCAAGCGCCCCGAGGACCGCTTCGAGCGGTGCCGCGTGTTCGCCGCCGCCGTCGGCGAGCTGGTTTCCGACGAGCGGGCCGGCGACCAGGCGGGTGACGCGTCGCCGCGGCGGCGGTTGTTGCACCGGTTCTCATCCCGGGCCCGGTGGGCGACCGCGTTGGTGTGCGCGGTGCTGATCGCCATCGCGGCAACCTGGTCGACGCTGTACTCGTTTCAGCCGGAGAGCCCGACGCCCAATGTGCCCGCGCTCGCGTCCCGACCCTCCGTGCCGGCGCCGAGCGCGGCGCCCGCGCGGCCCGGGGGGCCGGTGCTCAACGGCACCTACAAGCTGACCTACGACCGCAGCAAGCAGACCACCAACGGCATCCCGATCCGCCACGACGGCCCGGCCGCCAGCTGGTGGGCGTTCCGCTCGGTGTGCACCGCCAACGGGTGCGCGGCGACCGGAACCCAGCTCGACGACACCAACCACCAGGTGGCCAGCACCGTCGACGGCGGTCACACCTACTCGCTGCGGTTCATCGGCGGCTATTGGCAGGGCGGGTTCCAGCAGGAGCGGGCCGGCTGCACCGAGCCGAACGGACAGGTCAGCGCGACCCAACAGGAAAGCGTCGCCGGGTCGTTGGCGCCGCAATCCGACGGCACGCTGCGCGGCACGGTCACGCAAACCGCCCTGTCCGACGAGTGCGGCGCGCAGGGCGCGGTGGTGCGGGTGCCAGTGGTGGCCACCCGCGTCGGCGACGCCCCGCCGTCCGTGCCGGTGGCCGATCCCGCCCAGGTGATCAGCGCCTCGACCACACCGCCGCACCCGGGGGCGCCGGTCCTGGGCGGGTCGTGCAGCGACGCCGACAAGCTCGCCTACGACCCGACCAACAGCGAGCAGGTCGTCTGCGAGGGCAACACGTGGGCCAAGGCGCCGATCACGATGGGGGTGCACACCACCGGCAGCTCCTGCAACCGCCCGAACACCTCGGTCTTCGCGATGTCCACCTCCAGCGACGGCTACCTGCTGGAGTGCGACCCGGTCACCCGCACCTGGACGCGCCCGGGGGCGTAGCTTTCTTCGGCCGCGAGCGTCCGTGTCTGTACGCCGACACGCCGTATTCGGCGTACATTTACGCGCCCTCGTGTGGCCGTGACTGACTTTCGCGGCCCGACGGTCCGAATAAACTTCCACATATGCGTGTGGACGTCGCTGGTGTGCAGGCGATGGCCGGTCGGTGGGGTGCGTCGGTGGGCGAGCTGGACGAAATGGCAGCTCCGGCGCGGCTCGGCCTGTCGTACCAGGCCAGCGCCGCGGCAGTGGCCGCAGCCCATGCGGAGGTCACCGCATTCACGGCTGCGCTGGCCGCGCGCGTGGGTGACCACGCGACTCACGTGTCTGAGGCTGACGCCCGATACGTCGCCAACGAGGCGGACGCGGTCAACGAGATGTCCACGGTGATCGGCGGGTAGCGAATGTCCGCGGTCGCGGGGTTTCCCGACCTTTCGGGGCTGTTGGCCTGGCCCACCGACCATCTCACGGCGGCGGCCGACCACTGGGAGGCCGTCGGTGGACACAGTTATGGCCTAGCCAATCAGGTGTGGCGGGACGCGCATGACGTCGATTGGCAAGGTGACGGCGCCGACGCGCTGCGCATGGCTACCCACGCTGACATGTTGAGGACCAGCACGGCAGCCGACCAACTGCAAGCGGCGGCGAAAGTGGCCCGCAGCGGGGCCTCGGATCTGTATGCGGCCCGCTCCCAGTTGCGCTACGCGGTACAGAACGCCAACGCCGCCGGATTCGATGTGCGCGAAGACATGTCGGTCACGGACCGGTCGAGCGGCGGTTCGGCCGCACAGCGGGCCGCCCGGCTAGCCCAGGCGCAGATCTTCGCCGCAGACATCCGACAACGCGCCGTCCAATTGGTGGGGCTCGATGAACAGGTCGCCTCCAAAGTCGCCGCGGCCGTGTCCGGAATCCGCGACACCTTTCCGCGGGATCCCGGTACGTCGCGGGATTCCAAAATCCAAGCCGTGGACCGCCACACCTTCAAACAGGACCCACCTCCACCACCCGGGCCGCGGGGCAATCCGTTCGCCGGCTGGAGCGAAGAGCAGAAAGCGCAGGTAGCGAGTGAAATCGCCCAAGGTCATGCCTGGGAACAGCACAAAGGTGACTTTCCGGGAATGACTCAGCAAGATCTCGCCCGGTGGATCTACAACACGATGAACGACCCGAATAGCCAGGTCGGTACCAGCCTGAAGTCTGGCGGAGTGGTGCTCCTGCGTGATGGCAAGGTCGTTTTCATTGACCCCAATAACGCGGACTACGGAACCGCCTATCGCCCGCAGCCGACTCCAACCAGTAAATGGCGGACGCCGCTGGAATACTTCGACCAGCAAACCAGGGCACTCGAGCCGCTCCCGTCTCCAGCGCCGGGACGGCTCCCGCCACTCACACCCGGTGAAATGGCGCCTCCTGGGCCCGCACCGCAGGCCCCACCCGCTCCTCGGGAAGTGCCCCCGCCGCCGGTGGAGTCGCAACCGCCTCCAGCGAAAGGTGGCAGGGGCCCCGCTTTTGGTGGCGGGCCTGCCACACCCTTCGGACCTAGGTTGGAGCCGCCGCCCCACGCCGGTCATCACCACCCGCCAGTGCTCGGCGATCTGGACCCCGACCCGTGGGATCACGGCGAATGAAGCAAAACCCGTCGGTTCGAGTTCTTGGGTTTGGTCTGGGTGGACAATCCGGCGCGGCGCGCGTCATAGGCCAGAGGGATACTCTCGCCCCTCTTGCTCACGAATAATTTGCTCGCTCTCGCGTTCCCAGTCCTCGACGGGACGGGGCCGCCCGCCTCCAGGAAACAGCGCCTCGGCCTGGTCGATGCCGCCGATCTTGCGCTGCAGTCCCCGGAGCAAACTCAGCCCTTCAGCATCGGAAAACCCAGTGACAATCGAGAAGTCAAGGGCTGCACCGACGAGGCTGCTGGCCCAAGAACTTTCCGTCAGATATAGCACCCGCGCCCAATCCAACGTGGTCAGCGACTGTCCCTCTGTCACGGCGTGAGCAAGACGTCCTGTTAGCTCGTCGAACTCGTCCCAATTCGACAATCCCAGCACCTCGATGGGAAACGGCTTCCAGGCCGCCGAATTCTGCCACTCATAGAGCGCATGCCAAATGAACTTGCGCTCCCTCTCATTGAGGTCGACCGCCACCGGCTCAGACGAACTTGTCATCGGATCGATCCTAAGACCAGCACCGGGACACTTGTCGGTACCCGCCTCTACCCTGGTGCCATGGCCTTTGCCACTGAACACCCAATCGTCGCGCACTCGGAATACCGGCCGGCCGCCGAGGACATCGAAGGGCTGGTGCGCGCCGGTGGCCGCTTCGAGGTGGTCAGCCCGCACGCACCGGCCGGCGACCAGCCCGCGGCCATCGAGGAGCTGGAGCGCCGCATCCGGGCGGGGGAGCGCGATGTGGTCCTGCTCGGCGCCACCGGCACCGGAAAATCGGCCACCACCGCCTGGCTGATCGAACGGCTGCAGCGCCCCACGCTGGTGATGGCGCCCAACAAGACGCTGGCCGCTCAGCTGGCCAATGAGCTGCGAGAGATGTTGCCGCACAACGCCGTCGAGTACTTCGTGTCGTACTACGACTACTACCAGCCGGAGGCGTACATCGCGCAGACCGACACCTACATCGAGAAGGACAGCTCCATCAACGACGACGTGGAGCGGCTGCGGCACTCCGCGACGTCGGCGCTGCTGTCGCGGCGCGACGTGGTGGTGGTGGCCTCGGTGTCGTGCATCTACGGCCTGGGCACGCCGCAGTCCTACCTGGACCGCTCGGTCGAATTGCAGGTCGGCGTCGAGGTGCCCCGCGACGGCCTGCTGCGGCTGCTGGTCGACGTCCAGTACACCCGCAACGACCTGTCCTTCACCCGCGGCTCGTTCCGGGTGCGCGGCGACACCGTGGAGATCATCCCGTCCTACGAGGAGCTGGCGGTCCGCATCGAGTTCTTCGGCGACGAGATCGAGGCGCTGTACTACCTGCACCCGCTGACCGGCGAGGTGGTTCGCCAGGTCGACTCGCTGCGGATCTTTCCCGCCACCCACTACGTGGCCGGGCCGGAGCGGATGGCCCACGCGATCTCCACCATCGAGGAGGAGCTCGCTGAGCGGCTCGCCGAGTTCGAGCGTCAGGGCAAGCTGCTGGAGGCCCAGCGGCTGCGGATGCGCACCAACTACGACATCGAGATGATGCGCCAGGTCGGGTTCTGCTCGGGCATCGAGAACTACTCCCGGCACATCGACGGCCGGGGACCGGGCTCGCCGCCGGCCACGCTGCTCGACTACTTCCCGGAGGACTTCCTGCTGGTCATCGACGAGTCGCACGTCACCGTGCCGCAGATCGGCGGGATGTACGAGGGCGACATGTCCCGCAAGCGCAACCTGGTGGAGTACGGGTTCCGGCTACCGTCGGCGTGCGACAACCGGCCGCTGACCTGGGAGGAGTTCGCCGACCGGATCGGGCAGACGGTGTACTTGTCGGCCACGCCGGGGCCCTACGAGCTCAGCCAGACCGGCGGCGAGTTCGTCGAGCAGGTGATCCGCCCCACCGGCCTGGTGGACCCCAAGGTGCTGGTCAAGCCGACCAAGGGGCAGATCGACGACCTGATCGGGGAGATCCGCAAGCGCGCCGCCGCCGACGAGCGGGTGCTGGTCACGACGCTGACCAAGAAGATGGCCGAGGACCTCACCGACTACCTGCTCGAAATGGGCATCCGGGTGCGCTACCTGCACTCCGAGGTCGACACGCTGCGCCGGGTGGAGCTGCTGCGCCAGCTCCGCCTCGGCGACTACGACGTGCTGGTCGGCATCAACCTGCTGCGCGAGGGCCTCGACCTGCCGGAGGTGTCGCTGGTGGCGATCCTCGACGCCGACAAGGAAGGCTTCCTGCGCTCGACGCGCAGCCTGATTCAGACCATCGGCCGCGCCGCCCGCAACGTGTCCGGCGAGGTGCACCTGTACGCCGACACCATGACCGACTCGATGAAAGAGGCCATCGACGAGACCGAACGGCGACGCGCGAAGCAGGTCGCCTACAACGAGGCCCACGGCATCGACCCGCAGCCGCTGCGCAAGAAGATCGCCGACATCCTCGACCGGGTCTACGCCGAAGCCGACGACAGCGAAACCGTCGAAATCGGCTCCGGGCGCAGCATGTCACGCGGCCGGCGCGCCCAGGGGGAGCCGGGTCGCGCGGTCAGCGCCGGTGTCTTCGAGGGCCGCGACACGGCGAACATGCCGCGCGCCGAACTGGCCGACCTGATCAAGGACCTCACCGCGCAGATGATGGCCGCCGCACGCGATTTGCAGTTCGAGCTTGCGGCCCGGTTCCGCGACGAAATCGCCGACCTCAAAAAGGAACTGCGCGGGATGGACGCCGCCGGCCTGAAGTGACGCACACCGACACCCTCACCGGCAGCTGGCGCGAACTGCTGGGCGCCAAGTACCTGGGCACCTCGGTCGTGCTGGCCGGTGGCGTCGCGCTGTACGCCACCAACGAGTTCCTGACGATCAGCCTGCTGCCGAACACCGTCGCAGAGATCGGCGGCAGCCGCCTCTACGCCTGGGTGACCACGCTGTACCTGGTCGGGTCGGTGGTCGCGGCGACCATGGTCAATCCGATGCTGGTGCGCATCGGCGCCCGCTCGTCATTCCTGTTGGGGCTCGGCGTGTTCGGTGTCTCCAGCCTTGCGTGCGGGGCGGCCCCCAACATGGAGGTCCTGATCGGGGCGCGCGCCCTGCAGGGCGTGGCCGGCGGCCTGCTGGCCGGCCTGGGCTACGCGGTCATCAACGCGGCGCTGCCCCGCTCGCTGTGGACCCGGGCCTCGGCGCTGGTTTCGGCGATGTGGGGGGTCGCGACGGTGGTCGGTCCCGCCACGGGCGGCTTGTTCGCCCAGTTCGGGTTGTGGCGGTGGGCATTCGTCGCGATGACTGGTCTGACGGGGCTGATGGCCACGCTGGTGCCGATCGCGCTGCCGGCCGGTCACGCCGGTGAGAGCGCCGAGACACCGCGGCTGCGGGTGCCGGTGTGGTCGCTGGTGCTGATCGGCGCGGCGGCCCTGGCGGTCAGCGTCGCCCAGATCCCGCACAACCTCGCCGCGACCGCCGGACTGCTCGCCGCCGCCGTCGTGCTGGTCGGGCTGTTCGCGGTCGTCGACTGGCGGATGCACGCGGCGGTGTTGCCGCCCAGCGTGTTTGGGCCCGGGCCCCTGAAGTGGATCTACCTGGCGATGGGCCTGCTGATGATCGGGGCCATGGTGGACACCTACGTGCCGCTGTTCGGTCAGCGGTTGGCCCACCTGTCGCCGCTGGCAGCCGGATTCCTGGGCGCGGCGCTGGCGGTCGGCTGGACGGTCTCCGAGATCGTCAGCGCGTCGCTGGAGAGCCCGCGGGCGATCGGGCGGGTGATCGCGGCGGCGCCCGTGGTGGTGGCGTCGGGCCTGGCGCTGGGTGCGCTCACCCAGCGCGACAACGCGACGGCCGGGACCGTCGCGGCCTGGACGCTGGGGTTGCTCGTCGCGGGGATCGGGATCGGCATGGCCTGGCCCCACTTGTCCGTGCGCGCAATGGATTCCGTCGACGACCCGGCCGAAGGCGTCGCGGCGGCCGCGGCGATCAACACCGTGCAGCTCATCTCGGGGGCATTCGGGGCCGGGGTGGCCGGTGTCGTCGTCAACACGGCCCAGGGCGGCGACGCGACGGCGGCCCGCTGGCTGTTCGCCGTGTTCACCGCGTTGACGGGGGCCGGTGTCGTGGCGTCGTACCGCGCGGTCCGCGGCAGTCGCTGAGCTCAGTCGGGTTCTTCGCCGCCGCGGAGGATGGCAACCACCCCGTCGACGTCGGCGAAAACCTCGGAGGCGCTGCCCATCTTGGCGCCCGACAGAGTCATCGTCACCCTGACCTCGCCGTCATCGATGTCGTGGGCGTCGGCATCGAGCTCGGTGAGCTGCCACTCCCGCTGCCCGCAGATCCGTAGCAGCTCCCGCAGCACGCCCCGGCCGTTCTCGTAGATGATGGTCAGCCGGCGGGTCCCGCGCAGCCGGGCGGTGAGCTGGCGCTCGACGGCGCTGAACGCGAGCGCGCTGACGAAGTGCAGCGCCACCACCGCGATGGCCAGCAGCAACAACCCGGCGCCCACCGCCATGCCGATCGCGGCCGATTCCCACACCGCCGCCGCCGTCGTGAGCCCGTGCACGGCGCCGCGTCGCGTGATGATGATGCCGGCGCCCAAAAAGCCGACGCCCGAGACGATTTGGGCTGCGACGCGGGACGGGTCGAGCGCGACGGTCCCTTCGTGCACGATGTCGAAGAAGCCGAACTTGCTGACCAGCATGATCAACGCCGACGACGTGCCGACGATGGTCTGGGTCCGCAGGCCCGCGCTCTTGCCCTGAACCGTGCGCTCCAGGCCGATGAGCGCCGTCAGGCCGAAGGCGGCCAACAGCTCGATGACGTGGCGCGCGCCCTGCACGTCACCGCCGAGCAGCGGGTTGGCCAGCAGTATCTGCATGTCCGTCAACTACCCACGGATTGCGCTTCTACGCGCCCGTCACCGCGTCGACTTCACGACCTGCGAGTAATGGAACTGCCAACGCTCGACGATGCGGAACCCGAGGTAGCTCGGGAACCGGTACGCCGGGGAGCGGCCGAAGGCGGTTCCCGGCGGGAGCGACGGTCCGGCTTGGTGACCCGGCAGCGAGCCGTCCCTGTTGGTGATGGTCCAGATGGCCGGGCACTTGTTGATCTTGGCGGTCGTCAGCCACACGGCGACGTGACCGTCCCACAGCCAGCCGACCTTCGGCCCGTAGGCGCCGCGTTCCACGTCGATCAGCGAGCGGAAGGCCGCCGGCCGGGTGGCCAGCAGTGCCCGGATCGGCCCGGGCCGCCAGGGCACGGTGTTGTCCACCATCAGGCAGTCCCCGGGCGCCGCCTGGGAGCTGATCAGGTCGGCCACCTGGCTGTAATCCCAGCCCTCCTTGGCGTACGGCCAGCGCTGGATGAACAGGTAGTTCGGCACCGCGGCGGCGGCAAACGCCAGGACCACCGCCACGACGGGCCACGGTTTGCGGCCCAGCGTGACGATGCAGACGGCCATGACGACGGCCACCGCGGGCGTGGTGAGGATCAGGTAGCGGGGAAAGTAGATCGGTTCAATGACGGCCGAGTAGATGACGACGAGCGCGGTGGGCAGCACGATCCACACGGCGCAGATGACGAGGAGCACGCGCAGGTCGCCGCCCGGACCGCGGGCGCCCCTCCGCCACGCCACGATCGCCGCGACGAGGAGCACCGCCGTGAGGATCGCGAACGGGACGCTGTGGTCGAAGTATTGCCGCAGGCTGATGTCGAAGGCGTAGTGCCAGCTGACGGGAAAGATCCAGTTGACCTGGTACACCTGGCCATGGGCGAAGACGAGGAACGGCGTCATGGCGCCGACGGCGACGGCCGAGCTGGCCGCCCACCAGATAACCCGCGTCCTGCGGGATTCCTTCGGCGCCAGCAGCGGCACCAAAACCGCGTACACCAGCACCAACAGGACCAGGTTGAGGCTGAGCAGGATCGACAGCATCAACGCCAGCGCGTAGCCCACCCACAATTGCGGCCGGTTGCGCCTCACGGCGGCGACGAGCAACACGGTCAGCCAGATGGCCGCGGCGGCCGCGAAGGCATACGAGCGCGCTTCCATCCCCGCCCAGGTGGTGCGCGGCAGGATGGCGAAGACAGCTCCCGCGCACAGCGCCGTGACGCGCCCGGGGACGAACCGCCTGGTGAACACCGTGAGGCCCGCGGCCGCGGCCCCGACCGCAATGGCGCTCGGCGCCCGCGACCAGAACTCCGTCGGCGGAAATATCGCGAACCAACCGTGCATGAGCAGGTAATACAGCCCGTGAACGGCGTCGATGTGGCCCAGCAGCTTCCACAGCTCGGGCAAAGTCCTGCTGGCCGACGCCGAGATGGTGGCTCCCTCGTCGAACCACAACGACGGCCTGCAGGCCCACGCAGCGCTGACAACGGCGGCGAACACGGCGATCGCCCACGGATCCAGCAACCTGCCGCGCGGGCGCGCCGGCACCGCCTCCTCAGCGACGTCCGGGGCGTCGGAAGCGCACTGCTCAGCGGTGGACATGGCCATGATGCTTGTCACTGTAAGGGGCGCCAAGTGAACTGGCTCGCCGCGAGCCTGGTGGGGGAGGGTAGGGTGCTTGCTCACATTTGCGACGGGCGCCTGCGGTTCACCAAAAGCGGGCTTGTGCAAGGCTTTCGGCGTCAGCCCTGCTCGAACGGCCCTCTCAACCCGCGGGCAAATAGGCCGCCGGTGCCGCGCGGCCCCGGTAAATGCCCGTAGCGCCACGCCACGCCCGGTCGGAATTCTTTCTCCTTTCCATCGGGCAAACGCGATACTGTCTTGGGTTGGCTGACCAACCGAAACTGGGAGGGTAAATGAGTGCCTATCGAACCGTGGTGGTCGGGACCGACGGCTCGGATTCGTCGTTTCGCGCGGTGGACCGGGCGGCGCAGATCGCGGGGGACGACGCGAAGCTGATCATCGCGTCGGCGTACCTGCCCCAACACGAGGACACCCGAGCCGCCGACGCACTGCGGGACGAGAGCTACAAGGTGTCGGGGACCGCGCCGATTTACGCGATCCTGCAGGACGCCAAGGAGCGGGCGCACAACGCGGGCGCCAAGAACGTGGAAGACCGGTCGATCGTCGGCGCCCCGGTCGACGCGTTGGTCAAGCTCGCCGAGGACGAAAAAGCCGATCTGCTGGTCGTCGGCAACGTCGGCCTGAGCACGATCGCGGGACGCCTGCTGGGATCGGTGCCGGCCAACGTCTCGCGCCGGGCCAAGGTCGACGTGCTGATCGTGCACACCACGTAGCGGCGCGGCGTTTGGGTGTGTATCCAGGGCTTTTAGTGTGAGCCCAGGGCGGAAAAATCGCCGAAACCCCGCCGTCAGCGCATACGGAAAGCCGTCAGCACACACTCACCGACGTAAGGCTTACCAGCCGCGCTCTTTCCATTCGGCCAGGTGCGGGCGCTCGACGCCCAACACGGTGTCGTCCCCGTGGCCCGGGTAGATGACGGTGGAGTCGTCGTAGACGTCGAACACCCGCGTCGTGACGTCGTCGAGCAGCTGGGCGAAATCTCCCGGCTGCCAGGTCTTTCCGACACCGCCGGGGAAAAGGCAGTCCCCGGTGAACAATTGCGTGACCCCGCCGGTCGCGGGCCCATCGAGGGCCAGCGCGACCGAGCCGGGGGTGTGCCCGCGCAGGTGAATGACGTCGAAGCTGAGCTCGCCGATCCGGACGGTGTCGCCACCGGCCAGCAAACGGTCGGGCTTGACCGGCAGCGGCTCGGCGTCGATCTCGTTCGCGGCGGTCGGGGCGCCGGTGGCCTTCGCGACCGCCTCGAGCGCCTGCCAGTGATCGAAGTGCTGGTGGCTGGTCACGATCAGCGACAACTTCGGCGCGTACCGGCGGATCAGGTCGATCAGCACGTCGGCGTCGTTGGCCGCGTCGATCAGCAGGGTTTCCCCGGTCGCGGAACACGTCACCAGATACGCGTTGTTGTCCATTGGGCCCACCGACGCCTTTAGAATCGTGGCGCCGGGTAGGGTCCGGCGGGCCGCGGTACCAGGGTCGACGTGTCCGGTGTAGTTGTCGCTTGGCTCAACCGAGACGGTCATAGCGGCCACGTTACTGGTCATCGATCGCTTGTCGGTATGGGCACATAGCATGGAATGCGCCGTGCGCATCAACGGCGACAGCATCAAAGATTCGTTGATAGTTCCTGAAAGAAGGCAGCGTGGCTGACCGCCTGATCGTCAAAGGCGCCCGCGAGCACAACCTGCGCGGCGTCGACCTCGACCTGCCGCGTGACTCGTTGATCGTGTTCACCGGGCTGTCCGGATCGGGCAAGTCGTCGCTGGCGTTCGACACCATCTTCGCCGAGGGCCAACGCCGCTACGTGGAGTCGCTCTCGGCGTACGCCCGCCAGTTCCTGGGCCAGATGGACAAGCCGGACGTCGACTTCATCGAGGGCCTGTCCCCGGCGGTGTCGATCGACCAGAAGTCCACCAACCGCAACCCGCGGTCGACCGTCGGAACCATCACCGAGGTCTACGACTACCTGCGGCTGCTCTACGCCCGCGCGGGCACACCGCACTGCCCGGTCTGCGGCGAGCGCATCGCCCGGCAGACGCCCCAGCAAATCGTCGACCAGGTGCTGGTGATGCCGGAGGGCACCAGGTTCCAGGTGCTCGCGCCCGTGGTGCGCACCCGCAAGGGCGAGTTCGCCGACCTGTTCGAGAAGCTCAACGCGCAGGGCTACAGCCGGGTGCGGGTCGACGGCGTGGTGCATTCGCTGACGGATCCGCCGAAGCTGAAGAAGCAGGAGAAGCACGACATCGAGGTGGTGGTCGACCGGCTGACCGTCAAGGCCAGCGCCAAGCAGCGGCTCACCGATTCGGTGGAAACCGCGCTGAACCTGGCCGACGGCATCGTGGTGCTCGAGTTCGTCGATCACGAGCACGACGCGCACAACCGCGAACAGCGGTTCTCCGAGAAGCTGGCCTGCCCCAACGGGCACGCGCTTGCGGTCGACGACCTGGAACCGCGGTCGTTCTCGTTCAACTCGCCCTACGGCGCCTGCCCCGAGTGCACCGGCCTGGGCATCCGCAAGGAGGTCGACCCCGACCTGGTGGTCCCCGACCCCGAGCGCACCCTGGCCGAGGGCGCGGTGGCGCCCTGGTCGACGGGCCACACCGCGGAGTACTTCACCCGGATGATGGCCGGGCTCGGCGAGGAGCTGGGGTTCGACGTCGACACGCCGTGGCGCAGGCTTCCGGCCAAGGCCCGCAAGGCCATCCTCGAGGGGTCCGACCACCAGGTGCACGTGCGGTACCGCAACCGGTACGGGCGCACCCGGTCCTACTACGCCGATTTCGAGGGCGTGCTGGCGTTCCTGCAGCGCAAGATGGCGCAGACGGAATCCGAGCAGATGAAGGAGCGCTACGAGGGCTTCATGCGCGACGTGCCCTGCCCGGTGTGCGAGGGCACCCGGCTCAAGCCGGAGATCCTGGCCGTCACGCTCGCAGCCGGCCGGCACGGCAAGAAGTCCATCGCCGAGGTGTCCGAGCTGTCGATCTCGGATTGCTCCGACTTCCTGAACGCGCTCACCCTCGGGGCGCGCGAACAGGCGATCGCCGGGCAGGTGCTGAAGGAAATCCAGTCGCGGCTCGGGTTTTTGCTCGACGTCGGGCTGGACTATCTGTCGCTGTCGCGCGCCGCGGCCACGCTGTCCGGCGGTGAGGCGCAACGCATCCGGCTGGCGACCCAGATCGGGTCCGGTCTGGTGGGCGTGCTCTACGTGCTCGACGAGCCGTCCATCGGCCTGCATCAGCGCGACAACCGCCGGCTCATCGAAACCCTCACCCGCCTAAGGGATTTGGGCAACACGCTGATCGTCGTCGAACACGACGAGGACACCATCGCGCACGCCGACTGGATCGTCGACATCGGCCCGAGGGCCGGCGAGCACGGCGGCCAGATCGTGCACAGCGGAACCTATGCTGAGCTACTCGCCAACAAGGACTCGATCACCGGCGCCTACCTGTCCGGCAAGGAGAGGATCGAGATACCCGCCATCCGGCGGCCCGTCAACCACAAGCGCAAGCTCACCGTCGTTGGCGCGCGGGAGCACAACCTGCGCGGCATCGACGTGTCCTTCCCGCTCGGCGTGTTGACCGCGGTGACGGGGGTGTCGGGCTCGGGCAAGTCGACACTGGTGAACGACATCCTGGCCGCGGTGCTGGCCAACCGGCTCAACGGCGCCCGGCAAGTCCCGGGCCGTCACACCCGGGTGACCGGGCTGGACCACCTGGACAAGCTGGTGCGCGTCGACCAGTCGCCGATCGGCCGCACGCCGCGGTCCAACCCGGCGACCTACACCGGGGTGTTCGACAAGATCCGCACCCTGTTCGCCGCCACCACCGAGGCGAAGGTCCGCGGTTATCAGCCCGGCCGATTTTCGTTCAACGTCAAGGGCGGTCGCTGCGAGGCGTGCACCGGCGACGGCACCATCAAGATCGAGATGAACTTCCTGCCTGACGTGTACGTGCCGTGCGAGGTCTGCCACGGCGCCCGGTACAACCGGGAAACCCTGGAAGTGCACTACAAGGGCAAGACCATCTCCGAGGTGCTCGACATGTCGATCGAGGAGGCGGCGGAGTTCTTCGAGCCGATCAGCGGCATCCACCGGTATCTGCGCACGCTTGTCGACGTCGGGCTGGGCTACGTCCGGCTCGGCCAGCCCGCGCCGACGCTGTCCGGCGGTGAGGCGCAGCGGGTCAAGCTGGCCGCGGAATTGCAGAAGCGTTCGACCGGTCGGACCATCTACATCCTCGACGAGCCCACCACCGGGCTGCATTTCGACGACATCCGCAAACTGTTGAGCGTGATCAACGGCCTTGTGGACAAGGGCAATACGGTCATCGTCATCGAACACAACCTGGACGTCATCAAGACGTCGGACTGGATCGTCGACATGGGGCCCGAGGGCGGCGCCGAGGGCGGAACTGTTGTCGCCGAAGGGACTCCGGAGGACATCGCGGCGGTGCCGGAAAGCTACACGGGCAAGTTCCTGGCCGACGTCGTGGGCAGCCCCGCGCCCGCGCGGCGGTCGAACGGGCGCCGCAAGGTCACCGCCTGAGCCGGTTTCGCACCCGACGCGCCGAAAAACGCCGCAGCCATTTAAGTTTCGCGAAGCGCGGCGGCACCGGCTTTCGACAGCGGCGACGGGAAACGCGGGCTGATCCGCACGCCGTCCAGCCACGAGGTCAGTTCGTCGGCGCGCCGTTGCAGGGCACGCCGCCCGTCGCGGCCGGGGTCCTCGAGGAGCTGCAGCCGGACGCGGGCGCCCTCGTCCTGATACCACCCGCCCACCACGCGGCCGTTCCACCAGGCGGTAGGGCCGGCGTTGCCGTTGGTGTCGAAAACCTGGGCGCGGTGTTCGCCGAGGTACCAATCGCGCTGAAACCAGCCCATTGTCGTGACGTCCAGGCCCGGCAGCAGCGCGCACCACGGCGGCGCGGGGGGTTCGGGGTCGAGGTCGTCGGGCAGCACCCAGCCGGCGCCGCTGCCGTGCAGCTCGATCTCCACCGCGCCGACGTCGGCCAGGGCGTGGCGCGCCGCGGTCAGCGTGGTGCCGAACCACCACTTGACGTCGGCGACGGTCGCCGGCCCGAAGGTTGCCAGCCAGCGCCGGGTCAGCTCCGCCCGGGCCTCGCGGTCGGGTGGCGGCTCGCCCAGCTCGCCGAGCCAGTGCGCGGTGGTGGCCCAACGCGGCCGCGACGTGGTCCAGGCGCCGTCGTTTGGCCCGCGCACGATTTCGCCCCGCGCCGACAGCACGGTCAGCACCCGGGGACCGAGCGGAACCTCGCCGCCCCAACGCTTTCCGGGGGCCGGGTCGTACGTCCCGGCCAGCTCGGGGAGCGCCGCCCGCAGTTCGGTGCTGCTGGCGGGTCCGTTGGCGGCGAGGTGGCGCACCACCGCGGCGCCGGCCAGGTCGAGCCAGCGGTCGCCGTCGGCGGCCACACCGGCCTTGCGCACGTCGGCGGCCAGCCGTCGACGTTCGTTGTCGGCGACCCGGTCGCTGGCGGCCGACTGAATCGTCGCCAGGTCATCGCTGCGCACCAGCCACAGTGTGCGGCGCATCGCCAAATGCCTGACCGCAGAGCGTTTTCGGTACAGCTGCTCCTCGAGATCGGCGGTCGCGAAGCCCAGCAATCGCGCCCACAGCGACAGGTAGGGCGTGGCGGGATCGCTCGCGTGCAGGCCGAGCAGCCCGGCGATCACCCGGGTGATCGGCAATGTGTCGCCCGCGCCCAGAAAATGCCTGCGCGCCAGGCGGTTACGCCGCTCATCGACCGTGAACGCACGCACCTCAACGCTCGTCGGAGCGCATCGACTCCCGGATCTGCGCCAGCCGCTCGGCTGCGGCGCGCTGGCGCTCTTCGTATTGCTCCTCTACCGAGCGGCCCTCGGCCGTGTCGGCATCGAGTTCCGCCGCGCCCTCCGCCGTTGCGTACCGGGACTCGATTTTCTCCCGGACGGATTCGAAAGTCGGTACGCCGGCGCTGTCGTACCCGG
Organism: Mycobacterium sp. NGS64; assembly: GCF_059812245.1. Taxonomy (NCBI): domain Bacteria; kingdom Bacillati; phylum Actinomycetota; class Actinomycetes; order Mycobacteriales; family Mycobacteriaceae; genus Mycobacterium; species Mycobacterium sp. NGS64. The sequence goes on along the minus strand of NZ_JCALCI010000008.1, from coordinate 37,704 downwards.
GGTCGGGTTCGGGGATTGTCGGTTCGTCGGGCATGCCGCCACGCTACTGCGCTTCGCGGTCCAGATAGCGCACCATCTGCTGCCAATACACCAGCGTCAGGGCCATCTGCACCGCGGTGGCGATCGCGGCCGGTCCCAGTCGATGGCGGCGGGCGGCGGCGACGGCGCCCACCGCGGACGCGGATGTCAGGGCGCTGACCAGCATCGCCGCGTCCCGGGGCCGACGGCTGATCCAGAGTTCCTCGCCCAGCATCGCCCGCGTCGACCAGGCCCGTTCATGCGCCGGCTTGCCGAAGACGACGGGGTTGACGGCGAACCACACCGCGACCCACGCCGCGTGTCCCCATCGCCGAGTCCAGACGGGCACGAGCGTCAGCGGCGTGGTCGCCCAGCGAGTCCAGGCGCTCCACGGGTTGCAATGCCGCGCGAATATGGCGCGCCGGACGCGCGCCACGGTCCACTGCCCGGTCACGACGTCGAGTCTGCCCTCATGCCCGGGGTTCGGTAAGAGCCACCTGCCGCTGCCCGACTAAAAGCGATCAGTTGCCAAACATCAGCCCGCAAAATCGCTTTGGCTGTGGAATTTTGCTTCTTCGCCGCCGCCGTGCCTGCGCGCGGAAAATCGTCGGAAACCCGAGAAAGTGGGCGGAAAACGCGCTCCATTACCTCGGGCGGCGGTAGCAAACCCGCGGCTCTTCGGCGGCCGCGACACAGGGAATCCACAGGTAGAAGCCCCAGGGCGGTTTGGTTGAATCATCTGAGTGGGAACGGCCCTGGCTGCGGTAACTGAAGGTCATCGCAGCCTGCGGACCGACCCGGGTCGGCGGGCAATGCCACAGCCGACCCGGACGGGGCCGGCGGAGTGACTACCGCTTCCACTAACAGGGGGCCATACTGCATCAGCGACCGCAAACTTTCGGCTCGTTGCCGATTACTCATCGGTAACGCTAACAGTTTGGCCACGACAAACGATCTCAACAGAATAAATACTGTCGGTTATTTATCGTGCGCACATTTTGGGAAATAATTCAAAGCGCGCCGACGAAATAGTCGGGCCGTCATGGTTAACAAGCGAAGGGATACCAATGGAAGCGGCTCAGCTCACTGGTCAGGCGATTCACGGCTCGTGGCTGGATGGCGGGACAGGCTGGCGCGATCTGGCGACAGGATGCTGGGTCACCGCGGCCACGCCACAGGCGGAGCCCAGCCTATGGGAGCAATACCTGGACGGCGCGGTCCGCAGCTACCGTCGTCACGGCTTGGAGTGGGTGCTCGATCTCGACGCGATTCGGGATGGCGCCGACACGACGCTGTTCTTCACGGTGGTCGATCCAAACGGCCGGGTGGTCGGCGGTCACCGCCTCGTGGGTCCCCTGCGCGCACCTGAGCAGTCCCACGCCCTCGACGAGTGGGCCGGCAATCCGGGACGTGCCGTGCTGAGCCATATGATCGCCAACCGGATCCCCTTCGGCGTTGTCGAAGTCAAAAGCGCTTGGACCAATTCCCAGGATTACAGCAGCCGGGTGCTGTCCCGGGTGCTGGCGCGTAACGCGCTGCCGGTGATGACGATGCTGGATGTCCAGTTCATCATGGCCACCGCAGCGGCTCACGTGTTGGAACAGTGGGCATCCTCCGGCGGCGTCGTGGCCTCTGGGATACCGGCGGCCGCCTATCCCACCGAGGACTACCGCACCAAGGTGATGTGGTGGGACCGCCGTACCATCGCGACGCACGCCGAACCCGAACAATTCAAGCTGATGTGCGCCCACAACGCCGAAATTCTCGGTCGCATTTCGGCTTAGGAGAGACCGGGCCGCAGCGGGTCATCTGCACGTCCTCGTCGGCGGTGATCTCGTTGGCGGCAACGTTGGGACTATCGCGACGGGGCGGCGCATCTATTTTCGTTGGTGCTACACAGAATTCGATGAACCGTTGCCGGTAATGACCTCGAGATCGTCGAAAGGGCGGTCAGGCGTGGCGATTACCGGGCCGGAGAGCGGCTGCTCGCCGCGAATGCGATCATTGCGTGTATGGCCTCGCGACACACCCGCTTTCGGATTTTCTACCGCATCGGCTTCACACCGTGGGAGGGCCATCCGATCGGGCAGGGTCTACGAGACCTGGTCGAAGGAACGTCCGGCGAAGCCGGGCTGTCCACGGGATCGGCCCTCGATGTCGGATGCGGTACCGGAGACTGCGCGATTTACCTCGCCCAGCACGGTTGGCAGGTAACTGCCGTCGACTATGTGGCCAAGCCGCTCGACAAGGCCCGCGCCAAAGCTCGCGCCGCCGATGTTTCGGTCAACTTTGTGCGCGCCGACGTGACGCAATTGAGTCGGGCCGGAATCGGTGCGGGCTTTCAGTTGATCGTCGACAACGCCTGCATCCACAACATGAGCGGCGCCGATCGCGACGCCTACGTCCGGGAAGTCTCTGCTGTGGCGGCGCCCGACGCGTGGCTCTACATCGCCGCGTTTCCTCCCGGCCGCAGGATCGGTGTGCCGGGCATCGACGATGCCGAAATAGAGCGCCGATTCACCCCGGGCTGGACGCTGGTCTCCGCGGGCGACGAACGAGAGCTCGACCAGAAGAACCCGTCGCGCTACTACCTGTTTCAGCGCCGCGCGTAGGCGGCGATCAAGAGTTCTGCTTACCGCGGATCTCAACCACGTTCTCGGTGGCGGAGCCCTTATCCGGTGCAGCGGCCGCGCCGTCGGAGAAGTCCATCGGCACGACGCGTTTGGCGAGCAGCGCCTCCATTGCGGCGCTGTCCAGCGGGCGGGAGAGCAGAAAGCCTTGCGCCCGGTAGCAGCCCAGGCCGAGCAATGTCTTGGCCGCGGCCACGGTTTCGACGCCTTCGGCGACGGCGTCCAGTCCGAAGGCGTCGGCCAGGGCCATCGTGGAGCGCACGATCGCCAGGTCGCCGGCGTTGGTGTCAAGATTGCGGACAAACCCCTTGTCGATCTTCAGGGTGTCGACGGGCAGCGATTTCAGATACGTCAGCACGCTGTAGCCGGTGCCGAAGTCATCGATGGCGATCTGTACTCCGATCTCCTTCAATCTGAAGAGCGTCTTGCGTGTGGCGTCGATGTCTTGGACCACCACGCTTTCGGTGATCTCCAGACATACCGTCTGCGGGTCGAGGCCGAACTCGTTGAGTGTGGTCGCAACGGTGTCGACGATGCCATCGGTGACGAGCTGCACGGGCGATACATTGATGCGCAACACCGCACCGCGCCCGACGTCGCGTGACTGCCAAAGCCCGAACTGCGCACACGCCGCACGCATTACGAGACGGCCGAGTTTGGCGCCCAGGTTGATCGATTCGACCACTTGGATGAACGAATCGGGCATCAACAGTCCGAGAGTGGGGTGTTGCCAACGGATTAACGCCTCGGTGCCGAGGATTTCACCGGTTCGCATGTCGAACTCCGGAAGGTAATGGAGCACCATAGCGCCGGTACGGCTGTCGACCATCCCTTCCAGGTGCAGTTCGATGTCGTTGCGAATCATGTTCGTTCTCAACATCTCCGGGCTGAAAGTGACGACCCTGTCGCCGCCGGAATTTTTCGCCGACCGGAGGGCCTGGTCGACCCGGCGCAGCAGGTCCGAGGTGCTGTCCTGCCCGGGTAGAGCCGACGTGACGCCAATACTGACCGTACGGGTGAGCAGCTCATCGTCGATCATGACCTGCTTGTGGACTAGGTCGTGCAGCGACTGGGCAAACACTTCGGCGGCCTCGATGTCCATTGCTGCCGTGGGTACGACGACGAACTCGTCACCGCCGAAACGGGCGATGGCCGCCGGGACGTCCGTGGCCTCTCGGAGCAGTTGGGCGAAGGCCTCAATGAACCGGTCGCCGGCGTTTTGCCCCAGGTGGTCGTTGATGACCTTGAAGCGGTCCAAGGCAATGAACACCACCGAGACCGGGCCGGGCTGCCCCTCGGCCAGCCGCTGGTCCAGGTACTCGATCAGCGCCCTGCGGTTGAGCAGGCCGGTGAGGTCATCGTGTTCGGCAAGATAGTGGAGTCGTTCTTCTGCGACGGTGCGGCCCTGCAGCTGGGCGAACAGCGCGGCGATGGCTTGCAGGGCGTTGAGTTCTTCCGGCAGCCATTCGCGGTCTCCGAGCTTGCCGAAGGCCAGCGTGCCGGTGGTGACGTCGCCGGATAGCAGCGGAACGGCGGCGAGGGAGACGGTGGGAGCACCGGTGCCCTCTTCGATGTTGTGCTGATAGTCGGCGTTGTCCGGCCGGGGCCGCATCACATCTGGCGTCTTGAGGTGTTCGGCCCGAGCGAAGATGGAGTCGGCGTCGGCGAAATACACGATGCCGATCGGGTCCGGGTCGGCATTGCGGGGCGGGAATTCGGCGATCAGGATCGTGGCGCGGATGGTGTGGTCGTTGTGTCGCAGGAAGCTGAAATCGACGCCCAGGTCGCGAACCAGGTTGCCGAGCACTCGTTCGCTGATCGCGGCCGAGTCAGCCGCGGTGGCCGCCATCAACTCGGCGGCGGCCGCAGTGACCAAGTAGTCCAAGGTGCCCGACATTTGCCCTTACCGTAGCTGTTACTAGTGCGGGGAGGCAGTTTTTGTTTGCCGCGTCACGCGTCTGTGTGAAATCACTCTGGCAGATCCATGCGCCACCCGAGCCGGTTCACCGCAGGCAGCTGGCCCAGATGACCCCTAGGGGACGGCCGCCGCACCCCCGTCGTCTGATTCGAGCTGCTGCTCGGTGACACCCATCACAGCCGGCGCGAAGCTGTTCAACATCCGTATATTACGGACCGAGCGCTCTGCTGCGGCTGTTGTGCCAGGTGGATTGTGACATTTGGGGGGCGCACCCTGTCTCGCATCGACGGGCTGGATTTCCGGCGGCGCACCTCGGAGATCGTGTCAGCTCCAGGGCAGCGCCGCAGCATGCATCGGTGCCGCCGGTGACGGTTAGCTCAGCGGCGAAACGGGGCGGTCGCGGCTGCGCAGTGCCCGGGCCAGAATCGTTGCTGCACAGGCGGTGGCGTTTTTGTCGGTGATCAGGTGTTGCCCCGCCCCGTCGTTGTTCCCCCGGGCTGAGCACTTCGATATGGAAGCCGTCGATGCGCTTGGGTGCCCGATACCGCTAGCGACGCGGTCGAACGCGGACAGGAATCGGACCACCGGCAATCATCGTGAAGTGCAATGCAAGCGGAAATTCATCGTTGAGAGAGCGGATTTCGAACCCGCGGATGAGCGTCGCCAAGGCGAGGGTCACTTCGAGCATGGCGAAATGGTCGCCAATGCACGAGCGCGGTCCGCCGCCGAATGGCACGTATTGCCAACGATTGAGCGCCTTGAAGTTCTCAGGGCTGAACCGGTCGGGATCGAATCGGAGCGGGTCCTTCCAGAGTTGCGGGTCGCGTTGTACGGCCATCCTCCCGACAACGAGCATGGTGCCCTTCGGCACCCGGTAACCGCCCACCTCCACGTCCCGGCACGCCATACGTGTGCCCGTGGGCGCCGGGGGGCACAGGCGAAGCGATTCCCGGATGACCTGGACCGTATAGCCCAGCCGTGCCATGTCGTCGGACGTCAGCGGCCGATCCGGCAGGGCCGCGACTTCTGCCGCGACGCGGTCCTGGCAGTCGGCGTGGTGTCCCAGAGCCCACAGAGCGTACGTCAACGCCGTGGTTGTGGTGTCGTGGCCAGCGAACATAAACATGACCAGTTCGTCGCAAATCTCTTCATCAGTCAACCGTTTTCCGGTCTCTGGATCCTCGGCGGCGATGAGCGCGTGGACCAGTGGTGCGACCCGCGTCGGATCGGCGCGGCAGTCGCGCAAAATCTCCTGCGTCAGGGCATGAAGTTTCGCGCTTGCCGCTCGCGCGCGCCGACGCGCGGGAGTGGGCAACCAGCGAGGGGCGCGTAGCGGGCTCGTCGCGCGCCTGACCGCGTAGGCCAACGCCACCCGTAGCGGCTCAACAACGTCGTCGGCGCGTTGTTCCAGGTCGAGCCCGAGCACCGACCGGCCCAGCGCGCGCAGCGTGATCGTGCGGCACTCGGCGTCCAAATCGATCACGGCGTCCTCGCGCCACCCCTGGCTCACGGACTGTGCTGCCTGCTCCATGTGACCGCCGAACTCGTTCACACGCTGTTTGGTGAACACCGGCTGCAGGGTGCGCCGACGTGACTTCCACGGCTCGAAGGGAAGATCAGTAAGGCTGGCGCCGATGATGTGGCGCACCTGCTCGAATACCGGGGTCGTCTTGTCCACGGAATCATCTTTGGTGCTGAGGATGTCGCGAATAGCCTCCGGAGATGTTGCCAACACTATCGGCGGCATCAGCCATCGCGGCCCTAACCTGAAAAAGCTCACTCGCCCGCCGGCATCACGCAGCCGCTCGGTACCCGTGCTGAATTCCCGCACCGCCGCAAGACGCTGACGATAGGGCATGGGATTCACCGGCGGCAGCGGTAATGATTTGAGTCCGTCACTCGCAAGGGTCTGAACCACGCCTACCTCCCGCGGACAACGTTGCCTACATCGATCAAAGGACCGCGCAGGCAAAGCTTACCGATCCCGGCTGACCGGGCAAGTCGTTGAACGTGTTTTCGGAAGATCGAAAGACGACGTGCGGCCAGTGGAAAACATGGGTCGAGTTCATAATCATGTATGACCGTGCGGCTCGAAATCGATGACACGGACTCATGAGAGGTTGAGGGTGAAGAGAATTCGGCCGATGTGGCGGGTACCGGGCGTCGTTTTGCGCGAGCGCTCGCATCCCGCGGGGCGCGAGCGCATTCCCGAGCCAATGGTGGTGGACGATCCGGAATCCGTTGCCCAGTTCCACACCGGCGGCGCGTCCAACCCAGGAATAGTCGCTATATACGATTTCTGCGCTCGTGCGCTCGATGCGCTCCTTCCACCGGGCGGCGCGCTGCTCGATCTCGGCGTCGGCTCGGGCCGTGCGCTCAGCGCCGTCCTGCGCCGACGGCCCGATGTTCGGGCGACCGCCGTCGATCTAGCCCCCAACATGCTGTCCACGGCGCGCGAGCTGTTCGACGCTGAAGGTCTGGGCGAACGTGTCGAACTGCTGCGCGAGGACATCACCGCGCTGCCAGGACGGATTTCCACGGCTCCGTGGGACGCGATCTCCTGCATGTGGACCCTGCATCAGCTACCGGATTTCGACACGTTGCGCGGCGCGCTCGGACAGATCGCTGCTATCCAACGCCACAGCGGGGCCGCGGTATGGATCTCCGATTTCCAGCGCCTGCGGGACCCGACAGCCGCCCCCAACATGCTCGCGATCGCAGACCCCGACTCGCCGGCTGTCCTGCGCCAAGACGCAATTGCAAGCGAGGCGGCGGCGTTCACCATCGCGGAGCTCTCGAAAGAGCTTGCCGCGGCTGGACTGCAAGGAATGCACTGCGGGCATTCGACACCGTTGCCCTATCTGCAGGCGTACTGGATGTTCGGTGCGCGCGGCAAACCGAACGCTCTAACCGGCACGCATGATGCCCGGTTACGCGGCCCGGCCCGCCGCGAGGCGGCCTTGTTGCGCTGGGGATTTACCGCGAAACCGTTCTGAGTCGGCTACCGCCGGGAACGGACTCGGCTCAGACTGCGGCGACTCGGTCGCGACGCAGGTGGTGCGGTGGTCAACCGCAAGACCAGCACGATCGATTCCTCGGGACCGGTCGCGGTTAGGCGGACGAAATCGCTTTGCAATTGCTTTAATTCGCTGGCGAAGTCGGCGGATAACTCGTGGAGATCGTCAGCGTTTCGAGCATGCAAGAAGACCGGTGACAACGGCCGGACGGCGAGGCCCTCACGCTGCGCGAGGATCCATACCGCCTCAACGGCTGACCCACCACGGGCATAGTCGGTAAGACGCTCCCCCGTCACGGTGATCACCGCCAGTGCCGAGCTGTCGAGGACTTGGTCGCGCATGCCGTCGCCCAGCGCGCCGCCGGCGTTCCAGTCCGCAAGGCAAGCCATCACGTCGGGCCGCCGGACGACATCAAATAGTGCCAAGTCGCTGTCGTCGAGTTCGAGGCTGAGCACCTCGATACCGACGTCGGGATCGGGGTCACCGGGCCAGCGCAGTTCCGCAAACATCTCTTTGTGCAGCTGTGGTGTCAAGTACCGGATTCGGTCGGCCGCACCGAAAATCGTTGCGGCCCGCGACAGGTCGTCCCGCTCGGTGAGCAGGTGCAGGCGCGCGCCCTCCCGCTCTGCCGCGGTCGAGAGCAACTTGATCGTCTGGTCGTCGAGCGGTTGACGCGTTCCGCGATGGCGGTTGGTCTCGCGCGCGAGCATCGGTTCGTAGAGGTCGGCGAGGGTGGGGTCGCTACCGTTTCCGAAGTCGATCGCGGCCTGTAGGGGAGAGCCGGCCACGTCTTCGGAGACGCTCACCGGCCCGAGCATCCCGCGGGCGGCGGCGGCGATCCTGACGTTGTACAGGGCTGCGCCCAATGCGACAGCGCTGCCGCGGAACCCTACGTCCATGGTCGAAGTATGTTCCGTCGCAATGCTTATGGTGAGTTTGGTCGGTTCTGCGTCGATACGCCATGGCTGGCTGTTTCCGCCCGAGGGGGCGCGCATCGCGGCAGCGACAATAGGATCGCTGACCATCGAAGGCGCTGCGTCGCTGCGATGCCCGTCATCGGGCTCGGGGCGATGGTGGGCCGGCTCGACTTCGTCGAGTTGATCGAGTTCCCAGCCCATGTCGATGCGGCACCGACCCGATCTCAGTTCTTCGCCCAGCCCGATTCTGCGTACGGCTTCGGCTAAAGCCGAAGCGCCGACGATGACGTCGGACGCCAGCTGGGGCCAGGTCGAGAGCGATCGGTCGATCTCGATCAGTGATGCGGCAGTGCGGGGCGATACACGATCGGCTTCGTCGTAACGGAGCATGTAAGGAATTTTTTCCCGGATGCTCATGCCCGGCAGCAGCTTGATGTCCAGGTCGCCCAGCAGCCCGTGCAGGATCGGACGGTCAGGGTCTTGATCGAAGCGTTCAACATCGACCCTTCCGCGATCGCTGGTTGCCATGAGCACGGGGAGACGCCGGTCGCGCGATGCCAAGCGCAGGCCGACCTTGATGTCGAGCGAATCGCATTCCTCGACAACGATGTCGAGTCCATCCAGGAACGCCTCGAGGTTGTCCGCGGTGAGTCCCGCCTCGAACACGTCCACCGCCAGGTAGGGATCGAGCTCGGCGATCCGGCGTGCCGCCACATGCGCCTTGTTCAACCCGAGATCGAACACGGTGGCCGGCACCCGATTCAGATTTGACAGTTCCAAATGATCGAAATCTGCCAGCCGAATCGTGCCACATAATCCCTGTAGCGCCAGGGTGTGAGCGATGACATGGCCTACGCTCAGGCCGGCGACGCCAATGGTCAGCGAATTGAGCCGGGCCTGTTCTCGAATGGTGATGTTGTTTCTGTTGCGATCAAGCCGTAGCGCGCGAAACCCCTGCGGGCCCAGCACCGCGACGACGGTCCGCCGCCAGGGGTAGTAAGCCCACCGGCTCCGTTCGCCGAGGAGCTCCGAATCCGGTGCCGGCCGAACGCTGCGCAGATTGGCCAGTTGTGCATCGAGCCGGTCGAGAACCTCGACGAGGGGATCGGCTCGGAGCCGCTCCAACATCAGAGCGTCGTCGGGCTCGTCGGGGTCGAGAACTAGCGCGCTATGCGCGGTTACCTCGGGCTCGTCCATGGTGTTTTCGTGTATAGCACTTGACCGGCGACCGCGGGCGCCTCACCACCGCGCTGGACCGCCGCTCACCAAGCGATGACGTCGTTGCCCGGGGTCTCCGTTTCCTCGGCGAATTGGCCCCGCCGTATCAGGCTGGTAACGGCGGCATCCCAGCGTCGCAGCTGCGGCTCGGTGAAGAACGACTCGCCGAGGTAGAGCTCGATGTACGGGTGCAGCATGATTGCGCCGATCCGCAGGATGAGCGGGTTGAGCACCCCCCAATCGGGATCGAGGTCGGGTCGGAGGATGTCCTGTCGCCGGAAGTGGTCACCCTGGCCTGCGCTGATCGCCGCCAGCCCGGTAAAGATCACCGAACCCAATGCGCCGCCCTCGGCGAGCGCGCGCCCCAGGTAGGTCATGACGTCGGGACGTTGGACCATCAGCGCCGTCAGCCGGCTGCCGGCTTCCTCGAGCACGTCGGACGGCGGCTCGGGCGGCGCTGTGGGTTCCAATGCCTCACCGACCACCTGCAGCACGTACTGGTCGACGGCAGCGGTTAACGCGGCCTTGGTGTGGAAGTGGTGCTGCACCAGCCCAATCGAAACCTCCGCGGTCTCGGCGACCGCGCGCAGCGGTGTGGCGGCGATACCGCGAACGGCAAAGCAGCTCAGCGCGGCGTCGCGAATCCGCTCCTTCGCGGACGGCTCGGGCGCAGGCGGCGGGTCGTAGGGAAACAGCCGGGGAGGTTCCACGGCCGGACAATACACCGGCACCGTGCCACGATATGGCGGTATCGGATTACCATATCTTCGTATCGTCACGGCTATGCGCGCCGCGGGAGCGGTGCACGGTCGACACCGTATTTGGGGAACACCGAGCCATGGGTGATATCACTTATTCGGTCGCCGACGGCCACTTGCCCGGCTATCTCGCGGTCCCCGAGGGCCCGGGGCCATGGCCCGGTGTGGTAGTCGTTCAGGACGTACTCGGCATGACCGCGAACTTGCGGCAGATCTCGGATCGCTTGGCCCACAGCGGCTATCTGGCGCTGGCTCCGGTCCTCTACGGCCGCGGGCCAAAGATCAGGTGCATGCTGAGCACCATCCGTGCCCATGTGACCGGCCGCGGCGCCGCCCACGACGACCTGGTTGCAGCTCGCGATCACCTCGTCGGCGACGAACGGTGCTCCGGCAAGGTCGGGCTCGTCGGGTTTTGCATCGGCGCCGGGTTCGTTATGCAGCTGGCCCCCCGCGCCGTGTTCGACGCGGCAGCGCCGAACTACGGGCTGCTGCCTGACGACGTCGAAGCGCTGCGCGAGTCGTGCCCGGTGGTCGCGAGCTTCGGCGCCAACGACCCCATCGTGCGGCGCGGCACCGCGGCCAGGCTCGAGGCCGTATTGGCGGAGGGTGACGTACCGCGTGACATCAAGGAATACCCCAACGTCGGCCACAGCTTCATGAACGACCACCGTGTTCCCGGGTCGATCCGCATAATTGCCGGGCTGGCCGGGATGGCTTATTCCGAACCCGAATCGGAGGACGCCTGGCGGCGGATCGTCACGTTCTTCAACGAACACCTGCGGTAGCGGAACGCTGAGCCGGAACCACTACCGGGGTGGGTAACGCCGGGGGCGGGGAAGCGGGGGGCAGGGCCGTGCGTGGCGTCTCCCGGGTGCCCAGCCGGCCGGCCAGCCACGGCAGCGCGGCGGCGAAGGCGCGGCCGGCGAACGGCCAGTCGTGCCTGCCCGGCTGGGGCACGACTGCGCAATCTATGCCGTTGGCGCGGCCGAGTGCGCACAGCGAGTACGCGGCCGCGGTCTGGTTACCCGGGTTGGCCGCGGCGAGACGCATTGCGCCGGAGTCGGTTACGGCCACGTCCTGGCGCGGCGCCGGCGGGCCGTCCGACGAGATCGCGAACCAGCCGGCCAGGTCGCGGTAGCTGCCGTGCCGGGTGATCACGGTGGCCGGGTCGAAAGCGGCCCAGGCTTCGGCATTTCCGCCGAACAGCCGGGCGATGGTCTGGGACCTGTTGCCGGCATTCGGGAAGAAATCACCCGCGATGTCGACGAACGCGCTGAACATCTCGGGGTGCATCACGGCCAGATCAACGGCGCACGTCCCGCCCATCGACCAGCCGGTGATGCCCCAGTTGGATCGGTCGCCGCTCACGCCGAACTTCGAAACCATGTAGGGGACAACGTCTTTGGTCAGATGATCGGCGGCGCTGCCGCGCACGCCGTTCACGCATTCGGTGTCGTTGTTGAAGGCCCCTCCGGCGTCGACGAACACCAACACCGGCGCCTTGCCGTCATGAGCGGCCGCGAAGTCGTCGATCGTCCTGACCGCGCTGCCCGCCCGCGTCCAATCCGCGGGGGTGTTGAACTGTCCGCCGATCATCATCACCGTCGGCAGGGCCGGCGGCGGGCTGCTGGTAAACCACTCCGGCGGCAGGTACACGAGTTCCCCGCGGTGCTTGAAATGCGATGCGTCCGAAGGGATCACCACCGGCACCACGCTGCCGTGCGGTGGGCGGGTCCGCTTGGCGGCCAGCGCGCTGAGGGTGGCCGGGTCCGTTTGATCGGGCAGGGGACCGGCGGTGAGTTGGCTCCATGCCGCCTGCACGGTCGGAAAGTAGCCGACCCACGCGTTGAGCACCAGCGCCGCGCAGAGCAAGCACGACGGCACGGCGAGCAGCGTCACGCCGCGCCGCCACGGCGGCGCGCTGCGCCAGCCCACCACCAGCACCGCCGCGGCCACGCCGGCCAACGCGACCCAGACCCACAGCGCCGACGGTGCCGGTTCGTCGGACAGGCCGCGGTCGACGACGTACCAGTGCGTCAGGTAGGCCGCGGCGCCCCCGGCGGCGCCGGCCAGTGGCAGCCACACCGCCCGCCATCGCCGCGACCGCCAGCCCACGGCCACCGCCAGGACGACGGCGGTGCCGATCTGGATCGTCGCGGGTATCCACCCGTGCATCAGGGAGGTGAAATTACCGGCCAGCTGCGCCGTGGCGAGGGGCGTCGGGGCGGTCACGTGCATCAGTGTGAGCCATCGTTAACACTCCCGGAACATTTTGACCGGATGTTCCCTGTGCGTCCGCTGGCAGTGGCGGGCCGGGCTAATGCGGCTTGGCCAGCGGGAACGGCAGGGTTTCGCGGATGCTGCGGCCGGTTATGAGCATGACGAGCCGATCGATGCCCATACCGAGTCCGCCGGTGGGTGGCATCGCGTACTCCATGGCTTGCAGGAAGTCCTCGTCGAGCTCCATCGCTTCGGGATCCCCGCCGGCGGCCAACAGCGACTGCTCCTGCAGGCGGCGCCGCTGCTCCACCGGGTCGGTCAGCTCGCTGTAGGCGGTCCCCAGCTCGACGCCCCACGCCACCAGGTCCCACCGCTCGGCAACGCCGCGCTGACTGCGGTGCGGCCGGGTCAGCGGCGACACGGAGCTGGGGAAGTCGATGTAGAACGTCGGTTGCTCGGTCTTGCCCTCCACAAGGTGCTCGTAGAGCTCCAGCACCACCGCGCCGGAATCCCAATGCGCCCGATACGGAATGTGCAGGGCGTCGGACATCCTGCGCAGGGCGGCCAGTGAGGTGTCGGGATCGATGTGCTCGCCCAGCGCCTCCGATACGGCGTCGTACACGGTCTTCACCGCCCACGTGCCGGAGATGTCGACGGGTTCGAGGCGGCCGTCGCTCCCCGCGCGGGGACGCAGCACGGTCTGCTCGCCGTTGGCGGCCTGCGCGGCGTTCTGGATCAGCTCCCGGCAGCCGTCGATCCACACCTTGTAATCCGCGTGCGCCTGGTAGGCCTCCAGCAGCGTGAACTCCGGGTTGTGGCTGAAGTCGACGCCCTCGTTGCGGAACGCCCGGCCCAGCTCGAACACCCGCTCCACGCCGCCGACGCACAGCCGCTTCAGATACAGCTCCGGCGCGATGCGCAGGAACAGGTCCATGTCGTAGGTGTTGATGTGGGTGACGAACGGCCGGGCGGTGGCCCCGCCGTGGATCTGCTGCAGGATCGGCGTCTCGACCTCGATGAACCCCTTGGCGAATAGGGTTTCCCGAACCGAGCGCAACACCTCGCTGCGGGCCCTGATCAGCTCGCGCGACTCCGGGTTGACCGCCAGGTCGACGTAGCGGGTCCGCACCCGCGCCTCGGGATCGGTCAGCCCCTTCCACTTATTCGGCAACGGGCGCAGGCACTTACCGATCATCCGCCAGTCGCGCACGATCAGCGAGCGGGTTCCCTTTTTTGAAAAGCCCATGTGCCCGGTCATCTCGACCAGATCACCGAGATCGATGGCCGCGGTGAAATCGGCGGTACGGCCGCGTCCGAGATGCGAATTGTCCAGCAGCACTTGCATTTCGCCCGACCAGTCACGCACCTGGGCGAACAGCACTCCGCCGTAGTCGCGGATCCTCAGGATGCGGCCGGCCACCGACACGTCTTCCTGATCGTCGGCGTCCAACGCGGCGGCGATCGAGTGGCTGGGCGGGCACCCCACCGGGTAGGCGTCAACGCCGTTGCGCTGCAATATCTTCAGCTTGGCCAAGCGCACCCGTACCTGCTCGGGCAGGCGCAACCTCGACTCCTCGGCCTCGGCAGCCTTCACCCGGCCCTGCAGATCGCTCACGTCGGGCGTCGACCCGTCGTGGTGCAGCAGCCCGGACTCCGCCAGCCTGGCCGGCACCGCGGGATGATGCCCGGTGTGCACCTTCTCGCGCCGACTGAACGGCAGGACCAGGAAACCCTCCGCGATCACCGAGGCGACGCCGACCCGCGGGATCAGCCGCGCGTCTTCGTAACACGCGTACCGGGGAACCCACTCGGGCTGGTACTTCATGTTCGAGCGGTACAGCGTCTCGAGCTGCCACCATCGCGAGAAGAACAACAGGAACCCGCGCCACAACCGGGCGACCGGACCGGCGCCGAGCTGCGCGCCCTGTTCGAATGCCGAGCGGAACATTGCGAAGTTCAGCGAAATGCGGATGATGCCAAGGGCTTCGGCGTTCAGCGCGAGCTCGCTGACCATGAGCTCGATGGTGCCGTTGGGCGATTGCGGGGAACGCCGCATGAGGTCCAGCGAGACGCCGGTGCTTCCCCACGGGACCAGCGACAGCATCGCGACCACGCGGCCCTCGCGGTCGATGGCTTCCACCAGCAGGCAGTCGCCGTCGGCCGGATCGCCGAGCCGGCCCAGCGCCATCGAAAAGCCGCGCTCGGTTTGGGTGTCGCGCCAGGCGTCGGCGCGCGAGATCGTTTCGGCCATCTCGTCGGCGGAGATGTCGCGGTGTCGCCGGATGCGTACCGTCAGCCCGGCCCTGCGCGCCCGGGTCACCGCCTGGCGCACCCCGCGCATGTCGGGGCCGGACAGCTTGTAGTCGGACGTCCGCAGGATCGCCTCGTCGCCCAGCTCGAGGGCGTTGAGCCCGGCCTCCCGGAAGGCCTGGGCCCCTTGCGAACTGGCGCCCATCACACCCGGCGCCCAGCCGTAGGTCTGGCACAACCCCAACCACGCGTCGATCGCCTGCGGCCACGCCCTCGGGTCACCGATCGGGTCGCCGCTGGCCAAACAGACCCCGATCTCGACCCGGTAGGTGATGGCCGCGCGACCGCTCGGGGCGAACACCACCGACTTGTCGCGGCGGGTGGCGAAATATCCGAGGGAGTCCTGTTTGCCGTAGAGCTCGAGCAGGCCGCGGATCGCGGACTCGTCCTCGCCCGTCAGCGCGTTGTCGGCGCGCTGGGACTGGAACAGCACGATCGTCGCCGCGATCAGCGCGAGCGCTCCGAACAATCCGAAAATCGCGTTGAGCAGAACGTGCGGGCGGCCGGTGAACGCGTCGGGATCGACGATGGAGAACCCCACCACCCGGTTGACGACGTACCAGAAGCGCGAATCGGGCGCCAGGGTGCCCGGCCACATCTCGACCAGGCCCCAGGACGCCAGGATTCCGATCACGAGCCCGGTGACCAGGACCGCGGCCGCCTTGAACAGCGCGGCCTTGCGCACCTTGGCCCAGAACTGCCGATAGGACAGGACCAACAGCACGATCGCGACGATGTGCACGGCGAAGCCGAGGTTCTCCCCGAACGACTCGGCCGCGGTGTTGTCGCCCGCGGCGATGTCGGCGGCGTTCAAAGCGGCGGCCAGGACCATGTTGCCGAGCAGCAACACCCAGGCGATGCGTTTGCGCGCCGTCAGGGCGGCCGCCAGCAGGGCCAGCACGAACGACCACGCGATGCTGGTGTCGGGGAAGTTGAACAGGTAGTCGTTGATGAACTCGCGCGGGACCTTGATCAGCCACCGGATCAGCGGCGACACGCTCGCGATCAGTGACACCGTGGCGATGACGCCGACGGTCCAGCCCGCGGCCGCCGGCACCCAGCGATACCGGGAGCTCGGCTGGCTGCCCGAACGCGGGCCGAAGCGGGACGTAGCGAGGGTCACAGACCGCGAGGATATGCCGTCAAGCCGTGAAAATCCTGGCGAAGCGCCAGGGGAGGCGGGCAGCAATTGGTCGGGATGCGACGCGTGCCGGACGCCCGTCCGGCCGCAGACGTGCAGGAAGACGCGTCATGGCTGCTAAACTATCGACTGCGACCATCCCGGTGAACGCCGGGGACAGTAAGTGGAGTCCCACTCCCACCGTTGGCCACGAGTTTTCTCAAGGTTCAGCGGTCCGGTCACAGGCATCGTGAATGCCTGTTCCGCGTGCTGCGCGGGCGGCTGGAGCAGTTCCAGCGGCGATCGGTCGGCATTGGGCCCTGCTTGTGCAGGGCCTTTTTGCTGATGGTGTGGTGTTCTACCGCTGCGGCCGCCATAAGGAAAAGAAGCCCAACAAGGGAGGCCCCATCAGCACTGAGACCCGCGTCAACGAGCGCATCCGCGTACCTGAAGTTCGATTGATCGGACCCGGGGGAGAGCAGGTAGGCATAGTGCGCATCGAGGACGCACTGCGCGTCGCCGCGGACGCCGATCTCGACCTCGTCGAAGTTGCCCCGAACGCCAGACCTCCGGTCTGCAAGATCATGGATTACGGCAAGTTCAAATACGAGGCGGCGCAAAAGGCGCGCGAATCCCGCCGGAACCAGCAGCAGACCGTCGTCAAAGAGCAAAAGCTGCGACCGAAAATCGACGATCACGATTACGAGACCAAGAAGGGCCACGTAATCCGCTTCCTGGAGGCGGGATCGAAGGTCAAGGTCACCATCATGTTTCGCGGACGTGAGCAGTCGCGGCCCGAGCTGGGCTACCGACTGCTGCAGCGCCTGGGCGCGGACGTCGCCGACTACGGATTCGTCGAAACGTCCGCCAAGCAGGACGGCCGCAATATGACGATGGTGCTGGCACCGCACCGCGGCGCCAAGACCCGCGCGCGGGCGCGCCACCCAGAAGCACCGGGGGGAGGCGCGGCACCCGACACCGATGCGGGAGCCGACGCCACCCCGTCGCCCAACTGACCTGACACGACCGAGTACCAGCCAGTACCGAAGGTGCTGAAAAGTACTGAAAGTAGAGGAAACATGCCCAAGGCCAAGACCCACAGCGGGTCGTCGAAGCGGTTCCGGCGCACCGGCACCGGCAAGATCCTGCGCCAGAAAGCCAACCGCCGGCACCTGCTGGAGCACAAGCCGTCGACCCGGACCCGGCGGCTGGACGGCCGCACCACGGTGTCGGCCAACGACACCAAGCGCGTCAACAAGCTCCTGAACGGCTAGACAGCCGGCACCCGACCATTAGAACCATTTACTGCCAGAACGAGAGTAGGAACATCCATGGCACGCGTGAAGCGGGCGGTCAACGCCCAGAAGAAGAGGCGCAGCGTCTTAAAGGCCTCGAAGGGCTATCGCGGCCAGCGGTCCCGGCTCTATCGCAAAGCCAAAGAGCAGCAACTGCATTCGCTGAACTACGCCTACCGCGACCGTCGTGCGCGTAAGGGCGAGTTCCGCAAGTTGTGGATCTCGCGGATCAACGCGGCTGCACGCGCCAACGACATCACCTACAACCGCCTGATCCAGGGCCTGAAGGCCGCCGGCGTCGAGGTGGACCGCAAGAACCTTGCCGACATCGCGATCACCGATCCGGCGGCGTTCACCGCGCTGGTCGACGTCGCCCGGGCGGCGCTGCCCGAAGACGTCAACGCCCCCTCGGATTCCGGAGAGGCCGCCTAACTGCCGGCGATGCCGGCACCGCTCACCGAACGCTCGGCCAGGGTGGCCGCGGCGGTCAAATTGCATCGGCATGTCGGGCGTCGCCGGGCGGGCCGGTTCCTCGCCGAGGGGCCGAACCTGGTCGGGGCCGCGGCCGCACGCGGGCTGGTCCGCGACGTGTTCGTCACCGAATTCGCGTCGCAGCGGCACGCGGCGCTGCTCGCCTCGCAGCAGTGCCCGGTCCACCTGGTCACGGAGCGCGCCGCAAAGGCGCTGTCCGACACGGTCACCCCGACGGGGCTGGTGGCGGTTTGCGACATGCCGGTGAGTTCCATCGAGGACGTGCTGACGGAGTCGCCGCGGCTGGTTGCCGTTCCCATCGAGATCGGTGAGCCGGGCAACGCGGGCACCCTGATTCGCATCGCCGACGCGATGGGCGCGGGGGCGGTGGTGCTCGGCGGGCACAGCGTTGACCCGTACAACGGCAAGTGCCTGCGCGCGTCGGCCGGCAGCATCTTCTCGATCCCGGTTGTCTCCGCGCCCGACGCCGTCGGCGCGGTCGCCGCGATGCGCGCCGCCGGGTTGCAGGTGCTGGCCACGACGGTGGACGGCGAGACCCGGCTCGACGAGGCGGACCTCGCCGCGCCGACGGCCTGGCTGTTCGGAGCCGAATCACACGGCTTGTCGGCCGAGCTCGCGGCGGCGGCGGACCGCCGCGTACGCATCCCGATGGCCGGCGGCGCCGAAAGCCTCAACGTGGCCGCCGCGGCGGCCATCTGCCTGTACCAGAGCGCTCAGGCGCTCGGCCGCTTCCGCTGAGCCCACGCGGCCGGCGCAGTTGTGATGGAGTTTCCGGCTCAGCCGGTTTGTCGAGGAGCACCAGCGGGTACCTAGTCGCACGTTCACTGAAGGTGAGGCCAGCGCCGGCCTCGGCACCGCATTGCTGTGCACCAGCGAAGGATCGCCCGCCAGTACACTCACTGCTCGATTTCGTGATTGCAGTCGCGAGTCCAAGGGGGACCGACTATGTCGTTTGTAAGCGTGGTACCGGATTTCGTCTCCGCCGCGGCCGGGGAGTTGGAGGGTATCGGCTCCGTGCTGAGCTCGGCCGGCGCGACGGCAGCTGGCCCCACGACCGCGATCGCGCCCGCGGCTCAGGACGAGCTGTCGATTGCGATCGCGCGCCTATTCGGCGACGTTGGACAGGAATTCCAGGCGCTCAGCGCTGAATCCCAGGCATTTTATGACCAGTTTTTGGGCGCATTAACCAGCGCCCCCGCCATGTATGTCGGCACCGAGGTCGCGAATGCCCAGCAGACTTTGCTGAACGCGGTGACCGGACCCGTCGAGGCGTTGGCCGATGGCGGCGGCTTGGGCGCTCTGGCCAGCGCCCTGGAATCCAGCGGCACGAGCCTGCTCACCGGTTTGCTCGATCCACAGATCGCCATTCCTATCATCAATACACTCACCCCGCTCGGTCCGGTGGTGCTGACGCTGTACGGGAACGAATCGCTTCTGGGAGTCACCATTACCTCAGGATCCCTCGAGGTGGGCGCACCGCTCGCGCTGGCCATTGATGCCTTAGGTGCGCCGATCAACGGGGTAGCCGCACTCAACGCGAGTGGTGCGGCATTCGTCGGTGCGGTGCAGACGGGGAACCCGGTGGCGGCCATTACCGCGCTCGTCACTGCTCCCGCAAACGTGGGCAACGGCTTCCTCTACGGCGAGCAAACCGTGACGTTCACCCAGCCGGCGCCTTCGGGTTCGGGATACTCGACTGGGTCGGTGAGCATCCCCTTTGGAGGGCTGTTAGCCCCACTTGAACCCGTCACGTTCAGCCTCACCTCGACTGACGGGACGGTGACCTCCTTCCCGTTGAGCGGAACCGAGTTCGGGGGCCTGTTCGCCGGCATCATGAGCACCGCCGTCTAACCGGCAGTTCGCGGCGCACCTCGGCCGTCCCAAGGTGTGAAATCAACGACGCCCCTTGGCGTGGCGGTCGACCTCTTCGGTTTACAGCTTCGACCCGGGCGCGCTCACGCGGCCCTGGGCCTGCGGCCCCGGGCGGGCCGCAGGCCGGTCAGCGAGAGCGTGCCGTGCACCAACGATCCGGCGCGCTCCATCAGGAACTTGGCGGGGTCCAGGGGGGTACGCGGAGCGAAGCGGGAACGCGGCGGAAAGTAGTGCATCGGCAGCCCGCGGCGGTCGCGCGGGGGTGCCACGAACGACGGCGCCTCCACCAACGGCGCGTCGCTGGGTAGCCGCCCTTCGGCGCGGCGGTAGGCGGCCAGCGCGCGCGGGTGCAGCCGGATCTCGTCGGGCACGGCCAGAAAGGCGAGCTCGACGAGCTTGCCGAACACGCGCAGCAGCACCTCGTCGCCCGGGGTCCAGTGCATGCCCGCCTTCTCGCGAACCGCCGGCTCGAACAGGCCCGCCGCGATCCAGCGCTGGCCGGCCACCAGCGGCCTGAACAGTTGATCCCAGATGGGCGTGGGCATCGGCACGAACTTGGGTTTGGGAATCCGGATCTTGAAGATGTCCAGCGTCGCCTGGTTGATTTCCAGCTCTTCGCGACACACCCGGTCCCAGTACTCCTGGAACTCCTCCCACGACCGGGGTACCGGCCGCATGCTCATGCCATACATGCGGTACCACCGCACGTGCTCGTCGAACAGCTGACGCTTCTCGGCCTCGGTCAGGCCCCCGCAGAAGTACTCGGCCACCTTGATGATCAGCATGAAGAACGTGGCATGCGCCCAGTAGAACGTGTCGGGGTTGAGCGCGTGGTAACGGCGCCCGGTGCCGTCGACACCCTTGATGGTGCGGTGATAGGCCTTGATCTGCTGGCCGGTCTCGGCCGCGCGGTCGCCGTCGTAGACCACGCCCATGATCGGATACACCGAACGCGCCACTCGCTGCAGCGGCTCGCGCAGCAGAATGGAATGCTCTTCGACGCCCGCCCCCAGCTCCGGGTACATGTTCTGGATCGCGCCGATCCAGACGCCCATCATGCCGGTGCGGAGGTCGCCGAAATACTTCCAGGTAAGCGAATCGGGTCCGAGCGGATCGGCGGATGTCGTTGGTATGGCAGTCATCTCGGCCTCCTGCGCCTAACTGCGCTCACGATAACTTTGACAACGCACGTTGTCTACGATTTCGCGGCCGCGTGGCGCAAGTGCTACCGAACGTGTGCGAACGCGTGATGATGGGGTCGGCGCGAGCGCATCGTGCGAACTTCTGTCGCTACGGCAATTCGACCGGGTCAATTTTGCCGCGGCTTCGGCGAATTGATGTCGAGAAGGACTTTCGGCCCTCTGTGAAAAAGGGCCTTCGCAGTTACTATTACTCCACCGCGCGGCTGGCGTTCCGCGCGCGAGCTATTCGGCGAAAGGGTGCTATGTCATTCGTAAGTGTCGTGCCGGACCTAATTACTGCGGCAAGCGCAAATCTGGCGAATATCGGATCTTCGCTGCGCTCGGCCCAGGCCGAGGCGATGGCCCAGACGACCGCGATCGCGGCGCCGGGCGCCGACGAGGTCTCGGCGGCGATCACCTCGTTATTCGGTAGGGCCGGCGACGAATTCCAGGCCCTCGGGGCGCAGGCAGCGGCCTATCACGACAACTTCGTGGGCGCATTAACCGCCGGGGCCGGTCAGTACGTCGGCGCCGAGGCCGTGAATGTCCAGCAAACGTTGGCGAGCGTGGTGACCGCCCCGGTCCAGACCGTATCGGGCGCCCTTACTAACATCAGCACTCCCCTTGGCGCCGTATCGGTCTCGTTTGGCGGCAGCCTGCCCCCGATCGGTCAGAACGGCCCGTTCTCGGGATTCGCTAACGCGACCAACGCGCTGATCGGTACCGCGAACGTGACGGTGGCCGGAAACGTCTTGCCGGGCCCCTCCGGTCCGGGGACGGAATTCCAAGTCACGGGCGGGAGCTTCAACGCGCCTCAGCTGCTTTCGCTTCTCAGCGCTACCGCGGGTCCCGGCGTCTCCGGCAACGCCTCGCTGATGAACAGTGTCAATACACTTATCGGCGATTTGCAATCGGGGAACTTTCCGGGAGCGGCATTGACGCTCGTTAGCGCTCCCGGCAACTATCTGACCGCCATTACGATCGGTTCCACGACGGTCAACATCCCGATCGATACCACGGCCTTTGGTGGGCCGGTCGGCACGCTCAGCATTCCCTTCAATGGGGTTTTTGCCTCCCCGCAGCCGATAACGGCATCGTGGCCAACATTTGACGTCACGGCCGGGGGGACTACTTACCGGGTTCTCGGCGTGAACAACCTTCCCATTGGAAGCACGAATGGCTTCGTTCCCTACGTGCTGGGCGGAATCGCGAGCCTGGTCGGTCTGTAACCGGCGTCCCGGCGTTTGGCGAGGGCGTCTGTTGCGAGGTGTGACACAGACGTGGCGGCTGTCATTGCCCGCTTCTCCTGACAGCACCTAACCTGGCCAAGTGGAACTCGCGCCGCGCGATCCGGACCCGGGCGAGGCCTCGGAGACCGATCTGAAGACTGACCGCGAAGCGGTGGCGACGGCGCCCCCGGCTTCGGAGCGGCGGTCTCCTGCGCGCTGGCTGCACTCCACGAATCACAGCCCCGGCGTGGTGTCGTTTCTGCGCCGAGCGCGACGGCTGTTGCCGGGAGATCCGGAATTCGGCGACCCGTTGTCCACCGCGGGCGAGGGCGGTCCGCGGGCCGCGGCCCGCGCCGCCGACCGTTTGCTGGGGGATCGGGACGCGGCGTCGCGCGAGCTCAGCCTCGGTGTGTTGCAGGTGTGGCAGGCGCTGACCGAGACCGTTTCCCGACGACCGGCGAATCCGGAGGTCACGCTGGTCTTCACCGACCTCGTCGGCTTCTCGACATGGTCGCTGCAAGCGGGCGACGAGGCGGCCCTCACCCTGCTGCGACGAGTGGCACGGGCGGTCGAGCCGCCGTTGCTCGACGCCGGGGGTCACATCGTCAAGCGCATGGGTGACGGGCTCATGGCCGTGTTCCGCGATCCGACGGTCGCCTTGCGGGCATCGCTGGCCGCGAACGAGGCGCTGAAATCGGTTGAGGTGGCGGGTTACACGCCGCGGATGCGGGTCGGGATCCACACCGGCCGGCCGCAGCGAATGGCCGCGGACTGGCTCGGCGTCGATGTGAACGTCGCCGCACGCGTTATGGAACGCGCCACCAAAGGTGGAATCATGGTGTCGAGCTCGACGTTGGACCAGATACCGCAAACCGAGCTGGACGCGTTGGGCATCGTCGCCAAGCGTGCACGTAAGCCCGTATTCGCGGGTAAACCCGCTGGCGTCCCCGCTGACCTGGGGATATATCGCCTCAAGACTCTTAGGGAGTTAACAGCCTTTGATCACACTTCCGAAACAAATTAGTCCACATAATGGATGGCAATGATTGGGGGCATCTTCTCCCGGCTTGCCCGGGTTCGGTTCACCGTTGGGTATGTGGCGGCGCTGCTTGCCATCAGCTGCGCGCTGATCGCGCTCGGCCCGCACGCGCATGACGTGCTCGTCCAGCGGGCCAGCACCAACCTGCACAACCTGGCCCACGGCCACGTGGGGACTCTGTTGGGCAGCGCGCTGGTCGTCGACGCCGGACCGCTGTACTTCTGGTTGCCGTTCCTGACCTGCCTGCTCGCGCTCGCCGAGCTGCACCTGCGCACCATCCGGCTGGTGGTGGCGTTCCTGGTCGGCCACATCGGCGCCACCCTGCTGGTGGCCGCCGCCCTCGCCGCGGCGGTCGAGTTCGGCTGGATGCCGGTGTCGATCACCCGGGCCAGCGATGTCGGGATGAGCTACGGCGCCCTGGCGGTGCTTGGAGCGATGACGGCGGTGATCCCCGCGCGGTGGCGCGCGGCGTGGGTCGGTTGGTGGGTCGCGGCGGGCCTGGCCTCGGCGATCATCGGCGGCGATTTCACCGACGCGGGCCACACCGCGGCCGTCGTGCTGGGCGTGCTGGTGTCCGCCCGGTTCCGGCAGCCGATCCACTGGACGCCGACGCGGCTCGTGATGCTTGCGGCGTCCTCGGGCTTCGGTTTCCTGATCCTGGCGCACCACTGGGGGACGATGGCCGCCGCGCCGGTGTTCGGGGTGCTGGGCGCGCTGGCGGCCCACAAGGCCTATCAATTCGTCACCGGACGCGGTGTGGTGCCGGTTCTGCCGGTTGACGCGGCTCCGGAGCCGGTCGCGACCGGCTAATCACCCGCCGGCCAACGGCCCGGCACGCACCGAGCGTCGCGCACCGAATCACCTATGATCGGCACTTGCGCTGGGCGCATGCCGGCGCGTTCAACAGCCTCGTCAGCAAGGAGAGTGCCGCCGCGTGGGCGATCAACCCGTCGACCTGTCGCCGGAAGCGTTGGCCGAGGCGGTCTCGGCCGCCCGCCGGGCCATCGCGGGCGCCGACGATCTGGACGCGCTGGCGCGGGTCAAGACCGAGCACCTGGGGGACCGCTCGCCACTGGCGCTGGCGCGACAGGCGCTGGGCAACCTCCCGAAAGCTGAGCGCGCCGAGTACGGCAAACAAATTAACGCCGCACGCGCCGAGGTCCAAACCAGCTACGACGAACGGCTGGCGGAACTGCGCGCCGAGCGCGACGCCGCGGTCCTGGTCGCCGAGGGCATCGACGTCACGTTGCCGTCGACCCGACAGCCACCGGGTGCCCGGCACCCGATCACGATCTTGGCCGAACACATCGCCGACACCTTCATCGCGATGGGATGGGAGCTGGCCGAGGGACCCGAGGTCGAAACCGAGCAGTTCAACTTCGACGCCCTGAATTTCCCGGCCGACCACCCCGCCCGCAGCGAACAGGACACCTTCTACGTCGCGCCCGAGGATTCCCGCCAGCTGCTGCGCACCCACACGTCGCCGGTCCAGGTCCGCACGCTCTTGGAACGCGAGCTGCCCGTCTACATCGTTTCGATCGGCCGCACGTTCCGCACCGACGAACTCGACGCCACCCACACGCCCGTCTTCCACCAGGTCGAGGGCCTGGCCGTGGACCGCGGCCTGTCGATGGCGCACTTGCGTGGGACGCTGGACGCGTTCGCGCGCGCCGAGTTCGGGCCGACTGCGCGCACCCGCATCCGGCCGCACTTCTTCCCGTTCACCGAACCGTCCGCCGAGTTCGACGTGTGGTTCGCCAACAAGAAGGGCGGCGCGGACTGGGTGGAGTGGGGCGGCTGCGGAATGGTGCATCCAAACGTGTTGCGCGCCGCCGGAATTGACCCCGACGTCTACTCCGGCTTCGCCTTCGGCATGGGCCTGGAACGCACCCTGCAATTCCGCAACGGGATCCCGGACATGCGCGACATGGTCGAGGGCGACGTCCGGTTTTCGCTGCCGTTCGGCGTGGGTGCCTGATGCGCGTCCCCTTGAGCTGGCTCCGCGAGGTCGTGACGGCCGGCGCCCCGGGCTGGGACGCGACCCCCGGCGACATCGAGCAGACCCTGGTGCGCATCGGCCACGAGGTCGAAGAGGTCGTCACCCTCGGCCCGGTCGACGGCCCGCTGACCGTCGGGCGCGTCACCTCCATCGAAGAGCTCACCGAATTCAAGAAGCCCATCCGCGCCTGCCTGGTGGACGTCGGCGAGGACAAGCCACGCGAGATCGTCTGCGGGGCAACCAACTTTACGGTCGGCGATCTGGTGGTGGTGGCGTTGCCCGGCACCACGCTGCCCGGCGGCTTTGCCATCACCGCCCGCAAGACCTACGGCCGCAGCTCCGACGGCATGATCTGCTCGGCCGCCGAACTCGGCATGGGCGCAGACCATTCCGGGATCCTGGTGCTGCCACCCGAAACCGCCGCGCCGGGCGACTCGGGCGCCGACGTGCTCGGCCTCGACGACGTCGTTTTCCACCTGGCGATCACTCCCGATCGCGGCTACTGCATGTCGGTGCGGGGCGTGGCGCGCGAGATCGCGTGCGCCTACGACCTCAACTTCGTCGACCCGGCCGACATCAAACCGCTGCCGGCCGAGGGGGAGGCGTGGCCGCTCACGGTGGACCCCGAGACGGGCGTGCGCCGGTTCGCGCTGCGCCCGGTCACCGGGATCGACCCGACCGCCGTGTCGCCGTGGTGGCTGCAGCGCCGGCTGCTGCTGGCCGGCATCCGCGCGACGTCGCCCGCGGTGGACGTCACCAACTACGTGATGCTCGAGCTCGGCCACCCCATGCACGCGCACGACCGCAATCGCATCACCGGGGGCCTCGCGGTGCGGTTCGCGCGGCCCGGCGAGACCGTCGTCACGCTGGACGACATCGAGCGGCGGCTCGATCCGGCCGACGTTCTCATCGTCGATGACCAGGCGACCGCGGCGATCGGCGGCGTCATGGGCGCGGCCACCACCGAGGTGCGCGACGACTCCACCGACGTGCTGCTGGAGGCGGCCGTGTGGGACCCGGCGGGCGTGTCGCGCACCCAGCGACGGCTCCACCTGCCCAGCGAGGCGGCCCGCCGCTACGAGCGCTCCGTCGACCCGGCCATCTCGGTCGCCGCCCTGGACCGGTGCGCCGCGCTGCTCGCCGAGATCGCCGGGGGTGTGGTGTCGCCGACGCTGACCGATTGGCGGGGCGATCCGCCGCGCGAGGACTGGTCGCTCCCACGGATCCGGATCAGCGTCGACCTGCCGGACCGCATAGCCGGGGTGGCCTACGCCCCGGGCACGACGGCCCGGCGCCTCACCCAGATCGGCGCGGTGGTGGCCGAAAACGACGACACCCTGATCGTGACGCCGCCGAGTTGGCGCCCCGACCTGTTGCAGCCCGCCGACCTCGTCGAGGAGGTCATGCGGCTGGAGGGGCTGGAAGTCATCCCGTCGGTGCTGCCGGCGGCCCCGGCAGGGCGGGGCCTCACCGCGGCCCAGAAGCGGCGCCGCGCGATCGGCAAGTCGCTGGCTCAATCCGGTTACGTGGAGATTCTGCCGACGCCGTTCTTGCCCGCCGGCATCTTCGACCTGTGGGGCCTGCCCGCCGACGACCCGCGGCGCGCGACCACGCATGTGCTCAACCCGCTGGAAGCCGACCGCCCGGCGCTGGCCACCACGCTGCTGCCGGCGCTGTTGGAAGCCTTGGGGCGCAACGTATCTCGCGGCATCGTCGACGCCGCGCTGTTCGCCCTGGCGCAGGTTGTTCAGCCGACCGAAGAGACCCGCGGCGTCGAGCTCATCCCGGTCGACCGTCGGCCCACCGACGCCGAGATCGCGATGCTGGACGCATCCCTGCCGCGACAACCGCAGCACGTCGCCGCGGTGCTGGCCGGCCTGCGCGAACCGCGCGGCCCCTGGGGTCCCGGCCGCCGAGTGGAAGCCGCGGACGCGTTCGAGGCGGTGCGAATCGTGGCGCGGGCCAGTGGGATTGACGTTCGCTTGCGGGCGGCCCAGCACCTGCCGTGGCACCCGGGCCGGTGCGCCGAGGTGCTCGTCGGGCAGACGTGCGTGGGTTATGCGGGCCAGCTGCACCCCGCGGTGATCGAGCGCTCCGCGCTACCGAAGGGCACCTGCGCGATGGAGCTGAACCTCGACGCGATCCCCATCGTCGACGTGCTGCCGGCGCCGCGGGTGTCGCCGTTTCCGGCCGTGTTCCAGGACGTCAGCCTGGTGGTGGCGGCGCACGTGCCGGCCCAGGCCGTGGCGGACGCCGTTCGCGAGGGGGCCGGCGAACTGCTCGAAGACCTGCAGCTGTTCGACGTGTTCACCGGTCCGCAGATCGGCGAGAACCGCAAATCCCTGACCTTCGCACTGCGCTTCCGGGCACCGGATCGCACGCTGACCGAGGACGACGCGAGCTCGGCCCGCGACGCCGCCGTGCGACGCGCCGCCGAGGTGGTCGGCGCCGAACTGCGCGCTTGAGACCGGCGCCCGCCGGATCTACGACCCCCTCGCGCGGTTTTCTACGCCATTTGGCCGATGGTCTTCGTCGGCCGACGCCGAAAAGTTCTTACTTGCCAGTAAGAACTGGTGATCGGGCAAACAGTCGAGGGGATTGGTATGTCGTTTGTGAGCGTGGCGCCGGAGCTGCTGCAGGGAGCCGCACAGCAGTTGGCGGGTGTTGGTTCGTCGCTGGCCGAGGCCGCCGCGACCGCGACGGGTCCCACCACCGAGATCGCCGCCGCCGCCGGCGACGAGGTGTCGGTCGCGATCGCCGCGATGTTCGGCAATGCCGGGCGGGAATTCCAGGCGATGAGCGCACAGGCCAAGGCCTTTCACTCGGAGTTCGTCTCGATGATGGACGCTGGGGCTGGCGCCTATGCGAGTGCGGAGGCGGCCAACGTCGAGCAAGTCCTGCTGGACTTCGGCGCCACTGTCGCGGCCCCGTATCAGGCGTTGGTCGCGAACACGGCGAACAATTTGCAAAGCCTCGGAAGCGTGATCAGCGCGAACCCCGCGCCGCTCCTGAACCAGTTCCTCAGCAACCAACTCGGGTATGGCCGGGCCGTCGCGACGGGATTCCAGAGCGCGGTGGCGAACCTGCCCGCCGAGCTGGCCAATTTGCCGGCAAACATCTCGGCGTTCTCGTCGATCAACCCGGTGTCCCTCGCGCAGCAGGTCGTGGACCAACAAATCGGCTATGTCCAGTTGATCGCCACCTCGCTGCAGAACGCCGACAACGATTTCATGGCAGGTTTGACCGCGCTGCCGGCGAACCTGCAGACCGGTCTTCAAACCATCATGTCCGGGGACGTCACCGGAGGCCTGCTCCAAGTCGGCGGCGCCTTCTTGGCCCCCGTCTTCACGGACCTCAACGTCAACGTGGACCCCGTCACCGGGCTCCTTGATATCGTGCCCGGCGGCGCGTTGGGGGACCTGCTACCCATCCTCGGCATCCCCGCGCAGATGGCGCAGAATTTCACGAATCTGCTTCCGGCCGGGACGATTCCGGCAACGGTGGCGCAGCATGCGACCAATTTGTTCGCAACGCTGACGGATGTGTCCCAGACCCTGGATCTCAACACCGGCAACCTGCACATCGGGTTGCCCGTGGTGCTCGCACTTGACGCGCTGGGCCCGCCGATCACCACGCTGCAGGCGGTCGGATCGAGTGCGAGCGCGTTCATCGGCGCGGTGCAAACCGGCGATGGGCTGGGGGCGGTCGCCGCACTGATCGATGCCCCCGCCGTCATCGCCAACGGCTTCCTCAACGGCCAGGCAGCGCTGCCGCTGCCGTCCCTGCTCGGCGGTCCCGGCGGCTTCGAAACGATCACCGCGATCCCGGTCGGTGGGGTTCTCACGCCCCTGCAGTTCGCCTCGCTCAGCATCCCGGCGTTCGGGCCAGGATCCATCACGCTGAGCGGCACAGCCTTCGGGGGGATCCTGCCGGGCCTGCTGGTCTTCCTTCCCGAAACCCTCGCGCAGGCGATCGGCGCGCCGCCGCTCGGATAGCCGTGCGGCTACCTTGAGCTGCGGTGTTGGGCGCACCGCGTCCGAAACGGTTCGCAAGCGTAACGATTTTCGGGAAATCCTTGCGCCCGTATTGACAAAAGGTGACGCCTTATTAGACTCACGTCTGTCTTGCTTACCCGCGGGTAAGTTTACTGCTCGGTAAGCGACAGCAAGAAGAGTCGAGGGGGGCCTCGTGCACGTCCGTGCGCGGGGCCTTATTCGGCTGTGTCCATGTGGGTGACCACTGGTCATCGTCCAGTGGCCGAGGAGAGGGTGGATATGTCATTTGTGATCGCAACGCCGGACCTGGTCGAAAGCGCGGCCACGGATTTGGCGGGGATTCGTTCGTCGCTGGTCGAGGCGGCAGCGACCGCGGCGGCTCCCACGACCGGGATCGTGACCGCGGCCCAGGACGAGGTTTCGCTTGCGATCGCATCGATGTTCGGCAACTTCGGCGAGCAATTCCAGGCGGTCAGCGCGCAGGCGCACGCCTTTCATCAGCAGTTCGTCTCGTTGATGAATGCCGGCGCGGGCGCCTACGCCAGCGCCGAGGCCGAGAACGCCGCGCAGACGGTGCTGGGCGGCGGGATCGAGCAGAGCCTCGGTGGGGTCGCCGGGGAGATTCAGTCTGGCGCACAAGCGATTTCGAAAGTGATCGCCGGCTCGCCGATTGGTTTGGGTTCGCTTCCGACGGGCGGGGCGTCCGCGCTGATGAGCGGAATCGGATCGTTTGGCGCCGCGGTGGCCGCGCCGTACCAGACGCTGGTCTCGAATACCGTCACCAACGTGCAGGCCATCGGCAACACCGTGGCGAGCAATCCGTTCCCTTTCCTGCACCAACTCGTCAATAACCAGATCTTCTACGGGCAGACGATCGCGACCGGTATTCAAAACCTGCCCGCCACGTTGGCCAATTTGCCGGCGACGATTCAGACTGCGCTGCAAGGCCTTTCGACGGTCAATCCCGGTGCAGTGCTACAGCAGCTGATCAGCAACCAGATCGGCTACGGGCAGACCGTCGTCACGGGTCTGCAAAGCGCCGCCCATGATCTCGTCACCGGAATCCAAACACTGCCGGGGGGCTTCCAGACGGCCGCCCAGGACCTCCTCGCCGGGGACAACGGTGGCGCATACGGCGCAATCAACCAAGCCCTCATCAATGCCTTCCTCCCGGGCTTCAACGGCGTTCAGGTCGGGTCGGATCCATCGACGCTCGTTACCGATATCGTGCCGATAGGTCCGTTGGGGGACTTGGCGCCCATCGTGGCCATCCCCGGACAGATGGCGCAGAACGTCGCCAACCTGTTCCCCGCCGGAACCATTCCCGCGCAAATTGCGCAGCACGCGACGAATCTGATCAGCGCCTTCACCAACCTGGGGACAACGCTGACCATCTCGAACACGGCCGAGCTGAGCTTTGGGATCCCGCTGCAACTGATCTTGGACGGGATCGGCGGGCCAGCGAATGCGCTCAGCGCGCTCAACTCGACCGGCGCGGCGCTGGTCGGCGCGGCGCAGGCCGGGAACGCGTCGGCGTTCGCCGCCACCTTCCTGGACGCCCCGGCCGTCGTCGCCAACGCCTTCCTCAACGGCACCACCGTCGTGACGTTGCCTCCGGCGACCGTTTCGCTGCTCGGCCTTTCCCTCCCCTCGACGACCTACCTGACCCTCGGCGGGATCCTCGCTCCGCTCACTACCCCCGAGGTCTTGGTTGATCTGGATGGATTCCCGTTGCAGCTCCAACTCACAGGTGGAACCCCGATCGGTGGGCTGATTCCCGGGCTGCTCAGCTTCCCAGCCCAGCTGGCGGCGGACATCGCCGCATCCTGATCGGCCGTCACCCATTCGTTGAGGGGCGGGGCGTCGGAGTTGGCCGGCGTCCCGCCCTTCGTCGCATCCCGGCGGGCCTCTCGAGCTGCGGATTTGGCGCGTCACCCCGAGAACATCGCCAACCGTAGCGAAAGCTGTGAAAACGCAAATTGTCTTTTTCGTTGCGGCCGGGGGCTTATTAGGCTCGTGTCTGTCAAGGGTTACTGCTGGGTAAGTTCCCGGCCGGTAACCGGCAGCGAATGACTCATGTGGGGTTTCGCGCCGCGCCGGCGCGGGGTCCTCGGTGGTCTCGTACTGAATATCGGATGACCACGGGTCATCCAGCTAGTGCCCGAGGAGAGAGTGGAAATGTCGTTTGTGATCGCAACGCCGGACCTGGTGCAGACCGCGGCCCAGGATCTCGCCGGTATTCGTTCGTCGCTTGCGGAGGCCGCGGCGTCGGCGGCCGGTCCCACGACCGGCATCGCCACGGCCGCCCAGGACGAGGTATCGGTCGCGATCGCATCGATGTTCGGCAACTTCGGCCAGGAATTTCAGGCGCTGACCGTCCAGGCGCAGGCCTTTCATCAGCAGTTCGTCTCCTTGATGAACGCCGGGGCGGGCGCCTACGCGAGTGCAGAGGCCGCCAACGCCGCCCAGGTCGTCGCTGGCGAGATTCAGTCTGGCGCGCAAGCGATTTCGAACGCGATCGCCAGCTCGCCCATCGGTCTGGGTTCGCTCCCCACGGGCGGTGCCTCCGCGGCGATCACCGGCCTCAACTCGTTCGGCGCCGCGGTGGCGGCGCCGTACCAGGCGCTGGTCTCTAACACGGTCACGAACCTGCAGGCGATCGGAAGCACCTTCACCGCCAACCCGTTCCCGTTCCTGCACCAGCTCGCCAACAACCAGATCGGCTACGCGCAAACGATCGGATCGTCGATCGTGACCGGCATCCAAAACCTGCCCGCCGAGCTGGCCAGCTTGCCGGCGGCCATCCAGACCGGCATCCAGGGCCTTTCGACGGTGAACCCCGGTGCGCTGCTGCAGCAATTGGTCACCAACCAGATCGGCAACGCCCAGACCGTCGTCACGGGGCTGCAGAATGCCGGCACCGACCTCGTCACCGGGCTGAGCGGCTTGCCCGCCAGCTTCCAGGCGGCCGGTCAGGCCCTCGCCGGCGGCGACATCCAGGGCGCGGTGAACGCCGTCGCGCAGGGCTTGGAAAATGTCGTGCTGCCCGGTTTCCAGCCCATCAGCTTCGACATCAGCCAACTGGGGTCGCCCACCGCGACGCTCCTACCAGTCACCCCGCTCGGCCCGCTGGGAGACCTCGCACCGATCCTCGCCATCCCCGGACAGATGGCGCAGAACGTCGCCAACCTGTTCCCCCCGGGCTCCATCCCCGCGCAGATGGCGCAGAACTTCACCAACGTGGTTGAGACACTCACCAACTTCGGGGCGACCTTTAACCCAGGGGACCTCGGCATCACGTTCGGCTTGCCCTTGCAGTTCCTGCTAGACGCGATCGGCGCGCCGGCCAACGCGCTGAGCGCGCTGAACTCCAGTGCGCTCGCGATTGTCACGGCGGTGCAGACGGGCGACCCGCTGGGGGCCGCGGCGGCGCTGATTGGTGCTCCGGGCGCCATCGCGAACGGCTTCCTGAATGGACAGACGTTCATCAGCCTGCCGACGCTGCCCGTCACGGTGACGGTTGCCGGCCAGCCGCTCTTGACCCTCAACTCGGTGGCCGAGGTCCCCTTGGGTGGGCTTCTCACTCCGCTCAGCCCCATTCAGCTCGGCGGGGGTGGGGGCCCGCTTCCGGGCACTCAAATCGGTGGCCTCATCCCGGGCCTGCTTAGCTTCAGGTCGCAACTCGCGGCGGTCATCACCCCCTGACGTCGCCGTCGCGAGCCGGCCTTTCGGCGGTATAGCCGCACTAAAACCGCCGTTTCTCGGCGTGGTGAATGGGGTGCGACTAAGCCCAGAATCATCTCGATGGCCGTCGGGCGACCGTCGTATGAAGCGGTGGGGGACCGGCCTGCTGATCGACGCGCCCCAGCAACTCGCACTTCGCGATCACCCCTCGATCGGCGCCGCTCGGCTCGGGTGGGGCGCTTTCGTGGCGAAATCGTGACGCCACACATGCCACGAAAATGCGCAATTTCCTCCGCTCGCACACTGGTCCCTTTAACCTCATGTTTATCTTGGTCACCATTTGGTGATCCTCCTGATGAGCCGATGGGAGACGGCGATGTCGTTTGTCATTGCGCAGCCGGAATTAGTCCAGGCGGCCGCCCAGAACCTGGCGGGAATCCGCTCAGCGCTCAGCGAGGCGAGCGCCGCCGCCGCCGGCCCGACGACCGGGGTGGTGCCTGCGGCCCAGGATGAGGTGTCGGGCGCCATCGCGGCGCTGTTCGACAGCTTCGGCCAGGAGTATCAAGCCATCAATGCGCAAGCGCAGACGTTTCACGCCCAGTTCGTCAACCTGATGAACGCCGGCGCGGGGGCTTACCTCACCACGGAAGCAGCCAACGCGGAGCAGGCCCTGGCGAGCGCAGTGAACGCTCCGGTGCAGGGGCTGATCGGGGGAGGCGCGGCCGCCGCGACTAGCGACGCGCTCGGAATCGCGGGCCCGTACGAAAGCCTGGCCGCGAATACGGCCGCCAATCTGCAGGGCATCGGCAACACCTGGACCACCGTCACTGCGCCCGCCGTGTTCAAGGCGATGAGCACCTACGTCAACCCGCAGCTGTTCCTCGGGGCGTTGCAGACCGGCAACCCGCTGCCCGTGCTGAGCACGGGCGGGCAGTTCGCGCTGGGCTCCGCCAACCTTTTCCGCGACCTGATCGTTCCCGTCTCGCTGACCGTGACGTCCATTAATCCGCCATCGTTTGCCGTCGGCCTGGGACTGCCGGAGTTGCTGGCTTTTGACGCGTTGGGCGCGCCGGTCAACGCCGGCCTCGCGGCATCACTAAGCGGCGCAGCGTTTCTCGAGGCCGTTGGCACGGGCAACCCACTGGCGGCGTTCACCGCGTTCGTCGACGCCCCCGCCAACATCGCCAACGCTTTCCTCAACGGCGAGCAGACGCTGCCCGTGCTGCTGGCGCCTGGCCTGACGGCCGACGTCCCCTTCTCCGGGCTCCTCGTGCCCGTGCAACCGTTTACGACGACGGCGTCGCTCCTCGGGACTTCGATCAGCGTCAGCGGCCCGCCCGTCGGCGGAATCATTCCCGCCCTGCTGGATTACGCGCCCCAACTGCTTGCGTCGTCCTTCGGCGGCTAATTGACGTGCCTCCCGGCGCATGCCGAACGCACGTCTATGTTCGGCGGCCCGAATTTGGCGGGTTGCTTCCGCGGCGTCAGCGGCGCATGACTCGCCACCGGAAGAGGATCGTCCGGCTCTTGGACCATGTTGTCGCGGAACCGGTTTCGGCCATGCCGCGTTGAGCTGACGCCACGCTGCACTGGTCGCTCGCTCCAGGGAGCGGGGCGTCCTCAATTTATTGACGTCAACACAAATTTTTGGTTTGCCGAATCAAATCGGCTATTCAACTCGTGTTTACTTTGCGTTTCCCCGGGTAGCCCGTGCCGATGAATCGAGGTGGCAGGGCATGTCGTTTGTGATCGCGGTGCCGGAGGCAGTTGAGGCGGCGGCCGGTGATTTGGCGGGTATCCGGGCCTCGGTGGTCGACGCGACGGCGTGGGCTGCGGGCCCCACGACGGCGATACAGCCCGCCGCGGCGGACGAGGTATCGGCTCTCGTCTGCGCGATGTTCGCCAAGGTGGGCCAGCAATTTCAAGGGCTTGGCGCCCAGGCCCAAGCGTTTCATGCTGAGTTCGTCAAACTGATGAACACGAGCTCGGCCGCCTATGCGGGCGCCGAGCTCGCCAACGCCGAACAGGCTGTGGGCAACGCCGTCACCGCGCCCGTGGAGGCAGGGGTCGGCGGTGCCGAGAGCGTCGGCGCCGCCGGCCTGCTGGGCGGAATCCTTGGCGGTGGAACGTCGGGCGGGCCGCTCTTGGGCGGCGTGGGTTCACTCGGCGGCGTCGTGGGCCCGCTAGGAAACCAGGGCTCACTCGGAAGCAGTCTGGGAACCCTCTTGACGAGCGCCCTTCCCGCGCTGCCCACAACACTTACCGGCGCTACGAATCCCTTGGCCGGCGTTGCGAATTCGCTACTTCCAGGGCTGTTGAACATCCAAGCTAGCTCGGGCCCCTACTTCACCGGGATCGCGGGACCATACGAAGCGCTCGTCTACAACACGGCGAACAACCTTCAGAGTCTGGTGGGCGGTTGGTTGGCCGATCCATTTCCGTTCCTGCGGCAGGTCGTCGCCAACCAGATGAGCTACGGCCAGACTATTGCGACGGCACTGCAGACCGGCGACTACCAGTCCGTGGCTGCCATACCCAGTCATATCGCCCAGAACGTCGCCAATGTCGTTGGGACGCTGACGAATACCGGCGTCACTTCATCACTGGTGGTGCAGTCGCTCACGGTCCCGACCGACGTGACGCTGGACAACGCCGTCGGGCTGCCGATGGTGTTCGCCGCCAGCCTGATGGGACCGCCCGCCGCCACGATCGATGCTGCCGCCTACAGTGTGGCGACGTTCGCGATGGCCGTCCAGGCTGGGAACGCCCCCGCGGCATTCGCGGCGCTCGTTGATGCACCCGCCTTCATCCTCAACGGTTTCTTGAACGGCCAGGCGACATATCCCTACGCGCTCAACCTATCCAGTCTCACCGGGGCCGCCATCGGAAACATCGCAAACGTCACGGTGGTCGCCGACTTCCCGCTCGACGGAATACTTCACGCGCCCGGCTACTACCCCGTGACGGCGACGGTGACGCTGCTCGGCAACACCGTTCTGCCCCCCGTTAACGTCAGCATCGGGGGCGGCAGCACGCCCTTCAGCGGTCTGCTGCCCTTCCTTGTGAATTACGCACCGCAACAGCTCGCCCAGGCGATCGGCGCGCCCGCGTCGCCCCCGCCGGTGATCTCGATCACTCTCCCAACCTTCTAGTTCGGGGTCCCGGGACGGGTGTTGGCGGAAAGCCCCTGTCGTTCCAGCATTTTCGGTACGCGGATACCAGTTTGGTCTACCTTGACGTGCGGCGGCACGCCTGGCCCCTGCCGGTGGTCCGGCGGTTCCCTACCGCTCGACCGGACAATTCGGCGTGCCCCTGTTCAACCGAACGTCGCGACGGACGGTCGCGGAAACGGCTTGTCATTCTCTTGTTTTCGGTACGCGAATACCAATAATGGATAAAATCGCGTTGCGATGTTTAAAACAGTCGCCGTCCGGAAACCTCCTTATTCGGCACACGCCAAACGTGGTGAGCTGCAGCCCAAATGCAACGACGAGGGAGGGGCGAACGGACTGAAAATTGTTCAATAGCAAGGGCTTTGTACCTTAAGTATCGCGACCGCCGCGCCTACGGTATGCTAAGTTTCGTTCGGACCAGACATCGGGGGCATTCGGGTCGCGCATAACCATAAATAGACGCGCCAGACCCTGTTGAAAACAGTCATTCTCGAATGTGCTTGTGTGGCACACCATTACGCTCGCCTTGCCTCGATAATTCAGGCTTACAAACGTATATGTCGTTCATTCGCGTGGGGAGATGAACATGTCTTTCGTCGTTGCAGTTCCCGATCTTGTCGAGGTGGCAGCCCAAGATCTTGCGGGTATTCGCTCGTCCCTGGATGAGGTCACCCAGGCGATAATCGCCCCGACCACAAGCTTGGCGCCCGCAGCGGGCGACGAGGTATCGGCCGCCATCGCCGCGCTTTTCGGGAACTTCGGTAAGGAGTACCAAGCGCTCAGCGCCCAGGCGGCGGCGTTTCACAACGCGTTCGTCAACACGTTGGGCGGTGGGGCGGCCGCATATGCGACGGCCGAGGTTGCCAACAGCGCCGCGATGCTCTCGGGCGGCGGGAACTTTGCCGCCGAGATCGGTGGCGCGATTTCGGGTTTGGGTGCCGCGATCAACGCGTCGCTGTCGGCCGGCTTGACCAGCAGCCTGGGAGCCGGGCTTGGTGGCACCGTCGAAACGCTCTTCGGCGCCGGGCTCAGCGGAATCGCTTTCCAGACCGGTGGCCTGTTCCTGTCGGGTCTCGGCAACGGGCTAGTCCAAACCGGCAACGCCATCGTCCAGGCCGGAGTCGCCCTTGAAAATGCTGGCGCTGCCCTGTCGGCCATGGGTGGTCCGCTCATTGCTCAGGCCAACGCCGCCCTTCAGGCGCTGCTGAACGCCAACTTCGGCCTTGACCTCAACGCGGCCTTGTCGGCCAGCCTGGGCGGCAGCCTGAATGGGTTGGCCGCCAACCTCGCCGCTGGAATTAACGGACTGGGTAATTTGGCCGGCAACCTCGGGGTGGGTCTCAACGGGGCGCTTCAGACCGGTGAGACGCTGGCGGCGAACTTCCTTGCGTCGCTGCCGGGTCTGCCGGCCCTGACGATTCCGAACCTGGGTGCGGACATCAACGCCGCGTTGAACGCGGTGTTGTCCGGGGCGTTGACGCTGCCGCCGATCAACTTGACGCTGCCGGGGTTGCCGAGCTTCACGTTGCCGCCGTTCCCGGGGTTGCCGGCGATCACGCTGCCCAATTTGGGGGCGGACATCAACGCGGCCTTGAATGCGGCGCTGAATTTGACGCTGC
>NZ_JCALCI010000007.1:0-135444 GCF_059812245.1 Mycobacterium sp. NGS64 | reverse complement strand
CAATGAAGAGCGCGATTCTGCGTCTGCTCGCGGTAAAAACTAGACCGGGATCAGCCCGTGCTTGCGGGCCACGCGGAACCACAACTGCTTGTCGCGCAGCAGGTGCATCGACTTGCGGAGCAGCAACCGGGTCTGGTGCGGGTCGATGACGGCGTCGATGAAGCCCCGCTCGGCGGCGGTCCACGGGATCGCCATGTTGAGGTTGTAGCCCTCGATGAAGTCCTTCTTGATCTGCTGCGCCTCGGGCGTCGTCGGGTCCGGGAACCGCTTCATCAGCAGCTGGGCGGCGCCCTCGGCGCCGATCACCGCGATGCGCGCGGTCGGCCAGGCGAAGTTGAAGTCCGCGGTCAGCTGCCGGGAGCCCATCACGGCGTAGGCGCCGCCGTAGGACTTGCGGATCGTGATCGTCACCTTCGGCACGTCGGCCTCGACGACCGAGTACAGGAACCGGCCGCCGCGCTTGATGATGCCCCGCTTCTCCTCCTCCGCGCCCGGTAGGAAACCCGGCGTGTCCACGACGAAGACCAGCGGGATGTTGAACGCGTCGCAGAACCGGATGAACCGGGCCGCCTTGTCGGAGGCCTCGTTGTCGATGGAACCGGACAGGTGCATCGGCTGGTTCGCGACCACGCCGACCGGGCGCCCGTCGACTCGGGCGTACCCGGTGATGATGGCCGGCCCGTGCTGCGCGGCGACCTCGAGGAAGTCGCCGTCGTCGAAGATCCGCAGCAGGATCTCGTGCATGTCGTAGGCCATGTTGTCGGAGTCCGGCACGATCGAGTCGAGCTCCAAATCGGTCGGCGTGATCTCCGGCTCCAGCCCGGGGTTGACGATCGGCGGTTTGTCGAAGCAGTTGGACGGCAGGAACGACAGGAACTCGCGGACGTACTGGAACGCCTCCGCCTCGGAGTCGACGACCTGGTGGATGTTGCCGTAGCGGGCCTGCGCGTCGGAGCCGCCGAGCTCGTCGAGGGTGACGTCCTCGCCGGTGACCTCCCGGATCACGTCGGGTCCCGTCACGAAGAAGTAGCCCTGGTCGCGCACCGACACGAGCAGGTCGTCCTGGATCGGCGAATACACCGCTCCCCCAGCGCATTTGCCGAAGATGAGGGAGATCTGCGGAACCAGGCCGGACAGCGCCTCGTGGCGCCGGCCCAGTTCCGCGTACCACGCCAATGAGGTGACCGCGTCCTGGATGCGGGCGCCGCCGGAGTCCTGGATGCCGATGATCGGGCACCCGACCATCGCGCACCATTCCATCAGCCGGGCCACCTTGCGGCCGAACATCTCGCCGACCGTGCCCTGGAACACGGTCTGGTCGTGGGAGAACAC
Organism: Mycobacterium sp. NGS64; assembly: GCF_059812245.1. NCBI lineage: Bacteria > Bacillati > Actinomycetota > Actinomycetes > Mycobacteriales > Mycobacteriaceae > Mycobacterium > Mycobacterium sp. NGS64. The sequence continues at coordinate 134,112 of NZ_JCALCI010000007.1, read as the reverse complement.
CCCCACCGGGCGGCCGTCGATCATCGCGTGGCCGGTGACGCACCCGTCGCCGTAGAGCGCGTTCGGGTCGTTGGGCGTCTTGGCCAGCGCCCCGACTTCGAAGAAGGTGCCGGGATCCACCAGCGCGTGCACCCGCGCGCGGGCGCTCGGGATGCCCTTCTTGTCGCGCTTGGCGGCGGCCTTCTCGCCGCCGGGTTCCTTGGCGAGTTCCAGGCGAGCGTGCAGCTCGGCCAACTTCTCCGCAGTGGTGTGCTGAACGGGCGCTGGAGCTGGCACGGTCTCCGTCACTACTTGCCTACCTAACCTGTTCGGACTTGTCCTGCTGCCGTTCGGCATCGATCTTGTTCAGCGCCTGGGTCATGTGCGCGCCGACCTTGGCGATGATCGGCTCGTCGATGGCCTGGATGTGCTCGCCACCGATCGGCACGATCTCGAGGTCGGACACGTACTCGCCCCAGCCGCCGTCCGGCTTGCGGGTGGCGTAGCGCGGCTCGAACATGATCGCGTCGTCATGGTAGCGATCGGCCATGTAGAGCGTGACGTGCCCGTCGTACGGCTGGATCTGTGCGGTGTCGATGGCCCGGTTGTCCAGGTACGACGTCCGCTGGTGCTCGATGATCCCGGCCGGGATCTGCACCCCGCTCTGGCTGACCGCCTCCAGCACGAACTTGATCTGGCCCTCGTCGTCGAGCTGCTCGAGATGCTCGTAGGGGATCTCCGGGATGGTGACGTTGAACGTCTTCTCGGCGAACCGGGCGTAGCGGTCCCAGCGCTTGCGGATCTCCTCCTTGGTCTGCGGAACCTCCTCGCCCGCACGCACCGCGTCGATCAACCCGACCCACTCGACGTCCTTGCCCAGCCGCTTCAGCCCGATCGCACACGCGTAAGCCAGCACACCGCCCAAAGACCAGCCGGCCAGGATGTAGGGCCCGTCGCCCTGCATCTCAATCAGCTTCGGAACGTATTGCGCCGCACGCTCTTCGATCGTGCCCTCGACCCGCTCGAGCCCGTACATCGGGGTGTCCGCCGGCAACCGGTTGAGCAGCGGCTCGTAAACCACCGTCGACCCGCCGGCCGGGTGGAACACGAACACCGGTGTCCTCGTGCTGCCCTCCGGGCGCGCCCGCAGGGTGCGCACGAAACCGTCGACCACCCCGGCCTCCAAGTGCTCGCGCACCTTCTCGGCCAGCGCCTCGATGTTCTCCGACGCCAGCACGTCCTCGGCGGTGATCGGGCCCTCGGCGCGCTCCGAAAGCCGTTGCGCCATCTTGGCGGCGGCGTCGGCGTCCAGCTTGGGCAGCGGGTTGAAGATGCCGCCCGGGGACTTGCCGGTCACGATCGCCCACGTGGCGAACGCGACCCGCTCAGCCGCATCGCGCGGCGGCACGTCGGAGTTGAGCGCCTGGGCGACCGCCTGCTGGTTGAGCGCCTCGGCCGCCCCGGCCAGGTTCGGCTGGCCGCCGTTGGTCCCGTTGGCCGCGGGTCCAGACGGGTTGGTCGGCGGCGGCGGGATCGGAAGGTCCGACGCCGGGGGCGCCTGAGTCTGCGGCTCGGCCTGCGGGTCGGGAGCCGGCGCCACCACCGACGCGGCCGTCGCGCCGCTGAGCAATTCGGCCTGCTCCCTGGCGATTTCCTCGGCCGTCTGCGTCTTTTGGTGTTCGGCCAGCTGCTGCACCTCGTCGCGGTGCTCGACGGCGTACTCGATCAGCTTCTCGACGGCGTAGAGGTTGGCGTCGCGCACCGCGGTCAGCTGGATCGGCGGCAGGTCGAAGTCGTATTCGACGCGGTTCTTGATCCGCACCGCCATCAGCGAATCCAGGCCCAGCTCGATCAGCGGCACCTCCCACGGCAGGTCCTCGGGCTCGTAACCCATGGCCGCGCCGACGATGGCGCCGAGCCGCTCGGCGATGGTCTCGCCGGAATCCGGTGACCATTTGGTGAAACCGGCCGGCATGTACCGGTTGGTCAAGCTGTCGCTGAGCGCCTCCTCCTCAGGACCGTCCACGGGAGCCTCCGCCACGGCCCCGTTGTTCGGAGCCGCGAGCGCCGTACCGGCGCCTACCGCAACCGGCAGCACGGACTCGGCACCGCCCCGCGTCACCAGCGCGTCGTAGACGAGCGTGAACGACTCGTCGATGCGAGCGTGCACCTGAACCGACGCGCCGCCAGGGTGCCGGGTCAGGGTGGTCACCAGCCGGGAGCCCTCCCCCGGCTTGGCGCGCTCTTCGGCGGCGGTCAACTTGGCGTCCGGAAGCACTTCGGCCGCAGCGGCTTTCACCAACGACGCCAGATCCGTCAGGCCCTTGGGCGCGTACTCCCACACGTGGCGGCCGTCCGGCAGCGCGACGTGGTTGCCCGGCATGATGATCGCGCCGCTGCCCGAGGCGACCTGCACGTCGAGCCAGTGCTCCTTGCGCTTGAACCGGGTCGGCGGGATGTTCGCGTAATCCTGCGGCCCCGAGGCCCGGGTGAACAGCGTGCGGGGGTCCAGGTCGTGGCCGTAGACGTAGAGCTGGGCCAGGGTCGAGGTGATCGACTCGACCTCGTCCTGCTTGCGGGCCAGCGTCGGGATCAGCTGGGCGTCGTGCAGCCCGGCGTCCGCCGTGGTCAGGCCGACCTGCATCAGCGCGACGGGGTTGGGCGCCAGTTCGACGAAGGTGGTGTGCCCGCTGTCGACGGCGTTGCGGATTCCGTGGGTGAAGTAGACGGAATGACGCAGCCCCTTCTTCCAGTAGTCCACGTCGTGGATCGGCTCGCTGCCCGGCTTGATGTAGCTGCCCTCGTGCACGGTCGAGTAGATGCCGCACGTCGGGCTCATCGGCTTGATGCCCTGCAGCTCCGCGGCCAGCTCCCCGAGCAGCGGATCCATCTGCTGGGTGTGGCTGGCGCCCTTGGTCTGGAACTTGCGGGCGAACTTGCCCTCGGCCTCCGCGCGGGCGATGATCGCGTCCACCTGGTCGGGCGGTCCGCCGATGACGGTCTGGGTGGGTGCGGCGTAGACGCACACCTCCAGGTCGGGGTAGTCGGAGAACACCGTCTTGATTTCGTCGGCGGAGTATTCCACCAGCGCCATCAGCCGGATGTACTCACCGAACAGCATCGCCTCGCCCTCGCCCATCAGGTGCGAGCGCGAGCAGATGGCCCGGGTGGCGTCGCGCAGCGACAGGCCGCCGGCGAAGTACGCCGACGCCGCCTCGCCCAGCGACTGGCCGACCACGGCGGCGGGCTTGGCGCCGTGGTGCTTGAGCAGCTCGCCCAGCGCGATCTGGATCGCGAAGATGGTCACCTGGGTGGTCTCGATGCCGTAGTCCTGCGAGTCGTCCAGGATCAGCTCGAGCACCGAGTAGCCCAACTCGTCCTGGACCAGCGCGTCGACCTTCTCGATCCACTTGGCGAAGACCTCGTTGCGCAGGTACAGGCTCTTGCCCATCTTGCGGTGCTGCGCGCCGAAACCGGCCAGCACCCACACCGGTCCGTTGCTCACCGGCCCGTCGACGCTGAACACGTTCGGCCGTTGCTTGCCCTCGGCGATCGCGCGCAGGCCCTTGATGGCCTCCTCGTGGTCGTGCGCCAGCACCACCGCGCGCGAGCGGCCGTGGTTGCGACGCGACAGCGACCGGCCGATCGATTCCAGCGACGACGCCTGTCCCTCGGGGCTTTCCATCCAGTCCGCGAGCTCGGCGGCAGCGGCCTTCTTCCGGGAGGTCAGGAACCCCGACACGACGAGCGGGATGACCGGTGGCGGAAGCTCTTGCGCCGCAAGCTCTTCCAGTGCGGCGGCTTTGAGCTCCAGCGCCTCCTCGGTGACCTCCGGCAGGTCGGGCTCTTCCTCCTCGGCCGCGGGGGTGGCGTCGGGGATGATGTTGCCGAAGTCGTCGAACCGCAGCGAGTGCGCCTCGAACGTGGGCGCTTGAGCGGTTTCCGAGGCCGCCTCGGCGGCCGCCTTGGCCTCGGGCTGCGGCTCCGGCTCCTTCTCGATCACGTCGCGGGGCAGGACCTCGCGCACCACCACGTGCGCGTTGGCGCCACCGAAGCCGAAGCTGGACACCCCGGCGAGCGCGTAGCCGCCGTAGCGCGGCCAATCGGTCGCCTTGTCAATCACTTTGAGGCGCATCGCGTCGAAGTCGATGTAGGGGCTGGGGCCGGCGAAGTTCAGCGACGGCGGCAGCTTGTCGTGCTGCAGCGCCAGCACCACCTTGGCCATGCTGGCCGCGCCGGCGGCCGACTCCATGTGCCCCACATTGGTTTTCACCGCGCCCAACAGCGCCGGGCGGTCGGCCGGGCGGCCCCGGCCGACGACGCGGCCCAGCGCCTCGGCCTCGATCGGGTCACCGAGGACGGTGCCGGTGCCGTGGGCCTCGATGTAGTCGACGTTGCGCGGATCGATGCCGGCGTCCTTGTAGGCCCGGCGCAGCACGTCGGCCTGGGCGTCCTGGTTGGGCGCGATCAGGCCGTTGGACCGGCCGTCGTGGTTGACCGCGCTGCCGGCGATCACGGCCAGGATCTGATCGCCGTCGCGGCGGGCGTCGTCGACCCGCTTGAGCACCAGCATGCCAGCGCCCTCCGAGCGGGTGTAGCCGTCGGCATCCGAAGAGAACGACTTGATCCGGCCGTCGGGGGCCAACACCGCGCCGATCTCGTCGAAACCGAGTGTCACCGCGGGCGTGATCAGCGCGTTGACGCCGCCGGCCACCGCCACGTCGGCCTCGCCGTTGCGCAGCGCCTGCACCGCCTGGTGGATCGCCACCAGCGAGCTCGAGCACGCGGTGTCGACCGCGACGGAAGGCCCACGGAAGTCGTAGAAGTAGGACACTCGGTTCGCGATGATCGATGGTGAGTTACCGGTGATCGCGTACGGGTGCGCGGCGGTCGGGTCGGAGATGGCCAAGAAGCCGTAGTCATGGTTGGAGACGCCGACGAAGACGCCGACCGCCTCGCCGCGCAGGCTCGACGCCGGGATGCGCGCGTGCTCGAGCGCCTCCCAGGTCAGCTCCAGCGCCATCCGCTGCTGCGGGTCGATGTTGTCGGCCTCGGTCTTGGCGATCGCGAAGAACTCGGAGTCGAAGCCCTTGATGTCCTTCAGGTAGCCACCCTTGGTGCGGGCCTTGGCGATCCGCTCGGCCAGCCGCGGCTCGTCGAGGAATTCCTCCCAGCGGCCCTCGGGCAAATCGGTGATGGCGTCGCGGCCCTCGATCAGCGCCTGCCAGGTTTCCTCGGGGCTGTTCATGTCGCCGGGCAGCCGGGTCGCCAGGCCCACGACGGCGATGTCGACGCGCTCGGCGGGGCCGTTGCGCGACCAGTCGACGACGTCGTCGTCCGACAGGTCCGGTTCGGGCTCGCCCTCGATGATCCGGGTCGCCAGCGACTCGATGGTCGGATGCTGGAACGCCACCGCGACCGACAGCGTGACACCGGTCATGTCCTCGATGTCGGCGGCCATCGCAACCGCGTCGCGCGACGACAGGCCCAGCTCGACCATCGGCACCGACTCGTCGATCGAATCGGGCGACTGTCCGGTGGCCTTGGCGACGTAGTTGCGCAGCCATTGGCGCATCTCGGGGACGGTTAAGTCGGCCTTCTTGGCGGGCAGATTCTCCTGGGATTCGTCTATGTCAGTCATGATTCCTGGTTCAGTCGTTCGCGCCCGCGAAGGCGGTCGGGGAACCGATGCCGCTGCGCAGGCTTCCGTCGAGGTAGGCGGCGCGGCAGGCGCGGCGCCCGATCTTGCCGCTCGAGGTGCGCGGAATGGTTCCCGCCTGCACCAGCAGCAGGTCGCGCACGGTGACGCCGTGCCGCACGGCGATGGCCGCGCGGATGTCGTCGGCGATGGGCTGGTAGTCGAGCTTGTGCGTGCCGGCGGCGCGCTCGGCGACGATCACGAGCTGCTCGGAGGTGTCCTCGGGGTCGTGCTTGATGCCGGCGTGCGGGTTGTCGAACACGACCTGGGGCAGCTGGTTGGCCGGGACCGAGAAGGCGGCCACGTAGCCGGTGCGCAGCGCGCGGCTGGCTTCCTGCGCCGAGTACTCGAGGTCCTGCGGGTAGTGGTTGCGCCCGTCGATGATGACCAGGTCCTTGATGCGGCCGACGATATAGAGGTGGCCGTCGTGGTAGGTGCCGTAGTCACCGGTGCGCACCCACAGCCCGTCGTCCGCGGCGCCCTCGGCGTGCGACTCGCTGATGCGGGACTTCAGGATGTTGCGGAAGGTGTGCTGGGTTTCCTCTTCCTTGCCCCAGTACCCGGTGCCGAGGTTGTTGCCGTGCAGCCAGATCTCGCCGACATGCCCGTCCGGCAGCTCGCTGGCCGTGTCCGGATCGACGATGACGGCCCACTCGTCGACACCGATGGTGCCGGCGGACACCTGGGGGACCGCGTTCGGCGCGTCGGCGGGGACCTCGACGAAGCGTTGGTTGTTCATCTCGTCGCGGTCGACGTGGATGACCCGGGGCGCCTGGTCCATCGGCGTCGTGGAGACGAACAAAGTCGCCTCGGCCAGGCCATAGGACGGCTTGATCGCCGTCTCCCGCAAGCCGTACGGCGCGAACGCCTCGTAGAACTTGCGCATCGACGCCGGGGACACCGGCTCGCTGCCGTTGAGGATGCCCTTCACATTGCTCAGGTCCAGGGGCGGCTCACCTTCCTTGGGCGCGCCGCGCACCGCGGCGTGCTCGAAGGCGAAGTTCGGCGCGACGGTGAAGACCTCGCACTCCGGGGCGTCGTCGGGCTTGCGCGCCATCTCCCGGATCCACCGGCCCGGCCGCCGTACGAACGCGGCCGGGGTCATGAAGGTGAAACTCTGGCCGAGCACCGGTGACAGCAGCGCGGTGATCAGGCCCATGTCGTGGAAGAAGGGCAGCCAGGACAACCCGCGGTCGCCCTCTTTGCCCTCGAGGCCGTTGAGCACCTGCAGCACGTTGGTCGGCAGGTTGAGGTGGGTGATCTGCACGCCGGTCGGGGTGCGCGTGGAGCCGGAGGTGTATTGCAAGTAGGCGATGGTGTTCTCGTCGGCCACCGGCTCTTCCCAGGTGGCGGCGACCTCGTTCGGCACGGCGTCGACGGCGATGACGCGCGGACGCTCCTTGGCCGAGCGGGCGCGGATGAACTTGCGGACCCCCTCGGCGGCCTCGGTGGTGGTCAGGATCGTCGACGGGGTGCAGTCGTCGAGCACGGCGTGCAGACGGCCGACGTGGCCCGGTTCGCTCGGATCGAACAGCGGCACGGCGATCCTGCAGGCATACAGCGCGCCGAAGAACGCGACCAGGTAGTTGAGGTTCTGGGGGCACAGGATGGCGATGCGGTCACCGGGCTGGGTGACCTGTCGCAGGCGAGCGCCGACGGCCCGGTTGCGGGCGCTGAACTCCGACCACGAGATGTCGCGGTACTCGCCGTCGCGCTCGGTGGAGTAGTCGATGAACCGATAGGCGAGCTTTTCGCCGCGAACCTTCGCCCACTTCTCAACGTGACGAACCAGGTTCGTGTTGTCCGGGAACCTGATCTTTCCATTCACGATGAACGGGTTGTGGTACGCCATGCCGTCTTCTCCTGTCACAACCATCTCGGCCGGCTAAGCCGGCTGTAATGCCTCCGGTGTCGGCTTCGCCGACTTGCGCGTGTCGGCTTCACCGACTGGTCCTCTATACACGAGCCGGCTGTGCACACCACCCGGCTGGGAGCGCCGGTCCGTGCCAGTCCCCGCCAGCTTTGGCCCCGATCGGGACCGCAACCAAGTGCTGATTGCTCTTAATTTTCTCTTAATGTTAAGGGCCGCCCCGCGGCAGACCAAATCACAAGGTACCGCCGATCCCGTCACGGATTCGCCTACGTCGCGGCTGTGTCTAGCGCCCTATTCATCGGGCCAACCCGGCGCGCCCTCGTCCAGCCGACCAGGCGGAGTCACCCATGTTTGGGATGCGGCGCGTTTTCGATCAGCCCGCGGGCCCAATTCAGCGTCCAATCGGTCGCCGGCGCCCCGTCGAGGTTCCAGAACTGGGTCGTGGCGTACAGCGCGTGGACCGGCTGCCCGGCGCCTCCGGCCAGGGTGTTCAACGTGTCCGGCAGCTTGGCGACGCTGAATGCTTCGTTCGGCGCCGCGCAGATGAGGTCGCCCGGGGCGCAGATCTCGTTCGTCTTGCCGTTCAGCGCGCCGAAGCCGCCCGGCCGCGCACCCGTCATGGTCAGGCCGAGCCCGGACAGCACCGGCACCTCGTGCAGCGTGATCTCGGCGCCCTCGCCCGGCGGGTTCGGCCCGATGTCGTTGCCCACCCCGTCCTGGCGACGGCCGTCGGCGATCAACGTCACACCGAGCACCAGGTCGTCGTCGACGGGTCCGCGGCCGTTGCCGATGTCGCTGGCGATGTCGCCGATGATCACCGCGCCCTGGGAGAAGCCCATCAGCACGTAACTGGTCAGCGGGCACTTGTTGTTCATGTCGGTCATCGCCTGAACGGTCGCGCGGGTGCCTTCCGCCCGGCTTTCGTTGTAGGACATCTGCGTGTCGCCGCTCAACGGGTTGTGGAACTGCGCCGTGTAGGGCGTGGTGTACGTCTGCACCCGCGACGACGGGAACTGCTGGGAGATCTCGTTTATGACCTTGTGCAGCAACGCATTCGGGAACTGCGCCGGGTTGAGCGGGTCGTCCTGCGGGGCGGACTCCCAGGTGCCGGGGACGTTGACCAACTGCACGTCGGGGCATGAGGCGTCCTGGGACGCCGGCCGCGGCTTGTGCGGGTGGGTCGACGTGGCGGGCGGCGGCAGGATGCCCGGGGGCACGGCGCTGGGCGGCGATTCGCGGTTGCGCAGCAGCGTGATGACGGCCACCACGACCAGCAACACGACGCCCGCCACGGCGAGCGCGGCAATCCAGGCGAGGATCCGGTGGCGTTTGCGCCGCGCGCTCGTCGTCATGGTCTCCTGCTAGCAGAGTCGGTCGATCGCAGCTCGGTTTCAGGCAAGCGGACATCCCGCCCCCTGCTGCACTTTCCTACACGGTACCGGCGTTTCGCGCGGCACCCTGGGCCTCGGCGTCCTAGCGGATCGCGCCCACGATGTCGCCCGACATGGCGCCCAGCTGACCCGACCACGAGCCCCAGCCGTTGTCGCCGCCGCCGGGGAAGTCGAAGTGGCCGTTGTGCCCGCCGACGCTGCGGTACTGCTGGTAGAACATCCGGCTGTTGCCCATCGCCTCGCCGGCCTGCCCGATCATGGCGGCGGGATCGCTAGCCGCGTCGGTGGTCGGGCTCCAAACCCAGACGCGGGTGTTGTTCTGCGCCAGCAGGGAGGCGTGCACCCACGGGTCGTGCCACTTCCACCGGCCCAGCTGCGGCGCGCCCCACATGCCGTTGCCGTCGACGCCGCCGAATTGCTGCAGGCCGGCCAGGATCGAACCGTTCGTCGTGGTGTTCGACGGGTACAGGAAACCGGACAGCGAACCGGCGAAGCCGAAGCGGTCGGGGTGGAAGCAAGCCAGCGCCATCGCGGCGTAGCCGCCCTGGGAGGCGCCCACGGCGGCGTGCCCGCCGGGTGCCAGGCCCTTGTTGGCGGCCAGCCAGTTGGGCAGCTCGCTGGACAGGAAGGTGTCCCACTGCTTGCTGCCGTCGTTCTCCCAATTCGTGTACATGCTGTAGGCGCCCCCGGCGGGTGCCACCACCGAGATGCCCTTGCCGGCCAGCGTGTTCATCGCGTTGCCGGCGGTGACCCAGTTGCTGACGTCCGGAGCGGCGTCGAAGGGGTCCAGCAGATACACCGCGTGCGGACCGCCGGCCAGGAAGGCCACCGGGATGTCACGGCCCATCGCCGCCGACGGGACCATCAGGCTTTCGTAACCCGCGGCCCTGGCCTTGCCGGCGGTTGCGGTCGTCACCAAGGCGAAGGTCACCGCCAACCCGACGGACAGTGCGGTGACACCAAACATCCGCAGAAGCGCTGACAGACCCCGTACGACCCTCATGTCCACCCTCCATCGTCTAGTCGCTGTGTCTGCACATTAGCCAGGGCGACACGCGGGGCGGTCAGCAGGGTAGTGATATAGGCCACACTCGCCGCGCGCAAACCAACGGCGGCGACCCGATTGGATCGCCGCCGTCGGTCGCGTTGCTCGTTCTTAAGTGCCGGTGCCGGTGCCCTGGTTGCCCGCGGCCGCAGCCGTGGCCGGACCGGCGCCCGGGGTGGCGCCCAGCGTCGACTGCAGGTCACCCTTCATCGCCTGCAGCTGCGCGCCCCAGTAGGGCCAGTCGTGGGTGCCGTTGGCGTCGAAGTTCCACACCGCGTTGTGGCCGCCGGCCTGGTTGTACGCGTCCTGGAACTTCAGGTTGGAAGTCCGCACGAAGCCCTCGAGGAACTTGGCGGGCAGGTTGTCACCACCCAGGTCCGACGGCTTGCCGTTACCGCAGTACACCCAGATGCGGGTGTTGTTCGCGACCAGCTTGCCGACCTGCAGCGACGGGTCGTTGCGCTGCCAGGCGGGGTCCTCCTTGGGGCCCCACATGTCCTTGGTCTTGTAGCCACCCGCGTCGCCCATGGCCAGCCCGATCAGCGACGGACCCATCCCCTGCGACGGGTCCAGCAGCGCCGACAGCGAGCCGGCGTAGACGAACTGGTTCGGGTGGTAGGCGGCCAGGATCAGCGCCGACGATCCGGCCATCGACAGACCGACGGCGGCGTTGTTGGTGGACCGGACCTGCTTGTTGGCCGACAGGTACGCCGGCAGCTCGCTGGTCAGGAAGGTCTCCCACTTGTAGGTGGTGCAGCCGGCCTTACCGCAGGCGGGCGCATACCAGTCGGAGTAGAAGCTGGACTGCCCACCGACCGGCATGACCACGGCGATGCCCGACTGGTTGTACCACTCGAACGCGGGGGTGTTGATGTCCCAGCCGTTGTAGTCGTCCTGCGCGCGCATGCCGTCGAGCAGGTAGAGCGCCGGCGCGTTGGCACCACCGCTTTGGAACTGAACCTTGATGTCGCGGCCCATAGCGGCCGAGGGAACCTGCAGGTACTCCACCGGCAGACCCGGGCGCGAGAACGCCCCGGCGGTCGCCGAGCCCCCCACGGCGCCAATCAGACCCGAGAGCAGGGCCGCGCCAACGGCCCCCACCACGAGTCGTCGTGGCATGCGAGCCACGGCGCCGCGAAACCTGTCGACAAGCGTCATCCTTGCTTCCTCATCCTTTCGGCGCGCCCTTAGTACAGGCGCATCGTCGAATTGGGTCGTACTGCATACGATCTGCGCAGCAGTGCTCGTGTAGTCAACCACACCATCGGCCATCCCCTCTCATCGAGCAGGTCAGGCAAACAGTCATTCGGCCCATTTTTGCAACGAATTTCGGGTCGGACGGTGCAGCCGAGAATCGCGTTTCCGCATGTGCTTGGCCGCGGTCGATCACTGGTGAGAGCACAGATGTGAAGTTGCTGGCAATGTGCCGCACAGTCACCGGCAGCGCCCGTTTCACGATGCGCCGAAAAAAATCCGGATGCGGCGCCTCATTCGCGAGGAGGCGGTGGGATCGCCTGCGGAACCGGCAGCCCACACCTGGCGAGCTCGTAGAGCGGAACGCGATCGATGCGGTACTTGGTGAACTCGAAGCTGTGTACGACGTTGGAAACGAAGCGATGCAAGGTCATTGGGGCTCGCACCGAGCTCAGCATCGCCTTCGTCTCGGGGCACTGCAGCGCCGCGACGGCCTGCGCGACCCAGTTCACGTCCAAATAGCCTGGAATTCCCGGATACAACTTCACCCACGGGCCGTCGGCGATCACCCAGTCGGGGAAGAGGTTCTTGTCGTGCCCGATTCGGCCGTGCTTCAGCCGCTCCGTGTGCTGGGCGAGCGGGTTTGCCAGCCCAATCTGGTCGATCACCCGCACATCAAGCCCGACGTTCATCCCCAGCATGCCCAGGTTGGTGAAAAACACGGCATGCTGCGGTTTTTGCGGCGCCGTGGCGTCCCCGGGCGCGGGCTGCAGCATCGGCACCAGGTCCCACTGGGTGTAGTTGCCCGACGGCAGCAGCAACGCGCCCTCCGGGGTGTTGTCGAGCGCGGTCAGGACGGCGGCCATCCTCGGGTAGTCCAGGTAGTCGGCGGCCGTCAGCGGGTGCGCATGCCCGGTGGCCTGTGCGTAGAAGCGGCGCTCGTCGACGATGCCCGAGTAGGTGACGTGGGTGGCGTCGTCGCCCATCCCGGGTGAGTTTGCTGCCCACAGCGACCAGCCCGCGACGCCCAGCCACAGCGCGCCGGCGGCACCGGCCGCCCAGTAGCCGGTCTCCCGCGAATAGTCCTGCCCGTCGGGCAGGGCAACCGGGACGACGGCCACCGGCGCCAGCAAACAAAATAGCGGCGCCAGCAACACCCTCGCGTGCATGAAATCCCCGCCCTGCCGGATCCAGTAGAGCCCCTGCAGCAGGCCGCTGACGAGGACGAATGCGACGACCGCCGACGGGCTCTGCACCGCCCGCGCCAGGCGCCCGTAATCCGGTGACAGCGCCGGGCGCAGGAACGACGGGCGGCGCCGGGCCACCACCACCAGCACGCCGAGCGGCACCAGCAGCAGCACCGGAACCCACACGGCGTAGGGCGCATTGAAGTTGGCGAGGTAGATCATCCCCTGCGACCACTTGTCGCCGGCCGCGTCCTTGGCCAACGCCGTGCCGGGCACCAGCAGACCGTAGTAGCCCATCCGGAAGATCTCGTAGGCGACCGGCAGAAATCCGCCGGCCACCACGACCAGCGCCCGGCGCCGCCAGGTGCGCGCGGCGATGAGCATCATGATCAGCGCCAGCCCGCCCATCAGCGCCAGCTCGGGTCGGACGAGAACGCTGAACCCGGCGACGAAGGCCAGCGCACCGACGAAGACCGGGCCACCCGGACGCCCGCGCACCGGCTGCGCCCAGCACACCATCATCCACCACAGCAACCCCAGGTAGGCCAGCGCCAGGCCGCTCTCCAGGCCCGATGTGGCAAAGTCGCGGGCGGGCGGCAGCGCGATGTAGACCAGCGCGCCGGCGGGCAGCATGATCGCCCTGCGGCCCCGCAGGCTGGGCGCGTACAACCGGCCGGCGCCGAGCATCAAAAAAGCCACGCCCAGCACCGAAAGCGTCAGGGCCAGCGCCAAAGCCACGTACTCCATGCGCATCGGGCCGCCGACCCAGCTGCCCAGATACATCAGATAGGTCCACGCGGTGGAGGTGTTCGCCTCGACCCGTTCGCCCTGGTTGAACACTGGGCCGTTGCCGGCCAGCAAATTGCGCACCGTGCGCAGCACGATGAGCCCGTCGTCGGCGATCCAGCGCCGCTCCCACGCGCCCCACCCGAACAGGACCGCGACCACCGCCACGCTGATCCACAGGCTGACCCGCACCGCGGTGACGTAGGGGAAGAGCGGCCGGCCGGGCCGCCTGATCACCGGCCGGCGCAGCACCCCCACCCTCAGCGCCTTCAGGCCGTTCAGATGGGGGCTAGCCGAAGGCAACGGCGGCCCCAACTGTTGCGATCCACGCCAGCGCCAACAGCTGCAGCACCCGGTCGCGCAACGCAATGTCTTCGGGCTCCCCGGCCAGCCCGCCGTCGACGTCGACCGCGTAGCGCAGGATCGCGATGGTGAACGGGACCATGGACACCACGAACCAGCCCGCCTCGCCGTGTTCGCGCTCGAATGCCCACAGCCCGTAGCACAGCACCACCGCGGTGGCCGACATCGTCCAGACGAAGCGCAGGTAGGTGCTGGTGTAGCTCTCCAGCGCCTTGCGGATCGCCGCGCCGGTGCGTTCGGCCAGTTGCAGTTCGGCGTAGCGCTTGCCGGCCACCATGAACAGCGACGCGAATGCCGCCATGAGCAAAAACCACTGAGACAGCCGGGTGTCGGTGGCCGCGCCCCCGGCGATGGCCCGCAGCAGGTACGCCGACGACACGATGCAGATGTCCATCACCGCCTGGTGCTTGAGGCCGAAGCAGTAGCCCAGCTGCATGGCGATGTAGACCGCCATCACCACCGCCAGGTTCGGCGTCAGCCACCACGCCAGGCCGAGCGACGCCACCCCGAGCACCACCGCGAGGGCGTAGGCCAGCCATTCCGGCACCACGCCGGCGGCGATCGGGCGGAACCGTTTGGTGGGGTGTTCGCGGTCGGCCTCGACGTCGCGGACGTCGTTGATCAGGTACACCGCGGAGGCCGCCAGGCTGAACACCGCGAAGGCCACCGCAACCTGAATTCCGAGCTGGCCGTAGTCATATCGGTGGCCCCGTCCCGCCGCGCTCAGCGGCGCGGCCAGGACGAGGACGTTCTTCACCCATTGGCGCGGGCGGATCGCCTTGACCACCCCGACGATCAGGTTCGCCGGAGGCCCGACCACCACGTCTTCGCTCATTCGGTGCACCTCTTTCGGCACCACTGGTCGCTCCGGTCGGCGACTCCCGCGACGGCGGCACCGAGGGCGATGCCGAAGGCTACGTCGCTGGGATAGTGCACGCCCAGCAGTATCCGCGACAGCGCCATCGGAGGGACGAGCAACACGGGTAAGGGGAGCCCGGTTGCGCGACTCATCAGGATGGCCGCGGCGGTGGTGGAGGTGGCGTGCGCGGAGGGGAAGCTCAGTTGGCTCGGCGTGCCGACGTTCACCGCGACCGACGGGTGGTGGGGCCGCTTGCGCCGCACCACGCGCTTGACCAGCACGGCGGCGGCGTGCGCGACGAACGCGCCGGCCCCGGCCACCAGCCACTCGCGGCGTCGGCTCGGCATCAGCACCGCACCGAGCAGCGCCACCACCAGCCAGCCGATGCTGTGCTCGCCAAAGTGGGACAGCCCTCGCGCCGCGCCCAGCATTCCGGGCCTATCGGCCAGCGCCGACTGGACGGCCACCAGCGCGGCCACCTCACCGCGCGGGGCCGCCGATTCAACCATGTTTTGACTCGCCGGCCGGCAACAACGCCGTCTCCCACTTCTGCTTGCTGGACAGCACGGGCAGCGCCTCCCGGTAGACCCGGCGCATCTCGTCGAACCGGCCCAGCAACTTACGCTGGCGGCGTAGCGATTTCAGCAACAGCGACATCATCTTTCGCCGGTCGCGCTGTCGGTAGACCACGCCGCACCCGTCGGCGGTCGTGACCGTCACGCCGTCGACCGTGCAGAGCCGGAACCAGCGCGCATCCTGGGTCGGCACGTTGTACTCCGGACGCGTGTGGGCTTCCGGGTCGGCCGCTGTCATGTTGTGCAATATCCCGCGCGCCAGCCGGTAACCGATGGAAACGGGGTTCACCGGCGGCTTCATCGCCTTGGTCTTGTTCTGCGGCGGTGGCAGCTCGCTCGCGGCCGGCAGCACGACGGCGTCCGGGTACTCCTTGCGGATGCGGTGCACTTCCGGCAGCGCCGATTCCAGGATCGAGAAGATGTGCTCGGGACCGGCCAGAAAGTCGTCGATCGCCCTGTTCTGGATCGCGACCGTCGAGTATTCAAGGCAGGCAAGGTGTTTCAGTGTCGCCTTAAGGTGGCTGCGGACCAATCCGGTGATATCGCCGTCCCAGTGCAGCGCCGCGACCACCAACCGGTTGCGCAAGTGGAAGTAGGCCTGCCAGTCGATGGCGTCGTCCTTGTCGCTCCAGGCCATATGCCAGATCGCGGCCCCGGGCAAGGTGACCGTCGGATAGCCGTGCTCGCCGGCGCGCAGGCCGTATTCGGCGTCGTCCCATTTGATGAACAACGGCACCGGCTGGCCGATCTCCTCGGCGACCTGCCGCGGGATCATGCACGTCCACCAGCCGTTGAAGTCGACGTCGATGCGCCGGTGCAGCAGCGCGCTCCGATCGTTGTTGTCGTTCAAGGGGAATTTCGCGAAGTCGTGGTCGTACTCGGCGTGCGGCGCGGCGGTCCACATGAAGTTCGACTGGTTGACCACCTCGCCCATGATGTGCAGGTGCGACGGCTCCTGCAGGTTGAGCATCTGACCGCCGATCAGCATCGGCGTCTTGGCGAAGCGGTTCAGCGCCAGCACCCGCAGGATGGTGTCCGGCTCGATGCGAATGTCGTCGTCCATGAACAGGATCTGTTGGCAATCCGTGTTTTTCAGCGCCTCGTACATCACCCGGCTGTATCCGCCGGAACCGCCGAGGTTCGGCTGGTCGTGGATCGACAGCCGGTCGCCCAGGCCGGCGGCTGCGGCCGGAAAGTCCGGGTGGTCGCGCACCTTGCGGACGCCCTGGTCCGGCACGATTACCGCCCCAATCACCTTGTCCACCAACGGATCTGCGGTGAGGTCGGCCAGTGCGTTGACACAGTCGGCGGGACGGTTGAAGGTGGGGATACCGACGGCGACGTTGGCGGTGCCCGGAGCGGGCTCGGTGGCGTACCACCCACCGCTGAGCAGGCTGACCGCGGTGTCGGTGGTGATGTCGAACCAGATCCAGCCGCCGTCCTCGAACGGCCGCAGCGGCACCTCGATCTCGACGACCGCCGGCTGATCGTCGGTGCCGACGAACTGGCGGCCCTCCACCGAAATCCGGACCCCGGTGGCCTTGGTCCGGTACATGTCGACGCGCCCGGTTCCGGTCAGCTCGACCCGCAACACCACCGACGTGCAGATCGACCAGCGCCGCCAGTAGCTGGCCGGGAACGCGTTGAAGTACGTCGCGAACGACACCTCCGACTCGGCGCCGATCTGTAGCGAGGTGCGCGATGTCGCGTGCGCGCGCCGCGCGTTGGTGGTCGACTCCTCGAGGTAAAGCTTGCGCACGTCGAGCGGTTCGCCCGGACGCGGCAGGATGATTCGGGACAGCAGACTGACCGCGCTCACGCGTTCGCCCCCTCGTCTTGCATGAGTGGTGCGCCGTCACGCAGGTGCGGCGCAAGGATGTTGTCGTACATGCTCAGCGCGCTGGCGATGGCCATGTGCATGTCCAGGTATTGGTAGGTGCCCAGCCGGCCGCCGAACAGGACCTTCGACGACGCCGTCTCGGCCCTCGCCCGTTCTCGATAGGCAGCCAACAGGGCGCGGTCGGCCTCGGTGTTGATCGGGTAGTAGGGCTCGTCATCGTCTTCGGCGAAGCGGGAGTACTCGCGCATGATCACCGTCTTGTCGGTCGGGTAGTCACGCTCGAGGTGGAAGTGACGGAACTCGTGGATGCGGGTGTAGGGCACGTCGAGGTCGTTGTAGTTCATCACCGGAGTCCCCTGGAAATCCCCGATCGGCAGCACTTCCACCTCGAAGTCCAGTGTGCGCCAGCCCAGGCGGCCCTCGGCGTAGTCGAAGTAGCGGTCCAGCGGCCCCGTGTACACGACGGGGGCGTCCGGTGACTCCGCGCGCAGTTCGTCGCGCACGTCGAACCAGTCGGTGTTCAGCCTGACCTCGATGCGGTCGTCGTCGGCCATCCGCTGCAGCCACGCCGTGTAGCCGTCGACCGGCAGTCCCTCGTAGGTGTCGCTGAAGTATCGGTTGTCGAACGTGTAGCGCACCGGCAGCCGATTGATGACGGCGGCGGGCAGCGTGGCGGGGTCGGTCTGCCACTGCTTGGCCGTGTAGCCCTTGACGAACGCCTCGTAAAGGGGCCGGCCTATCAGCGAGATCGCCTTCTCTTCCAGGTTTTGCGCGTCCGCGGTGTTGATCTCGGCGGCCTGCTCGGCGATCAGCTGCCGTGCCTCGTCCGGGGTGAAGTACCGGCCGAAGAACTGCGACACCAGGCCCAGCCCCATCGGGAACTGGTAGGCCTGCCCGTTGTGCATCGCGAAGACGCGGTGACGGTAGTCGGTGAAGTCGGTGAACTGGCGCACGTAATCCCAGACCCTCTTATTAGAGGTGTGGAACAGGTGTGCGCCGTACTTGTGCACCTCGATGCCGGTCTGGGGCTCGGCCTCGGAGTACGCATTGCCGCCCAGATGCGGGCGCCGGTCGAGGACGAGCACGCGCTTCCCGAGCTGGGTAGCCGCGCGCTCGGCAATGGTCAGGCCGAAGAATCCGGAGCCGACGACGAGGAGGTCGAAACGAGCTGTCATCGGTTGCTTAGGGTATCCGACCGCGCGGGTCTAACCCATTTGGCGAGGCCACGATGCCGGGGTTGGTCGCGGTAACGACTGCTTGGGCATGGTCGGAATCCGCGGTCACAGTCGGACTCTCAATTACCTCACGATTCAATATCAGCACTCTAGTCACAGCAATCCCACTCGTACCATCGACTCTGTGTGCTTCACGCCGGACACCACGGGCAGGGCACGCCGACACAACAAGCAGTTCAAATAGTTGTCCAGATACGAGGAGACTTCCGTGCCGAATCGACGCCGACGCAAGGTTTCGACAGCCATGAGCGCGGTCGCCGCTGTGGCAGTGGCGAGTCCTTGCGCATACTTCCTGGTCTACGAATCGACCGCCGGCAGCAAGCCGGCCGAGCACCACGAGTTCAAGCAGGCTGCGGTGATGTCCGACCTGCCCGGCGAGCTGATGGGCGCGCTGTCGCAGGGCCTGTCGCAGTTCGGCATCAACCTGCCGCCGGTGCCCGCCCTCAGCGGAACCGGTGCCGCCACACCGGGTCTGACCAGTCCGGGCCTCACCAGCCCAGGTTTGACGAGCCCGGGGCTGACCAGCCCAGGCTTGACGAGCCCCGCGCTGACCAGTCCGGGGCTGACCAGCCCGGGCTTGACGAGCCCAGGCTTGACGAGCCCCGCTCTGGCGAACCCGGGCCTGCCGCCCACGACGCCGGGCACACCCGGGGTCGCCACGCCGGGTGCGGTGCCGACGACGCCGGCCGCGGGGCTCAACCCCGCGCTGGCCAACCCCGGGCTGACCAGCCCGGCCGGGGTCACACCCGGGCTGGCCAGCCCCACGCTCTCGCCCAGCGAGGTGCCGATCGACTCGACGACCGGGCTGGACCCGGGCGCCGGCGGCACGTACCCCATCCTCGGTGACCCGTCGACGCTGGGCGGCGCTTCGCCGATCGCGTCCGGTGGCACCGGCGGGACGGGCGGCACCTCTGGTGGCGGCGGGCTGATGAACGACCTGATGCAGGCCGCCAACCAGTTGGGCGCCAACCAGGCGATCGACCTGCTCAAGGGCCTGGTGATGCCGGCCATCACGCAAGGTATCCAGCAGAGCGCCGCGGGCGCCGCGCCGGGTGCCGCGTTGCCGGCCGCCGCGGGTGCGCTGCCGGGTGCGGCCAAGGCCCTGCCGGGCGCCGCCGCTGCCCTGCCGGGCGCCGCGGGTGCCCTGCCGGGCGCTGCGGGTGCCCTGCCGGGTGCCGCGGGTGCCCTGCCGGGCGCTGCCGCCGGTGCGCTGCCGGCCGCGGCGGGAGCCGCGGGTGCCCTGCCGGGCGCTGCCGGAGCGCTGCCGGGTGCCGCGGGCGCCCTGCCGGGCGCTGCCGCCGGTGCGCTGCCGGCCGCCGCGGGTGCGCTACCGGCCGCGACCGGTGCCACCGGCGCTTTGACCGGCGCCGCCGCGCCGGTTCTGCCCCACTAGGACCGCGAGGAACCTGCCCCCTGACGGCACCGCAGAGCCCGCCCTCTGCGGTGCCGTCGAACACGTTTTCGTGGCCTTTTAGCGCCGTACATCGTGTCGCCTCATAAATAACATCTGAAACACAAGTAACATCAGCTGGTGTCCCGGAGTCGCGCGCCGACGATGTTGCTTACCGCCATCGCGGCGACGGTCGTCATCGTCTCCTGGGTCGGCGACGCGACGCGCGACCGGGATGCCCCGAAACCACCGCGACCGGCCGAGACTCAATTGGCCGAGCAGCCGCTGATCGGGCTCGGGGGCGGAGTCACGGTTCGCGAAGTCAGCCAGGACACCCCGTTTTCCTTGGTGGCGCTCACCGGGGACCTAGCCGGCACATCCACCCGGGTGCGCGCCAAGCGCCCCGACGGCTCCTGGGGCCCCTGGTACCGGACCGAATACGAGACCGCGGCCCCCGACGCCGGACCCGCGAGCGCCGGAGCCACCGAGGGCCCGCGCAGCACCGATCCGGTGTTCGTCGGCACCACGACGACGGTCCAGATCGCGGTCACGCGACCGATCGATGCGCCGACGACCCAACCGCCCCCGGCCCCGGCCAACGACACAGGCCTCGGATACAAGCCGGCTTCCAGGGAACAGCCCTACGCGGAGAACATCTCAGCGATCCTCATCTCCCCGCCGCAAGCGCCGGCCAGAACCCAGTGGACGCCGCCGTCGGGGGTCATGATGCCCGGCCAGCCGCCCGCCATCATCAGCCGGGCGGAGTGGGGCGCCGACGAGTCGCTGCGATGCGGTAGTCCCCAGTACGACAACGGGATTCGCGCCGCCGTCATCCATCACACCGCGGGCAGCAACGACTACTCCCCGCTGGAATCGGCCGGGATCGTCAAGGCGATCTACACCTACCACAGCAAGACCCTGGGCTGGTGCGACATCGCCTACAACGCGCTGGTCGACAAGTACGGTCAGGTGTTCGAGGGCAGCGCCGGGGGCCTGACCAAGGCCGTGGAGGCCTTCCACACCGGCGGCTTCAACCGCAACACCTGGGGTGTGGCGATGATCGGCAACTTCGATGACGTGCCGCCGAGCCCCATCCAGCTGCGGACCGTGGGCCGGTTGCTCGGCTGGCGGCTGGGCATGGACGGCGTCGACCCCAAGGGCACGGTGGCCCTGGAGTCGGCCGGTAGCCACTACACCACCTTCCCGGCCGGCGCGATCGCGAACCTGCCGACCATTTTCACCCACCGCGACGTCGGCAACACCGACTGCCCCGGCAACGCGGCCTACGCGCTGATGGACGAGATCCG
This sequence comes from Mycobacterium sp. NGS64, assembly GCF_059812245.1. Taxonomy (NCBI): domain Bacteria; kingdom Bacillati; phylum Actinomycetota; class Actinomycetes; order Mycobacteriales; family Mycobacteriaceae; genus Mycobacterium; species Mycobacterium sp. NGS64. The sequence goes on along the minus strand of NZ_JCALCI010000007.1, from coordinate 113,390 downwards.
CGACATCGCATCGCATTTCAACGATCCTCCGGAGGAGTTGATCAAGGCGCTGCAGGGCGGCGCCATCTACGAGCACTGGCTCGCGATCGGCGGCATGAACAGCGTCCTAGGCGCACCCACCTCGCCGGAAGACGACGCCGAAGGCGGCCGCTTCGCGACCTTCGCCAGGGGCGCGATGTACTGGTCGCCCGAGACCGGCGCGCAGCCGGTGACCGGCGCCATCTATGACGCCTGGGCCTCGCTCAGCTACGAGCGCGGTCCGCTCGGGTTGCCCACCAGCGCGGAAATCCAAGAGCCGCTGCGCATTACGCAGAATTTCCAGCACGGGGTGCTGAACTACGACCGGCTCACCGGAAACGTCACCGAGGTCGTCGACGGCATCACGACGCCGCTGCAATCGCCGAGCGGTCCCGAGGTGCCCTACGAACACTTCTCGCTGCCGGCGCACCCCACCGCCACCTAGCTGGGGGCAGCCCGCGCTTATTTCGGGGCGAATGGTTCGTTTCGGACCGGATGTGCGCTAGGTCACATACGCTCGAGCTTGCAGCACCAATCGCGGGGTCGGGGATGGACTCGAGGGGAGACGGCCGTGTCGTTCGTGGTCACAGCGCCGGAAGTAGTGACGACCGCCGCCGAGAATCTGGCGGGTATTCGCTCCAGCCTGGACGAGGCCACTGCCGCGGCGGCGGGCCCCACCACCGGGATCGCGGCCGCGGCCGCCGACGAGGTGTCCGCGGCGATCTCACAGGTGTTCGGCACCTATGGCCGCGAATTCCACGCCGCCGCGGCGCAGGCGGCGGCTTTTCAGGACGAGTTCGTGAGCCTCTTGAACGGTAGCGCGGCGGCGTACGCGGGCACCGAGATCGCCAACGTCGAGCAAGGCCTGCTGAGCACGGTGAACGCCCCCGCCCAGGCGCTCGGCGGCGCGGCCGCCACCTTGGGTCCGGGCGGTGCGTACGGGCAGCTGATCGCGACGACTTCGGCGAACCTGCAGGCTGTCTACGGCACCTGGGCCGCCGACCCGTTCCCGTTCCTGCGCCAGGTCATCGCCAACCAGATGGGTTACTGGCAGCAGGTCGCGACGGCGCTCACCTACACCATCCAGAACTTCCCGACCGTGCTGGCGAACCTGCCGGCGACCATCCAGGCCGCAATCCAGCAACTTCTGGCGTTCAACCCGGTCACGGCCCTGCAGGGGTTCGTCACGACACAGATCGGCTTCGCCCAGGAGTTCGTGACCAACCTCTACGCCGCGACGACCGGCATTATCGCCGGCCTGCCGGCTTTCGGCGCGCAGCTCCAGGTGGCCTGGCAGGCCGTCCTGGCCGGCAATTACTTCGGCGCGGTGCAGGACGTGGCGCAGGCCTTTGCCAATCTGCTGGTGACGGGGACCGACCCGGGCACCCCGGTGATCACCATTACGGGCGGAAGCATCTTCCCGCCAGCCCTTCCCACGGTGAGTGCCGTAGTCACTCCGACCCTGGTCGGCCCGCTGGGAAATCTGTTCACGCTCGCCAACGTTCCCGGGCAGGAGGCGCAGTACTTCACCAACCTGATGCCGCCCTCGATCCCCAAGCAGATGTCGCAGAACTTCACCAACGTGCTCAATGTGCTTACGATTCCCAGCATTTCGGCGACCGCCACCTTACCGCTGGCCAACCCCACAACCGGTTCGCTGAGCGCATTCTTCGGGTTGCCGCTGGTGATCACCTATTCCGCGGCGGGTGCGCCGCTCGCCGGGCTCACGGGACTCGCGACCAGCGCGACGGCGGTTCAGACGGCCCTGTTGGCCGGTGACCCGGTGGGAGCCCTCGGTGCGCTGGTAAACGCCCCGGCCGTGGTGGCCAACGGCTTCCTGAATGGCGAAACCATCGTGGACATGACGATCCCCGTGCCGATAAGCGTCACAGTGCCGATCATTGGCCCCGTCAGCACCACCCTGCCGATCACTCTGCACCTGCCCTTCGACGGCATTCTCGTTCCGCCCCATCCGATTACCGCCACGGTAGATTTCAGCGGGTTCCCTGGTGGTGTGCCCCTACTCGTGACCATCTTCGGCACGCCGTTCATGGGACTCGTCCCGCTGATGGTCAACTACCTGCCGCAACAACTCGCGGCGGCAATCACGCCCGCGGGCTAAAGCCACCAGCGTTCCAGCACGCGTCCCACGCCGTCGTCACTGTTGGGCGTGGTGACCTCGTCGGCGGCGGCCAGCACGTCGGGATGTGCGTTGCCCATTGCCACACCGTGGCCCGCCCACAGCAGCATCGGGATGTCGTTGGGCATGTCGCCGAACGCCACCACCTCGTCGCTGGTGATCCCCTGTGGCTTGGCGACCTCTTCCACACCGCTGGCCTTGCTGATCCCCAGCGGCACGATCTCGACCAGGCCGTTGTTCGTCGAGTAGGTGATATCACCTTCGATGCCAACATGTTTGGCGAGTTCGGCGGCCATGTCCGAACTGCGGGCACCGGCTTTGCGGATCAGCAGCTTGATCGCCGGGGCGCTCAGCAGATCTGCGATCGACACCTCGGTATTGTCCGGGTTCAGCCACGCGTGCTCGTAGCCCGGCGAGCTGATGAACTGGGGCGTCGCCGTGTCGTGGGCGCGTTCGCCGATCCGCTCGACGGCCAGCCCCGCGCCCGGGATCACGCGCGTCGCGAGCTCCGCCAACTCGGCCAGGGTGTCGACGGCAAGCGTTCGCGACGACAGCACGCGGTCGGTCGCGGGGTCGTACAGAACGGCGCCGTTGGCGCACACCGCGATTGGCGCGAAACCGAGCGCCTCCACCACTGGCCGTATCCAGCGCGGCGGCCGGCCGGTCGCCACCACGAACTGCGCCCCGGCGTCGACGGCGGCACGCACCGCGTCACGGGTGCGCGGGGAGATCGTCTCGTTTTCGTCGAACAAGGTGCCGTCGACGTCGCAGGCGATCAGCGCCGGCAAGGTCATTGAGCGAATCCGCCTTCTCTCAGTGGATTCCGCTTTGGGTCTGCCCCGGTCGCGTCACGCCGTCGGTGCCGGACCGTTGGATGCGCTCCTGCAATTCGGCCAACCGGATCGCCCGGGAATCGTCCTGGGTGGGCGCGGCGCCGCCCAGCCGCCGAGGCACCCAAAATTCGCCCTCGGGGTGCGGGTACTCCTCTTGCACCCGGTACAACATCGCGTTCATCGTCTGGCGCACCGCGGCGATGAGCTGCTCGGCGTTGCCCTGCGGCGCCAGCGGCCGCCCGGCGGCGACGGTGATCGGAACCTTGTTGCGGAACACCTTCTTTGGATGATCCTTGGGCCAGATCCGGTGCGCGCCCCAGACGATCATCGGAATGATCGGCACCCGGGCCTCCAGCGCCATGCGGGCCGCTCCCGACTTGAACTCCCGGAGTTCGTAACTGCGGCTGATGGTGGCCTCGGGATGGAGCCCGACGAGTTCGCCCTCCCGCAGCTTCTGCACGGCTACCGCGTACGCTTCCTCCCCGTTCCGGCGGTCCACCGGAATGAGCTGGCAGTGCTTGATCACGAAATTGACGGCCTTCACGTCCGCCATCTCGGCTTTGATCATGAAGCGCAGCCGTCGCTTGCGTTCGTGGGCGGCGATCGACGCGGGCATCCAGTCCAGGTAGCTGGTGTGGTTGAGCGCGATCAGGGCGCCGCCGCGCGCGGGAATGTTTTCCAAGCCTTGGTAATTGAGCTTGGTCCCGTTCATCGCGGCGAACGCTGGAACGACAATCTCCGCCAAGCGGAAAAAGGGCTCTGCCATGTTCCTCTCCTTCCCCCTAACGCGGCTGATGCGGAGCACGGTGGGCGGCCCCCTTGGCCGACCTTGCCGCCGCCTCGTCGGCCTCTATCTGCGCCGCCTCGGCCAGGGTCGGCGCGCCGCCGCCGAGCCGGCGCGGCACCCAGTAGGCGCCGGCGGGGTGCGGATAGTGCTGCTGCGCCTCGTGCAGCAGCGTCGTCATCGATTCGCGCAGCGCCGCATTCGTGGACTCGATGTCTCCGGCAGCCCACAACGGCGCCCCCACCTGCACGCTGATCGGCAGCTTCTTGCGGCCGACGTTGCGAGGATGGTCCTTGGTCCAGATGCGGTGCGCGCCCCAGACGATCACCGGGACGATCGGGACGTCGGCTTCGGTGGCCATCCGGGCCGCGCCCGTCTTGAACTCCTTGAGCTCGAAGCTGCGGCTGATCGTGGCCTCCGGGTAGACACCGACCACCTCGCCCTCGCGCAGCCGCTGCACGGCCACGGCGTAGGCATCCGCCCCGGCGCCACGATCCACGGGAATGGTGCGGGTGTGCTTGATCAGGAAATTGACCACCTTCACCTGTTGCATCTCGGCTTTGATCATGAATCTAAGCCGACGGCGGCGGCGATGCACGGCTAATGCGGCAGGAAGAAAGTCGACGTAGCTGGTGTGGTTGATCGCGATCACGGCCCCGCCGCGGTCGGGAATGTTCTCCTCCCCGCTGTAGCTGATGCGCGTGCCGGTGGCCAGGACGACGAGCTGGGCCAGGAGCTCGAGCGCGCGAAAGGTCGGCTCCGCCATTACTGCTCCGGTGGTGGCCCGGCGGCCCGGGCGCGGCGGGCGGCCCTCTCGGCGGCCTCCTCGGCGTCCATGCGGGCCGCCTCAGCTAACGACGGGGCACCGCCTCCCAACCGACGCGGAACCCAGAATTCCCCGGCCGGGTGGGGTCCATACAGTTCCTGGGCCCGCTCCAGCAAATGCTGCATCCGGGAATGCAACAGCCCCTTCAGTTCCTCGACCCCCAGCGTGGGCGCGATCGGCTCGCCGACCAGCACCACGATCGGCACCTTCGGGCGCCACAGCTTCTTGGGGTGCCCCTTGGTCCAGATCCGCTGCGCGCCCCAGACGATGTGCGGAACGATCGGGACGCCCGCGTCGACCGCCATCCGGGCCGCCCCCGACTTGAACTCCTTGATCTCGAAGCTGCGGCTGATCGTGGCTTCGGGATACACACCCACCAGTTCACCGTCTTTGAGGTTCCTGACGGCGGCTTCGTAGGACGCCGCCCCGTCCTGTCGGTCCACCGAGATGTGCCGCAGGCTGCGCATGATCGGCCCGGTGATCTTGCTGTCGAAGACCTCCTGCTTGGCCATGAACCGCACCTTGCGCCCGAGGCCCTGCTTGTAGGCGGGCAGCCCCGCGAAAGTGAAGTCCAGGTAGCCGGTGTGGTTGATCGCGATGACGGCACCGCCGGTCTTCGGCAGGTTCTCCACGCCCGAGACGGAGATCTTGAGACCCTGGATGCGCCAGACCAGGCGGGCGAGCTGGATGACAGTCCCGTATACCGGTTCCACAGCGCTTCAGCCTAGTGCTCCGGGCTGTGCGGCGCCTCAAGCGCTGGAGCGAGGCGACGCAGGCCGCCCGAAGACGCGGCCTCGCGCTAAGCTCGGGGGCTGACACGCCGTCAACCCCCAACGTCCCCGAAAGGTATCAGTGCAGGTCACGAGCGTAGGCCACGCCGGATTCCTGATCTCGACCGGCGCGGGCAACATCCTTTGTGACCCCTGGGTCAATCCCGCCTACTTCGCGTCCTGGTTCCCATTCCCGGACAACAGCGGGCTGGACTGGGACCAACTGGGCGACTGCGACTACCTGTACATCTCGCACCTGCACAGGGACCACTTCGACGCCAAGAATCTCCGCGAGCACGTCAACAAGGACGCGGTGGTGCTGCTGCCCGACTTCCCGGTGCCCGACCTGCGAAACGAGCTGCAAAAGCTGGGGTTTCACCGGTTTGTTGAGACCACCGACTCGACCACACACCGGCTCAGTGGGCCCAAGGGCGACCTCGACATCATGATCATCGCCCTGCGCGCGCCGGCCGACGGCCCGATCGGCGATTCGGCGCTGGTCGTTTCCGACGGCGAGACAACGGTTTTCAACATGAACGACGCCCGGCCGGTGGATCTGGACGTGGTGGCCGCGGACTTCGGCCAGGTCGACGTGCACCTGCTGCAGTACTCCGGGGCGATCTGGTACCCGATGGTCTACGACATGCCGGCTCGCGCCAAGGAGTCGTTCGCCAGCCAAAAGAGGCAGCGCGGCATGGACCGCGCCCGTCAGTACATCGCCCAGGTGGGGGCGACCTGGGTCGTGCCGTCGGCCGGACCGCCGTGCTTCTTGGACCCCGAGTTGCGCCACCTCAACGACGACCACAGCGATCCGGCCAACATATTTCCCGACCAGGTGGTGTTCCTCGAGCAGATGCGCACGCACGGGCACGATCGCGGCCTGCTGATGATGCCCGGGTCGACCGCGGACTTCACCGGCTCGACGCTGAATTCGCTGACCCATCCGCTGCCCGACGACCAAGTCGAGGCCATCTTCACCACCGGAAAAGCGGCCTACATCGCCGAGTATGCCGAGCGGATGGCTCCGGTGTTGGCCGCCGAGCGCGCGAGCTGGGCCCCCGCCGCGGGTGAGCCGCTGCTGGAACAACTGCGCGCGCTGTTCGAGCCGATCATGCTGCAAAGCGACGAGATCTGCGACGGCATCGGCTATCCCGTCGAGCTGGTCATCGGCCCCGAGGCGGTGATCCTGGACTTCCCGAAAAGAACCGTGCGCGAACGGATTCCCGACGAGAAGGTCCGCTACGGCTTCGCCATCGCGCCCGAGTTGGTGCGCACCGTGCTGCGCGATCACGAACCCGACTGGGTCAACACCATCTTCTTGTCCACCCGGTTTTCCGCCTGGCGGGTGGGCGGCTACAACGAGTACCTGTACACGTTCTTCAAGTGCCTGACCGACGAACGCATCGCCTACGCCGACGGCTGGTTCGCCGAGACCCACGACGATTCCGCGTCGATCACCATGGACGGGTGGGAGATTCAGCGCCGATGCCCCCACCTCAAAGCCGACCTGTCGAAATTCGGTGTGATCGAGGGCGACACGTTGACCTGCAACCTGCATGGGTGGCAGTGGCGGCTGGGCGACGGCCGCTGCCTGACCGCGCGCGGGCATGAGCTGCGGAGCGCTAAGAAATGAACGCCAGTTACGGCCACTCCTACGACGATGGCCTGGTCCAGCTGGATCGCAGAGCGATCACGTTGCGCCGCTACCACTTTCCCTCCGGCACGTCGAAGGTCATCGCGCTGGACGCCATCGACGGCTACAAGGCCGAGGGGCTGGGCATGTTCATGCAGCGCTTCCGCATCTGGGGCAGCTCCGACCTGCGCCGCTGGCTGCCCCTGGACGTGCAACGGCCGTTCAAGTCCACCTTGATCACCTTGGACGTCCCGGGGACCTGGCCCAGCCCGGCGTTCACGCCGGCGCGCCCGGACGAGTTCGTCGCACTGCTGGACGAACTGCTGGCCGGGCGGGGCTAGCGGCCCGCAGCGGCCTCTAGCGGCCCAAGTCCTCCAGCGCCGCGCGGGCGGCGTTGTAGCCGGGGATGAACGTGATTCCCGGGCCGCCGTGGCACCCGGCACCGCCGAGGTACAGCCCCTGGATCGGGATCGGTTGGCCGCGAAAGCCTCTCGGGCCCGGCCGGTTCGGCCCGATCTGGTCCGAGCTCAACAGGCCGTGGCAGTAGTCGCCACCCGGGGCGCCGAACATCACGCCCATGTGCCGGGGCGTGAACGTGGTGTGCCGGATGATGCTGCGCTCGAAGTTCGGCGCGAGCCGGGTGATCTTGTCGATGACCCGCTGGCCCATTTCGACCTTCGTTTGGCCGTAGTCTGCCCCGCCCTCGATCGGGAACCACAGCGCGAACGCCGACGCGGCGTGCTTGCCCTCGGGCGCCAGGTCGGGATCGTTCTGCGAGGGGATCTGCAACACCACGGTCGGGTCGGCCGGCACGATGCCGCGCCGGGCCTCCTCCCACTGCTGCTGGACTTCCTCCGGGGTGCAGAACAGGCCGATCGAGGCCTGCATCGCCGGCTCGTTGAGCGCCTCGTACGGCGCGGCGAACTGGGGGGCCTCGTCCAGCGCGAAGTGCATCTGCAGGTAGCTGCCGCGGTGGTCGATCCCCGCGTAGCGCTCGCGGATGTCGGCGGGCAGCGCCGCGGGGTCGATCATCTCGTTGAGCGTCAGGTCCGGCGCGAGGTTCGAGACGACGACCGGAGCGCTCACGGTGTCCCCCGCCTCGGTGCGCACGCCGGTCACCCGCCCGTCGGCGACCAGGATCTCGGTCACCTTGGTGCGCAGCCGCACCTCCCCACCCAGGCTCTCCAACAGGCGGGCGAGGTGCGCGGTGAGCGCGCCGATGCCGCCGCGCAACTTCTTCATCTGCATGGTGTCCCCGTCGGGAACCCCGAGCCCGAAGGCCAGCGCGGCCGCGCTGCCCGGGGTGGACGGCCCCCGGTACAGGGTGTTGACGGCCAGCACGGTCATCGAGCCGCGCAGCGCGCCGTGCTTCTCGCGGTCCGGCAGGTAGCGGTCCAGCACGTCGGTGACCGACCCGAACAGCATGTCGTCGATCGCCGAGCGCTCGAATTCGTTGGTGGCACAGGCGTACATCTCGTCGAAAGTCTTGGGCTCCGTCCCCGCCTCGAACCGGCCCAGCGCCCGGGTGGGCGCCTGGCTCCAGGCCATCAGACCCGCCATCCCGTTGACGGCGTCCGCGCCGTGCACCTCGTTGAGGTGGGTGAACAACTTGATCGGATCGCTGTACTGGATCAGCGGATCGTCACCGACGCCGCGCACCGCGACCGACATCACCTCCAGGTCGAGCGTCTCGAGGGTGTCCAGGCCCAGTTCCTCGACCACCACCGACGCCGTCGGAAACTGCACCGAGCCGGCGATCTCGAATTGGTACCCGTCGAAAAGCTCGACGGTGGAAGCCATCCCACCGGCATACAGCTTGGCGTCCAGGCACACCGTTCGCAGCCCGGCCTTCTGCAGCAGCACCGCCGCGGCCAACCCGTTGTGTCCCGCGCCGATGACGATCGCGTCGTATTCAGTCATGTCCCTGCCCTCCAGGAATGGAGGCTGGCATGCCCGCGAAGTTTTGTCAATTATGACGAAACCTGGGTCAGGCCCAGGCGTCGGTGATGCCGGCCCGCAGCGACTCGAGCGCGACGTGGGATACCCGCGCCAGCTCGCCCAGCGACCGATCGTCGCCGAGCATCCAGAACTCCATCGCACCGAACACCGCGGCCGCGATGCAGCGCGCGGTCACCGCGGCGCGCAGCCGGGCGTCCGGCGTGGCGGCCGCGGCGCAGCTACGGCGGTGCAGCTGCTCCTGGATCGCGTTGGCGAAGTCGGCCTGCACTTCCTGGATGTGGCGGACGATGCGGCCGGGATCGATCTCGCCACCCCGCAGCGCGGCAATCTTCGTCACGGCTTCAACGTCATACGGGAACGAGAAGACGGCCGACTGCACGGAATCGATGATCGGTTCGTCGGCGGGACGCGCGTCCAGCGCGGCGCGGAACCAGTTCAACCCGGTGTAGTCGGCAAACAGCAGATCGTGCTTGGACCGGAAGTGGCGATAGAACGTCCGCAGCGACACCCCGGCGTCCGCCGCGATCTGCTCGGCCGACGTCTCCTCGACGCCCTGCGCGAGGAACCGCACCAGGGCGGCCTGTATCAGCGCCTCCCGGGTGCGTTCGCTGCGCGCTGTCTGCGCCGGCCTGACCATGCTCAGTAAGGTACCCCAGGGTTGGTGTGTCAATATTGACAAAACTTCGGGACTAGAGCGACACTTCGCCCATGATCTGGCTCTACATTCACGCAATCCTCGGGATCGCCGTCATCGGCTGGATTATCGCGTCGAACCCGAAGATCTACGCCAAACCCGCCGACGGACCGTGGTTCTCGCCGCTGGAACTCGTGTACTACGCGGCGGGCATCGCCTCGATCGCGCTGGGCTGGTACTTCAACATCCACTTCGTGCTCGCCGCGCACGGCGAGGGCAGCATCGTCTCGGGGCCGGCCAGCTACCCGCACTTCCTGGCGCAGCAGTTCGGCAACCCGGCGGCGGGTTCGGGTAGCCAGGACTACATCATCGCGAATGTCATTCTGCTGCCGGTGTTTACGATCGTGGACGGCTACCGGCGCGGCGTGCGGCGCCCGTGGTTGTTCTTCGTGGCCAGCTTCTTCACCAGCTTCTCCTTCCCGCTGGCCTGGTACTTCGCCACGGCGGAACGGGTGCGCCGCCACGAGCGCAGCCGCGAGCCGGTGCACGCCTGACTCAGCGAGCCGTCTCGGCCCATCGTGCCGCCCAGCGCTCCAGCGGGGTCAGGGCCTTGCCGAGGGAGCGGCCCACCTCGCTCAGCTCGTAGCTCTGGTCGTCCCGTTGGACGACGAGGCCCGCCTCCGTCAGCTCGCCGAGGCGGTCATAGAGAACGCTGGGCGACATGCCGTCGCAGCGGTCGCGCAACGAGCGGGCCCCGAGCGGGCCGTCCCGAAGCTCCCACAGGATGCGCAGCGACCAGCGCCGGCCGAGCAGGTCGAGGGCGGCCATCAGCGGCCGCCCCGTCGTCGACCCGCGCACTGGGGTGCCCGGACGGACCCCCGATTGACGTTTCGATTTCCGTAACGTAGTTTCGTCTTTCATGGTTACGGAAATAGTAACGCCTCGGATCGGCGCACTCGAATCCCCCTATGAGCCGGCGGTGGCCGTTCAGCTGGACAAGATGATGCCGCCGGGCGTGCCGCCGATCGCGTTGTTCCGGACCGTGGTGCGCAACCTGCCCATGACCGAGGCCATGACGCTGTGGGGCAGCTACGAGCTGAGCCGCGCGCTGTCGCTATCGCTGCGCGACCGCGAGATCGTCATCGACCGCACCTGCGCGCGGTGTGCGTGCGAGTACGAATGGGGCGTGCACATCGCCTTTTTCGCGGAAAAGGCGCGCCTGGACCGCGGCCAGATCCGCTCCCTGACCCATGGGAGCCCCGACGACCCGTGCTGGGCCACCGAGCGCGATCGGCTGTTGATTCGCGCGGTCGACGCGCTGTGCGACCACCGCGACATCGGCGACGCCCTGTGGGCTGCGCTGCGCGACGAATTCGACGAGCGGGAGATTCTCGACCTCACCATGCTGTGCGGCTGGTATCACGCGATCAGCTTCACCGCGCGCGCCGCCCGCGTGCCGCTGGAGGCGGGCAGCCCCACCTTCGCCGACGTCGGTTAGGGCTCGAGCACCTCGGTGCCCACGAACGGCACCAGCGCGGCCGGCACCCGCACGCTCCCGTCGGGCCGCTGGTGGTTCTCCAGGATCGCCACCAGCCACCGAGTGGTGCCGAGCGTGCCGTTGAGCGTGGCGGCGATCTGCGGCTTGCCGTTGTCGTCGCGGTAGCGCGTCGCCAGCCGGCGCGCCTGAAACGTGGTGCAGTTCGACGTCGACGTCAGCTCGCGGTAGGTCCCCTGCGTGGGAACCCATGCCTCGCAGTCGAATTTGCGCGCCGCCGACGAGCCGAGGTCTCCCGCGGCCACGTCGATGACCCGATAGGGCACCTCGATCAGGGCCAGCATCTCGCGCTGCCAACCCAGCAGCCGCTGATGTTCGGCCTCGGCATCGTCGGGGGTGCAGTAGACGAAGCCCTCCACCTTGTCGAACTGGTGCACCCGGATGATGCCGCGGGTGTCCTTGCCGTAGCTGCCGGCCTCCCGCCGGAAGCACGACGACCAGCCGGCGTAGCGGCGCGGGCCGCCGGACAGGTCCAGGATTTCGTCGGAGTGGTAGCCGGCCAGCGGGACCTCGGAGGTCCCCACCAGGTAGAGGTCGTCGGCCTCGACCCGGTACACCTCCTCGGCATGGGCGCCCAGAAATCCGGTGCCCGCCATCACCTCCGGGCGCACCAGCACCGGCGGGATCATCGGCACGAAGCCGTTGTCGACGGCCAGCCGCAGCGCCAGCTGCAGCAGGCCGAGCTGCAACAGGGCGCCCCGGCCGGTCAGGAAGTAGAACCGCGAGCCGGCCACCTTGGCGCCGCGCTGCATGTCGATGAGGCCCAGCGACTCGCCGAGTTCCAGATGGTCCCTGGGGTTTTCGATTGTCGCCGGCTCGCCGACGACGTCGAGCACGCGGTAGTCGTCCTCGCCGCCGGCGGGCACCCCGTCGACGACGACGTTCGAGATCGCCATGTGTGCCGCGGTGAACGCCGCCTCGGCGTCGGCCTGCGCGGCCTCCGCGGCCTTCACCTGCTCGGCGAGCTCCTTGGCGCGCTGCAGCAGGCCCGGGCGTTCCTCGGGCGACGCGGCGCCCACGCTCTTGCTGGCGGCCTTCTGTTCGGCGCGCAGGCCGTCCGCGGCCGAAATCGCCGAGCGGCGCGCGGCGTCGGCGGCCAGCAAGGCGTCGACGAGGGCCGGGTCCTCGCCGCGGCTGACTTGCGAACGGCGCACGGCATCGGGGTCTTCCCGGAGCAGCTTCAGGTCGATCACGGCCCCGACACTACTTTTGCGGCCCCGACGAGATGGCAGAGCACCCCGCCAACGCGGGCCCCACATACCACATCAATAACTTTTGTCACGTCACTCAGGGGGCCCTGTCAGAATGGAGCCGATGTCGCAAGCGCCGGAGAAGGAAGTTTCGGAAGCCAGCGCCTCCAGTTCGGAGAACGCCGGCTCCCGCGACGACGCGACGAAACAACCGCCGAGCAACTTCCGCTGGCCGCGCGGGCTGCAGGCGACGGCGACCCGGCGCGCGCTGTTGCTGACCGCGCTCGGCGGCCTGCTGATCGCCGGACTGGTCACCGCGATCCCGGTCGGCGGCGGCCCGGGGCGGCTGGCCGGCTACATCGACCCGGTGCCCAGCACCGGAACCAAGAGCGACGCCGCGTTCAATCGCGCCAAGGGCGGCGATTGCCTGATGTGGCCGGACGCCACCCCGGAGTCGGCGAGCATCGTCAACTGCACCGAGGACCACAAGTTCGAGGTCGCCGAATCCGTCGACATGCGGACCTTCCCCGGCTCGGAGTACGGGCCCAGTGCCGCTCCCCCGTCGCCCGCGCGGATCCAGCAGATGACCCAGGAACAATGCGAGCCCGCGGTCCACAACTACCTGGGCCCCAAGTTCGATCCCAACAGCAAGTTCATGGTCAGCCTGCTGTGGGCCGGTGACCGAGCCTGGCGCCAGTCCGGTGACCGCCGCATGCTGTGCGGCCTGCAACTCCCCGGCGGCAACAACCAGCAGCAGGCGTTCAAGGGCAAGGTCGCCGACGTGGACCAGTCCAAGGTCTGGCCCACCGGCACCTGCCTGGGCATCGACCCGGCGATCAACCAGCCCACGGATGTCCCGGTCGACTGCGCGACGCCGCACGCGATGGAAGTCACCGGCACGGTGAACCTGGCCGAGAAGTTTCAAGGTCCGCTGCCCGCCGAGCCTGACCAGGACGGGTTCATCAAGGACGCGTGCACCAAGATGACGGACGCGTACCTGGCGCCGACCAGGCTGCGCACCACCACCCTGACGCTGATCTACCCGACCGTGTCGCTGCCGAGTTGGTCGGCGGGCAGCCGCGAGGTCGCGTGCAGCATCGGTGCCACGCTGGGCAACGGCGGCTGGGCCACGCTGGTGAACAGCGCCAAGGGCAAGCTGCTGATCAACGGCCAGGCGCCGATCGCCCCGCCCGACATTCCCGAGGAGCGGCTGACGATGCCGCCGATCCAGGTTCAGGCGCCGAGCCAGCCCACCCAGGCCAGCACCGCGCCCGACGCCATACCGCCGAACAACCAGCACCTGCCCGGGCAGCAGCCGGTCGTAACGCAACCGCAAGCGCCCGCAACCCAGGCCCCGGCCCCCCAGGACGTCCCGCCCCCGCAGGACGGCGGGGCGCCCCCACCGGCCAACCCGGCGCCGCCGGCGCCCAACCCGCCGGCGGAGGCGCCGCCACCCGCGCCGGCCGAACCGGCCCCGGCCCCGGCGGGCTAGCCGCGTGCCCGTGCGGATGGATCCGCGCCGGTTCGACGAGCTTGTCTCCGATGCGCTGGACCTGATCCCGCCCGAATTGGCCGCCGCGATGGACAACGTCGTCGTGCTCATCGAAGACCGCCACCCCGAGGACGCCGAACTGCTCGGGCTGTACGAAGGGGTGGCGCTGACCGAGCGCGACTCCGACTACGCCGGCTCGTTGCCGGATGCCATCACGATCTACCGCGAGGCGCTGCTGGATGTCTGCGACTCCGACGCCGACGTCGTCGAGGAGGTGGCGATCACGGTGATCCACGAGATCGCCCACCACTTCGGCATCGACGACAACCGGCTGGAGGAACTGGGCTGGGCCTGACGGGCGCGGCAACCGGATTTCGCCCGGACCGGATGTTATGAACGGTTCATGAGCGCTGAGTGCCGCGAGTGCCGGGCGGGCTTAGATCACTGCCACGGCACCATCATTCGTCATTCGTTGCACCGATGGGAATGCACCGAGCCGGACTGCGACAGCCCCGAGCTGGTGGTGCACACGTTCGTCGTCGACTGCGACGCCGTCGGCTGCGCGTGTGCGGAAGAGTCGTCAGCCCATCGGATCGGTGCTTGAGCTGACCGCGTCGGCGACCGGGCTCGCATCGGCCTGGGGGTAGAACGGCGGCGTCAAGGACCCCCAGCGCACGCAGCTCCACCGCCCGTCGGTGATCGGGGCGAGCACCACCGAATCGGCGTTCTCGAGGTGGTTGTCCAGCGCGAAATTGCCATCCACCCCGGCCAGGACCGCGGAGGCCAGCCGGATCGCCGCGCCGTGACTGACGACGACGATGTCGCCGTTCCAGTCGTCGTCGTCGAGGTAACGCAGCCGCAGCTCGGTCAGCACCGGCACGTAGCGGTCCAGGACGTCGTTGCCGGTCTCCCCGCCCGGCAGGGGCACGTCAAGATCGCCGCGATGCCACTGCTCGTAGATCGCGTTGAATTCCGCGACCGCCTCGTCGTCGCTGCGGTCTTCCAGCTTGCCGACCTGCACCTCGTGAATGCCGGTGAATTGCACGGCGCCCATCTCGAGTTCGGCGCCGATCACCTCGGCCGTCTGCGACGCCCTCGTGGCCACGGAGTGCGCGAGCATCGCCGGGCGCCCGGAGCCGCGGGCGAACGCGCGGGCCTGGTCGCGGCCCAACGGCGTCAACTCCGCCCCAGGCGGCCGGGTGTCAAGCCGGCGCTCGACGTTGCCGTAGGACTGCCCGTGCCGCAACAGCACCAGGCGACCGCTCATCGCTCCGACCCCCCGGTCTCGAAACTCTGCTCGGGCTTGCCTTCGCGCAGCCGCGCGAGCCAGCGCGCCGCCTCGTCGGCCGGCGGTGGCAGCACCCCGGCGGCCGATCCCGTCGGCCAGGAACCCAGGTATCTCACATCCGCACAACGACGGTGCAGCGCCTTGAGTGCCTCGGCGACGGCGCCGTCGTCGATGTGGCCGACACAATCGGCGAAGAACAGATAGGTTCCGAGTTCCGTTCGGGTCGGCCGGGATTCGATCCGGGTCAGGTCGATGCCGCGGATGCCGAATTCGGCCAGCGCGGACAGCAGCGCGCCCGGCACGTTGTCGATGCGCAAGACGACCGACGTTCGATCCGCTCCGGTGCGGGCCGGCGGCGGCCCGGGCAGCCCGATCAGGACGAAGCGGGTGCGGGCGTTCGGCTCGTCGACGACGCCGTCGGCCAGCGACCCCAGCCCCCAATGCTCGGCGGCCAGCGGCGAGGTGACCGCGGCGTCGGCCTGTCCCTCGGCCACCTGGCGCGCCGCGTCGGCGTTGGAGTAGGCCGGCCGCAGCTCGACGCCGGGGAGGTGGGCGGCCAGCCACTGGCGTACCTGCGCCACCGCCACCGGGAACGCCGCCAGCGTTCGGACGTCGGCCGCGCCGAGACCCGCCTTGACGACGATGCTGAAGGCCACGTCCAGGGTGGTCTCGGCGAACACCTGCACGGGCGAGCCGATCGCCAGGCTGTCCAGCGTGGGTGTCACCGAGCCGTCGATCGAATTCTCGATCGGCACGCACGCGTAGTCGGCGTCGCCGTCGCGGACCGCATTCAGCGCCGCGGGCGTGCTCTCGATCGGCATCGTGCGCACGGCACCCGGTCCCTGGTCGGGGACGAGCCCGGCGGCCGTGATTTGCAGCAGCGCCGCCTCCGTGAACGTCCCTTCGGGGCCGAGGTATGCGATGCGGACCACGCCCCAACCCTAACGGCGCGCCACGTCAAACGGGTCTTGCGACGGGATGGGTCGTAAGTTAACTTAGGCTTACCTAATTCGCCTTAAGGAGTCCGATGCTTTCGCTGAGCCACCCCGCACCGACGACCGCGGAACGCATCCGCAGCGCCTGCGCCAAGGCCGCCGGCGCGCTCCTGGCCATCGAGGGCGCGGATCCCATCGCCACCCCGGTGCACCACCTGCTGGCCGACGGATCCTTCGCGGTCGTCCTCCCGGCCTCGCGCGACTGCCTGATCTCCGGATCGCAGGCGCTGCTGGAGCTGACGGACTATGCGCCGCTGCCGGTGCGCGAGCCGGTCCGTTCGTTGGTGTGGGTGCGCGGCCGCCTGCAGGAGGTTCCGGACGACGCGGTGACCGACACGCTGGACCTGATCGCCACCGAGGACCCGAATCCGGCCTTGCTAGAGGTGGAGACCCCCCGGTCGGCGGCGTGCGCGGGAGGGCCCCGGTACCGGTTGCTGCGACTGGAGATCGACTCGGTGGTCGTCACCGACGCCACCGGCGCCGAGCCGGTCAGCGTGGCGGATCTGCTCGCCGCCCGTCCCGACCCGTTCTGCGAGATCGAGTCGAGCCTGCTGTGGCACCTCGACACTGTCCACAACGACGTCGTCGCGCGGCTGGTGTCGAAGCTGCCGCTGGGCGTGCGCCGCGGCCAGGTTCGTCCGCTCGGACTCGACCGATACGGCGTGCGGTTCCGCATCGAGGGTTACGACGGCGACCACGACGTCCGGCTGTCGTTCCACAAGCCGGTCGACGACATGACGGGGCTGCGCCAGGCCATCCGGGTGTTGATGGGTTGCCCGTTCATCAATGGGCTGCGAGCCCGCCGGTAGTCCCTGCACGTACGTTATCCGGGTGAACGGCGACCGCTCGCCCCAACGGCCGGTGCCGCCGCGCCGGCCCGAGCCGCCGCAGGCGATCCGTCGTGCCGTCGGGCCGGCCGCCGACCCGCCGACCACCCCGCTGCGGCGGCCCCCGCCACCACCCGCCCCGGCACCCCCGTCGGCTCCCCCGCCACGGCCGGTCGGCCCGAGGGCACGCCGCAAGCGCGGCCGGCGCCGCTGGGTCCGGGCGGTGGCGCTCACCGTCTTGATCGGTGCGCTGCTCGCTGGCGCCGGGATCGTCGGCGGAGGCATGTGGTTCGACACCGCGCTGCGCCGCGAACAGGCGCTGACCGACTATGTCGACCGGCCCGCGGCCGGCCGCGGGACGAACTGGCTGATCGTCGGCTCGGACAGCCGGCAAGGCCTCACCGCCGAGCAGCAGCAGGACCTGGCGACCGGCGGCGATGTGGGCAGCAGCCGAACGGACACGATCCTGCTGGTACACGTGCCCGAGTTCCGGTCGAGCACACCGGCGGCAATGGTGTCGATCCCGCGCGATTCGTATGTGCCGATTCCCGGCCATGGCAAGGACAAGGTCAACGCGGCGTTCGCGATCGGCGGGGCGCCCCTGCTGACCGAGACCGTCGAGCGGGCGACGGGATTGCGCCTCGATCACTACGTCGAGATCGGATTCGGCGGATTCGCGAACGTGGTCGACGCCCTGGGCGGCATCACTGTGTGCCCGACCGCTCCGATCAACGACCCGTTGGCCGGCATCGACCTGCCGGCCGGCTGCCAGAAACTGTCCGGCCGCGACGCCCTGGGGTACGTCCGGACGCGGGACACCCCGCGCGCGGATCTGGATCGGATGGCCAACCAGCGCGAGTTCCTGTCGGCGCTGCTGCACCGCGCCGCCAGCCCGGCCGTGTGGCTCGACCCACTGCGCTGGTACTCGGTGCCCCGCACGGCCGCGGGCGCGATGACCGTCGATCGGGGCGACCACGTGTGGGATCTGGCCCGGCTCGGCTGGGCGCTGCACGGGCCGACGACCGCGCTGACCGTCCCGATCGGCGAGTTCACCACCGGCGACGCCGGCGCGGTGGTGGTGTGGGACCACGATGCCGCCGGCAGGCTGTTCGACGCATTGGCCTCCGACGGGCCGGTGCCGGGCTGATCAGATGCTGCCGTCGGCGGCGCGCGCCCGCTGCAAATAGGCCTTGGTGCGACCCGGGTGGTGGGTGGCCAGCCAGGCCACGCCGACATCGCGGCAGAAGTCGATGTCCTCGTACTCGTCGACGTTCCAGCAGTAGACGGCCCTGCCCTGGGCGACGGCGCGGTCCACCAGTTGCGGATAGTCCTTCAACGTCGCCAACGACGGCCCGACGGCGGTGGCGCCGACGGCCGTGGCCGCGCTGCTCGCCAAGTACCGAGCCGTTTTGCCGAGCAACACCGTCGGCAGCAACGGCGCGGCCCGCCGGATGCGCCAGACCGCCGCCGCCGAAAACGACATGACCACCGCGCGGGAGCGGTCGGCGGATGCGGGCGCGGCTATGCCGTAACGATGGAGCAGGGCCAGGAGCTTGTTTTCCACCAGCGAGCCGTACCGGACCGGGTGCTTGGTCTCGACGAAGATCTTGACCGGCCGGTGCCAGTCCAGGACGAGCGAAACGAGGTCGTCGAACGTCAACAGGCTGGTGTCGCCGTGCGTGCCGTCCTCGCGCCAGCTGTCGTGCCAGGCGCCGTATTCGAGCTCGCGCAGTTGAGCGAGCGTCATCGTGCTGACCAAACCGGCTCCCGTCGAGGTCCGGTCCAGGCGGCGGTCATGAACGCAGACGAGGTGGCCGTCGCGGGTCAGGCGCACGTCGCATTCCACGCCGTCGGCGCCCTGCTTGAGCGCGAGATCGTAGGCAGCCAAGGTGTGTTCGGGACGGGCGGCCGAAGCTCCGCGATGGGCAACGACAAAGGGATGCCCGGCGAGCACCTCGTCGGCCCACGTCATATCCCTATGCTGCCGGTTCCTGCCCCTCCAACTCAACCGGAGCGCTCGACGGACGGCCTGCGGGACGGTCCGGTTCGACGATCACCCAGCGGTGCGCGGGGCGGGCTACCGGTTTGCGCTCGAAGCCTTCGAATACCCGGGCGATCGCGGCCACGGTGACGGCCGCGAACAGGTAGGCGAAAACCATCAGCACGGTGTTGTTCGCGATGCCCTGGGCGTCGGTGGCGAAGCTGGTGCAGATGGCGAAGATCGAAACCAGGTAGCTGACCAACCACGCGATCCACCACTGCACGATCGGTCGTTGCGCCCGGGCGTAGTGCTCTTCGACGGTCGCCAGTTCGATGACGTACACCGGCGCCCACAGCAGGTTCGCGAACGGCGCCAAGCAGCCCGCCCACAGCGCCCGGACGGAACGCGGCTCCGGCAGCCCATGGTGCGCGAACGCGGCGGCCCGTCGCGCGATCAGCCACCGGACCAGCACGACCCCGGAGACGATCACCGCCGCGATCGCCACCACGCTGGCCAGCACCCCCAGCCAATCGGCGATGACGGCGACGACCGAGTTCAGCAGGGTGTTCCGGTTGTACACCAACAGCGCATACCGTGCGACGTACACCAGCGCAGCCGCGCTCAGAATCAGCACGCTCAAAAACAACGTGGTGCGCACGAGCGGCGCGGATGGCCCTGTCTGGGAAGGCTTTTCGGCCGCCGCGGCCGGCGCCTGGTCGATGCGGTCCGCCAACCCCCAGCGCGGGATGACGGCGTAGCGTGGCGTGGGTCCCAGGAGCCGACGTCCGCGCCGCTGCGGCGGCGCGGCGCCGGGACGCACCGCGATCCACCGGAATCCGGGCGGCAGGCGCGGCGCCGTGAGCTGCCACGCTGGAGCCGCGGGCGGCCTGGGCGGCGGCGGGCTGCCCGCGGCACTCCATCGCGGGTCGGCTGACGGTGTGTCCGGCAGGGGCGCCATCAGCGCCCCGCGGCAGCGTGGGCACCAGTCGCGTCGCCGGTCGCGCACGTTCCATCGCGTGCCGCACTGGGAGCACACCTGAATCACCGGACCAGGGTAGCGCTGGCGACAATGCAGGCCGCGCAAGCCGCCGGTGGGGGCCTCAAGGGGTTGCGGCAACACCAACAGTTGCATATGGCTATCCACAGTTTCCACAGGTTTATCCACAAATGGACCTTGGGTATGCACGGCATCGACACGGCCTTTACCGACTGTCGCGGACCGCATCTGTGGATAACGCGCGGGTGGTACGGTTGTGCCATAAACAGCCCCGTCGGTCACCAGAGCGAAATGCATTGCCCCGCTAAGCACCCTCAGATCAGCCCGTCGGGATCGCTGGTGCGCTCCCGCTCCGCGCTTCTCCGGCACGCGGTTACCCAGTGCGTTTTCCAACCGCAGTGCGAGGGGTTATGATCACCGTCACGAAAAATCGTTGTGACTCACCTCACTTGGGCGAGGTGGACGTGCAGGTGAAAGGCGCTTGATGGCCACGCATTCGTTTGGTCCGGGTTCGCCGGCCCCGTCGAACTCGTATTCCGGCTCGCCTGCCTGTAATCACAGCTATAGCGTCGCCGCCTTGCGCGCCGCGCTGGTCGCGCTGGCGCTGCTCGCCGTCCTCGTCGTCATCGTCTTGTCTTGAATCAACACTCGCCGGGTACCCCTCGCTAGCGGCCGTTCTTGCGGCGCGCGCGGTCATGGAGCAGGGTTGATTACGGCTGGCCGCCGCGTGGCAGCCCCGCGCAGGAGCGCCAAGACGATAACCGAAGAAAGGAATGCAGTGGCTGTATACAACTTGCCGGACTTGGATTGGGATTACGGTGCGCTGGAGCCGCACATCTCCGGTCAAATCAACGAACTTCATCACGACAAACACCACGCCACCTACGTCAAAGGCGCCAACGACGCCCTGGAGAAGCTCGAAGAGGCGCGGGCCAAGGGAGATCACGCCGCGATCCTGTTGAACGAGAAGAACTTGGCGTTCAACTTGGGTGGTCACGTCAACCACACCATCTGGTGGAAGAACCTTTCCCCGAACGGCGGTGACAAGCCGACCGGAGAGCTCGCCGCGGCGATCGACGACGCGTTCGGGTCATTCGACAACTTCCGGGCGCAGTTTCATGCCGCTGCCACCACCGTGCAGGGGTCGGGCTGGGCGGCGCTCGGCTGGGACACGCTGGGTAGCAAGCTGCTGATCTTCCAGGTGTACGACCACCAGTCGAATTTCCCGCTCGGGATCGTGCCGCTGCTGCTGCTCGACATGTGGGAGCACGCTTTTTACCTTCAGTACAAGAACGTCAAGGTTGACTTCGCCAAGGCGTTCTGGAACGTGGTGAACTGGGCGGATGTGCAGGACCGCTATGCGGCCGCGACCTCCAAAACCCAGGGACTGATCGCCGGCTGACTTCATCTCGAAAACGGCGGGAGCGTCGCGCGGATCGCGCGGCGCTCCCGTCGTTTATCGGGCGTGAAATTGGGCACTTTGAAAACATGTACGCCAGTGCCCGTGTCGGGTTGCAAGGCGCCGAAGGCGCAGGCATGCTTAATTATTCGAGCTACCAGCGTGGTTATTCGGAACGAGGCGTCGCGCGGAGGTCGAGATGGAAACCGGGTCGGATCGACCGATAGGGGTAGCACCCTTCCATGCCCGCGGTGCCCTTAAGGGGTTCGTGATCTCCGGGCGTTGGCCCGACTCGACGAAGGAGTGGGCCCAACTGCTGATGGTGGCGGTCCGGGTCGCGTCGCTGCCCGGATTGCTTTCCACCACAACGGTGTTCGGTGCCCGCGAGGAGCTGCCCGACGAGCCCGAGCCGGGCACCGTCGGCCTGGTGCTGGCCGAGGGCACCGTCTTTGGCGAATCCGCCATCCAGCCAGGGTATTTCGCGGACCATCAGCCCCCTGCATTGCTGATGCTGCATCCGCCGTCGGAAACGACGCCCTCGTTGCCGGAGTGCAACGGGGCCGCGTCCGGGTGCGTGCTCTTGCCTGGACTGCCGTACCTCGGACTGGAGCACCGGGCCGCGTGGGTGGAGGCGGAGGCCGACGGAACCATCACGTCAATGGTGAGCCGGGTGGGCGTCGACCCGATCAGCCATCCGGACACGGCGATCCTGGCGATGCTGCTTGCCGCGTAAGGGAATTCAAATCGCAGAATACGGCTGGCCGAAATCGGCCGCCGTCCTGGCGCTCGCCCCACCCGCCCGCTAGCCTGTGAACCGTTAGCGAAGGGGAGTAGCCCCGAATCGTCGAGTCGACATACTGGCGCATAGCCCGGCCGGCGAGCCGGTCCCACGGGTCCGGCGGGCGAGACCTTCGACCGATGTTCGGTGACCCGTACGGCACCGACGACGTGTCGAAAGGTCGCCTGCCATGCTCGCCGCCACGCTCTTAACACTCGGGGTGGTTTTCCTCGCCGAACTCGGCGACCGGTCCCAGCTGATCACCATGACCTTCGCGCTGCGCTACCGATGGTGGGTGGTGCTCACCGGCGTGGCGATCGCCGCCTGCCTGGTGCACGGGGTGACGGTGTGGATCGGCCATTTCCTCGGCACCACTCTCCCTGCCCGCCCGATGGCGTTTGCGTCGGCGATCGCGTTCCTGATCTTCGCCGTGTGGGCCTGGCGGGAGGGCACGGCCGGCGGCGAGACGGTCTCGACGAAGGGGGAATCCCGCTTCGCCCTGCTGACCGTGGTGTCCTCCTTCGTGCTCGCCGAGCTGAGCGACAAGACGTCGCTCGCGACCGTTTCGTTGGCCAGCGATCACGACTGGACCGGCGTCTGGCTCGGCTCCACCTTGGGGATGGTTCTTGCCGACGGACTGGCGATCGCGGCTGGGACGTTGCTGCATCGGCGTCTTCCCCAGCAGCTGCTGCACGCGATGGTCGGGCTGCTGTTCCTGTTGTTCGGCCTCTGGATGCTGTTCGACACCGCGCTGGGACTGCGCTCGGTCGCCGTCGCGGTGACCGTCGCCGTCGCGTTGGTCGCCGCTACCGTGGCCGCGGCGCAAACTCTGCGGCGGCGCCGGAAAGAGGCCGCACCCGCCGGGGGGTCACCGGACATCGGCTAGAGTGCCGTCGGCGCCCCTTCCCTACGCTGTCGCGACCCCGGAAACGCCCCAGGGGTATGTTCCGGGGGCAATTAGGTGCACCCGCGCCCCGTTTTGCGGGCGCGTCACCGACTTGACAGCAAAGGATGTCAGCGACGGCCGGGCGTCGCGCGCTGGTTGCCGTGCAATCGCCTAGCATCCCCGGTCGAGGCGCGCGACCACTCGAGGGGCCGCCCGCCCGCCACGTCGGGCCCGACCCCGAACGCTGCGGATAACCTGTGAGTTTCGGTTATTTTGTGGACACCCCAGCGAATTAGTTAGACGCTCGTCAAGTGGGTATTCGGCAGCTGTCAGCAATGCCGGTACCCAACCACCCGGGGTTTGCACCTGGATGCGGCCCGAAACCGCAGCTACGATGATCAGCAAATACACCTCGGCAATAGTTCACTTCTACAGCCAAGTGGAGGTCATATCGATGAGCACGACGTTCGCCGCCCGCCTGAATCGCTTGTTCGACACGGTGTATCCACCAGGGCGCGGGCCGCACACCTCGGCGGAGGTGATCGCGGCACTCAAGGCGGAGGGCATCACGATGTCGGCTCCCTACCTGTCCCAGCTACGTTCGGGCAACCGCACCAATCCTTCGTCGGCGACGATGGCCGCCCTGGCCAACTTCTTCCGGATCAAGCCGGCCTACTTCACCGACGACGAGTACTACGAGAAGCTCGACAAGGAGTTGGCCTGGCTGGCGACGATGCGCGATGACGGTGTGCGCCGCATCGCCCTGGCCGCGGTCGGGTTGTCCCCGCAGGCGCAGCAGGACGTTGTGGAGCGGGTCAAGGAGCTGCGCCGCGCCGAACACCTGGACGCCTAGCGGACGCTGGGGCCCGCCCCCGACCTGAACGGCTGTCGTCGGCGCATGCCGATTAGGGTTGGCTTTCGGATCGCGCACACGCGAGCGATGGACGACGAAGCCAGCGAGATTATCGGGAGGCGGCCGGCAATGGGCCTGTTCCGCAAGCGAAAGAGTCGCGCGACGCGTCGCGCCGAGGCCCGAGCGATCAAGGCCCGCGCCAAGCTCGAGGCCAAGCTGGCCGCCAAGAACGACGCCCGCCGGCTCAAGGCCGACCGGCGCGCCGCCGAAAAGGCCCTCAAGGCACAGATCAAATCGCAGCGGGACAGCGACCGCGCGGCGTTGAAGGTCGCCGAGGCCGAGCTCAAGACCGCACGGGAGGGCAAGTTGCTGTCGCCGACTCGGATCCGCCGGGTGCTGACCGTGTCTCGGCTGCTCGCGCCCATCCTGACGCCGCTGATCTACCGCGGCGCCATGGCCGCCCGCGCGGTGATCGACCAGCGGCGCGCGGATCAGCTGGGCGTCCCGTTGGCGCAGATCGGCCAGTTCTCCGGGCAGGGCGCCCAGCTGTCGGCCCGGATCGCCGGGTCGGAGAAGTCGCTGCGGGTGGTGCAGGAGAAGAAGCCCAAGGACGCCGAGACCAAGCAGTTCGTCAGCGCTATCACCGAACGGCTCAGCGACCTCTCGGCGGCCGTCACCGCCGCGGAGAACATGCCGGCCGCGCGACGACGGTCGGCGCACGCGGCGATCTCGTCGCAGCTCGACGGCATCGAGGCGGACCTGATGGCGCGCCTCGGACTGACGTGACCGTCGCGCGCGTCCTGATCGCGGTCGCAGCGCTCTATCTCGCTTCGGCGGTGGGCATCCCGGCGGCGTGGGCGCACGTGCACGCCAGCAGCGACAACCCGGTCCGCGGTGCCATGGCAATCGTCACCTTCCAGGTGCCCAACGAGTCCAACACGGGTGCGGCGACCACCGCGCTGACCGTCGGCCTGCCCAACGTGGCCGCGGCGAGCACCGAAACCGTTCCCGGATGGACGGCCAGGCTGGACCGCGACGCGGCGGCCGGCACCGTCCGCTCGGTGACCTGGACCGCCGCGCCCAACGCCGGGATCGGACCGGACCAATTCGCGCTGTTCCGGATCTCGGTGCAACTGCCCGACTCCGACACCGTCAGCTTCCCGGCCACCCAGACGTATTCCGACGGCACGGTCGTGAAGTGGGACCAGCCGCCGCTGCCCGGCGGCGGTGAGCCGGAACACCCGGTACCCGCGTTGACGCTCGGCGCGACGGCCGGGGCACCGCACGAGCACCACCACCCCGCGGCGGCCGCGCGGCCGACGTCATCGGACACCACCGCGCGCGTGCTGGGCGGCGCGGCGCTGGCGCTGGCCGTCCTGGGCGTGGCCCTCGCCGTGGTCCGCCGCCGGGCATGACGCGCCGGGCGCTCGCCGCCTGGGCAGGCCTGCTGCTGGCCGCCATGATGTCGACCGCGATCTTCACCGCCCAACCGGCGTCCGCGCACGCGGCGCGATTGTCCGCCGACCCCGCGGACAATGCGGTTCTCACGACCGGTCCCGCCCGGGTGACTGCGACGTTCAACGAGCGGTTGCAGACGACGTTCGCGGCCATGACGGTCGTCGGACCCGACGGCAACCAGTGGTCGAGCGGGGAACCCAGCGTGCAGGGCGCGGTCGTCGGCGTCGGCGTGCGGCCGCTCGGCCCGGCCGGGACCTACACGGTCAATTACCGCGTGACGTCCGCGGATGGCCACGTGGTGTCGGGGTCCTGGTCGTTTCGGCTGACGGTCCCCGGCACCGGAACGCCCGGACCGCCCACGGCGGGCCCCGACGGCGGCGGGGGCATTCCGGCATGGCCGTTCGCGGTGGCGGCCGTGGCCCTGGTCGCCGCAGGCGGCTGGTGGGCGGTGCGCCGCAGACCCTGAGCGCCCTGGCCGACGAGGCGTTCCCGCGCCTCCTGGCATGATGGGACGCAAGCAACCCGGCCCGCGCGAAAGAACTCTAGAGAGCTGCAAAGGAGCGGCCGCATGGCAGACCCGCAGGACCAACCCAACAGCGAACCCGACGGCGCTTCGACACCACCGGAGAAGAAACCTCCCGCCAAGGCCGCCAAGAAGGCGGCGAAAGCGCCCGCTAAAAAGGCACCTGCGAAGAAGGCACCGGCGAAAAAGGCGGTTGCCAAAAAAGCGCCCGCCAAGAAGGCCCCCGCCAAAGCTGCGCCGCCGGCGCCGCCCCTCGGCATACAGCAGCGGATCGAGACCAACGGTGAACTCGCCGCTGCCGCCAAAGATGCTGCCGCACAAGCAAAATCGACCGTGGAAGGCGCCAACAACCCCGTCGCGCCCCAGGCCCCGCCGGCCGCGCCCGGCCAATCCCCGGTGCCGCTGATCGTGGCCGTGGCGCTCAGCCTGCTGGCGATCCTGCTGATCCGGCAGCTGCGGCGCCGCTGAGGTGGCGGTGTCATTTCGGCCGACCGCCGACCTCGTCGATGACATCGGCCCCGACGTACGCAGCTGCGACCTTCAATTCCGCCAGTTCGGCGGCCGCCCGGAATTCGCCGGGCCCATCAGCACCGTGCGCTGCTTCCAGGACAACGCGTTGCTGAAGTCGGTGCTCTCGGGGCCGGGCAACGGCGGGGTACTCGTGATCGACGGCTCCGGTTCGCTGCACACCGCGCTCGTCGGCGACGTCATCGCCGAATTGGCCCGCTCCAACGGCTGGGCCGGCCTGGTCGTCAACGGCGCCGTGCGTGACGCCGCCGCGCTGCGCGGCATCGACATCGGCATCAAGGCGCTGGGCACCAATCCCCGCAAGAGCAGCAAGACCGGGGCCGGGGAGCGCGACATCGAAATCAGCCTCGGCGGAGTGACTTTCGCGCCCGGCGATATCGCCTACAGCGACGACGACGGCATCGTCGTCACCGCGGCGGCGCGCTAAACCGACACGACTGCGGGGTTTTTGGCGAACCGCAGGCCCTCGTCGGCGATCTTGCCGCGGCGGATCAGCCGGATGTCGCGCACGTAGTTCTGGTTCAACCGCCATGGCGTGCGTGAACCCTGCTTGGGCAACTCGTCGAGGGAGCGGAGCACGTAGCCGGGAGTGAATTCCATGAAGGGACGCTCTTCGACGTCGGAACCCGGGTGCTCGACGACCACGGTGTCAAAGCCGTTGTCGTCCATGTAGTTCAGCAGCCGGCACGCGAACTCGGACACCAGGTCGGCCTTCAGCGTCCACGACGCATTGGTGTACCCGACGGTGTAGACCATGTTCGGCAGCCCGGACAACATCATGCCCTTGTAGGCCATCGTCTTGGTCAGGTCTACCGGCTGCCCGTCGATGGTCACGGTCGCGCCGCCGAACAGCTGCAGGTTCAAACCCGTTGCGGTGATGATGATGTCGGCGGGCAGCTCCTGACCAGAGTTGAGCCGGATGCCGGTCGGGGTGAATCGGTCGATGGTGTCGGTGACCACGTCGGCCTTGCCCTTCCGGATGACGCGAAAGAGGTCGCCGCTGGGGACGAGGCACAGCCGCTGGTCCCACGGGTTGTAATGCGGGCCGAAGTGCTTCTGCACGTCGTACCCCTCGGGAAGCTGGCGCTGCACAAAGCCGAGCAGGATCTTTCGCATCCGCTTCGGCCACTTCTGACAGGCCGCGTAAAGCGCCGCCTGGCGCAACACATTCCGCCAGCGAATCGCGGTGTACGCCTGCTTCTCCGGCAGCAAGCGGTTGAGCCGCTCGGCCAACTTGTCCCGCTTCGGCTGCGAGACGATGTAGGTCGGTGAGCGCTGCAGCATCGTGACGTGCTTGGCACCCGACTCCGCCATCGCCGGAATCAGGGTGACCGCGGTCGCGCCACTGCCGATCACGACGACGTTCTTGTCCGTGTAGTCGAGGTCCTCGGGCCAGTGCTGCGGGTGGATGATCGGGCCCTGGAAATCCTCCGAGCCGGCGAACTTCGGCGCGAACCCCTGTTCGTAGTTGTAGTAGCCACTGCACAAGAACAGGAACGTGCACGTGATTGTGCTTGGCGCGCCGTTGTTTTCGACCTGCAGCGTCCAGCGGTTCTCCGCGTTGGACCAGTCGGCGCTGACCACCCTGTGGTTGAGCCGGATGTGCTTGTCGATGCCGTACATTGCCGCGGTGCCCTTGACGTAATCGAGGATCGGCCCGCCGTCGGCGATGGCCTGGCGCTCGGTCCACGGACGGAAGCGGAAACCCAGCGTGTACATGTCCGAGTCGGAACGGATGCCCGGGTAGCGGAACAAATCCCAGGTGCCCCCCATGGCCGCGCGCTTCTCCAAAATGGCGTAGCTCTTGGTCGGGCAGCGGTCCTGCAGGTGCCAGGCGGCGCTCACGCCGGAGATGCCGGCTCCCACAATGACGACGTCGAGGTGCTCAGTCATGTGGCCACGCTATCAACACAGTGTTGAGGTGGTCAACAGTGTGTCGAAACTTTCAACTCCATGTAAAGTGGCGGCCGTGACTACCGCCGGAACAACCCGCGCGCTCCGCGGTCGCCGCGCCCTGCGCACCTCGGGTGACGACCGTGAGCAGGCGATCCTGGCGACCGCCGAGCGGCTGCTGGAGGAGCGGGGGTTCAGCGGCATCTCGGTCGACGACCTGGCCAAGGGCGCCGGCCTTTCGCGGCCGACCTTCTATTTCTATTTCAAGTCCAAGGAGGACGTGCTGCTCTCGCTGCTCGAGCCGGTCATCGCGCGCGCCGACTCCGAGTTCGACGGCGCCGTGCAGCGCCTCCCCGAGGATCCCCGCCGCGTGTGGCGCAACGGCATCAAGGCGTTCTACACGGCGTTCAGCACGCACCGGACGCTGGCGCGCGCCGCGACGGAGGCGCTGGCCACCAGCTCCGAGCTCCGGTCGGTGTGGCTGGGATTCATGCAGAAATGGATCGACCAGACCGCGGCGATGATCACCGCGGAGCGGGCGCGCGGCGCCGCCCCGGAGACCATTCCCGCCGCCGACCTCGCTACGTCGCTGAACCAGATGAACGAACGCACCATGATGGCCGCGCTGGCGGCGGAGAAGCCGGCCGTCGACGAGGACCGGGTCGTCGACACCCTCACCCACATCTGGGTCACCAGCATCTACGGCCAGACCGGTTAAGCCGTCGGACCGCCGTGCGAACATATGTTCGTGCGGTGCGATGCGTCCATCCTGCACGCGGACCTGGATTCGTTCTACGCGTCCGTCGAACAGCGCGACGACCCGACGTTGCGCGGCCGGCCGGTGATCGTCGGCGGCGGCGTGGTGCTGGCCGCGAGCTACGAGGCCAAGGCCTACGGCGTCCGCACGGCGATGGGCGGGTCCCAGGCGCGGCGGCTGTGCCCGCACGCCGTCGTCGTGCCGCCCCGGATGAACGCCTACAGCCGCGCCAGCGACGCTGTGTTCGAGGTGTTCCGTGACTGCACACCGGTCGTGGAGGCGCTGTCGGTCGATGAAGCGTTTCTGGATGTCGGCGGGCTGCGCCGGGTCTCCGGCACCCCCACCCAGATCGCGCACCGGCTGCGGGCCGACGTGCGCAGTCGCGTCGGGCTGCCCATCACCGTCGGGATCGCGCGGACGAAGTTCCTCGCCAAAGTGGCCAGCCAGGAGGCCAAGCCCGACGGGCTGCTGCTGGTGCCGCCCAATCAGGAGCTGGCGTTCCTGCGCCCGTTGCCGGTGCGCCGGCTGTGGGGCGTCGGCGCGGTGACCGCCGAGAAGCTGCATGCGCACGGCCTGGCGACGGTCGCCGACGTCGCCGAGCTCAGCGAGTCGACGCTGGCGTCACTGCTGGGGCCCGCGATGGGCCGCCAGCTGTATGCGCTGTCCCGCAACATCGACCGGCGCCGGGTGACCACCGGGGTGCGACGGCGGTCCGTGGGCGCGCAGCGGGCGCTGGGCCGCGCGGGCAATCGCATGTCGGCCGCCGAGGTCGACGCCGTGGTGGTGAACCTGATCGACCGGATCACCGCCCGGATGCGCACGGCGGGCCGCACCGGCCGCACGGTGGTACTGCGCCTGCGCTTCGACGACTTCGGCCGGGCGACGCGCTCGCACACCTTGCCGTGGGCCACCTCGTCGACGCAGCCCATCCTGGCCGCCGCCCGCCAGCTCGTCGCGTCCGCGGCGCCCCTGATCGCGGAGCGCGGGCTGACGTTGGTCGGCTTCGCGGTGTCGGGCATCGATCGCAGCGGCGCTCAGCAGCTGACGCTGCCGTTCGGCGAGGACGCGGGCCGACTCGAGATCGACGACGCGATCGACCGGGTGCGCCGCCGATACGGCAAATCCGCTCTCACTCTCGCCGTATTGGTCGGCCGTGACCCAGGCTTTGAAATGCCCCATCTCCCCGACTAATTGTGCTTCTACGGCGCGGAGTCATTTCTGCCTATGTAGCCACGACATATGCGCCTCGGCGTCGATTGCCAGTTTGCCGTTGAACGTGAGCGTCGCCGGTCGTCAATACCGCAGCAGTGCGGGGCCCAAAAGTCAAAAAGGTGGGGGCTCCGCGGGTGCCTGCTTTATTTAGGGCTTCACGCAACGAACCATCAGCCGACGCGATCCGGCATTCGTCACGCGCCGGCCCAGTTCATTTGAGCCGTGCACTGCCGCAAGTCGGCCATTTCGCGAACCGTCCATGCGACCGCGGTGCCACAACAAATTCGACGCAGTTTGCTACGCGAAACTGCTTCCAAACTCCCAACTGAAAGCGTAGATTTTCGGCTACCCGTAGATCTTCGTGGCAGTTCCCTGTGTCAAAGGAGCCGTGCATGTCGTTTGTCCTGATATCTCCCGAAGTCGTCACCAGCGCTTCGTCGGATTTAAGCGAGATCGGATCGGCGATCAAATCCGC
This sequence comes from Mycobacterium sp. NGS64, assembly GCF_059812245.1. Lineage (NCBI taxonomy): Bacteria > Bacillati > Actinomycetota > Actinomycetes > Mycobacteriales > Mycobacteriaceae > Mycobacterium > Mycobacterium sp. NGS64. The sequence continues at coordinate 82,706 of NZ_JCALCI010000007.1, read as the reverse complement.
CCACGCGGCGGCGGCAGGCTCGACGACATCGGTATTGGCCGCGGCCGAGGATGAGGTTTCGGCGGCGATTTCTCAGGTGTTCGGCGGTTACGCCCAGGAGTTTCAAGCGCTCAGCGCCCAGGCGACGCTTTTTCATGATCAGTTTGTGCAGTCGTTGACGTCGGGGGTGGGGCAGTATTCGGCCACGGAGGCGGCCAACGCGGACCCGCTGACGACATTGCTCGGTGAAATCCAGAGCCTCGGGTTGCCACCCGGGCCGGTCAAGCTGCTGACCGGACGGCCGCTGATCGGCAACGGCGCCAACGGTGCGCCGGGCACTGGGCAGGCCGGCGGCGACGGCGGATGGCTGATCGGCAACGGCGGCAACGGGGGATCCGGCGGGCTCGGGCAGGCGGGCGGGGCCGGCGGGTCGGCGGGCCTGTGGGGCCGCGGCGGTGACGGCGGGGCCGGCGGAAACGGCAAGCCCCTCACCAGCCCCGCAGGCGGGAACGGCGGGGCGGGAGGAGCCAATGGTTGGCTCGGCGGCGGTCCAGGCGGGGCAGGCGGCGCCGGCGGCGCTGGCATCACTGCCGCGTTCGGCGGCGGCGGGCATGGCGGGGACGGCGGCGCCGGCGGGGCCAATCGACAGCTGTTCTCGCTGAACGGCGGCGTCGGCGGGGCCGGCGGGGCGGGCGGGGCAGGGGGGTACGGCGGAGTGCTCCCACCTGGTCCCGTAGTCGGTCAAGGCGCGTCTGGCGGGCATGGCGGAGCCGGCGGCCACGGTGGGGCCGGCGGCGCGAACCTGGCGCTGCTCGGCGGGCATGCCGGGGCGGGCGGACCGGGCGGCAACGGCGGCCTGGGCGGCTCCGGCGGCACCGGCGCGGACGGCGTCAACAACCTACCCACCCTTCTCGGTGGCAGCGGGGGAATCGGTGGCGATGGCGGTGATGCCGGTGCCGGTGGGGCCGGCGGCACCAATGGAGCGTTCCTGCTCGGGCAGGTCGGCGCCGGTGGCCAAGGCGGCACCGGGGGCGACGGGGGCACCGGCGGCACCGGTGGCGCCGCGGACGGCGCCCTGGCCAAGGGTTATGCCGGCCAAGGCGGCCAAGGTGGGCATGGCGGCGCCGGTGGCGCGGGCGGCAACTCCAGCGGCGGAATCAACGGCACCGGCGGCGGCGGGGGCCACGGCGGCGCCGGCGGCAGCGGCGGTCAAGGCCAAACCGACCCGGTCAGCGGCAACGAGGTCTTCGCCGGCGGCGGGGGTGGCGGTGGTGCCGGCGGCACGGGCGGCCACGTCGGTGCCGGCGGGCTCGGGGGCGGCAGCGGCACCGGCGGCGACGGCGGGACCGGCGGCCGCGGCGGCATCGCCTTAACGACGGCTGGAGGTCTCCCCCAGGCTGTGGGAGTCGGCGGTGAGGGTGGCAGCGGCGGTGCCGGCGCAACCGGCGGCGGATCAGGCGGCGCCGGCGGCGGCGGAGGTGCGGGCGGTACCGCGATAATGACCAACGCCGCGGGCGGCGGCGGGGGCGGCGGCGGCGGCGCGGCTACCGCCAGCGGCACCGCTGGAGATGGAGGCGTCGGCGGCTCCGCGTTAAACCTCACTCAGACCGCTGCGCTTAGTTTCGGGGGAAGCGGCGGCGGCAACGGCACCGGCGGCGGCGGTGGCGGCGCCGCGGTCGCCAACGCGAGCTCCTTCCCCGGCAACGTCGGCACAGACGGTGCCGCCGGGGGGACGGGCGGCATCGGCGCCAACAACGGTGTATTCCATAACAGCGGAGGTGACGGGGGCACCGCTGGCGTTGGCGGCTCCGGCGGGCACGGCGTGGTTCTTTCCAGCAATGACGGGGGCACCGGGCAGCCCTAACCAAGTCGTCCGCGAGGCGGGTTCAAGCCGAGCAGCCGCAAGAATCTCGCAAATCGCCGACTTTAATCTACGGCCCCACAAGGGATTAGGAGCCGTAGATGTCCTCTTTCGTGCAGGTAGACCCGGAGATTCTCACCGCCGCGTCGGCGGACTTGGACGCGATCGGGTCCGCGCTCAGGGCGGCCAATACGACGGCGGCGGCCTCGACGACGTCGGTGGTGGCCGCGGCGCAGGACGAGATCTCGGCCGCGATCTCTCAGGTGTTCGGCAGCTATGCCCAGGAGTTTCATTCGCTCAGCGCACAAGCGGCGCTTTTCCACGACCAATTCGTGCAGTCGCTGACCTCGGGCGGCGGGCAGTATGCGGCCGCCGAGGCGGCCAACGCCGACCCGCTGACGGCCCTGGTCGGTGAGTTCCAGAGCCTGGGGTTGCCGCCCGGCCCGGTCAAACTGCTGACGGGACGGCCGCTGATCGGCAACGGGGCCAACGGTGCGCCGGGCACTGGGCAGGCCGGCGGCGACGGCGGATGGCTGATCGGCAACGGCGGCAACGGTGGGTCCGGAGGGGCCGGGCAGGCCGGCGGGGCCGGCGGCTCGGCGGGACTGTGGGGCCACGGTGGTGACGGCGGGGCCGGCGGAAACGGCAAGGCCCTGATCGGCGGCGCCGGCGGGAACGGCGGCGCCGGTGGCGCCAGCGGATGGATCGGCGGTGGTCCCGGCGGTGCCGGCGGAGCCGGCGGGATGGGCGGCTCGAGCCTCTTCGGCGGGACCGGCGGCCACGGCGGAGACGGGGGCGCCGGGGGCGCGAATCGGCAACTGCTTTCACTGTTCGGCGCCGGCGGAGCCGGCGGCACCGGCGGCCTCGGCGGCCAGGGCGCAGCCGGAATTGACAACGCCGTGGCCGGCGGTACCGGCGGGCCGGGTGGCCACGGCGGTGCCGGCGGCCATGGCGGAGCCGGAGGCGCCAATCAGGCGTTGCTGGGCGGGGCCGCGGGCGCGGGCGGCCTCGGCGGCGACGGCGGACACGGCGGACATGGCGGTGGCGGCGGAAGCGGCACCGCGACAGGCGGAACCGGCGGTGTCGGCGGCGACGGCGGGGCCGCCGGCGCCGGCGGGTCCGGGGGCACCGGGGGAGGACTCTTCGGGCAGGCCGGCAGCGGTGGCTCGGGCGGCACCGGCGGAGGCGGCGGTACCGGCGGCACCGGGGGCAACGTCAGCGGAAACGTCTTCGGCAGTGTGGCCGGCCAGGGCGGGCAAGGTGGCCACGGCGGCGCCGGCGGAGCCGGCGGCAATTCCAGCGGCAGCGGGCACAACGGCAACGGCGGCGGCGGTGGCGCCGGCGGCGACGGCGGCTTCGGCGGGAACGGCGTGACCGGAACCGGCACGAACCACTCCACCTACGGCGGCGGCGGGGGCGGCGGCGGCGCGGGTGGCAAGGGCGGCCAGGTCGGTGTCGGCGGCATCGGCGGCGGTAGTGGCACCGGCGGCGCCGGCGGGGACGGCGGTACCGGCGGCGCAGCCTCGACGCAACTCAGTCAACCCGTCGCGCTCGGACTCGGCGGGGACGGCGGCGCGGGTGGCGCCGGTGCCCCCAACGGCGGGGCGGGCGGCACCGGAGGTGGCGGCGGTGCCGGCGGTGGCGCGCTCGGGGTGTCGACCGGGGACATGGGTATCGGCGGCGGCGGCGGAGGCGGCGGTGGGGCCGCGTACGCCGGCGGCGCCGGCGGAGCGGGGGGCGCAGGCGGTAACGCGATCACCACCGCATCGCCGCTCGCTTTCGGAGGTGGCGGCGGAGCCGGCGGCACCGGCCCCGGCGGCGGCGGTGGCGGCGGCGCCTGGGCCTACCCGGCCAACGCCGTCCCTGGCGTCGCCGGCGCGAAGGGTGACTTCGGCGGGACCGGAGGCGCGGGCGGTGGGGTCGGCCAATTCGGCGGTGACGGCGGCGCCACCGGCGTGGCCGGTTCCGGTGCCGAGGCATTGATCATTGGCGGGAATGGCGGCGGCGACGGGCAGTCGGTGTGATATCCGTGTTCATCGGCCGAGCTCCGGCATTTGAAACGGGCGCCCTTCCGGACCGCCGCACGATGACGAATGCGGCCGCTTATACCAGTCGCTTACTACCCGGGCCAGCGTGGCGCCACAAAATGGCGCCACACGCCATTCCGATTGGTGAAATCACTTCCGGACGCCAACTGAAAGCGTAGATTTTCGATTACTTGTGTTTCGTTCGCCCCGTTCACATCCCAGAGGAGCCGCAGATGCCGTCTTTCGTCCTGATCTCTCCCGAGGTCGTTACCGCAGCGTCGTCGGATCTAAGTGGCATTGGATTATCGATTAGGTCCGCCAATGCGGCGGCGGCGGGTTCGACGACATCACTATTGGCGGCGGGACAGGATGAGGTTTCGGCTGCGATTTCCTCGTTGTTCGGCAGCTACGCCCGGGAGTTTCAGGCACTCAGCGCGCAGGCGACGGCTTTTCATGACCAATTCGTTCAGTCGTTGACGTCGGGTGCTGGGCAATATTCGGCCGTCGAGGCGGCCAACGCCGACCCGTTGACGGCGTTGGCCGGCGAACTGCGGAGCCTGACCGCGGGATTGCCGCCCGGGCCGGTCAAGTTGCTGACGGGGCGCCCGCTGATCGGCAATGGCGCCAACGGGGCGCCGGGGACCGGGCAGGCCGGCGGCAACGGCGGCTGGCTGATCGGGGACGGCGGTAACGGTGGATCCGGCGGCGCCGGGCAGGCCGGCGGGGCGGGCGGCGCGGCGGGCCTGTGGGGCCATGGCGGTAACGGCGGCGCCGGTGGAAACGGCGGCGGCGGCGTGGTCGGCGGCGCGGGCGGGAACGGCGGAGCCGGCGGGGTCAATGGGTACCTCGGTGGTGGTCCCGGCGGGGCCGGTGGTGCCGGCGGAAACGGCGGGCCCGGCATCCTCGGGGGCGGAGGGCAAGGTGGCGCCGGCGGGGCCGGCGGGGCCAACAGGCACTTGTTGTCCCTGTTCGGCGGGGCCGGCGGGGCCGGTGGAGCCGGCGGCCTAGGTGGCGGGGGCGGCGTCGGCTTCAACAACCCCACAGCTGGCGGCACCGGCGGGCACGGGGGGCACGGCGGGACCGGCGGCGCCGGCGGGGCCGGCGGGGCGAACCACTCCCTATTGGGCGGGTGGGGCGGAACGGGCGGCCTGGGCGGTGACGGCGGCCAGGGCGGCCAAGGCGGGTCCGGTGGCGACGGCTCGGGTAACGACGGCGGAACCGGGGGTGGCGGCGGGATCGGCGGCGACGCCGGCGCCGGTGGGGCCGGCGGCGCACCCGGGCTGTTCCTCGGCCACGCCGGCAGCGGCGGACATGGTGGTACCGGCGGTCAGGGCGGTCAGGGCGGGACCGGCGGCCTTGCCGACGGCACCCTCGCCCACGCCTACGGCGGGCAGGGCGGCATCGGCGGCCAGGGCGGCGCCGGCGGGGCCGGCGGCAACTCGAGCGGCGGAGCCAACGGCACCGGGGGCGGCGGCGGTCAGGGCGGCACCGGCGGCACCGGAGGTAACGGCCAGACCGACTCCGTCAGCGGCAACGAAATCTTCGCCGGCGGCGGCGGTGGCGGTGGCGCCGGCGGCGCGGGCGGCCACGTCGGCGTCGGCGGCGCGGGAGGCGGCAGCGGCACCGGCGGCACCGGCGGGACCGGTGGTGACGGCGGCGCCGCCTCGACAACGAATGGAACCCTGCAGGCTTTGGGGATCGGCGGCGACGGTGGCACCGGCGGCGACGGCGCGGCCGGCGGCGGGGCGGGCGGCGCCGGCGGCGGCGGTGGTGGAGGCGCCACCGCCCAACTGACCGCGGCCGCGGGCGGCGGCGGCGGAGGAGGCGGGGGCGGCGCTACCGCTGGTGCCAAGGGCGGAGCGGGAGGCGCGGGAAGCTTCGCGTCGAACGCTTCCGTTCCGCTGGCTGCCGGCGCTCTCGGCGGGAACGGCGGTACCCCCACGGGCGGCGGCGGTGGCGGCGGCGGCCTTGTCAACACGAGCAGCACGCCTGGCGTCGTCGGCACTGACGGCGCCGGGGGCGGGGCAGGCGGCGCCGGCGGCCATCCTGGTGCCAACGACGGAGGTCACGGGGGCGCCGTCGGCGCTGGCGGCTCCGGCGGGCTCGGCTTGGGCGCCCTCGGCAATGACGGGGGCACCGGTCAGCCCTGACATGCGACCGCTACCCGACTGACCCCGTCCACTCCAGCAGCTTTTCGCCAGGCCAGGTGTTGACGATGCGTTCCGCGGGCACGCCCACGTCCAGCGCGCGCTGGGCGCCGTAACCCAGGAAGTCGAGCTGACCGGGCGCGTGCGCGTCGGTGTCGATGCTGAACACGCAGCCGATCTCCAGCGCCAGCTTGAGCAGCCGGGTCGGCGGGTCGCGGCGCTCGGGGCGGGAGTTGATCTCGACCGCGGTCCCGTGTTCGCGGCAGGCGGTGAACACCGCCTCGGCGTCGAACTTCGACTCGGGACGGATGCCGCGGTTGCCGGAGACCAGCCGCCCGGTGCAGTGGCCCAGCACGTCGGCGTGCGGATTGGAAACCGCGCGCACCATGCGGCGAGTCATCGCGGCCGAATCCATCGACAGCTTCGAATGGACGCTCGCTACGACGACGTCGAGGCGCTCGAGCAGTTCGGGTTCCTGGTCCAGGCTGCCGTCCTCGAGGATGTCGACCTCGATCCCGGTGAGGATGCGCATCGGCGCGAACTGCTCGCGCAACCCGTCGATGACGTCGAGCTGCTTGCGCAACCGCTCGGGCGACAAGCCGTTCGCGATGGTCAGCCGCGGCGAGTGGTCGGTCAGCGCGCAGTATTCGTGACCCAGCGCCGACGCGGTGGCCATCATCTCCTCGATCGGCGCCGACCCGTCCGACCAGTTCGAATGCAGGTGCAGGTCCCCGCGCAGCGCGGCGCGGAGGTCTCCGCCGCCGAGATCCTCGACCGCCGAGCGCAATTCGACGAGGAGGTCCGGTTCGCGGCCGGACCAGGCCTGATCGATCACCTTCGCGGTCTTGGGCCCGATGCCCGGCAGCGTCTGCCAGCTGTTGGCCTGGCCGTGCCGCTCGCGCGCGGCGTCGTCGAGGCCCTCGATGATGTCGGCGGCGTTGCGATAGGCCATCACGCGCCGGGGGTCGTGGCGGCTCCGGTCCTTGTAATAGGCGATCTGCCGCAGCGCGGCTACCGGGTCCATGGCTCCAGTGTGCCCCGCCCGCTCACGAGAATTGGCCGGCGACGAACCCCGCGAGCAGCACGCCGAAGCCGCCGATCTCGCCGGCGATGAGCAGCACCATCGTCACTTGCAGGCCGCGGCCGGGGTTCTCGAATTGGTTGACGGTGTCGCGGCGCGCGCCGTGGGTGATGTAGCCGAAGATGGCGGCGACGAAAAAGAAGACGGCGACGCCGCCGCGGTCAAGTTGACCCACGCCGGCCAGGCGCTGAGTTCGACGAACACCGCGAGCAGCAGCGTCGCGAACGAATAGAGCAACGCCGCCCGGTGCGCGATGTCGACGTACGGATGGGCGCGATGATCGTCGGCGGTCATGATCTGGCGGTACTTCCAGACGCCGAGAACCAGCGCCAGCAGGAAGATCAGGCCGGCGGCCAGCAGCGTGATCCTGGTGTCGATTCCGAGCGGGCCGGTCATCGTCCCGAGGAGTTTAGTTGCGCTTCATAAAGATCGACTAACGTCGGTTGCATGCGATTCGCGTTCAAAACCTCACCCCAAAACACCACCTGGGCCGACATGCTCGCCGTCTGGCAGGCCGCCGACGATATCGAGGTCTTCGAGTCCGGCTGGACGTTCGACCACTTCTATCCGATTTTCTCCGACAGCAGCGGGCCCTGCCTCGAGGGGTGGACGACGCTGACCGCGCTGGCGCAGGCGACCAAGCGGCTGCGGCTGGGCACCCTCGTCACCGGCATCCACTACCGCCACCCCGCCGTGCTGGCGAACATGGCCGCCGCGCTCGACGTCATCTCCAACGGGCGCCTCGAGCTCGGCATCGGCGCGGGTTGGAACGAGGAGGAGTCGGGCGCCTACGGCATCGAGCTGGGCTCCGTCCGGGAGCGCTTCGACCGGTTCGAGGAAGCCTGCCAGGTGCTGATCAGCCTGCTGAGCGAAGAGACGACCGACTTCGCCGGCAAGTACTACCAACTCAAGGGCGCCCGCAACGAGCCCAAGGGCGTGCAGCGCCCGCACCCGCCGATCTGCATCGGCGGTAGCGGCGAGAAGCGCACGCTGCCGATCACCGCGCGCTACGCCCAGCACTGGAACTTCGTTGGCGGTCCGCCCGAGGTGTTCGCGCAGAAGCGCGACGTGCTGGTCGCCCGTTGTGCGGACATCGGGCGCGACCCGAAGGAGATCACCCTGTCGGCGCACCTGCGCCTGGAGCCGGACCTCAACTACAAAAAGGTCATCGAGGACGCGGCGGCGCTGGGTGCCGAAGGGCTGGACCTCGGCATCGTCTACCTTCCCCCGCCGCACGACCCCGCCGTGCTGGAGCCGTTGGCGGAGGCGATTCGCGATTCCGGACTGCTGGATAAGTGAGAGATAAGTGAGGTCGCTTTGCCGGCCTCATGCCGAGCAAACTAAATTGTGCGCCGCCGGCGCGTGAGCCTGGTGCTCACACCCCGAACAGCATCAGCTCTTCGGCGGTGATCAGACGTTCATGCTTTGCGGGGAACTCGCGGCTCTTTACCGGGTGACGCAACCATGACCAGGCGATTCGCCCCATCCTCGATCGGGGCATTGGGTTGACATGCACAGTGACCACTCCTGCGATCGGTCCGTTCCTGCGGGACACCCCCCGTAACTGCTACCCGATGAGGCCCACAACGAACCATTAGACAACAATCGTCTGGCAAACGTGGGCAGAAACGCCGAATTGAATTCTTCTGTTTCTGGTGTGACTGATGTGACTACGTCAGCGGGGCCGCGGTGGGCTTGATCGGCGCCGGAAGCGCCGTCGAACCCATCAGGAACCGGTCGACCCCCGCCGCCGCAGCCCTGCCCTCAGCAATCGCCCAAACGATCAATGACTGGCCGCGACCCATGTCGCCGGCAACGAAGACGCCGGGGACGGAGGTGTCGAAGTCGGCGCCGCGCGCGACGTTGCCGCGCTCGGTGAGCTTCACGCCGAGATCCGTGAGCAGGCCCTCCTTCTCGGGGCCGACGAATCCCATCGCCAGCAACACCAGGTCGGCCTCGAGCTCGAAGTCGGTGCCCTCGACTTTGACGAACTTGCCGTCCTGCATGGTGACCTCGTGAGCCTTGAGGCCGGTCACGTGCCCGTCCTTGCCCACGAACTCCTCGGTGTTGACCGAGAACACCCGCTCGCCGCCCTCTTCGTGCGCCGATGACACCCGGTACATCAGCGGATAGGTCGGCCACGGGGTCGACTCGGCGCGCGCCTCCGGCGGACGCGGCATGATCTCGAATTGGTGCACCGCGATCGCGCCCTGCCGGTGCACGGTGCCCAGGCAGTCGGCCCCGGTGTCACCGCCGCCGATGATGACGACCTTCTTGCCCTTGGCGGTGATCGGCGGTTCGCCGTCGGGACCCAGGACGTCGTCGCCCTCCTGGACGCGGTTGCCCCAGGGCAGGAACTCCATCGCCTGGTGGATGCCGTCCAGCTCCCGGCCGGGGATGGGCAGGTCGCGCCAGGCGGTGGCGCCGCCGGCCAGCACCACCGCGTCGAAGTCGCCGCGCAACTGTTCGACGGTGATGTCGACCCCGACGTTGACGCCGGCACGGAACTCGGTGCCCTCGGCCCGCATCTGGTCCAGCCGCCGGTCCAGGACGCGCTTTTCCATCTTGAATTCCGGGATGCCGTAGCGCAGCAGCCCGCCGATGCGGTCGTCGCGCTCGAAAACGGTCACGCTGTGGCCGGCGCGGGTCAGTTGCTGGGCGGCGGCCAGGCCCGCGGGGCCGGAACCCACCACGGCGACGGTCTTTCCGGTCAGCTTGTCCGGGGGCAGCGGCACCACGAAGCCTTCGTCGAAGGCGTGGTCGATGATTTCCAGCTCGATCTGCTTGATCGTCACCGGATCCTGGTTGATGCCCAGCACGCACGCCGGCTCGCACGGGGCCGGGCACAGCCGGCCGGTGAAGTCCGGGAAGTTGTTGGTGGCGTGCAGCCGTTCGATCGCGTCGCGCCAACGGCCCTGGCGCACCAGGTCGTTCCATTCGGGGATCAGATTGCCCAACGGACATCCATTGTGGCAGAACGGAATACCGCAATCCATGCAACGGGTTGCCTGATGGCGCAGGGTCTCGTCGTCGAAGTCTTCGTAGACCTCGTTCCAGTCGCGCAGTCGCAGCGGGACAGGCCGGCGCTTCGGCAGTTCCCGATGTGTGTATTTCAGGAAGCCGGTGGGGTCAGCCATGCGCGGCCGCCATGATCGCCTTGTCGACGTCGATGCCGTCGCGCTCCGCCTCGGCGATTGCCTGCAGCACGCGCTTGTAGTCGCGCGGCATCACCTTGGCGAAGTGCCGGTGCTGGCCGGGCCAGTCGGCGAGGATGCGCTGGCCGACAGCGGAATCCGTGGCATCGACGTGCGCCTGGATGGTGCCCCGCAGGTACTCCAGGTCGTCCTCGTCGAGCGCCTCGAGCTCGACCATTTCGGCGTTGAGGTTGTTCGGCAATTCGCCCTCCGGGTCGTATACGTAGGCCACGCCGCCGGACATGCCCGCCGCGAAGTTGCGGCCGGTGCGGCCGAGGATCACGACCTTGCCTCCGGTCATGTATTCGCAGCCGTGGTCGCCGACGCCCTCGACCACCGCGTGGGCGCCGGAGTTGCGTACCGCAAACCGTTCGCCGACGACGCCGCGCAGGTAGGCCTCCCCGCTGGTGGCGCCGAACAGGATCACGTTGCCGCCGATGATGTTGTCCTCGGCGACATAGTCGGCCGGCGCGTTGTCCGACGGCCGCACCACGATCCGGCCGCCCGACAGCCCCTTGCCGACGTAGTCGTTGGCGTCGCCGTACACGCGCAGCGTGATGCCCCTCGGCACGAAGGCGCCGAAGCTGTTGCCGGCCGACCCGTCGAAGGTGATGTCGATAGTTCCGTCCGGCAGGCCCTGGCCCCCATACGCTTTCGTCAGCTCGTGGCCGAGCATGGTGCCCACCGTGCGGTTGACGTTGCTGATCGTGGTGGAGAACCGGACCGGCTTGCCGGAGTCCAGCGCCTCGCGGCTCATCACGATCAGCTGCTGGTCGAGCGCCTTGTCCAGGCCATGATCCTGCCGCGAGCTGCAGTACAGGTCCTGGTTCATGAACGCCGACTCCGGCTCGTGCAGCACCGGCGCCAGGTCCAGCTTGTGGGCCTTCCAGTGCGCCCGCGCCAGCGTCGTGTCCAGCGACCCCACCTGGCCGACGGCCTCGTTGAAGGTGCGGAAGCCCAACTGCGCCATGTACTCCCGCACCTCTTCGGCGATGAACATGAAGAAGTTCTCGACGAACTCGGGCTTGCCGGTGAACCGCTCGCGCAGCACCGGGTTCTGGGTGGCGACGCCGACCGGGCAGGTGTCGAGGTGACACACCCGCATCATGATGCAGCCGGCCACCACCAGCGGGGCGGTGGCGAAGCCGAATTCCTCGGCGCCGAGCAGCGCCCCGATCATCACGTCGCGGCCGGTCTTGAGCTGCCCGTCCACCTGGACCACGATCCGGTCACGTAACCCGTTGAGCAGCAAGGTCTGCTGCGTTTCGGCCAGTCCGAGCTCCCACGGGGCGCCCGCGTGCTTCTGCGACGTCAGCGGCGTCGCGCCGGTGCCGCCGTCGTGCCCCGAGATCAGCACCACGTCGGCGTGCGCCTTGGAAACACCGGCGGCGACGGTGCCCACCCCGTTTTCGGAGACCAGCTTGACGTGCACGCGCGCGGCCGGGTTGGCGTTCTTCAGGTCGTGGATCAGCTGCGCCAGGTCCTCGATGGAGTAGATGTCGTGGTGCGGCGGCGGCGAGATCAACCCGACGCCGGGCGTGGAGTGCCGCACCTCGGCCACCCACGGGTACACCTTGTGGCCCGGAAGCTGGCCGCCCTCACCGGGTTTCGCGCCCTGAGCCATCTTGATCTGGATGTCGCTGCAGTTGGTCAGGTAGTGCGAGGTCACCCCGAAGCGGGCGGAGGCGACCTGCTTGATCGCGCTGCGGCGCCAGTCCCCGTTCGGGTCGCGGTCGAATCGCTTGACGTCCTCGCCGCCCTCGCCGCTGTTGGACCGGCCGCCGAGGCGGTTCATCGCAATCGCCAACGTCTCGTGCGCCTCGGCGGAGATCGAGCCGTAACTCATTGCCCCCGTGGAGAAGCGCTTGACGATCTCGCTGGCGGGCTCGACCTCTTCCAGCGGGACGGGAGGCCGCACGTCGCCGCGGAACTTCAGCAGCCCGCGCAGCGACGCCAGCCGCTCGCTCTGGTCGTCGACGAGGCGGGTGTATTCCTTGAAGATCTTGTATTGCCCCGTGCGGGTGGCGTGCTGCAGCTTGAACACGGTCTCCGGGTTGAACAGGTGGTACTCGCCCTCCCGGCGCCACTGGTATTCCCCGCCGACCTCGAGCTCGCGGTGGGCGCGCTCGTCGGGCCGGTCGAGGAAGGCCAGCTTGTGGCGGGCGGCGACGTCGGCGGCGATGTCCTCCAGGGTGATCCCGCCGGTCGGGCAGGAGAGCCCGGTGAAGTACTCGTCGAGCACGTCCTCGGAAATGCCGACGGCCTGGAACAGCTGCGCGCCGGTGTAGGAGGCCAGCGTCGAAATGCCCATCTTGGACATCACTTTCAGCACGCCCTTGCCAGCCGCCTTGACGTAGTTGTTCAGCGCCTTGTCGCGGTCGATCCCGTCGATGACCCCGCGGTCGAGCATGTCCTCGATCGACTCGAACACCAGATACGGGTTGATCGCCGCCGCGCCGAACCCGACCAGCGCCGCCATGTGGTGCACCTCGCGGGCGTCACCGGTCTCGACCACCAGGCCGACGTGGGTGCGCGTCCGGTCGCGCACCAGGTGGTGGTGCACCGCCGCCACCGCCAGCAACGACGGGATCGGCGCCAGCTGTTCGTCGGAGCCGCGGTCGGACAGGATGATGACCCGCGCGCCGTCGGCGATCGCGGCGGATGCCTGCGCGCGCACCTCCTCGAGCGCGGCGGTCAGCCCGGCGCCGCCCTCGGCGACCGGGTACAGGCAGGGAATCACCTTGGACCGCATGCCGTGTGGGCGGCCGTTGACCTTGTCGTCCGGGTTGAGGTTGACCAGCTTGGCCAGCTCGTGGTTACGCAGGATCGGCTGCTGCAGCACGATCTGGTGACAGGAGAACTCGTCGGGGTTGAGCAGGTCGCGCTCGCCGCCGGTGGTGCCCTGCAGGCTGGTCACCACCTCCTCGCGGATAGCGTCCAGCGGCGGGTTGGTCACCTGCGCGAACAGCTGCTGGAAGTAGTCGTAGAGCATCCGCGGGCGCTGGGACAGCACGGCGACCGGGGTGTCGGTGCCCATCGAGCCGATCGGCTCGGCACCGGAGCGCACCATCGGCGTCACCAACAGGTTGAGTTCCTCGTAGGTGTAGCCAAAGGTCAACTGGCGCTTGACGAGTCGCTCGTGCGGCATCCGGGCGTACTCGCCCTGCGGCAGGTCGTCGAGCGGAACCAGGCCCTTGTCCAGCCACTCCTGGTAGGGATGCTCGGCGGCCAGTTCTGCCTTGATCTCCTCGTCGGCGACGATGCGGCCCTGCGCGGTGTCCACCAGGAACATCCGGCCGGGCTGCAGCCGCATCCGGCGGACCACCCTGGCCGGGTCCAGGTCGAGCACGCCGGCCTCGGAGGCCATCACCACCAGGCCGTCGTCGGTGACCCAGATCCGGGAGGGGCGCAAGCCATTTCGGTCCAGCACGGCTCCGATGATGGTGCCGTCGGTGAACGTTATCGACGCGGGGCCGTCCCACGGCTCCATCAGCGAAGCGTGGTACTGATAGAACGCCCGCCGCGCGGGGTCCATCGACTCGTTGCGTTCCCACGCTTCGGGAATCATCATCAGCACCGCGTGCGCCAGGGTGCGGCCGCCCAGGTGCAGCAGCTCGAGTGCCTCGTCGAAGCGCGCCGTGTCGGACGCGCCCGGGGTGCAGATCGGGAACAACTTCTCCACGTCGTCCCCGAAGAGGTCGGTCTTGATCAGCGCCTCGCGGGCCCGCATCCAGTTCTCGTTGCCGGTGACGGTGTTGATCTCGCCGTTGTGCGCGATGCGACGGAAGGGATGTGCCAGCGGCCAGGACGGGAAGGTATTGGTGGAGAAGCGGGAGTGCACGATGCCCAGCGCGCTCGTCAGCCGATCGTCTTGCAGGTCAAGGTAAAACGCCTTGAGCTGCGGGGTGGTCAGCATGCCCTTGTAGATGAATGTCTGGCCGGAAAGGCTTGGGAAGTAAACGGTTTCGCGACCGGGGCCGTCTTGTCCCGGGCCCTTGGTCCCCAGTTCGTGCTCGGCGCGCTTGCGCACCACGTAGGCCCGCCGCTCCAGCGCCATGCCGGAGTCGCCCGTCATGAACACCTGCCGGAAGGTCGGCATCGCGTCGCGCGACAGCGCGCCCAGCGACGAGTCGTCGGTGGGGACGTTCCGCCAGCCCAGCACCTGCAGGCCCTCGGATTCGGCGATCTTCTCCACCGCCGCGCACGCGGCCGCGGCGTCCTTGGAGGACTGCGGCAGGAACGCGATGCCGGTGGCGTAGCTGCCCGCGGGGGGCAACTCGAACTCCACGACCTCGCGCAGGAACGCATCCGGAACCTGAATCAGGATGCCGGCGCCGTCACCGCTGCGCGGCTCGGCACCCTGGGCACCCCGGTGTTCGAGGTTGAGCAGCGCGGTAATCGCCTTGTCGACGATGTCGCGGCTGCGGCGGCCGTGCATATCGACGACCATGGCTACCCCGCACGCATCGTGCTCGAACGCGGGGTTGTATAACCCGACGCGCTTGGGCGTCATATGCACCTGACCCTTCACCAAACGTTCTTCGCTGCCGTTACGAGCGGCTCCGGTGGGGCCGCAACCCGAGAGGGTTGCGGGTCTCGGACCCGTTGGCCCCTTCGGTCTTGCCGATAGGCTGTGCCCCAGGCGGGATGATCCGTTGTTGGAGATTCGTCCGTGCAGCGCTGAACGGTGGCCTGAAGCTGGTTTCGACAAGTCGTAAAACGATATGACAATACCCGCCTGACATGCCAACTTCGTTAAGTCTAACCGGCAACCGGCGGCGGCGTAAATTCGTCGCGGCGGGCGGTCGACGACGGCGCCGACATGGGAGTTTTGGGCTTCGACTGTCCCGACCCCGGCGTCGATTCTAGCCGACCGGCGGGGGTGATCACCAATTCGGCCAAGTTTGCTGTGATGGCGCCCACGTGCCGCGGGGTCCGCGCCGGTCCTACTCACCCGCGTGCTCAGCGGTCGGCGGACCGAATCGCAGCCGGGCGGTGGCCGATCGCGCGAAAGTTTGCGCACACCGGGTGAAGGTCCGCCGGCGGCCGGTGGCCGATACTGGACGGGTACCGGTCCGGCACTCGAGGAGCCCATGAACGAGCGCGACGAATTCCTGCGGGACCGTCTGCAGCCCGACCAGCCCGGTGCGCCCGCCGCACGCCCACCCGCTCCCCCGCCCCCACCCGGCTCGAGCCCGGCAACAGCCGGTCCGCCGGCGCCGCGACCACAGCCGCCCCGGCCCGCGCCGCCTCCGCCACCCGCGGCGCCGCGCCCACCCGCGGCGCCGCAGCGCCCCGCGGGTCCGCCCCATCCGCCGCCCCGCCCGGCCCCTCCCCCGGTCCCGCCGCCACAGCAGCCCGCACCGACCGCCGCGGCGGAACTACCCGAGCGTGGCTGGCGACGCGTCCTGCGGCTGGCCACCTTCGGCCTGGTCAGGCTGGGCCCGTCGCCCGCGCAGCGCCAGGAGGCTCAGTACGAGGCGGCCATCCGAACCCCCCTGCACGGCAACTACAAGGTCGGCGTGCTGGGCAAGGGCGGGGTGGGCAAGACATCGGTGGCCGCCAGCGTCGGATCGCTTTTCGCCGAGCTGCGCCGCCAAGACCATGTGGTGGCGATCGACGCCGACACCGCGTTCGGCCGGTTGAGCAGCCGAATCGATCCGCGATCGGCCGGCTCCTTTTGGGAACTGACCGCCGACAAGAACCTGCGGTCGTTCGCGGATGTGGTTGGGCGCCTTGGCCGTAACTCCGCCGGCCTGCACGTGCTCGGCGGCGAGCCGGCGTCCGGGCCGCGCCGGGTGCTCGACTCCGCGATCTACCGGGAGGCCGCGCTGCGGTTGGACCACCACTTCACGGTCTCGGTCATCGACTGCGGCTCGACCATGGACGCGCCGGTGACCCAGGAGGTGCTGCGCGACCTGGATGCGCTGATCGTGGTGTCCTCGCCGTGGGCGGACGGGGCATCCGCGGCCGCGCGGACCATGGAATGGCTGTCGGAGAGGGGCCTGACGGGCCTGCTGCGCCGCACCATCGTGGTGCTCAACGACTCCGACGGCCACGCGGACAAACGCACCCGGGAGCTGCTGGCGCGCGAATTCGTCGAACACGGGCAGCCGGTGGTCGAGGTGCCCTTCGATCCCCACCTACGGCCGGGCGGCGTCATCGATGTGGACCGCGAGATGTCCCCGGCGGCCCGGCGCAGGTTTCTCGAGGTCACGGCGACGGTCGCGGGGTATTTCGCCGCCCGGCCACCCCGTGCGGCGCACTAAGGCCGCTGACCGGCACCCAGGCGCGCCCACGGATCGGCGATGGCCTCGATCTTCGTCACCAGGCGACCGCGAATCGTCAGCACGATCGACGCGAAGAGCCGGCGGTCGACGAAGGCCAACACCGCGGGTCCTCCCGCGGGCCCGACGACCAGGGTCACTTCCGGGCCGAGATAGCGCAGCAGGTTGGTGGCCACCGCGTCCGGCCCGTGGTTGATCTGCGGGGGCGGCGCCGGCTCGGCCAGGACCGTGCCCACCCCCCAGACCGTCGGGTCCAGCACCGCGGTCAATGCGGCGATGTCGCCGTTGGCGCACGCGGTGATGAACTTCTCCGTGACGAGCTGGTGCTCGGCTGGGGCCACCTCGTTTAATTTCGGTTGCGCCACAGTGAATTTGCTGCGTGCGCGCCGCGCCAGCTGACGGCAGGTGCCGACGGGACGGCCCACCGTCTCGGCGATGGTGTCGAACGGGACGCCGAACACGTCGTGCAGCACGAACGCGACCCGCTCACCGGGGCTGAGCCGGCGTAAGACCTCCAGCAAGGCGGTACGAACCTCGTCGTCGAGGGTGACCCGGTCGGCCGGGTCCAGGCGCGGCGACGCCGGCTGCGGCTCGACCTCGCCCGGCCGCTCGTAGCGGGCGCGCGCCGAACGCAGCTGGTCGAGGCAGATCCGGCTCGCCACCACGGTCAGCCAGCCGCGGACGTCGTCGATCTCGTTCAAATCGGCACGCGAGAGGCGCAAGAAGGCTTCCTGCGCAACGTCTTCCGCGTCGCCGACGTCGCCGAGCATCTGATACGCGAGATTCACCAGATACGGGCGATTACTGCGCCAGGCCTCGGCGACCTGGTCGCTGGACGACTGCGACTGGCTCATGAACCTTCGACGATTTGGTTCCGCAAAAAGTTACGTGTTTCGACTGTAACTTTCCCACCCCCGGGGCCGTCCTTGGTGCAGCACTGAAACCTCACGGAAGGACCCTCCCCATGACGATCGTCGTAACCGGAGCGACGGGCAACGTCGGGCGCCCGCTCGTTGCCGAACTCCTAGCCGCGGGCGCCCACGTCCGCGCCGTAACCCGCGCACCCGATGCCGCCGGGCTTCCGGCCGGCGTCGAGGCGGTCCGCTCGGCTTCCGACGCGCTCCCGGGCGCCTCGGCCGTCTTCCTCAATTCCCGCGCGCTGGGCCCGGACCTGTCCCGGGTGGTCGCGGAATGTGGGCGCGCGGGAGTCACCAAGCTGGTTGCGCTGTCGGCGATCAACGCCGACGACGACTTCTCGCGGCAGCCGTCGCGTTTTCGCGGTGACCGCAACAAAGAGGTCGAACAGCTCGCCGTCGAATCCGGTCTGGAGTGGGTGAGCCTGCGGCCGTCGGTCTTCGTGACCAATTTCGCCGGCATGTGGGGGGCGCAGATCCGCGCCGGGGATGTGGTGGCCGGACTTTACGCGGCGGCGTCGACGGCACCGATCGTCGAGAGCGACATCTCGGCGGTGGCGGCGCGCGCGTTGCTCACCGATGACCTTGTCGGCCAGCGGATCCCGCTGACCGGTCCGCAGGCGTTCACCAACTCCGAGCTGGCCGCGGCGATCGGCGACGTCCTCGGTCGGTCGCTGCGCTACCAGGAGGCGCCGACGGAAGTGGTGCGGCAGCGGTTCATCGCCATCGGGTTCGGCGCCGACTTCGCCGACGCCTACATCGCCATGCTGGCCGAGACGCTCGACAAGCCCGCGCTGGTCACCCACGACGTGGAGAAGATCCTCGGCCGGCCGGCGACGCCGATCGCGCATTGGGTTTCGGAGCACCGTGACCTGTTCGCCCAAGCGAAAGGAGCCTGACGTGTCCGAACCACGCCCGCCGCGCTACCTCAAGCCCATGAACAAGGTGATGATGGCGGTCCAGCGGTTGGGGATCCCCACCGGGCCCGCCATGGTGCTGACGGTGCCCGGTCGCAAGTCGGGTCAGCGGCGCCGCACGCCGATGACACCCTTCGAATTTCGCGGCGGCCTCTATGTGGTGGCCGGTTACCCCGGTGCCGACTGGGCGGCCAACGCCCGCGCCGCGGGCAGCGGCACGCTGAGCCGGGGCCGACGCTCGCGCGAGGTCAGGATTATCGAACTCGACGCCGACGAGGCGCGTCCGGTGCTGCGGGCGTTCGCCACCGAGGTGCCCGTCGGGGTGGCGTTCGCGAAGCGCTCGGGGATGGTGCGCGACGGAACCGCCGACGAATTCGAGGCACTGGCGGGCCGCGTCGCCGTATTCCGGTTCGAGCCGAACGTCAAACAGCGCGAGAAATCCCGTTGATTTTCTCGCGCTGTGTGTCGGCGAGAGGCCATCGACCCGATCGCCCACCCCGGCAGGCCGTCGCCCAGTCCGTAGACGTCCTGGTCACCCGGCTCCACGCCTGATCCCTTGTCCGGTGGGTCGATTCATCCCTCGTCAGCCCTTCGACACGACTTCGCTGATCCGCCCGCGGTAACCGCACGCCAACTGCAGGGAACGGCTACATTGCAAGCAGACGAATCGCTGCATTGCCGGGTTTTCAGCGGTGACCTCCCGGGAATCAGGGCAGCATGTTCTGTTGCGGTGAGGGATGTTGAGCCGGGGAGAAGGCCGATGTCAGGATCACAAGAAGCCGGTCGAAGGCGGCAAGGTGGGGTTTCCCGAGGGGCGCTGCGCAGCGCGGCGGCGGCGGCGGAAGAGACAAGTTGGGTGTCCAGAGCCCTCTGCCGGACCATCGACCCCGACACACTCTTCGTCCGGGGTGCCGCGCAGCGCGAGGCCGCGGCGGTTTGCCGCCGCTGCCCGGTCATGCAGGAGTGCTTAGCGGAAGCGTTGGACAGCCGGGTGGAATTCGGTGTCTGGGGCGGCATGACCGAGCGCCAACGACGGGCCCTCCTCCAGCGGCATCCCGAGATGCCGTCCTGGTCAAAGTTTCTGAGCGAACGACGCAATCGCGGCGCGGGCTGACCTGCGCGCCGAGTCCAATCGGGACCCGTCGCAACCTGTCTCGCCGCATCCCTGTCCGAGCTTGCCGTCCGGTCCCTGGCGAAGCTAACCCCGAACACCCGCGTAACCTGGCCGGACGTAACCTAGGGCAATGCGCACGGCCTACCACGAGCAGCTAGCCGCCCTCAATGAGCAGCTCGCCGATATGTGCGCAATGGCCGGCGCTTCGATGCAGGACGCCACCCAGGCCCTACTGCAGGCCGACCTTGCGCTGGCCGAAAAGGTCATCGCCGAGAAGGGCGAGCTCGCCAAGATGAGCGGCGCCGCCGAAGACTCAGCGTTCGTGCTGCTTGCCCTGCAAGCGCCGGTGGCCGGCGACCTCCGAGCCGTGGTCACCGCGATCAGGCTCTGCGCCGACGTCGAACGAATGGGCGGCCTGGCCGCCCACGTCGCAAAGATCGTTCGCCGCCGTCATCCCGAACACGTGCTGCCCGAACAGGCCAACGGCTATTTCGCTGAGATGGGCCGCGTGGCAGTCGGATTGGGCAGTGCCGCCGAAGAGGTGTTGCGCACCGGTGACCCCGAAAAGGCTCGCCTCATCAACGTCGAAGACGACGCGATGGACGACCTGCATCGCGAGCTGTTCACCGAGCTGATGGATCGCGAATGGCAACACGGCGTGGCCGCCGCGGTCGATGCGACCCTGCTGGGCAGGTTCTACGAACGCTTCGCCGACCACGCCGTCGAAATCGCCAGGCGGGTCATCTTCCAGGCCACCGGCAGGTTTCCGGACAGCGCGGACTTCGTCGGGTAGCGGCCGGTGTCGGCAGCCGGCTACCAGACGATGGCGGCCATGTCGCGGTTGTCCGAACACACGCTGCGCACGGCCGCCTCGATGTCGGCGGCGGTGATGATCTGCAGGTCCTCGACGGTCACGGGCCGGCCCGACCGCTTCTGGGCGACGACCCGGGTATCGCGGAACCCCTCGGCGCGCTCGATGACGTTGCGGGCGAACCGGCCGTTCTGCATGGCGTCGATCCCGTGCTGACCGCCGGGAGTGGTGTAGTTGCGGATCGTGGTGGCCGCCGCCAAGAACGCCTCCCGGGCGCCGTCGTCGAGCAGGCTGGCCCGCGGGTTGGCGTAGCGTTGCCCGATCTCCACGATCTCGGCCGGAGAGTACGACTCGAATCGCAGCTTGCGGTTGAACCGGCCCGCCAAACCCGGGTTGACCGTGAGGAATTGGTCTACCTGATCCTCGTAGCCGGCCCCGATGAAGCAGAAGTCGAATCGATGGGTTTCCAATGCGACGAGCAGTTGGTTGACGGCCTCCATGCCGATCATGTCGGGTGTGCCGTCCTGGTGGCGTTCGATCAGCGAGTAGAACTCGTCCATGAAAATGATTCGGCCGAGCGACTTTTCGATCAGCTCGTTGGTCTTGGGCCCGGACTCCCCGATGTAGTGGCCGCAGAAGTCGGACCGGCGGACCTCCCGGATTTCGGGGTGGCGCACGATGCCCATCCCGGCGTAAATCTTGCCCAGCGCCTCGGCGGTGGTCGTCTTGCCGGTTCCCGGTGGACCAACCAGCAGCATGTGGTTGGTCTGTCCCTCCACCGGTAGCCCGTGCTCGAGGCGCATCATGCGCACCTCGAGCTGGTCCTCCAGCGCCGACACCGCCTGCTTGACCGCAGCCAGGCCCACCTGTTTGGCCAACAGCCGCCGGCCCTCGGCCAGGAGCTCGGCGCGCCGCTCGGCCGCGTCGGCGTCGTCCAGTTGCTCGCGGCTTTTCGCCGTCGAGGCGTCCCACTTGTCGGTGCGGCTGGCGATGGCCTGCTCGTCGGTTACGACCAGCTGCAGATTCGGGTCGGCCAGCGCGGCCTTCGCCGCATCGGTCAGCACCCCGTTGATGGTCGCCTTGGACAGCCAGATCTGGGCGCGGTCCTCCTCGTGCAGCTGGCGGTGCACCATGCCGCGCACGTACGCCAAATCCGCTACGAGCAGCGGAATGTCGGCCGGGCCGATCGAGGCGGTCAACACCTCGGCGCCGAACCGGCTCGACGACGTGTTCTGGCCGATCACGTCGACGCGATCCAGCCAGTCCAGCGCCACCCGGCCCTGCCCGAGGTGTGCGGCGGCATGCGCGGCGAGCGCGCAGATCGACGCCGTCACCGCCGACATGATGATCGCCTGCGGCGGCAGCTCTTCCGCTGCCGTCAGCAACACATCCGACCAGCGCTGCGTCGCATACATCAGGAAAGCTCGCGCCAGCTGATGCCACTGGTAGTTGACCCGCGAGTCGAGCAGCTCGCGGTTGGCCAAAAGCTTGTCCGCCTCCGCGTATTCGCCGGCGATCGTCAGCGCCGAGGACAGCGCCAGCCCCACCTGGGACGCGTCGGTGACCGTGATGCCGATGTAGGGGCCCAACTGCATCTCGGCAGCGAGCGTGCGGCCGATCCGGGTGGTCTCCCGGTGCAGCCATTCGCGATGATGGTTGAGCCGCTTCAGCGAGGCCAGATCGTTGTCGCCGCAGGCAATCCGGCCAAGCCAGGCGTCCGCCATCGACGGGTCGGCTTCGGTGGCGGCGATGAACTCCGGCAGCGCCGCGGCGGGCCCCTGCCGGTCCCTGATCGCCATGGCGCGGTCGAAATGCCTACGCGCCGTGAGCAAGTCCCCCATTGTCTGCACCGTCCTGGCTAGGTCGCGAACGACATCGCGACCGACTCGAGGTTGACATAGCGGTTCTCCGCACGGAACAGGTCCATGTCCACCAGCCATGTCTCGCCGGCCGCGGTCACTCGCACCGTCGCACCACTCACCTGCTGGATGGCTACCTCGAACGCATGCCCGTGACCGTCCGGTAGCGCGGTGCCGGCCGGCGCGACGGTGATCACGGTGGCCGGCCGCGGCGCGGGCGAGATCGCGACGTCCCTGGCGTCCGGACGCGCGAGCTCGACGACGCTGACGGTGGTGCGCGGCGCCGGCCGCGGGGTGCTGACGACGCTGACCACCGGCATCCGCACGCTGGCCCAACGCTTCAGGTCGCGGGTATGCACGCACACCCGCTCGCCGGCGCCGGCGGTGCGGATCACGATCCGCTTGGCGATCGCGTCGTCGGCGGCGACGAACACCCGTGACAACTCCCCGGCATCGGTGACGGGAATCATCAGTCGGTCGCCGTTGCTCAACTTGCCCACCAACACCCCCGACGGCCCGATTTCCAGGATCAGGCTCTGCGGCAACGGAGTTCGCCGCAGTCCCCGCAGGAACGGGCGCGGGCCGCACATGTTGGCGGCCGCCGCGGCGGCCTGCTCGCCGTTGAGGCGGCGCAGGACCACGCTCGGCGGGCTCGGCGCCTGCGTCGGTGTGCGCACCGTGACCGTGACGGTGCACTCCCCATCCGGATACACCGTCACGTTTTGGATGACCTCATCGGCGCGTAGCGTCCACGCCTGCGCGAGCACGTGGGAGTTGATCGCATTGGCCGGGTAGGCGTACGTCGTCCTCCACCCTGCCTCACCGCGGATGGCCTTCCACTTTTGCGTCGTGCCGGACACCGCATCCCAGCCCAGCCGACGATCGAGCTCGGTGAGATCCGTCGCGGTGGCGACCTTGGCGCGCAAACCCTGGCAACGCAGCAATCCGGCGATGCGTTGAGCCGCCGAAATGGCCGTAGCGCCAAGGGTTGTGCGCCACCGCAAGGCATCGGTGTTGTCGATCACCGGCAACCGCAGGATCAACCATGTTTCGCGGCGGCCCGCGTAGGGCGGGGTGCCGATCTCCGCGTCATAGACCCGCGGGTAGTCGCCCACGTTGCCGCACCGCGACCCGATCGAGACCACGCTGATCGAGTCGAGCTGCAGGCCCAGCGGGTGCTGCAGCAGCGGCAACAGGTCGACGACATCGATCACGTTCTCGGTCTCGACGCTCACCGAGCCTGTCACCGTAGTGGCCCGGTGTGCCCTGCCGAGCAGCTGCACGGCCACCACCGCCACGCCGTCTTCGACGCGCACTCCGCCTCCGGATCGGTTGCTGGCCACCGTGATTGGCTCACTCCAAGAGATCGGCCGCCGACCCCGCCGCCACAGGACCGCCCATGACCACGTCGGCTGCCCCCGCCACGGCACGAACACCACCGCGACGCCCAGCACCGCGGCCACCGCGGCGCCGACGTAACCGCCGACCGCCCAACCGGCCAGCGCCAGAAGGAACACCACCAGTATCCCGACGACCCGCCGGTTGCTGCCCGGGTTGAAGCCCGTCAAGCGCGACCTCATCGCGCCCTCCGCAGTCGCGCGCTGATCGCCGCGACCAACACACCGGCGATGACGACACCGAGGAAGCCGATCGCGATGTTGCGCGCCCGATGATCCGGGGGCGGCGGGGGTGCGGCCGGCGTGATCACGCGGGTTTGCGCGCCCGGGGGCATCTTGTCGCCGGGAGGGATGTTGAACGTCAACGCGGCGACTGGATCCACCAGGCCGTAGCCCACCTTGTTGTCGACGCCGGCGGGCGGGTTATGGGCCGACTGCACGATCCGGTTGATGACCTGATGTGCGCTCAGCTCAGGGTATTTCGCGCGAACCAGCGCCGCGACGCCGCTGACGTACGCCGCCGAGAAGCTGGTGCCCCAG
The DNA here is from genome assembly GCF_059812245.1 of Mycobacterium sp. NGS64. Lineage (NCBI taxonomy): Bacteria > Bacillati > Actinomycetota > Actinomycetes > Mycobacteriales > Mycobacteriaceae > Mycobacterium > Mycobacterium sp. NGS64. The sequence goes on along the minus strand of NZ_JCALCI010000007.1, from coordinate 58,578 downwards.
AACGGCATGTTCTTTTCGCCCGGCCGGGACGGTGGGTAGGCGTTGACCGGTCCGCCGCCCTGGGGCGATAGGCCCATGATGTGCGTCGCGGGCCCCGCCACACCGACCCACGGACCCGACATGCTCTTGTCGATCGGCGCTCCGCCGGCGTCGACGCCGCCCACCGAGAGGACGTAGTCGGAGAACCACGACGGCGACGAGATCACCTTTACCTGGTGCCAGTCCCGCGGATCCGCCGGGTCCAGCGGGTCGTACATCGGGTTGTTGTCGCAGCCGCCTTCCCCGTCGTTGCCGGCCGCGGCGACGATCACTGCGTCCTTGACGGTCGCCGCGTACCAGAGTGCGGCGCCAAGCGCCCGCTGGTCGGTCGAGGACGCCGCGGGCAGACACGAGGTCACCGAGATGTTGATCACCTTGGCGCCCATGTTCGCCGCGTGGACGACGGCACGGGCCAGAGTATTCAGGGTGCCGGCTTTGACCTTCTCATCCGAATTCGGGTCCGCCGGAGCGGGATTCACCGGCTCGAAGGCTCGTGACGACTGGCGTATCGAGATGATGGTCGCGTGCGGGGCCACCCCGACCACCCCGTCGGGTGCTCCCGGCGGGGGCGGCGGAACCGCGGGTTCGTCCTCGGTTTGCGGGTCGGGCGGTCCATTGGAGGGAGCCATCGCGCCGGCCTCGGGGGGTGGAGGCGGTGGGGGCGGCGGCGGTGGCGGTGGCGGAACGAGGGTGATCGTCACCGGCGGCGGGGGTGGTGGCGGCGGGGCGGGCGGCGGGACCTCCACCGGAGGCAGCGGCGCCCCGACGGCCGGCGGCGGCGCGGCCGGCGGCGGGAACGCCGGCGTGGGCGGGATAGGCCGCGGCATCGGCACCAGACCCTGCGGTGCGGCCCCGATGATCGCGCCGACGACGGTGCCGTGCGCGTCGCAGTCCGACAGGCCGTCCTCACCCATGATGTAGTCCCCGCCGGGCACAACCGGCAGGCGCGGGTTCGGCGTTATCCCCGTGTCAATGACCGCGACGGGAACCCCGTTCCCCGTACTGTATTGCCACGCGTGGCTGATGTTGAGCAGGTCGAAACCGGGCGCCAGCTGCGAGACGTCGGGCGTCTTCACCGTGATCGGCACCGAGCAGCTGTTGCCGCGCCGCATCGGTTGGTCCGGTCGCGGCGGCCCGTCCGGCGGAACCGCGGCCGGATCCACCTTGGGTGGTGAAATAGCCTGGGCCGCAGGAATATTGCCCGTAAGGGCGACCAGGGTCAGGGCTGCGAAAATCGCGGCGGCCCGGGTGCACACCGGTTTCAGTGCCGAAGCCAAGTGAACAGCCCTCCCAGCGCCGCGGCCGCCGGCAGCAACACGATCATGGCCAGTACCTCGAGCCACTCCACGGTCAACCGGATCAACGGCCTGAACCGTGTCGCGGGCACCAAAAGCGCTGCGGCCAAACCCAATGCGGCGAATGCCACCACCAGCGCGGCCGGCCACACCAGGGCGGCTTCGAGGCTCCTGGGTCCGGCAAGTGCGTACTTGACGACACCGGCGCACACCGCCGCGCATGCGCCACACACCAGCGCGACGGCCTGGTACTTGGCGGCGAATCCGCGGCCCTGGGTGATGAAGATGCCCACCACGAGACCGGCGACCAGGAGGGCCAACCACGCCCAGCGGCGACCCGGCGTCAGCACCCCCCACACCGCGACGGGCAGCACGACCGACACCCCGACGCACAGGCCGACCTGAATCGCGTTGACCAACCGCGCCGAGGCGGCGATCGCGGCGCCGCGGGCGGTGATGTCGGTGAGTTCGTCGTCCTCGTCCTCGGTTTCCTTCCCGCTGACCGGCGACACCGTGTCCACGGGCATGCCCTCGCGGCGAGCGAATAGGTCTCGGCCCGTGATGGATCCGAAGTGCGGCGGCCGCACCCTTGCCACCCACAGCGCGATCGTCGGTGCCATCCGTACCAGCACCAGCAGCCCGAACAGCACGCAGATCGCCAGCACCTGCGCCGACACCGGCCGAAACATCCGGGCGGCGGCCACGGTGGCCGCGATCCCGCACACCGTCACCACCGCGGTCGCCGCCGCAGTCTGCCAGCGCTTGCGCGTCGCGGCGCTGATCGCGATGGCGCCCAGGATCACCACTACGAGCCCGATCAGCGCGTGCGGCGCACCGAGCCTGCCGGGCGGGGCGCACGCGCCCGCCACGGCGACCAAAAGCGCCGTGAGCCAAGCGAATCCGCTGAACATATCACGCCGCTGCGGCCATCCCCGAAATACGACGATCGATGCGACCGCGAGGAGCGCCCCGACCACGCCGGCGACGGCCGCGGGGACCAGGCCGTCGGTGAAGGTGCGCTCCCGCAAGGTCAATCCGACTACGACGCCGGCCGCCATGGCAGCGATCGCGATCGCCGTATGGGCGGCCGTCAACGCGGTCACGGGTGCGAACATCCGGTCCCCGCCGTCCCGGCCCAGCCACTTGCCCATGGCCGCGAGCGCCGTCGACAACGACTCGTACTGCGGCTCAAAGGATTCCCCGTCGACCCGGGGCACCAGCACCAGCGTGTCGCCGTCCTGGACGCCGAGCTCGTCGAGGCTCTTGTTGATGTCCAGGCGCACGCCGTTGACCTTGTGTAGCTCGTAGCTGCCCGGCGGCAACGCGACCCCGTCGAAGCCCTTGCGTTTCAGGTCGTCGCTGAGCAGTTCGACCATGCCCTCGAAGAAGCCCTCCACCGGCGTCCCCGCGGGGAAGACCTGAGAGCACAGGTGCCTGTCGTAGGAGATGTTGACCGCACACCGCGCCGGGAAGGCGACCTTGTGGGGCGAGGTCACTGCTGGGCCCTCTCGGCGCCGGCATCGGGCACATACTTGTCGGCCAGGGCCGCGGTGATCTCGAAGAGCCGCAACCGCGACTTCTTCTTCAACTCGTGGACCGTGTCGATGATGCCCCCCTTTGCCAGATGGGGATCGAACGGCATCACTTCCACGGTCGCGCCGACCTTGGTGAACCGCTCAGTCAAGTAGGCCAAGGCGTCCTTGTCGACGGCGCTGTCGGTGTGGTTGATGATCACGGTGCTGTGCGAGACCAGCTCGTGATAGCCCTGCGCGCTGAGGAAGTCGATGGCGCGCAACACCGGCCGGGAGCGGTCCGCGGTGATTCCGGATACGAACACCAGGGTGTCGGTGTTGTCCAGAACGGTCTTCATGACCGGGTGTTCCAGGTCCGGGGCGGTGTCGACCACCATTACGTTGTGGGTGCGCCGCAACCGAGCCAGCACCCCGGCGAACATCGCCGGCACCAGCGGCCGCGGCTGGTCGGACGTCCGGTTGCCGGCCAGCACGTCGAGCCCGACCACGTTTTGCCCGAGGTGTTCGCGGATGTCCGCGTAGCCCTGGACGTCGGTGTCGTTGATGATGGCGGTGTAGTCGCCGGGCGGCGACTCGTCGATGCGGTCCGCCAGCGTTCCGAAACCGGGAACCGCATCGATCGCGATCACGTTCGTCGGACGGCACTCGCGGAAGACGCCACCGATGCACGCGGCCAAGGTCGACACGCCGACACCGCCCTTGCCCGAGACGAGCGTGATGACGAACTGCCGCCGGATATGCCGCCGGATGCGTTCCTTTAATTCGCGATAATGCCGCTCCCTCGGTGATTCCCCGAGGTTTATATTGCGGAAAGAAATGTTGTAAATGAATTTTCGCCAACCGGAGCCTGGCGGTATTTTTCGGGGTGCGGCTAAATCGGTAATACGCATTGTGTCCGATACCGAATCCCGGTGGCGCGCCGCTGGCGGTTCCCCCCGCCCAAGCCTCTCTTCGTCGTACATATTGGGGTCATTCCAAGAGGTCGTCACGACCGCCAACTCTAACACGATTCGGGATAGCCCGTTTCCGCGATCAAGCCCGCGAAGTGCATTACAAGCGCGCCGGGTTTGCCATTCCGATGATTGGTTGTAACGCGTCTTTTGCGGCGTTGTCAGACCACACGCCGGTAGGAGTACCACTCCTCGCCGGCGGGCAGGCTTTGGATGAGCCGCTGCACGGCAGCACCGATGTCGCTCCGCGACCCGGGTGACAGAACCTGGTAGCGGCGGCCGCCCGACAGCACGCCTTCCACGCACACCCGGCCGGCCATGGTGTCCATGATCGCGACCGATGAGTCCGCGATCGCAAAGCGGGCCGTTTGTTCCGGTCCGACGCCGGCCTGCACCGCGACGATCGCCGCGTGCGCCGAACGTTCGGGGTCGGCGGCCATGGTGAGGATGTGCAGCTGGTCGACATCCAAATGCTGCTTGAGCAGAAACGATTTCAGGCTGGCGGCGTCGTGCACCGACTCCAGCAGCTCCGCGGTATCCAGGGTCACCGGCCGCAGCGGCGCCGCTTCGGCGACCCCGCAAAGCCGTTCGACCTGGCCCACCACCAGCTCGGTGGCCGTGGCCGCCTCGCTGGCGGTTCCGGCCGGATACAGCCGCACCAGCTCACCATGGCGTTCCAGCACCACCCACCAACTGGCGAACCGGCAGATGGCCGCGCGCGTCGGCTCGCGACCCGGCACGTTGATCAACAACAGCAAACCGAGGTCGCGGCGCAACAGCACGGTCATCCATTCCCGGATCATCGGGTCGGCGTTGCCAGCCTCGTCGAGGGCTCCGCACGCTTTGAGCTCGGCGACGACCGGGTGGCGCAGCGCCATCTCCGGGGTCTCCAGCCGAGGCAGTAGCGGCCGGAGGCCCAGCTCGGGACACAGCTGCTCGACGCCGGTCACCGCCTGCAACACCCACAGGCCATCGAGTGTTGTTGTCAGCAAGCCACATTCACCTCACCCGGTCGCCGAAGGCAGGGCACATGGACTGTCGGTGCCCCGCCTCGGTCGCCGCTCAGCGGCACGAACGGTCCCGCTGGGCAAGGGATTTCAGAACAGACCGTGGATCTGCTGGTCGGTGCTGAGCGCCGCGTCGAGCACGTGGTTGGTCGTCTGACCGTGCTGGCGCACCGTGTCGATCAGCCCCTGCAGCCCGGACAGCATTTGGTACTGGGCGTCGAAAAAGCCCGTCGCGCCGTGGCCGGCGAAAAATTCCTGCAGCGCATTGGTCTTGTTCGCAACGTCTTCGTGGATTGCGTGGAGTTGGCCGGCGCGAGAACCAACGTCCGTCGCGAAGTCTGCGACGGCGCCGGGGTTATACGTAATCATGTCGTCCATGATGAGGTTCCTTTCGAAATCTGAATAAGCCGGGAATTACTACGCGTTGTGGGCAGCGCCGCCGAACAAGGATTGGAACGCCGCCTGGGAGTCCGCCTCGTGGCCTTCCATCAATGCCGCGGCCTGAGTAAGGCCTTCGGCCAGTCGGGTGCCACCCATTAGCACCTTGTTCAGGTCGTTCGAGACCTCGGCCGCGGTCATGTGGGAGGCGACGACACCCGCGCCCGACCAGGTTGCCGGGTTCATGACGTTTTCTTGATTAGCCAGGTAGCCCTGGGCGATAGCGATCGCCTGCTCCATATTCGCTTGGATGTCGTGGCTGGTGCTGCGCAGCAATTGCGGTGTCACCTTGATTGTCACTGCGATACTCCTTATCCGGTTTGGCGTGTCCCCTTTTGAATCCCCTTATTGACCCCGGGGGCATGGGTCGAAGTGTATGGGCGCTATTCAGATGTGTCGATTCACCCGCTGAGCAGGCCGTTTTCAGACCGCTTGGTCGACGACGCGCACAGTGGACGGCTGCTCGGACTTCTTCTGCGACCCGCCGTGGCCGCCCGCCGCGTGGCCCACCGGCATGCCACCGACACCCGTGCCACCGGTCGTCGTTGTCGTCGTCGGGGGCCGCAGCGATTCGGCGCCCAACGCCCCGCTTGGGCGCAGCCCCACCGGTCGACCGCCGCTGCCGGGTTCAAACGCGCTGACCGGCCGGGTGAAGGTCGTCGCGGGCACGCCCGAGCCGCCGAGTGATGCCCCTCCGCCACCGGCGCCCGCGGCGGCGCTTGGCGCGGCGGACACCGCGCTGACCGCGGACGCGGGTGTCGCAGCACCCGCGCCCAGTGCGCCCGGGTTGGCGAACATGCCCATCATCGACTGCAGCGGCTGCATCGCACTCATCGGCGCCTGCATCAGCTGCGACGGCGCCTGCAGCGCCTGCGGGACTGCGCCCATCATCGACTGCAGCGGTTGCATGAAGGTGCCGACCTGGCTGCCCATGTCCTGGCCACTCGATGCCGCCTGACCGGCGCCGGTGGTGCCGGACTGGGCGCCCTGCAAGGCGGAACGCATTCCATCGCCGGCGGCGGTGTCGGCGGCCGCCTGACCGATCGCCGAGGCCGCCTCGGCCGGGGCGGCCGGCGAGGCGCCCATGGTCGCCAACGGCGGTGGGATGGCCAGGCTTTCGGCCAACCCCGCGAGGATGGCGCCATAGCTGGCGCCGGTGGCGGAGTTGTTCGGCCACATCACCCCGTAGTACTCGAACTCCAGGGAGCCGATGCGCGGCGTCAGCGCCCCGAACACGAGCGGGTTGATGTGGTAGTCGGTAGCACATTCGACACGGTTCGCGGTGCACTCGGGCTCCGGGCGCATCGCGGCGTTGGCGGTCTCGTAAGCCGAGACGGCCGCCGAGACGATTCCCGGCTTCACATCGACCCAGCCGGCCAATCCGTGCAGCGACGCGTTCAGCGCCGTGACGCTCGCGGCCGAGCCCACCGACCCGGCTCCCACCCAGCTTGCTGACGTCACGGCGGTGTTGATCGCCGACGCAACACCAGAGGCATGGTGACTGGCGCCCACTGCGGTCCAAGCCGACCCGTTGGCCAACATCGTGGCCACCCCGGTCCCCAGCTTGAGCAGGAGATCATTCACTTCAGGTGGACGCGCCGCCCACCCCGGATCAGGCATATGCGCCGCTTACAGCCCGAGCGTCAAGGCGCGCGCCGCCTCGGTGGCGGTGTAGACGCATGCCGAGATGCTCTGCGTTCCGGCGAACAATCCGCGCTGCAGCGAGTGCTCCTGGACCACGCCCAAGTAGGCGCCCCCGCACGCGTTCAGCGCCGTGGCGAACAGAGCCGAGTCGGGGTCATTGCCCATCGGCAAGGTGCCCAGCAGCGCGGGCGCGGCAGCCGCCGCCGCTGATTCGACTTCTGCGCTGATCGCCGATTCCGCCCCGGCTGATGCCAAGACAGCCTCGGGCTGCACGGTCCACGACATAATTTCCCTCCGAGCGTTCCCGCCGTCGCATGATCTGCGAATGATCGGCAGTCTAGTAGCTGCCGGACAATCGCGTATTCACAACGTTTATCTTCCTATCGCGCCCGAAACAAATTGCGCCTCACCAGCATGTTCGTGCAATTGAACTCGCGTCGAATTGCCGCCACTTGCGGCCCAATCGGCGCGATTACCACTCCTGTACCGCCAGTCACTCGGGTGCAGTCATGGTGCGGCGCAACTGAAATCGCCGTTTTCGCCGTTTTCGCCGGCAGCCGGCATTTGCAATTAATGCATTGCCGCCAGCAAACGCTATTGCCTGGAGGCAATTGACGGCAACCCGACCAAAATCCCCTCGACGTCGGCTTCGTCGCTGACCAATAATCCGCGCCCCGGCGGCAACATCTGGGCACGGACAAGCCGATTGATCTTGTTCTGCGGATCGTTGTCCATATACAGCTGCGCGACCTTCGCCGACGTCTGATACCTCGACCACGGGTCCATCTGCAGCGTCGCCCAGTTGGTGCTGTTGCGCGTTGTGAACACGTGCAGGCCGATCTGCCGGGCACGTTCCATCAGCATCCACAGCGCCGCGCCCACCGGCGGCGTCGCGGGGTAGCTCTGCGTCTGTGCCGGCCGAAGGTCTTGGACGTCGTCGATGAGCACGAAATGCCGGGTCCCCTCCCACGGCTTGAGCGCACGCAGCTCCTCCTGGCTCAGGCCCTTGGGAGGGAGCCGCGGGAGCAGCACCTCTTGCGCCAATTCGGTTAGGACTCGGTCGATCTCGTCCTGGTCATAGGCGTAGGCGCGCACGTAACCGGGGGCGTGCAGATCCCGCAAACCGTGCGGGGCGGCTTTGGGATCGATCAGCGTCAGTTGGGCCTCTTCGGGGCTGAACCGGCTCATCACCGCCTCGCCGATGGCGACCAGCGAGGTGCTCTTGCCGCAGCCTTGCCTGCCCAGAATCATCAAGCCCGGGCTCTCCGACAACCGGAGGGGAACGGGACCCAACTGGTGGCGCTCGCCGATTGCGAACGCGATCGACAGATCCTCGGCGCCGGCATGAGCCGCCAGAATCGCGCTCAGCTCCACGCGTTCTGGCAGCCGCTGCAGGACCGCGTGCTTCGTGACTCCGGCGACCTCGGCGATGCGCGCGCCGACGTCCGGAGTGTCCACCACCGTGCGGGTTGCCGGATCGACCGCCATGGGAAGACCGACCAACAATTCGTGCAACGAGTCCGTCAGGCCAAAGCCGGGGCGGTTCAACGTCCGACGGGCCGCTTCGCGCGACTCGATCGCCGAGTGGCCCATTTGACTTTCTCCCGGCTCGGCCAGCCGCAACTGGATTCGCGCAGTGGCGTTTTGCAGCAGCTTCTGCCGCTGTCCGTGAATCCAGCCTCCCGCGCTGCACATCACATGCACCCCGTATTCGGGACCGCGGCTGCTCAACGAGATGATCCGATCGCCCAAGACCATGTCTTTGGTGTAGAGGTCGTCGTAGTCGTCGACCACCACGAAGACATCGCCGAACGGGTCATTCGGGTCGGTCCCGCCCAGCCCGTCGCTGCCCGGACCGAACCGTCGCTCGCGGAACCCGTCGAGGTCGATGTTGGCGCGCCGGAATGCGTCCTCGCGGGCGTCGATGAGCGCGTCCATGCTGCTCAGGATGCGCTCGATGCCCTCAGTGTCCCTGGGCGACACGATGTCGGCGATATGCGGCAGCGACCCGATCTGGGCCATGGTCGCCCCGCCGACGCAGAAGAATGTCACCCGCGACGGCGTGTACATCATTGCCGCCGAGCACATCAGCGTCATCATCGTGGTCGTCTTGCCGCGCTGCTTGGCCCCTACCACGATGATGTTGCTGCGCAACGCATCAACGGAGTACACCACCTGCTTGGACTCTTCGGGGATGTCCATGATGCCTACCGGGAAGACCAGCCCGGGGTTGTGACCGTAGTCGACATGCCAAGGCTTGCCGCGCCAGCCGGACACCAGGGCGTCGACGGGTTCGGGGTGCTCCAGTGGCTCCAGCCACGGCCGGCGCGGCGCCCGGTGCGGCACCGTCTGCAGCGACTCCCGCAGCACGTCCACGATCTTCTTCTTCTTGAAACCGTCCTCGTGCAAAAGGAATTCGTCGGGTTCCTCGTCGGCGGCCGAAGCGGCCTCCAGCGCCGCGGCGTCTGCCTCATCCAACGGCTGATACTGCCAGTTGTAGAGCCGGGGCTGCGTCAGAGTCATGTCGACGGTCCGGACCACCTGGCTCTTCTTCGGCACGATGAACGGCGCGGACAGGTAGAAGCAGCGGAACGGCTCCAGGTCGCGGGGACCGACCTTGAGCAGCGCGAAGCCGTTTTCCTTCGAGGGCAGGTGGTAGGCGGCGTCGGTGCCGATCACCTCGCGACTGTCATCGCCGGATTCCGCGCGCAGCGCGATGCGAAATGCGATGTTGGACTTGACCTTTTGCAGTGACGACAGGTCCAGCCGCTGGCCGCCCAGCATGAAGAAGACGTTGGCTCCCCGGCCTTCCTGACCGATGTGGATGATCAGGTTGATCCATTTATCGTGGTTGGCGAACAGCTCGAGGTATTCGTCGACGATGACCAGCAACACCGGCACCGGCGGCAGGTCGCGTCCAGCCAACCGGATTTCCTCGTAATCGTTGGCGTCTCGCGCGCCCACCGAGGTGAAGAGCTCGTACCGCTGCTTGATTTCACCGTCGATGACCCGGCGCATCCGCTCGGCCAGGTGCCGTTCGTCCTTGCCGAGGTTCGACAGCGCGGCGACCACATGGGGGATGCCCAGGATGTCCTGAGCCGCCGATTCGAACTTCATGTCGACGAAGATGACATTGAACGTCTCGGGTGAGTGCGTGAGCGCGATGCCGTACACCAATGACAGGAAGAATTCCGATTTGCCCGAGCCGCTGGTGCCGATGACCACCGAGTGAAAACCGAAGCCGCCGAAGTCCTTTGCGCGGATGATCACGTTCTGCAGCTCGCCATTTGGCTTGGCGCCAACCGGGATCTCGCACCACCGCTCGTCGCCGCGGCCACGCCGCTCGGCCCACAGCCGGTCGACATCCAACTCGCGCGGGTCGCTGATTCCCAGCGCTCGCAGTAGCTCGGCAGCGCCGCTGGTCGAATCGGCGATCTCGGCGCTGCTGGTCGGTGACCACCGGGCCATCGAACGCGCATACCGGTAAGCCCGCGGGATCGACAGCTGGTCCGCGTGAGCGAAGAACTTGCCGCCGGTGCGCAGGAGCGGCGCCGGGCGGCCGTCGTCGTCGTCCTCGCCGCCGTCGCCGTTGCGGCGGGCCTTGGCAGCGGTGCCGACGGCCGCAGTGTGCCGCTCACCCATCTCGTAGAGCTGATCGCGGTCGAACCCAACCCCGATGCCGGGCCGAGAAGCAATGCGCAGCACCGTGATTCCGGCCTTGCCGACTTGGCCGACGACGCTCTCCCATGCCTCCGGGCTGCCGGTGTTGTCGTCCACGATCACCCAATGCGGCCCGAGGTCGGCCCCGGCATCGGGTTGACCCGTCTCCAAGGTGGAGCCGAGGGTGGTTGGACTGGCCGCCGCCAGCGGCGTCCATTGGCCGCGCCTGCCCTTCATGTGCAGCTCGGCGCCCAGTGCCGCCTCCAGCTCCTCGGGTGTCGCGAAGATCAGGCGGCGCCACCCGCAGGCGTCGAACAACTCGTCGTGCAGGTTGTGCGGTAACCACACCATCCACGACCACAACTCGGGGTTGCGCGTGACCACCATCAGCTTGACGTCGCGCGGGTTGTGGAAAACCGCCAGCGAGCACAGCACCGAGCGCATCAGCGACCGGACGCGGTTCAAATCCTCACCGACGAAGCTGAAGCCCGGGGCCGATCGCAGGTTCACCACCTTGGCGATGTCGCGGATCTTGCGTTGTTCCAAGATGAAATCGCGAAGAGCCTGCCCGGTGACCGGCTCGAGTTCCTCGTCGGAGGCAATGTCGGGCCACGTCACCGACAACACCGAATCTGGGGCGTGCTGCACACCGGTGCCCAGTCGCACCTCCAGGAAGTCGACGTCGCCGCGACCGCGCTCCCACATCCGCGGACCGCCGATGATGGCTCCCAACCCGCGGGGGTCCGAATGCACCGATTGCTGCCAGTGGCGCTGCGCGCATACCGCGGTTTGGATCTCATCGCGGTTGCTGTCGAGGTCGCGCAGGTAGCGGCGGCGGCCCTTTTCCAGTTCCCCCCAGGTGATTTTGCGCGCACGTCCGAACCGGCCCGAAAACGCCAGCATGCTGAACGCGCCGATGCCCATCAACGGAAAGAACCCGGTCGACAAGCTACGCACCCCCGAGACGTAGAGCATGACGATCGTGCCGATCAGCGCGACGATCAGCGCCGGCACGCCGATCATCACCCAGATGTTGCGCGGTTCGCGTTCCGGCAGAGCTATCGGCGCATTCGGCGCCACCCGAACGGGTTTCGGCGGCTGGATCTTGACGCGGTTGATGGGAAACGCTCTCTTCGACACCTTCTAGCCTCCCGCCCTCGCCGATGTCGTCACCACGGTCGCCTGACCCGTCGCCGGCACCGTGTCGCGCGCCACCAACGCCGCCTGTTGCGACAACGCGGGGCCCGCGGCAAAGGTCCGCAGCAACGGCCACGGCGCCTGCACTGCCATCCTGGGATCCAGGCCCAGTGCGCGCAGGGTCGAATCGTCGGGGGCGATGCCGAACCGCACACCGTTGTCGGCCACCCAGAACAGCGATTCCCTTGAGTCGCTGGTGATCACGCCGCTCGTCGACGTCACGAAATTGGCCGCTCCCGGCAACACCAGCACCTGATTGGCCACGACGGATGTCGGGTCGCGGTCGTCACGGACCAGGCGCACGATCCGGTCGTCCATCGACGACGGCACCGGAAGCCCGCGCCCGTTGTAGATGGCGACCCGGGCCTGCGGATCGGTCGACGCCTTCTCCCACCCGACGCAGGTGGTCGGATTCGCCGCGGAGTCAATGAAATTCAGGTGCCCCGCAGGGTAGTAATCCACCGTCAGTGAATTCACTTCGGGAATGTTGACCAGCACGTCCGGGGTCACCATCCGCGGCGACGCCGACCCGTAGGAGTTCGCGCTGCGCAGCAGATCGGCCACGAAGCCGCCGATCTTTTGCACCCCGTCGGGGAGCAACACGTAGAACTGGCTGCCGCCTCCGGCGGTTTGGGCCTGTAGGACCGCCCCCACCTGCGAACCGGGCAGCCATTTCGACGGAGTTCCGGCCTCGGAGATCTTGGGCACGCGAAGCGGCTCCGTCGCCGGCATCCCGTCGAAGAGCGCACGCGAGATCTCCACCGGCACAGTGGCTCCCGGATCCAGCCCCAGGCTTAATGTGACTGCCCTGTCGGCGGGGTCGATCTGCGAGCGCTTGCCGCCCCAGATCACATATGTGGCGCCCTGAAACGTCGCAAGCAGCCCCGCGTCTTTGGCCATCGGGGCGGCGCGACCGCCGATGAGCTGTCCCGCGATGGAGGTCACGACCGGCTTGTCCGCGGTGCGCGGCCGGCCGGCCGTATCGCACACCGCCCACGCCGACACTGCGCCCCGGTTCACGTGCATGGCCGCCGGCGCGCCCGGTATGCCGACCAGCGGCCCGGTTGGATACTTGGCGATCTCGGCCGGCTTCACCCATGTCGGCTGCCCGGCGGTGCCCGTCGCCAGCCGCGCTGAAGTTAAATTGAGCGCCGGATACAGCCGGCCTTCGATGCGCGCGTATATCGCCCCGGATTCGCGGTCGCCGATAATCGCCGAATCCCCCACCACCCCACTGGGTTTGATCACGTTGAGCAGGACCATCCAGCCCGAGGCGATGGCCACCAGCACGACCGACAACACAAGGGCCGCAGTCTGCTTGCGGTCATCGTGCTTCATCCGCACTGAGAAGCGGGTGGTCGCCGCGCGCAGCCGCCGGTTGTAGAACAGGTGACCCGAATTCTGGTCGCGGTTGGACAAACTCAGCGGCATCGCTCAGTAGCCCCTCGGTCCGCGGCGGGGATCGGCCTGCTGGATCCGCTCGGCCAAATCCGACCCATCTATGGCGACGCCGTAACGACGTTGTGCGTAGTTGATGAAGGCACAGGCCTGCGCTACCAGGTCGTGGATGTTCGCCGACGTGCCGGGCTGGTGATAGGCGGCGAAGGTCGGGGCGATGAACTGCCACGCACCCTTGCTCGGCGTGCCTCTCGCGGCGTTGGAGTCCCAGTCGTTTTCGGCGTAGGCGTCGTAGTTCGACTCGCGGCGAGCCACCAGATCCATGCCCCGCTCCCAGCGGGCACGGGCCACCGGGTCATGAATGCCCTTGATGTCCAGGGCGTTACGGATGGCCGTCCGCACCGCGGCGCGGCCGCCGCCAGCGCCGGCGTGGCCGCGGCTGTATCGCAGGCGCCGCAGTCGCCGTGCCAACGTCCGCGCCCGCGCCCGCGCCCGCACGATGTGCCGGTGCTGCGTGCGCAACCGAGCGGACATTCGCGCCATCGCCTCGCGCCGGCCAAGCGGCGTGTCGCCCGCCGGAACGGCGTCGGCGATCGCCGCGTGCAGGTTGAGTCCCGTCGCGGTCTTCGCTTGGAAGCGGTCGGCACGCGCCGTCGCCAGGATCGCGTCCAGCGACCGGTCCGTCTCGGCCAGCTGGCGCAGCCTTGCCGCCAAGGTGGCCGATCGGGCCGTCGTCCCAGTGGCGTGGGCGTGCACCCGGGCGGGCGTATCACCGACGCCGCGACCGGTACCGTTGCCGGCGAAGAGGCTGTGGCCCCGGGACAAGGCGGCCACCGCGCGCGTCATCGCTGGATCATTCAACGATTCCCCCACCGTAATTCCGATCGAAATCGGCCTGCGCCTCTTCGCGCAATGCCTCAAAGACCATATTCAGTCGGTCCATCAACTCCCGACACGAGTATGACGTCACCACGTGAGGGGCCAACGACAGCCCGGTCAGCCGCCCGTCTGAATTGCATACCGCATAGACGTCACCAACGTCGGCTGTAAACGTCACCGACTCCTGGGCGGCCAGAACCGCTTCCCACTTCTCGAAATTCGTCTTCAGGTCCGCCAAGACCTGGTCTACCAATGCTTTATCCGCCGCCGCGTCCGGGCGCACCGCATCCGTATCGGACACCTCAGCCACAACTCCAATAACTTGAGGCCCGCAAGTTGGCCTTGGATTCCCCGCCTCGATGCACACGCGTCCGCGTCCCGTGTGTCGCTGCCACGGCGAATGGTAATGGCCGCACGATCACGACATTACTGCCGCTAGCGAGACGCGACCACTCATCTTTTGGGTGTTATTAGGAGTCATCGCGTCGAGGCATTTGGTTTTAATATGCAATTCAGCGGCGAGAATTACGGTTTTCAATATTCGGTGCGGGCCGAGCGCTATTCCTGCGGCTCTTCGTCGGTCGGCACAATCACGATCCGCCGGTTCGGCTTGGCGACGACGGGTGGCTTGCCCTCGGTGGACTTTGTGACGGGAACACTCGGCGGGACCGTCAAGCGACCCTTGACCGGCTGCCCGTTGGGAATCCCCGGGACGGTCACGCGCTTTTCTGCGGGCTTGTCCTTGGTTCCGTCCCCGCCCGCTCCCATAGCGCCGGGCATCATCGGCATGCCGGTCATGCCCATCGGACCGGCCTGCGGCGTCATGCCACCGGTCTGCGTCACCGTCACCGGTTTCGCCGACGCTGCCGCGGGCGTCGTCGGCGGCGACGACGACGGCACCGGTGGCGGGCCCATGAATCCGGTCGGGGTGGTGCCACCGCCTGCGCCGATTCCCCCACCGCCGCCGCCGAGCCCGGCGTCACCGCCGCCAGCGCCGCCGAAACCGGGATCTTCCGCGGACAGATCAGTCAGCGCCGCCGCAGCCTCGCCGCCCTTTGCTGCTCCCATCAGCGGCTGAATCGCACTTTGGGCGGCCTGCATCGCCTGTTGCGGAAGCTGCGTAAGCGGCCCCATGACGCCGCCGAGCGCGCCGGTGAGCGAACCCGCGATCCCGGAGGCCATCTGCGGAATCATTTGCGTCAGTTGCTGGAACTGCTGGGACGATTGGGCTTCGTTCTCCGGAAACTTCTTCGCGGCGTCGAGTGCGTGCGCGCGACGATCCAGATCGCCTTGCACGCTAGACGCTTGGTCCGCACTTACGCCGAGGTTGCCGGCGGCCGCGAGTCCGGCTTGGGCGCCATCAGCCGGTGCAGCGGCTGCCGGAGGAAGACCATTCGGCATTATTGGCGGTGGTGACTGTGGCGCCGCGGCTACCCCGGCGAAGTCCGCCGGACTTACCTTGAAGCCCCCGCTCATGGTCGCACCCCAAACCCCTTAACCGCGGCCATGCGTGCCGCGCACTAATTAGTCGCATGGTAGAGCCGCGGCCCCTTGAAGGGTAGTCACCCCAGCTTTGGCGAAACCGCTTCATACCACGCTACGTGGTAGTGCGCGAGCCACTCGTGGCCTTCAATAAGAGCCTGTACCGCTGCGAGCAGCATCCAGTCGGCTGCCCGCGACAGGTTGTGAGGATCTTCCAGCGCCTTGTTGTACGCGGCTTGCAGCTCACGCTGCAACGCGTCAACCTCGTTCTCGGTGACACCGGTTTCCCGTGTCGCGGCTTGTGCCAAGGTCTGGGCGATTCGCGGCAATCCGTCGCGGCGTCGAACGGCCTCAACCAGCGTTGGGCCAAGCTCTTCCACCTCCGGGCCGGTGCGCGCCACTCGATCACCGGAAATGGGCGGGTCATCCGGTCCCGGCTTGGCGATGAATCCGTGGGCCTTGTGCACTGCCGCAGCCGTAACGGTTCCGAGTAGGTCAACCACGTCGGCGTCGGACCGGCGAAGCGCAGGCTCGAGTAGTCGATTCACGCCGACCGGGATTTTGACGTTCGGCGGGATCCACCCACACCCGATGCTGCCGACCAAGAGCGTTGTGCCGTCGTCTCGCAAGCCGGCGGCCCAAGACAGACCCGGGGCTTGTCGAGCCACCGAGTCCACGAGGCGCTGCAGCCTTTGCTGTTCCGCGGCCCGGCTCGATACGTCGCCAGCTAGGGCGCCAGTTGCCGCCGACAACGCCGACGCGCCCGCCGGTGTCGACGCACTGCCCGCTGCCTGCGCGGCGGCGCCCCGCTGGACCGTCGACATCAACGGGCTGCCCGCTGAAGGCGACGTCGATGGCGACGGCGCGACGGGTGCACCGGAAACCGGCGTGGTGGGCGCCGACATCGCCGGTGGGGTCACAACAGGAGGACGAAGATCGGAGCCGTAGGCGGGCAACGGTCCAGCGGGGACGGCCGGGGCTCCCATTACAGGAGCCGCCGGTGCCGACATCGGCATCGGTGTGGTGACCGGTACCGCGCCGCCGGTCGAGGACTGCGGGGCGCTGGCGGCAGCGGCGGCCGATGTGCCCGAACCATGGTCCACCGCAGCCGATTCGATGCCGCCCGCCGCAATTGTTGGAGCTACCGGCGGCACGACCGGCGCCTGGGTTGGTGGTGGCGCCGACGCCCCCGTTGCATTCATCAAACCCTGCGACAAGTCATGGGCACCTGCCGCCGCCGGCTGACCCGTCATCATTCCTTGGGCGAATGATTGCCCAAGCTGGTTCGGTGAGAGCCCGCCCAAGCTGGCGGCCGGAGAGAGCCCGCCGCTGTTGGGCAATAGCGGCGGAGCAACTGCAGGCGCGCCAGGGATATGAGTACCGCCAGATGCCGCGACCGGGGCGCTAGCTCCGACTCGCGGACCGACGCCCGCACCCTGAATGCCCGCCGGGGGTCCGCCCACGCCCGTGCAGCTCTCATCTCCGTGCGGTCCACTGCCAGCACCTTGCGCGCCCGCCGGGTGACCACCAGACCAGGTGCGGTTCCCCGAACCGTGCGGTCCAGTACCCGCACCGTGCGCACCTGCCGAGCCGCCATCCGCCATCACACCCCTGGGTGGACCATCCGTGCTTAACCCTTGGCTCTTCAGGAAATCCTGGGGAGACATCGTTAATCCCTCGGCGGTAAGTATCCTCTGCATCGCATCTGTGATCGCCGTGACCGCAGCAGCGGACTTATAAGCAGCGAATCCATTAGCTTCGGCGATTAGCTTCTCAATTTCAGCGACTTTTAGCGGTGCAGGCTCCTTCGAATTTTCAATATTAACGATCCGCTGGTTATAGTCGTCGGCAATGCCACTAAGCCCGTCGCGCAAACTATCAATCGCATCCGCACCTTTTTCAAATGCATCGGCTTTGGCCATGTACTTCTCGGATAAATCGAGGTGGTGCTTCTCGCCCTGTTGAAAACGCGATACGAGATCGTCCAGTGTGTGGCCCTGGTTGGTGGCCGCCAGCTGTGTCCACTGACCATGCAGATCCTGCGCGTAGTGCTGTTGCTGTTGCTGCTGCGCTCTCCAATTTGCAGCGCCGGCTCGCAGAGTCGTTGATGGCTGCGGCCACCATGCGCCGATCAGGGCCGGCGTGTACTTCCCAGCGGGCAAGTCGGGCCCCACGCCCCCTCCTTACAAATGCCGGTTCTTCACAGACGATCGTCGAATTCTCGCTCTACGCTGACCATACCTATCGACAAGTTGCAGCCATGGCGGCATTGTTTCGACTTATCTCGTCAAGCGTCGTCTGGTACACCGGTGACGACGCATCCGTATCGCTACTAACGGCGTTTGACGTGCGATACGCCGAAGCCAGTGCGTGTGCCGCATCGCGATCATTAGCGCTAAGCGCAGGATTTGCTGCCGCAGCATCTAGCAGCCCCGCACCGTTAACTAACGAAATACGTGCAAGAGCCCTATCCGAAAAGTGGGTATCAAAGTCAACCGAATGGGATGCAAGCTGATACGCCGCGCACAACTCCTTTTTGGCGCTCGCGACCTGATCAGGCGAAAAGGTCGGCGAAGGAGCCGCGGCGGTCGGAGCCTTTCCAGCGCTAGCGGTCGTCGGCCGGGTTAGCGCAATGATGCCCACAACGAGCGCCGCCACTGCGATGAGGCCCACCAGGACCAGACCTACAGCAATGCCGCCATTAGGACGTGGCCTGCCGGGCGCCGGGGGTGGTGTCCACTCCGCCATCGGGGGTGGCTGAGGATTCATCACCTCCTCAAGGCTAGTCGGATGCGCTCCAATGTCACTTCAATCCGGCGTCGTCGGCAGCCTGGTCGGATACCGGAGTACGCCGGCTCATTCAGCTCGCGCGACGCCACGCTTCCGATTACCCCGCCGGTCCGCGATGGCGGTGCGCACCCGTCGCGGGACGCAAGAGTTCGGGGTCGACCAAACGGCCCAGGCCGTATTCACCGCGATGGCGGGCCGTCATGCCGTCGCGTTGCAACGCATCGCCGTGACCGGAGACCACGTCGGACATGCTGAACAACGACTCCGACCCGTCATCGAAGTAGTGGAGATGGTCAGCGACCGGGTCGATCCGGTTGCCCGCCACCTCGGCCTTGAATCGGGTGGAGCCGTAGCCGTCGACGGCAGGATCGCTGCCGAGTCCGCCGAAGCTCACACCGATGAGTCCGGGGCCGGTCACGTGGGCCGGCAACCAGGTGATCGCATCGCCCGACGCCGCGCCGACGTAGAGGTGCCCGCCCTGTGGCAAATGGAAGTCGGCCGCCGCATGCGCGAGGTCGGTGCCTGGGGACCCGATCAACACCACGTCGTTTGCGTGCATCCCAAAGGCCGCCGCCGCGTCCGCGACGAGGGTTGATCCATAGGAGTGGCCGACCACCGTCATATGCGTCGGTGCACCTTCGTGGGTGACCGCCAGGGCGTTGACGTCAGCGGCCAGCACTTGCGCACCATGCCGGGCCATCTCCACTTCCCAAAGACCGGGATCGAACCAGTTGTTCGGCGCGTCGTAGCCAATCCACGTCACCACCGCGGTCGGGTTGCCCGAATTGGCGCGGGCGGATTCCCGATACAGGCGCACACCTTCGGCCTCGGCGAGCGTCCCCTCACGCACTGACGTGGCCGCCCCTTTCACCAAGACCGCGGTGTTAACCGCGGTGTCGGGATTGCCAACCGCGATGGCCGCGGCCCCCTCACCGCCGAAAGCCTCGGGCTGGTACTTCAACAGAAAGACGTCCGCGACGCCATCCGGTGCCTTGAGGCCGCTTTGGGTGCGAAAGGCGTTGACGTAGCGCCTGATTGCGGCACCGGTCAGCCCGTACTCGACGGGGTCGGACAACACATCGTTGACGTCCACACCGCGCAACCTCGCAAGCTCTTCCACACGGCGGAGGTCGTCGTTCATCACCGCCTCATTCACGCGACTTCGCACGGCGACGGGGACACCGTTGAGGTTTCCCAGCTCCGGAGGATGCTCGGCGATCAATCGGCCCTGCTGTTCACCGTTCAGCGTTTTCCACCACCGGTTGACCGCGTCGGCACTCGTCCCTGATGGCGGAATCTCTTGCGGTTCTTCGAGATTCGCCGGGGCATCCACCGTGCCAAGAACCGCCGGGTCGTAACCGTCGGTGCGCAATGCGGTCAGCGACCTCCGCAAAAACTGCGAGTAGCCTTCGCGCCGAGACCGAAGCTCGCCCAACGCGGCCGAGGTGTCGTCGACGGCCTGCTGCTCCAGCGCACCGATGAGCGCGTCGAGCGCGAGTCGATCGTCCGACGCGAGCCAGCTATTGCTTTCGAGCGAGAGGGCTTGGCCGAGCAGGTCATCGACCCCTCGCAGTCGTATCTCCAACGTCGAGATCGCCACTGCACCAGCGGATTGCGCCTCGGCCAATGCGGAAGCGATACCTTCCAGGTCCGCCCCAATCTTTCCCAGCTGCAAAGACTGGGCACCGAGCGACTGCGCCGTGCGCCGCACTTCGACCGAGTCGTTGATCGGGCGCTCGCCGGCGACCCGATTCCAGGACGCATCGAACCGGCGGCGCGCCGCATCGAAAGCGGCGGCGGATTCGGCGGTGCAGCGGCCGGCGTCGTGAAACGCCTGCGCCAGTCCGGAAACCTGCGCCGGGCGCCCAGACTGCAGGCTGTCGTCAATCGCCCAGGGATCGCCCCCGGCTTCGCCAATCAGGTGCGAACGGCTGATGTATCGGAAGTCCATCGCACCGCCCGCTCTTCGGCGGCGTTGCGGTCATCCATATTGGTGAACTGGTTGGCGGCGTAATGCGCCTTGTGGCCGAGTCCGGTCAGCGTCTGCTGGTGGTCCTGCAAGGCCTCGACGTGCCGCCCGTGCGCCGCGGTCACCGCCTCGTGAAACGTTTCGGCAGCAGCAAAGCTGCCGAACATCCCGGCTGACAGCGGGCCCCGTGACAGCTGATCGGCCCCCTCCTGTGCATGCCCGCCGGCGCGGTGCGAATCGTTGGCCCCCGAGTGCAGCATGTCGGTGTCGACGAACATCGCTACCCCCTCCCGGCCCGCGCGCAGGCTGAACTGGTGGCCAAGCTAATAACCGCCCCGTTTCCGGTCAATTCAGTCATAAGGCGCTCGCCCCGTCGGCCAGACCGTCGCCGTCGGCATCGGTCAGCTTGACGTTCCAGTGCCCGTCGCCGTCAGAGTCGACGTACCCGGTGATAACCCCCTCGTCGGCGCACAGCACCCGGTCGGCCACCCCGTTGCCGTCGCTGTCGAACAATCGGTCGTCGGCCTGACCGTGCCCGTCGAAGTCGACCAGCGGACCTCCGGTGTGCTCGACGCCGTCGAGCCCGAACCACCGCAGCTGCCCGCCCCGATCGAAGGCGACCGCCCACGTCCCCGATCCGTCGTCGGTGAAATACGCCTCCGGGGCGCCGTTATTGTCAAGGTCGAGCACGGCGTGGTCGGCCATCCCGTCACCGTCGAAATCCGCCAGCGCGTCGTCCTGCATGCCGTCGCCGTCGAGATCCAACCCGATTGCATCGAGCCGGCCGTCGCCGTCCAAATCGAGGTTGGGCTGGCCGTTCCAAATGGCCGCGGAGCCATCGTCATTACCCAGGCAGTAGTCCATGCCTTCTCGGACGCTGGGCCACCGCTCGGCGTTCCCGCAACTCCATGAGCCGACGCTGAGCGTTAACGCCTTCGCCACGGGTGCTCGGCCAACATCGTGGTGACCAACTCGATGACTTCGGCATCGGTGTCTTCGTCGGGACGCGCCAGCTGTTCGGTCGCGACCGTAATCCGTTGCAGCAGAGCACCATAGGCATTGGCCGCGGCCCTGGCGTATCCGGCCGCGGCGTCCACCTGCCACACCGCGCTGTACTGGGCGGGCAGGTCGCGGAGCTCCTGCGACAAATCGGCGGCCTGCTCCTGCACCGTCTTCACCAGGCGGCGCACCTCTTCAACGTCGACCGAACCCGCCGATTCGACATCGTCAGCCACGCCGGCTTCGAGGACGCAATCAATCTGGTGCACCGCAGCAAGCGCATCTTCAATACGGCCCGTATGTTCCCGCACTCCCGGCGGCGGGATGGGGATCGTCAACAACTCGGGCGACGCGGCTGGCGTTGCGGCGGCGAGGCGAGCGTCGGCTTCCGCGCGCGCACGTGCCAGCTCGGCCTGCGCGGCCTCGCGCGCAGCCGCGATCTCACCCTCGGCGTGCTCACGCGCGGCCGCAATCTCACGCTCGGCGTGCTCGCGCGCAGCGGCCATCTCACCATCGGCCCGCTCGCGCACGGCCGCGACCTTGGCGGCGGCATCGGCGCGGACCTGTTCGGTCTCGGCCTGCGCGCGTGCGATGGCCTTGTCCGCTTCCGCTCGCGCCCGTTCGACCTCGGCTTTCGCGGCTCGCTGTCCGGCCTCCACATCACCGCTGATCTGCCCGCGCGCGGCCGCGACTTCGGCCGCTGCGTCGGCGCGGACCCGCTCCAGTTCGGCGCGCACCTGCTGCAGGGCTTCCTGTGCTATCGCCCGATCGGCGGCCCGCTCGCCGAACCTTTGCACGGCGCGCGCCTCGGCGGCCCTGACCTGTTGGTGAGCCGCGGCAACCTCGGCCGCCGTATCGGCGCGGACCCGCTCCAGCTCCGCGCGCACCTCCTGCAGCGCTTGTTCGGCGGCGGCTCGTTCGGCCGAACGCTCGGCGACCCGTTGCTCCGCGCGCGCCTCCGCCGCCCTGATCTTTTCCTGCGCCGTGGCGGCCGCGGTTATCGCGTCGGCGCGGACCCGCTCCAGCTCGGCGCGCAGCGTGTGCAACGTTTGTTCGGCCGCCACTCGTTGGGCTGCCAGCTCGGCGATCCCCTGTTCGGCGCGGGCCTCGGCGGCGCTGACCATTTCCCGGGCTACGGCGGCGTCGGCCGCCGCGTCAGCACGGGCCCGCCCGAGCTCGGCGCGCACCCTCTCCAAGGCCTGGCGTGCCGCCGCTCGTTCGCCCGCCCACTCGGTGTCTTTACTGGCGGCCTGCGCCTCGACGGCGCGGGCGCGCTCGCGCGCTTCTTCGGCGGCACGCGCCGATTGTTCAGCCTCCGCCTGCGCCATCGACGCGGCTGCGTTGGCGTCCTGCTTGTCCTGATGGGCCTCGCGTGCCCGGCGCTCGGCCGCCAGCCGCAACTGGTCTGCCTCGACGACCTGCATCATCGGCGAGAGGCGCGTTCGCGCCGGGCCGAACCGGTTGCGGTGTTCGACTAGGTCTTGTTCGGTCATCGCGGCCATCACGGCCAACACCGCGGGTGGCTTTGTGCCCAGCCGCGCTGCAGCAGCGACCGCTTCTACAGCGGCGCGCTTTGTCAAAGCCGCCCACGCGTCGCGGTCGAGGTCTTCGATGTGTTGCCGTGTGGTTGTCACTGGCGCCGACGCCTCCCACCCGCGGCGATTCGGCGGCCCGCTTCGGGCATTTCGTCGCCCAACGGTCGGGGTGCCGCTCGGAGCGCCTCCGGCATTGCGAGCAGGTCCGGCTTTGCGCCGGCAGCGGTAGCAGGCAGATCGCCAGGAGGTTCATCGAGCAGGCTGCCTTGCTGGGCCAACACGAGGGTGAACTGGCCGAGGTAGACCGACACGGCCCTGGCGAGCGTGTCGTCCCCGAGGTGCTCTGCGTCGCGCAGCAGCCCCCGCAAGATTTCCAAAGCCAGCTCCGGCCCAAGCCCGAGGCCAAGGGTGGCACCGTTACCAGCCGCCGGCTCGATGCCCGCGGTCTCGACCACCCACACCAACCGCTGCCAGCATCGCGTCACCGCGGCCGCGTGCTGTTCGTCGTCGCGACGTTCCCGATTCTGGCGTTCCTGCTGCTCGAGCTCCATCCGGTGTCGCCGCGACGCCCGCTGCATGGCGAGCAGCACAAGAAGGGCCACGATGATGGCTGCGCCGAGCGCTGCAACGCCGCCGAACCCCGCTGACATCAAGAACTCGTTCTCCGGCGGTAGCGCCATCATCCGCCCGGGCAGCGCAAATCCCTCAGCCGCGATCTGAAGGCGCCCATCGGAACTCAACATACGTGCAGTATGCCTCCTGGGCGGACTTCAGACCATTGGAATCTTTCGATGATAGGCCGTCGCGCGGCGCCGGCGCCACAGGCACAAACGCCCGAAAGGCGCTTTTCGGTGGTGTCAGCTATCACAGTCCTCGCGGCCGGCCGGCGGTCGTGCTGAAATGCTCGGCGCACGCGGCGGCCAGTTCCAACAGGCGCCGCCGGGTTGTCCGGTTGACCTCGTCCTTGACGTCGATCACCCCACCGGGGCGTAGATGCCCGTCGAAGGGCATCTCGATCACTTTCTGGCCCCGCCCGCCGAACCGCTGGACCAACAGTGCGATGTCGCGCTTGGCGGCGTGCCCGTCGGAATCGTTGACCACCACCACCGTGCGCTGCAGCAAACCGTTGAACCCATGGTTTGCCAGCCAATCCAGGGCCTGTGCCGCCGCGGAGGCGCCGTCATACCACGGCGAAGACACCACGATCAGCGCATCAACACCGGCGAGCACCTCCTGGGTCACCGGCGAATCCAGGCTGGATCCGCAATCGACGATCGACAAGGTGAAGTGCTTGTCGAGCTGCGTCGTCGCCTCCCGGTAGATCGCCGGGTCCAACACACGGCGACTCGCAGTGGCCGCATCCCCGGCCAGCACGAACAAGCCGGCCCTGTTGCTGCCCACCCGGGCGCGGATGTCGGCGAACGAGAACAGATGCCGGTCGGAGGCCAACTCCCAGTACGAGCTCGCCGTCGACGGGTCGATCCGGCTGGCCAGCTTGCCGTACGAGGTGTCCGCGTCGATCGCCACCACGCGGTCGTCGTTGCGCAACTCGGCGAACACCGACCCGACGCTGGCGGCGATGGTGCTTTTGCCGACCCCGCCCTTGCCCAGAACGCCGATCTTGTAGGTGCCGCGCAACAGGGTCCGGATCTTGGCTTCCAGTTCGGCCTGATAACGCTCGTCGGGGGACCAGCCCAGATTGATCAGCTTGAAACTGGCGACGTAAACGGCTTTGCGCCAGCCGCGGCCGGGCGGGATGCGCCGGGTCGGCACGAGGTCGCTGCGGCGGATGCTGTCGACATAATTCAAGGGCGGCGGCGGACGCTGGACTTGACCCCAGCCAGTGCTGCCCGTCGGCGGCGCGGCCGGCTGCTGCTGCGGTTGGGGCCATGCCGGGCCGGGGGGGTCAGCGGGGACATCCGGCCGCGGCGGCGAGGCGGCGCCCGACGCCGGCGGTTGCTGGGCTGAGGCCCATCCGTCGGGTCGCGGGCCCCCGTACTGGCCGGCCTCCGGTCTGCCCGGGGCAGGCACGGATTCGCGGCCCCGTCCACGTGTCGGGCCCGGCGCCCTGGAGCGGTCGAACAGCGCGGCGGTCTCGTCGAGCGGCCCGCCGTGGCGGAACGCGGGCTGGTCCGGCCACTGATAGGGGGCGTCGTTTGGCGTCTCCGCCGCGGGAGCCCCGTTGTCGGGCTTGTCGTCCTGTGGGCGCGAAGGCACCGGCCCGGACCCGTTTGCTACGGCCTCGGGCGGGCCGGCGGGAACCGCAGGCGAACTCGCATGATCGTCGGAATTTGCGCCTGTACGTTCGGTCATATGGCCTCCTAATCAGGACAAAGACCGGCATCCGCGTTGCATTTTATGCCCGGCGGCCGCAGTCGGGCCTTTCAGGCGTTCCCGCGCGACCGCCACCAGGACAGCAACTCGGCGGTCGCCTCCTCGGTTGACAGCGGTCCGCGTTCCAGGCGCAGCTCCTTGAGATACCGCCACGCCTCGCCGACTTGCGGGCCGGCCGGGATCCCTAGCAGCTCCATGATCGCGTTGCCGTCCAGGTCGGGGCGCACCCGCGCCAAGTCCTCCTGGGCCGCCAGCTCGGCGATCCGCTCCTCCAGCCGGTCGTAGCTGGCCTGCAGGCGGGCGGCGCGGCGCTTGTTGCGGGTCGTGCAATCGGCGCGAACCAGCTTGTGCAGCCGCGGCAGCAGGGGCCCCGCGTCGGTGACGTAGCGGCGCACCGCCGAGTCGGTCCATTTGCCTTCGCCGTAGCCGTGGAACCGCAGGTGCAGAAACACCAGCTGCGAGATGTCGTCGACCATCTGCTTGGAATACTTCAACGCGCGCAACCGCTTTCGGGCCATCTTGGCGCCCACCACCTCGTGGTGGTGAAAACTCACCCCGCCGTTGGGCTCGTGCCGCCGCGTCGCCGGCTTGCCGATGTCGTGCAGCAGTGCGGCCCAGCGCAGTACCAGGTCCGGTCCCTCGTCCTCCAGCGCGATGGCCTGCCGCAGCACCGTCAGCGAATGCTGGTAGACGTCCTTGTGCTGGTGGTGCTCGTCGATGGCCATCCGCATGCCGCCCACCTCGGGCAGCACCACCTCACCCATCCCGGTCTCCACCAGCAGGTCGATGCCGGCCACCGGGTCGTCGCCGAGCAGCATCTTGTCCAGCTCGGCGGCCACCCGCTCGGCGCTGATCCGCGCCAGCTGCGGCGCCATCTCGTCGATCGCCTCCCGCACCCGCGGCGCGACGGTGAAACCGAGTTGCGAGACGAACCGCGCGGCGCGCAGCATCCGCAAGGGGTCGTCGCCGAAGGACACCGAGGGCGCGGCCGGGGTGTCCAGGACGCGCTGGCGCAGCGCCGCCAAACCGCCTAGGGGATCAAGGAATTCGCCCGGGCCGGTCGGCAGCACCCGCACGGCCATCGCGTTCACCGTGAAATCGCGGCGCACCAGATCGTCCTCGAGGCGATCGCCGTAGCGCACCTCGGGTTTGCGTGACACCTGGTCGTAGGCGTCGGCGCGGAACGTGGTGATCTCCAGCCGATAGTCGCCCTTGCCGACGCCGACGGTGCCGAACTGAATGCCCGTCTCCCACACCGCGTCGGCCCAGCGCCGCAGCAATTCCTGGACCTGCTCCGGGCGGGCGTCGGTGGTGAAGTCCAAGTCGGGACTGAGCCTGCCCAGCAA
Organism: Mycobacterium sp. NGS64; assembly: GCF_059812245.1. Lineage (NCBI taxonomy): Bacteria > Bacillati > Actinomycetota > Actinomycetes > Mycobacteriales > Mycobacteriaceae > Mycobacterium > Mycobacterium sp. NGS64. The sequence goes on along the minus strand of NZ_JCALCI010000007.1, from coordinate 32,084 downwards.
CGCGTCTCGCACCGAACCGCCGACAAGGTACAGCTCGTGACCGCCGGCATCGAAGAGCGCGCCCAGCTCACCCAGCACTAAGGCGTGCTTGTTCAGGGCGACCGCGGCAGCGGTCAGCAGGTTGGCATCCTGGGCGGCGTCAGGCACGTTCGATCAGCGTAGTCGGGTGACGCGGCCGACACCGACCCTGCGCCGCCGGACGGCGACTAGCGGCGAGTATCTCGGGAAGACCAGCCCGTGCCAGCTACTATCGCTTGGGTGTCGGACGCCGAACAAGCCAAACCACGTCGACGCCGGGGTCGGCGTCGGCGTCGTGGCGCGGCTGCCGCGGCCGAAACCCCCAAGGATCCCCAGACGAACGGCGACTCGTCGCCCTCCAAATCCCGGCGGTCCCGGCCATCCCGCGGCGTCCCCGATCGACTCAAGACCGTCCACGAAACCTCTGCCGGCGGGCTCGTCATCGACGGAATCGACGGGCCGCGCGACGAGCAGGTCGCCGCGCTCATCGGCCGCGTCGATCGGCGCGGGCGGATGCTGTGGTCGCTGCCCAAGGGACATATAGAGATGGGCGAGACCGCGGAGCAGACCGCCATCCGTGAGGTCGCCGAGGAAACGGGTATTCGCGGCAGCGTGCTCGCCGCGCTGGGGCGCATCGACTACTGGTTCGTCACCGATGGCCGCCGGGTGCACAAGACCGTGCACCACTATTTGATGCGCTTCTCCGGCGGCGAGCTCTCCGACGAGGACCTTGAAGTCGCCGAGGTGGCGTGGGTGCCGATCGGCGAGCTGCCGTCCCGGTTGGCCTACGCCGACGAGCGCCGCCTGGCCCAGGTCGCCGACGAGCTGATCGACAAGCTGCAGAGCGACGGCCCGTCCGCGCTTCCGCCGCTGCCGCCGAGCTCGCCGCGGCGACGCCCGCAAACGCATTCACGGACCCGGCATTCCGACAAGCCCGTGGCGGGCCGGAAGAACGGTCACGGGCCAGGGCCGTGACGGCTCCCCGACTCTGCTGGGCCGGCCTCGTGCGCCTCGCCGCAGTGGTTGGCATCGTGGCCGGTTTTGCGGTGCTCGCCGGGCCCACCCCGCGCGCGGCCGCGGGCGAACCCGGGGAGACGCCCTTCGTCCGGGTCCGCATCGATCAGGTGACCCCGGACGTGGTCACCACGACAAGCCCACCCGTCGTCACCGTCAGTGGAATGGTGACGAACATCGGTGACCGCCCGGTCCGCGACGTCATGGTCCGGCTGGAGCACGCGCCGGCGGTCAACGACTCCGCGGCGTTGCGCACCTCGCTGGACGGCAGCACCGACCAGTACCAGCCGGCCGCCGACTTCCTCACGGTGGCCCCCGAACTGCAGCGCGGCCAGGAAGTGAGCTTCACCCTGTCGGCCCCACTGCGCGCATTGACCAAGCCGTCTTTGGGGATGGAGAAGCCCGGGATCTACCCCGTCCTGGTCAACGTCAACGGGACACCCGACTACGGCGCCCCGGCCCGCCTCGACAACGCGCGGTTCCTGCTGCCCGTGCTCGGCGTGCCGCCCGATCACGCCGACGACGTCAATTCCGCCGTCGCGCCCGACACCTCCAAACCCGTGTGGATCACGATGCTGTGGCCGCTGGCCGATCGGCCGCGGCTGTCCCCCGGCGTGCCCGGCGGCACCATTCCGGTCCGGTTGGTCGACGACGACCTGGCCACGTCTTTGGCGACCGGCGGGCGGTTGGACATCCTGCTCGCCGCCGCGGAGGTCGCCACCAGCCACGACGTCGACCCGGACGGCGCCGTCAGCCATGCGCTGTGCCTGGCCGTCGACCCGGACCTGCTGGTCACCGTCAACGCCATGACCGGCGGCTACGTGGTGTCCAATTCGCCCGACGGGCCCGCCCAGCTGCCGGGCACCCCGACCCACCCGGGCACCGGCCAGGCCGCCGCGACCGAGTGGCTGAACCGGCTGCGCGCCCTGTCCCATCGCACCTGCGTGGCGCCGCTGCCCTACGCCCAGGCCGACCTCGACGCCCTGCAACGCGTCAACGACCCCGGGCTGAGCGCCGCCGCCACCAACAGCGTCGGCGGCATCGTCGACCGCATCCTCGACGTCCAGTCCACCCGCGGGGCCACGCTGCTGCCCGACGGCCCGCTGACCGGCCGAACCGTCAGCCTGCTCAGCGCCGATGACAGCACGGTCGCGATCGCCGCGGGCGAGTTGTCCGCCCAGGACTCGACGACCGACAATCCGGCCGGCCTGGACACCGCGCCCCGGCGGTTGTCCCCTCAGGTGGTGGTCGCGCCGTTCGACCCGGCTGTCGGCGCCGCGCTCGCCGGCGCGGGCAACAACCCGATCGCCCCCACTTACCTGGACTCCTCGCTGACCGTCCGTCTTTCGCACGACTCCAACACGGCCCGGCGCCAGGACGCGTTGGGCTCGATCTTCTGGCACGCGCTGCAACCCGACGCCGCCCCGCGCACCCAGCTGCTGGTGCCGCCGGCGACGTGGAACCTGCAGGCCGACGACGCGCAGGTGATCCTGACCGCGCTGGCCACCAGCATCCGGTCCGGGCTGGCGGTGCCGCGGCCGCTGCCCGCCGTCATCGCCGAGGCCGCGGCCCGCACCGAACCGCCCGAGCAGGCCGCCAACGACGGCTCCGCGCGTGGCCGGTTCACCGACGACGTCACCGCCAACATCGCCGCCCAGGTCGGCCGGCTGTGGGGCCTGACCTCCGCGCTGAGCACCGACGAGCGCACCGGCCTGACCGGCATCCAGTACACCGCGCCCCTGCGCGAGGACATGCTGCGCGCGTTGAGCCAATCCGAACCGCCCGACACCCGCAACGGGCTCGCCCAGCAGCGCCTGGCGGTGGTCGGCAAGACGATCAGCGACTTGTTCGGTGCGGTCACGATCGTCAACCCGGGCGGCTCCTACACCTTGGCCACCGAGCACAGCCCGCTGCCGCTGGCGCTGCACAACGGCCTCGCGGTGCCCATCCGGGTGCGGCTGCAGGTCGATGCCCCGCCGGGCATGACGGTAACCGACGTCGGCCAGATCGAATTGCCGCCGGGCTACCTGCCGCTGCGGGTGCCGATCGAGGTGAACTTCACCCAGCGCGTCGCGGTCGATGTGACGCTGCGGACCCCCGACGGCATGCGGCTCGGCGAGCCGGTGCGGTTGTCGGTGCATTCCAACGCGTACGGCAAGGTGCTGTTCGCGATCACGCTCAGCGCGGCGGCGGTGCTGGTGCTGCTGGCCGGTCGCCGGCTGTGGCACCGGTTCCGCGGCCAGCCCGACCGCGCCGACCTGGACCGCCCCGATCCGCCCCATCCCAGATCCGCCGACCTGCACGACGAGATCGACGATCGGGTCGAGCACAAGCCCCGCGTTTGACGTCCTCCGTCGGCTTCAGGCCGTTGGATTCCAACCCTTCCCCGTCGCACTTAGGCAGCAGGAGAGCAGAGTTGAGGTTCACGGTTCGCAGACCGGCAGGTGCCGAGGTCTCCCCGTGCTGTCACCGCCCGTCCGGCGGCGATGTTGCGTGCGGCGTTCACGTCGGCGTTGCACGGGCCCGCATCGCAGGCGACGCACTGAAAAACCGCTTGGCTCTTGCGGTTTTCCGGCGCGACGTGCCCGCAGTGCGAGCATCGTTGCGACGTATACGCTGCCGGGACGAAGTCGAGCCGCCCCGACGCCTTGTGCTTGAGCCGGGCCACCAGCAGCCCCCACCCCTGCCGGCTGATCTCACGGTTAACGCCCCGTTTCTGCGCGACGTTGGTGCCCGGGCGGTCGCGGGTCCCGCGTGCGGAGCGGGTCATCGTCCGCACATTCAAGTCCTCGACGCGGATGGTGTCGAAGCGGCTAGCCAGATCGGTGGTGGTCTTTTCCACCCAATCACGACGGCGATCGGCGTCGCGGGCCCGCAACCGCGCGATCGCCCGCTTCGTTCGCGCCCTCCGATTCGATCCGCGTTGCGCCCGGGACAGCCGCCGCTGCAGTCTGCGGAGCCGCTTGGCCTCGCCCACGCCAAGGCCGGGAGCGCGCAGCAGCTCTCCGCTGGACAGCGCAACCGAGACCGCCACGCCGCGATCGACACCGACAACAGTGCCATCGCTGGGTCCCGAGATCGGTTCGGGGATCACAGCAAAAGCGATGTGCCAGCGTCCCGATCGATCCAGGGTGACGCGGTACGACTTCACCGAGGCGGGAATGGCACGGGTCCACCGGAACCGCATCCAACCGATCTTCGGTATCCATATCTGCCCGTGGCGGCGGTTGAGCCGTTTGAGGTGGCGCGGTTTGACTCCGACCTGCCGAAATCCTTCGTGAATGCCGGCCTTGCGCCAGGTTGGGCGGCGGTGGCTGCCATTGAAATAATTCCGCATTGCTTGGGCGAAGTCGCGGAGCGCTTGCTGCTGCACGGTTTGCGATCCGGCTGCCAGCCAGTTGTATTCGGCGCGGGCTGCGGTCAACTGGGCACACTGCTCGTTATAGCCCGGCGCCCGACGGCCTGGTTGCCAGTGCTGCTGCTGCTCGACGGCCATGTTCCAGACAAACCGGGCGTGACGACAGTGTTCAGCCAAGGCCGTCGCCTGCTCAGGGCTGGGAAGCAACCGAAATCTGGACACGCCAACAACCTACGAACGACGACCGACAACCTGCCGAAAGGAGGAATGCGGCCTCTTCTTCCCCGGCTAGAGCCGCGGGTTTCCACACCGCAAAACTGATGGATCACGCCCATCGGCGGACCCACCCACAGCCGCCACCACAGCGCCCGCCGGCGGGGCCGCGCCACGCCCGCCCGGGCCCACCGACCGGTCCCCTGCCGCCGGTGCCCGAGCTCGCTCGGCGCCGACCCGAGCTGTCCGACGCCGCGCTGGTGTCGCGGTCGTGGGCGATGGCGTTCGCGACGCTGATCAGCCGCCTCACCGGCTTCGCCCGGATAGTCCTGCTGGCCGCGATCCTCGGTGCGGCGCTGTCCAGTGCCTTCTCCGTGGCAAACCAGCTGCCTAACCAGATAGCCGCGCTTGTACTCGAGGCCACGTTCACCGCGATCTTCGTGCCGGTGCTGGCCCGCGCCGAGCAAGGCGACGCCGACGGCGGCGCGGCGTTCGTGCGGCGCCTGGTCACACTGACGACGGCGATGCTGCTGGTCGTCACCGCGCTGTCGGTGCTGGCCGCGCCCCTGCTGGCGCGCCTGATGCTGGGCCGCGCCCCGCAAGTCAACGAGCCACTGACCACCGCCTTTGCCTACCTGCTGCTGCCGCAGGTGCTCGCCTACGGGCTCACCTCGGTGTTTATGGCGATCCTGAACACGCGCAACGTGTTTGGGCCGACGGCGTGGGCGCCAGTCGTCAACAACCTCGTGGCGCTCGCCACCCTCGGCGTGTACGTGGCCGTGCCCGGCGAGCTGTCCGTCGACCCCGTTCGGATGGGCAACGCCAAGCTGCTGGTGCTCGGCATCGGCACCACGCTGGGCGTGTTCGCGCAGACGGCCGTCCTGCTGATCGCCCTGCGCCGCCAACACGTGAGCCTGCGCCCGCTGTGGGGAATCGACAAGCGCCTCAAGACCTTTGGCACGATGGCCGCCGCGATGGGGCTCTACGTGCTGATCAGTCAGCTGGGGCTGGTGGTCGCCAACCAGATCGCCAGCACCGCGGCCGCCTCCGGCCCGGTGATCTACAACTACACCTGGCTGGTCCTCATGCTGCCGTACGGCATGATCGGCGTGACGGTGCTGACGGTGGTGATGCCGCGGTTGAGCCGCAACGCCGCCGCCGATGACACCCAGGCAGTGCTGGCCGACCTGTCGCTGGCGACCCGCCTGACGCTCGTCACGCTCATCCCGATCGTGGCGTTCATGACCGTCGGCGGCCCGGCGATCGGCAGCGCGCTGTTCGCCTACGGGCATTTCGGGGAAGTCGACGCCGGCTACCTGGGCGCCGCGATCGCGTTGTCGGCGTTCACGTTGATCCCCTACGGCCTGGTCCTGTTGCAGCTGCGCGTCTTCTACGCGCGCGAACAACCCTGGACGCCGATCGTGCTCATCCTGGTCATTACCGCGGTCAAGATCGTCGGCTCGGTGCTGGCCCCCCACCTGACCCACGACCCCAAGCTGGTGGCCGGCTTCCTCGGCCTGGCCAACGGCATCGGCTTCCTGGCCGGCGCGATCGTCGGCTACTACCTGCTGCGACGGGCGCTGCTGCCCAAGGGCGGCCACCTGATCGACGTCGGGGCGGTGCGGACAATCCTGGTGACGATCGTCGCGTCGATGCTGGCCGGCCTCGTCGCGCATGTGGCCGATCGGCTGCTCGGGCTCGCCCGGCTGACGGCCCACGGCGGCGTGGGCTCGCTGCTGCGGCTGTTGGTCCTGGCGATCATCATGTTGCCGATCATGGCCGCTGTCATGGTCCGTGCGCGGGTGCCCGAAGCGCAGGCGGCGATTGACGCGCTCAGGCGCCGCTTTTCTCGCCGCGGCCCGCGCGTCGCGGTAGCTTCGCGCAAATCGGCCGGACAACAGGGATCGTCTCGGCCGGGCCACGTCACGTACCCTGAGCAGAGGAATTCGTCCCCGCCGGGGGGAAGTGCGGTCCAGGAGCCGATCCGGCGCAGGCCTCCGGAGCGGGTAGCCAGCGCCCGAGTAGCGAAAGGACCGGAGGTGACCGACCGCCCATTGGAGAGCGCATCCAGCGCTGGATCCGATTTGGGGTCAGGCGCCGAGACTCCGCGCCCCGTCGCCGACGACTTCCAGCCCGACATTCCGCCCGGCCCGGCCCATGAACGGCCGGCGCCGCGCCCGACCGACCGTTTGAACGGCGACCTGTCGATCGACACCGCCGGCGGGGCCGGGGACGACGTGCACCTCGTCCCGGGCGCCCGCATCGCCGGGGGCCGGTATCGGCTGCTGGTCTTCCACGGCGGCGCACCCCCGCTGCAGTTTTGGCAGGCGCTGGACACCAAGCTGGACCGGCAGGTGGCGCTGACCTTCGTCGATCCCGACGGAGCCCTGCCCCGCGAGGTGCTGCAGGACATCTTGTCCCGAACCCTGCGGCTGAGCCGGATCGACAAGCCCGGTATCGCCCGCGTGCTCGACGTGGTCCACACCGGCTCCGGCGGGCTGGTCGTCTCGGAGTGGATCCGCGGCGGTTCGCTGCAGGAGGTAGCCGACACCGCACCGTCGCCCATCGGCGCCGTCCGCGCGATGCAATCGCTGGCCGCCGCCGCCGACGCTGCCCACCGCGCCGGGGTCGCCCTGTCGATCGACCACCCCAGCCGGGTGCGCGTCAGCATCGAGGGCGACGTGGTGCTGGCCTACCCCGCGACCATGCCCGACGGCAACCCGCAACAGGACATCCGCGGAATCGGCGCCGCCCTGTATGCGCTGTTGGTCAATCGGTGGCCGCTGCCGGAATCCGGGGTGCGCAGCGGGCTGGCGCCGGCCGAGCGCGATTCGTCGGGGAATCCCGTCGAACCCATGGTGGTCGACCGCGAGATCCCGTTCCAGGTGTCCGCGGTCGCGGTGCGGGCGGTTCAAGAAGATGGCGGAATCCGAAGCGCCTCAACCCTTTTGAACTTGCTGCAGCAGGCGACCGCGGTGGCCGATCGCACCGAGGTGCTCGGCCCGATCGACGATTCGCCCGCGGTGCCTCCCACCACCAGGTTGTCCCCCGGCCGCGAGTACGCGACCTTCGCGCGCCGGCGCCGCAACGTGCTGATCGGAGTCGGAGCCGCCGTCGCCGTCATCGTGGTGGCCTTGCTGGTGCTGGCCTCGGTGGTGAGCAAGATCTTCGGCAACGTCGGCGGCGGCCTGAACAAAGACGAGCTCGGGCTCAACGGCCCGTCGTCGTCGGCGTCGTCGTCTGCTCCCAGTTCCGCGGCCGCCGGCAGCGTCGTCAAACCCACAAAGGCGACGGTCTACTCCCCCGACGGAGACGCCGACAACCCCGGCCAGGCCGGGCAGGCGATCGACGGCGACCCCTCGACCGCCTGGTCCAGCGAGGTCTACACCGACGCCGTCCCGTTCCCCTCCTTCAAACAGGGCGAAGGGTTGATGTTGCAGCTGCCCAACCCCACCGTGGTCGGTCAGGTCACCATCGACACCCCGAGCAGCGGCACCAAGGTTGAGATTCGCTCGGCCTCGACCGCGGCGCCGTCCAAGCTTGAAGACACCACCGTGCTGGCTCCGGCGTTCGCGCTCAAGCCCGGTCACAACGTCATCCCCGTTCGGGGCGGTTCGGCAACGTCGAACGTGTTGGTGTGGATCTCCACGCTGGGAACCACCAACGGCAAGAGCCAGGCCAGCTTCTCGGAAGTCACGGTCCAGGCGGCCTCCTGACCGAGATCGCGGGCGCCCACAGCCCCCGCGTTGGTGAAGTGCCGCGCGACCACCGATTAGTTAGTGTCCGGCCGTGGGTCTCGGGGGGAACAGCAAGGGCGAACGCAGCGACGCCGAACTGCTCGCGGCCCACGTAGCCGGCGACCGCTACGCGTTCGCCGAGTTGTTCCATCGTCATCAACGCCAGCTGCACCGGCTGGCCCGGCTGACCACCCGCACCCGCGAGGACGCCGAGGACGCGCTGCAGGACGCGATGCTCTCGGCACATCGCGGGGCGGGATCGTTCCGGCACGACGCGGCCGTCGGCAGCTGGCTACACCGCATCGTGGTCAACGCGTGCCTGGACCGGCTGCGCCGCACCAAGGCCCACCCGACGGCCCCGCTCGAGGACGTGCACCCCGTCGCCGATCGCACCGCGCAGGTCGAGACGGCGATCGTGGTGCAACGGGCCCTGATGCGCCTTCCCGTCGAGCAGCGGGCGGCGGTGGTTGCGGTGGACATGCAGGGCTATTCCGTCGCCGACACCGCCGCGCTGCTGGGCGTCGCCGAGGGCACCGTCAAGAGCCGGTGTTCCCGCGCCCGGGTACGCCTCGCCCAGCTGCTCGGTTACCTCGATACCGGTCCCGACGCGGGGCCCACCGATGGCCGTCAAGCAGCGCATGACGGACACTGGGGCGGATGGGTGAACCCGACGACGAAGCCGCCGAGCCGCCCCTGACCGTCGAGCTGCTGGCCGACCTTCAGGCCGGTCTGCTCGACGACGATGCCGCGGCCCGCGTGCGTAAACGCGTCCGCGAAGACCCGGAGGCGCAGGACATGCTGCGCGCGCTGAACCAGGTGCGCTGCGACGTCGCGACGTTGGGCGCCGCTCCGGCGTCCGCGCCCGAGGTGCCCGCCGAAGTCACCGCGCGGATCTCGGCGGCGTTGCGGTCGGCCGATCAAACCGGTGTCGCGCACGCAGCCCGGCCGCATCTGGGGCCCGCCAGGGTGGTCGCCGGCATTCTCGGCGTGGGCGCCGTGCTGGCGGCGGTCGGCGTGGGCACGGTGGCACTGATCAGCGCCCCGGAGCCCGCCCCGAGCACCCCGGCCACCGCCGAGCACATCACGGTGTCGACGCCGCCGCCGACGATTCCGCTGTCACAGCCCGAGATCCTCGGACTGCTCCACCGCAGCCCGGACTACGGCCCGCTCGGCGACCCCGCGCTGCGCGCGTCCTGCCTCAGCGGCCTGGGCTACCCGGCGTCCACGCAGGTGCTGGGCGCGCGACCGGTCGACATCAACGCCCGCCCCGGGGTGCTGCTGGTGTTGCCCGGCGACACGCCCGAAAATCTGGCGGTCTTCGCGGTGGCGCCGAATTGCAGCGCCGCCGATACCGGGTTGCTGGCCAACACGCAGGTCCCGCGGGGCTAGCGGCGCGGCGGGTCGCCGCCATGACACCCAGCGGCGATCGCAAGCGCGGCGCAGCCGGGCGGGGCGGGTCGCCGCCATCACGCCTAGTGTGGTGCCCGACACCCGGGAACACCTACGCCTACGCTGGCGTTCGTATGCGTAGCTTCCGCACCTGAAAGGCCCGAATGACTGCCGATACCCCCGCTCACGACACCATTCACGACGTCATCGTCATCGGCTCCGGCCCCGCCGGGTACACCGCGGCCCTTTACACCGCCCGCGCGCAGCTCGCCCCCCTGGTATTCGAGGGGACCTCTTTCGGCGGCGCGTTGATGACGACGACCGAGGTGGAGAACTACCCGGGCTTTCGCGACGGGATCACCGGCCCGGAGTTGATGGACCAGATGCGCGAGCAGGCGCTGCGGTTCGGCGCGGACCTGCGGATGGAAGACGTCGAATCGGTATCCCTGGACGGGCCGGTCAAGTCCGTCGTCACCGCCGACGGGGAGACCCACCGCGCACGAGCCGTCATCTTGGCCATGGGCGCGGCCGCTCGCTATTTGCAGGTGCCCGGCGAACAGGAGTTGCTGGGGCGTGGCGTGAGTTCATGTGCTACCTGCGACGGGTTCTTCTTCCGCGACCAGCACATCGCCGTCATCGGCGGCGGCGACTCGGCGATGGAGGAGGCACTCTTCCTGACCCGCTTCGCCAGCAGCGTGACGCTGGTACACCGGCGCGACGAGTTCCGGGCATCCAAGATCATGCTCAACCGAGCCCGCAACAACGACAAGATCAAGTTCATCACCAACGCCGCCGTGCTCGCCGTCGAGGGCGACACCACGGTGACCGGATTACGGTTGCGCGACAACATAACTGGCGAAGAATCCACCCTCGCGGTGACCGGCGTTTTCGTGGCAATCGGCCACGAGCCGCGCTCGGGCCTGGTGCGCGATCAGGTCGACCTCGATTCCGACGGCTACGTACTCGTGCAGGGCCGCACCACGAGTACCTCGGTGGAGGGCGTGTTCGCGGCCGGCGACCTGGTGGACCGCACCTACCGGCAGGCGATCACCGCCGCGGGCAGCGGCTGCGCCGCCGCCATCGACGCCGAGCGTTGGCTGGCCGAACAGGAAGACGAGTCTGCAACCGGAAACGCTGAGGGTACCGACACATTGATTGGAGCACCGCGATGACCGACGCCGAAAAGGCTGGCGCCACAATAGAAGTCTCTGACGCGTCTTTCTCCTCGGAGGTGCTGTCGAGCAATAAGCCTGTGCTGGTTGACTTTTGGGCCACGTGGTGCGGGCCGTGCAAGATGGTCGCCCCGGTTCTGGAGGAGATCGCGAGCGAGCGCGCCGAACAGATCACCATCGCCAAGCTCGACGTGGACGCCAACCCGGAAACCGCCCGGGATTTTCAGGTGGTTTCGATTCCCACCATGATCCTGTTCAAGGACGGCCAACCGGTGAAGCGGATCGTCGGGGCCAAGGGCAAGGCGGCGTTGCTGCGCGAGCTTTCCGACGCGGTTCCCAACCTCGCCTGACGCCAACCAGTTCGTCGCACCACGCCCCGGCGCTTAGCCTGGGGTTTTCCGAAAATTGAGAAGCATCTGCGACAATAGCGCTTAGCCGTTGCCCGTATTCAGCCTGTCAATTTGTCCCGGAGGGCCTTTGGTATGTCGAGTCAGCGCCGTGAATACGGCGACGCGCTGCGCTGTGGTGATCGCAGCGCTGCCGTGACCGAAATCCGGGCAACGCTGGCCGCGCTAGGGCTGCTGGACAATCCCGACGAAGACATGACCACCGGGCGACACGTGGCCCTCGAGGTCTTCGATGCCCACCTTGATCAGGCGGTGCGCGCCTTCCAGCAGAACCGCGGATTGCTGGTGGACGGCATCGTCGGCGAAGCGACCTACCGTGCGCTGAAGGAGGCCTCGTACCGGCTGGGCGCGCGCACGCTGTATCACCAATTCGGCGCACCGCTTTACGGCGACGACGTCGCGACCCTGCAGGCGCGGCTACAGGACCTCGGTTTCTACACCGGCCTGGTCGACGGGCACTTCGGCCTGCAGACCCACAACGCGTTGATGTCGTACCAGCGCGAATACGGGCTCGCCGCCGACGGCATCTGCGGCCCGGAAACCTTGCGCTCGTTGTACTTTCTCAGTTCCCGCGTCAGCGGCGGGTCCCCGCATGCCATTCGCGAGGAAGAGCTGGTCCGCCGCTCCGGACCGAAACTGTCGGGCAAGCGCATCATCATCGATCCGGGCCGCGGCGGCACGGACCACGGTGCCCTCATGCAGGGCCCCGACGGCCCGGTCAGCGAAGCAGATGTGCTGTGGGACTTGGCAAGTCGGCTCGAGGGTCGGATGACCGCCATCGGCATGGAGACGTTCCTGTCGCGGCCGACCAATCGCAGCCCGTCGGACGCCGAACGCGCCGCTACCGCCAACAACGTCGGCGCCGACCTCATGATCAGCCTGCGCTGCGAATCCCAGAGCAGCCCGTCGGCCAACGGCGTGGCCTCCTTCCACTTCGGCAACTCGCACGGTTCGGTCTCCACGATCGGACGCAACCTTGCCGACTTCATTCAGCGAGAAGTAGTGGCCCGCACCGGTTTACGGGATTGCCGCACGCATGGCCGGACGTGGGATCTGCTGCGGCTCACCCGGATGCCCACCGTCCAGGTCGACGTCGGCTACATCACCAACCCGCGCGACCGCGCGATGCTGATCTCCACGCAGACCCGCGACGCCATCGCCGAGGGCATCCTGGCCGCGGTCAAGCGGCTCTACCTGCTCGGCAAGAACGACCGCCCCACCGGCACCTTCACCTTCGCCGAGCTGCTGGCTCACGAATTGTCCGTGGAACGCGCATCGCGACTGGGCGGTTCCTAACCGCTCTCGTTGGCCCGCAACGTATTTCCGGCGGCAGCAGAACCCGCACCCACCGGTTCTTCCAGTTCGGCGTTGGCCAGCAGGCGCTCCAGCGCCGCCTCGACCTCGGCCTTCCAGCCGAGTCCCTTGTCCAACTCCAGCCGCAACCGCGGGAAGTACCTGTGCGGCGCCACCACAACAAATCCCACGTCCTTCAAGAATTCGGCGTCGATCATGCAGTGGTCGACCGAGCAGTCGCCGAGCGCCTCCAGCACCGGCCGGACATCGGGGTCCACCAACCGCGGATCCTGTAGCTCGGACGCCTCCGACGTGCGACCGAAGGCTTCCAGAGCCCGGACGCCGCGTCGGACGAGCTCGTCGACGACCCGGGCGATGAGCCCATGCGGCAGATCGTCGGCGGCTTGCCCCGGCTCGACGTTCATCGACGTCAGCAACACCGCATCGGCGGACACCGGCGCGGTGGGAAACCGTTGCGCCCGCGGCACCGCGCGCGGCGGAGCGTAGAGGACATACCCCAGGCACGGCGGCTCGGCGTGGCTGCGTTCGTCGTCGGGAATCGCGGTCGCGACCAGCCCGCACGAACCCCACTCCAGCATCACCATCGACAGCCATGCCTCTTTTTCGAATTCGGGGTCGGCGAGGTGGTCCTGGTTACCGAGGGTCGCCGGGTCGACCTCCCAGAACACGCAGCGGCGCGCATGCTTGGGAAGCTGCTCGAAACCCTCGAGCCGAAGCGGCGTGATTCGAGCGGACACTAGCCTCCTGGCTTCCGTGCGGTATTGCAGCCGACCATCCGGCCCTCAGCAACCCCTCCAGGATAGGAGAGTTCGACCTCATCGGACCAGTGTTTGCCCTGCCACTTCGGGCGGCCCCGCAGAACGGTCCGGACAGCCGGTCGGCGGCCGGGCAAACCGCGAAACATCTTGGGGCACATCGAAACTCCGCTGAGCTAGGGCACACGAGGCCGGCGATTTCGGGCCCGGGAGGGGCCCAGTGTCACAGTGACGTAATTACACGGTGTGGACGGTCAGGCCTTGGGCGGGGTCATCACGTCGACTATCCGCTGGAGGTCCTCCACCGAACCGAACTCGACGACGATCCGTCCCTTGCGTTTGCCCAAGCTGACCGTGACCCGGGTGTCGAACGTGTTGGACAGCCGGTCGGCAACGTCTTGAAGGCCGGGCATCTGGATCGGCTTGCGACGCGGCGCCGCCGGTGCGGCCCCATCGCCGCGGTTGGCCAGGGTGACCGCTTCCTCGGTGGCGCGCACCGACAGACCCTCGGCGACGATCCGGCTCGCGAGCTCCTCCTGCGCCTCCGGGCCAGCCTCCAGGGCCAGCAGCGCACGGGCGTGGCCGGCGGACAGGACCCCCGCGGCGACCCGGCGCTGCACCGCGATCGGCAGCTTCAGCAACCGGATCATGTTCGTGATCAGCGGCCGCGACCGGCCGATGCGCGACGCCAGTTCGTCGTGCGTGACGTCGAACTCGTCGAGCAACTGCTGGTAGGCCGCCGCCTCCTCCAAGGGGTTCAGCTGCACCCGGTGGATGTTCTCGAGCAGGGCGTCGCGCAACAGGTTGTCGTCGCCGGTCTCGCGCACGATCGCCGGGATGGTGGCCAGGCCCGCTTCCTGCGCGGCGCGCCAACGCCGCTCCCCCATCACGATCTGGTACCGCGCGCCGCTCGGCGCCCCGGTTACCGCGCGGACCACGATCGGCTGCAGGAGCCCGAACTCGCGAATGGAATGCACCAGCTCCGAGAGCGCCTCTTCGTCGAACACCTGCCGAGGCTGCCGCGGGTTGCGCTCGATGTCGCCGGGCGCGATCTCGCGGTAGACCGCGCCTACCGAGGCGGCGTCCTGCGCCGGCCCGCCGATCAACACATCGGCCGCCGCGTCGCCCATCCGGGGACCCAGCGTCGCCGGACCCGAGTCGCCCTCCGCCGGGCCGGTGGGGATCAGCGAAGCCAGGCCCCGGCCGAGGCCACCCTTCTTGCGTAACGGCTGCGTCATGGTCGTCCCTTCACGGATGGTGGTCAGTCGCGCTCGGCGAGTTCGCGGCTCGCGTCGAGGTAGCTCATCGCCCCGCGCGAACCGGGGTCGTAGTCGATGATGGTCATGCTGTAGCCGGGCGCCTCGGAAACCTTGACGCTGCGCGGAATCACGGTGCGCAACACCTTGTTTCCGAAGAACCGGCGGACCTCGTCCGCTACCTGGTCGGCCAGCTTGGTCCGCCCGTCGTACATCGTGAGGACCACGGTGGTCACCTCGAGCCCGGGGTTGAGGTGCGCCTTCACCATTTCGATGTTGCGCATCAGCTGGGACACGCCCTCCAGCGCGTAGTACTCGCACTGGATCGGAATCATCACCTCGGGCGCGGCCACGAGCGCGTTGATCGTCAGCAGTCCGAGCGAGGGTGGGCAGTCGATGAAGACGTAGTCGAAGTCGAACTGGTCGAGCTCGGCCAGCGCCGTGCGGAGCCGGTTCTCGCGCGCCACCATGCTCACCAACTCGATCTCGGCACCGGCCAGATCGATCGTCGCCGGCACGCAGAACAGCCGCGGGCTGTGGGGGCTGGGCCGCAGCGCGTCGTGCAACGACACCTCGCCGAGGAGGACCTCGTACGACGAGGGGGTGCCGGCTTGCCGGTCGTGGATGCCCAGCGCGGTGCTCGCGTTGCCCTGGGGATCGAGATCGATCACGAGGGTCTTGAGTCCTTGTACGGCCAGCGCGGCGGCGAGGTTGACGGCGGTGGTCGTCTTGCCGACCCCGCCCTTCTGGTTGGCGACGGTGAACACCCGTCGGTGGGTCGGGCGTCGCAGCGGTGCGTAGGTCGTGTGGAGGACCCGCATGGCGCGCTCGGCCGCGGCGCCGATCGGGGTGTCGTAGTCGGCCGATGTTTCACGTGAAACATCGGACGGGGCGGCGTCGGCCGGAGCGACGGGCGCCGATGGGTGCGCCTGCGCGACGGGCGGTGACGGCGCGGGCTCGCCCGACCAATCGTGTGGAGAACTCACCGTGCCCCCCTGTCTGCCGACCGGGCCGGCTTCCGCCGCGCCGGCTTTCCGCGTCGCGCTAAAACCACGGTTACGGGCGGACACAAGTAGTTCACGCCACATGCCACCACCCTGACATCAACGGCTCCCGAACCGGCCATCACACGCCGGTGCGCTTCCACTTCGTCGGGAGCACGCTCCCCCTTGATCGCGACCATCCGCCCGTCCTGCCGTAGCAACGGCATGCTCCACTTCGTCAGCTTGTCCAGCGCCGCCACGGCGCGCGACACGGCAACATCCCGGGAGCCGAACTGGTCGCGCACCCAAGGGTCCTCCGCGCGGCCGCGCACCACCTCGACCGCCAACCCTAGTTCGGCGACCGCCTCGGTGAGAAACTCGCTGCGGCGGAGCATCGGCTCGAGGAGCGCGATCTCGAGGTCGGGCCGCGCGATCGCGAGCGGGATCCCCGGCAACCCGGCCCCGCTGCCGATGTCGATCACCCGCCCACCCGGATCGAGAAGCTCCCCCACGGCCGCACTATTTAATAGATGGCGATCCCAGAGCCGGCCGACCTCCCGGGGGCCGAGGAGCCCACGCTCCACACCGGCGCCGGCGAGCAGATCGGCGTAGCGCTGCGCCATATCCAGCCGGTCGCCGAACACTGCGGTCGCGGCATCGCTGAGGGGCCCGGGAGCTTCGGCGCCCGAGCCGCTGCGGGCATGTTTCACGTGAAACGTTTCGTGGTCTTGTTTCACGTGAAACATCCTCGATCCTCTGTCGCCCGGTTAGGACCCGCGAATTACACGGCTGTGACTCGGTGGGTCAGTCGAGCAGGACGACGACGCGGCGCGACGGCTCCTGGCCTTCGCTCTCGCTGTGCACCCCGGGCACCGCCGCCACGGCGTCGTGGACGATCTTGCGCTCGAACGGCGTCATCGGGGAAAGCTCCTCGCGTTCGCCCGTGTTCAGCACGCGCCGCGCCACCTTGTCGCCCAGCGCGGCCAACTCCTCGCGGCGCCGACGCCGCCAGCTTGCGATGTCGAGCATCAGCCGGCTGCGCACCCCCGTCTTCTGGTGCACGGCCAGCCGGGTGAGTTCTTGGAGGGCGTCCAGCACTTCACCGCCGCGGCCGACCAACTTGTTCAAGTCGTCACTGCCGTCGATGCTGACGACCGCGCGGTCGCCCTCGACGTCCAGGTCGATGTCGCCGTCGAAGTCCAACAGGTCCAACAGCTCTTCGAGATAGTCGCCGGCGATCTCCCCCTCGGCGACCAATCGCTCCTCCTGGTCGTCAACTTGGTCATCGCCACGCTCGGGCGCCGCCGTCTCATCGTCGGACGGCTCCTGCGCCTCGAGTTCCGTGTCCACGTCGCGTTCGGTGGTGTCGGCGTCTGTCATGTTGTTCCCTCTCCCTCATCACGGGTCCCTCTCCAGTCGGGTCGCTCGCCCGGGGGACCCCCCAAAAGTCGTGGCGCCTCGTCAGCGCTTCCGTTTCTTCGGCCGCGCCCCGGGTCGCGGGGTGCGGTTGGTCGGGCCGTCGGTCCGGCCCGCCGCGTTCGGCTTGTCCGGTTGCGCCATTGCCGTTTTCGCCCCGGCGGCACCGTTATCCGATCGATCCGAATCCGAGTCCGAACCGTCGCTTCCGTCGGCCCCCGTCGACGAACCGTTGCCGCTCGCCGACGTCGCTTTCGGATTGCGCTTGGGCTTGGCCCCCGGCGCCGGCGCGTTCGCGGCTCGCCGCTGAACGGCCTCCTGCCGCTTGGCCTCTTCCTCTTTCTCGATCATCCCGAACACGTAGTGCTGCTGTCCGAACGTCCAGATGTTGTTGGAGAACCAGTACAGGATGATCGCCAGCGGAAGAAACGGGCCACCGACGACGACGCCGAGCGGGAACACGTACAGCGCAAGCTTGTTCATCATCGCGGTCTGCGGGTTGGCCGCCGCCTCCGCGCTCTGCCGCGCCACCGACGCTCGGCTGTTGAAGTAGGTCGCGACGCCGGCCAGGATCATCACCGGCGCACCGACGGCGATCACCGCGGGCCGGCTGAAGTGAGTGAAGGCGTCCAACCCGGCATGCTGGGTCATGAACGCACCGATCGGGGCGCCGAACAGGTTCGCGTCGAGGAAGTGCCCGACGTCGGCCGGGGTGAAGACGTAGTTGCCGGTCGCCCTATTCTGGGCCACCGACATGTGCGGCTGGCCGAAGCCGCCGGTCGTCCGGTTGAAGGACCGCAGCACGTGATACAGCCCGAGAAACACCGGGATCTGAGCGAGCATCGGCAGACAACCCAGGATCGGATTGAATCCGTGCTCGCGTTGAAGCTTCTGCATCTCGAGCGCCATGCGCTGGCGGTCCTTGCCGTACTTCTTTTGCAGCGCCTTGATCTGCGGCTGCAGCTCCTGCATCTGCCGGGTGGTCCGGATCTGGCGCACGAACGGCTTGTACAGGATCGCCCGCAGCGTGAAGACCAGGAACATCACCGACAGGGCCCAGGCGAAGAAGTTCGACGGTCCCAGCGCGGCCGCGAACAACTTGTACCAAGCCCACATGATCCACGACACCGGGTAGTAGAAGATGTCAAGGCTGAAAAAATCAAACGACAAAAGACTCACTCTCCCGTTGCTGCGGCGCGGGGCGCCCCGCTTGTCTGGGGCCGGCGCCTTCGAAGCTCGCCCGGCATCCGTGTCGATCCGGTATCGGATCCCATCCTCCCGGATGCCACGGTCCACATCTGGCCAGCCTGGCCACCGACAGCCAACTCCCCCGAATCAAGCCGTACTCGGTCAGGGCGTCGACGGCGTATTGGCTACAGGTCGGTACGAAGCGGCACGTCGCCGGGCGCAGCGGTGACACCATGTGCCGATAGAGCTGGATCACGAAAATCAGCCCGCGCGCGGTGGCCCGGCCAGCCCCGCCGATCACGGCACGCATCCCCGCCGCCCGCGTCACCGGCCGGTTCCCGCCGACTCGAACGCGCGTCGCAGGCAGCGCCGCAGCTGTTGCTCGAGGCGCGCCGACGACGCCAACCGACTGCTCGGCAGCGCGCGGATCACCACGTGATCGGATTGGTGAAGGTCGCCCAGCATCGTCCGGGCGACGTGCCGCAGCCGACGCGCGACGCGATGGCGCTCGACGGCCGAGCCCACCCGTTTGCCGACGATCAACCCCACACGCGGACCGGTGCCGTCCTCGGGAGCCCGGCGCACGTGCACGACGACGTCGGGCTGCGCCGAGCGCATCCCGTACTTCACCGCGGCGTCAAACTCCGTTGACCGCCTCATGCGGTTGCGTGCGGAAAGCACCGCCAAAAACCTGGCGTTGCGATCAGGCAGTCAGCGCGCGGCGGCCTTTGCGCCGCCGGCCGGAGACGATCGCCCGCCCGGCCCGGGTGCGCATCCGCAACCGGAAGCCGTGCACGCGGGCTCGGCGCCGGTTATTCGGCTGGAAGGTCCGCTTGCCCTTGGCCACGGCGTTCTCCTCGTAATTCGAACCTTCCGGCCGCTCGCGCCATTCGTCCGCGGGTCGATCGGAGGTGGGTCTTGCTACTGGCCGGCGCGGTCCCCGGTCTTGATCTGGGTCGCAGCCGTATCGCCGACTTTCGGGCGACTGTTCGAGGGTACTGACGTGTCTTCGCTGGGTCAAACTTGGTCTGCCGCAACGCACCAAACTCACACATCCGCGAAAACCGAAGTTCTCGAAGCCGTCCCTGCGGCACCATAGGAGAACGAGCGACAAGCAGGCCCCAGGACACCCTAGAGAAGCCGATTGGAATGCAGCAGAACTGTTGGCAGCCGAACGGAAAACTGTTAACTTCTCCCAATGCCGTTTCAGAGTGGAACGGCGCTCGACGACGAAGCGAGGATGGCGGATCGAGTAGCTGTCTAGGCGACCGGCCGGGGTTGCCATCAGCACGGAGATCGCGGGCCGTCGCCGGTAGGCTGCGGCTCGTCTACGATTATCCTGTCCACACCTGTGGATAACTATGTGGACAGTTGTCTCGTCGTTAAGCGTTGTTGCCCCTCGACCCGGGATCTGCGAGAGCCAGGGAGATTACGTCGTTGACCGATGACCCCGGTTCAGGATTCACAACAGTTTGGAACGCGGTCGTCTCCGAGCTCAACGGCGAGTCCGCCTCGGATGCCCTGGGCCCCAACCGCACGACGCTTGTCACCCCCCTGACCCCGCAGCAAAGGGCGTGGCTGAATCTCGTCCGGCCGCTGACGATCGTCGAGGGCTTTGCCCTGTTGTCGGTGCCGAGCAGTTTCGTGCAAAACGAGATCGAGCGTCACCTCCGCGCCCCGATCACCGACGCGCTCAGCCGCCGGCTCGGGCAGCAGATCCAACTGGGCGTGCGCATCGCCCCACCGCCCGAGGATTCCGACGCTGGCGCGTTCAGCAACGCCGAGACCTTCAGCCAGGTCTCGGAAACCCAAACCCTCGACCAGGCCGACGACGCCGACCTGGACACGTCGATCGACACCGACGAGACCGACGAGAACGGTGAGGTCCCGGGCGGCGCCGAACACAGCTGGCCGAACTACTTCACCGAACGCCCGCATGCGGCCGACCCGGCCGTCGCCGGCGGAACCAGCCTCAACCGGCGCTACACCTTCGACACGTTCGTCATCGGCGCGTCCAACCGCTTCGCCCACGCCGCTGCCCTGGCCATCGCCGAAGCCCCGGCTCGCGCGTATAACCCCCTCTTCATCTGGGGTGAGTCCGGCCTGGGCAAGACGCACCTGTTGCACGCCGCCGGCAACTACGCCCAACGGCTGTTTCCCGGCATGCGGGTGAAGTACGTTTCGACCGAGGAATTCACCAACGACTTCATCAACTCCCTGCGCGACGACCGCAAGGTCGCGTTCAAGCGCAGCTACCGCGACGTCGACGTCCTGCTGGTCGATGACATCCAATTCATCGAGGGCAAGGAAGGTATCCAGGAAGAGTTCTTCCACACCTTCAACACGCTGCACAACGCGAACAAGCAGATCGTCATCTCGTCCGATCGGCCACCAAAACAACTCGCCACGCTCGAGGACCGGCTCCGGACCCGGTTCGAGTGGGGACTGATCACCGACGTGCAGCCCCCCGAGCTCGAAACCCGCATCGCCATTCTGCGCAAGAAGGCACAGATGGAACGGCTCGCGGTGCCCGACGACGTGCTCGAGCTGATCGCCAGCAGCATCGAACGCAACATCCGCGAACTCGAAGGGGCCCTCATCCGGGTGACGGCGTTCGCCTCGCTGAACAAGACTCCCATCGACAAGGCGCTGGCCGAGATCGTGCTTCGCGATCTCATCGCCGACGCGAGCACCATGCAGATCAGCGCGGCCACCATCATGGCCGCCACCGCCGAGTACTTCGACACCACCGTCGAGGAACTGCGCGGCCCGGGCAAGACACGGGCGCTGGCGCAATCACGACAGATCGCGATGTACCTGTGCCGCGAGCTGACCGACCTGTCCCTGCCCAAGATCGGTCAGGCATTCGGCCGCGATCACACCACGGTCATGTACGCGCAGCGAAAGATTTTGTCTGAGATGGCCGAGCGCCGTGAGGTCTTCGATCACGTCAAGGAGCTCACCACCCGCATCCGGCAGCGGTCCAAGCGCTGACCGAGGCGCTTCCGCCGAACTTTTTTTCAAAAAACTTCTCACTCCCCTGTCACAGCTGTCACTCCAGGGCGATGTGCGCAGCCCTGTGCACAAGTCGGTCAAAGATCGGTGCGGGATTGGGGTTTCCGTGCACATCCGTCTTCCATCCCCATCGGCCCAACAACCGCGGCCCCGTTGTCAACCGCACCATCCACAACCCCGCCGCTCCCCTAGCTGCACTAAAGCCAACCTGTCCCCAGAATGCACAGGCCTTAATACTGTTACTGAGATCTATCCGTTATTTCTTCTTTGAAGAACGGCGTTGGGGACACCCGTCGACCGCGCCGCGCCGGGACCCACGTTCACCCCGCTTGTCGGCCGCTGGCATTAGCTTTCAAGATGGCGGCAGAAGATCTACGGTTGTGGTTCGACTGCTAGCGACGGGCGGCTAGCCACCGTGGTTTTTGAAGGTTTTTGGACACTCGGCAGGTAAAGGGACGCTATGGACGCGGCGACGACAACAGCTGGCCTCACCGACTTGAAGTTCCGTCTGGTGCGAGAGTCATTCGCCGATGCGGTGTCGTGGGTTGCGAAGAACCTGCCGACCCGGCCCGCGGTGCCGGTGTTGTCCGGGGTCCTGTTGTCCGGCTCGGACGACGGCCTGACGATCTCCGGGTTCGACTACGAGGTGTCCGCCGAAGCCCAGGTCGCCGCCGAAATCGCTTCTCCGGGAAGCGTTTTGGTATCGGGAAGGCTGTTGTCAGACATCACCCGGGCGTTGCCGAACAAACCGGTCGACTTCTATGTGGACGGCAATCGGGTCGCGTTGACCTGCGGAAGCGCACGATTCTCCCTGCCGACGATGCCGGTTGAGGATTATCCAACGCTGCCCGCGCTGCCCGAAGGCACCGGCACCTTGCCGGCGGACTTGTTCGCGGAGGCGATCGGCCAGGTCGCCATCGCGGCCGGCCGGGATGACACTTTGCCGATGCTGACCGGGATTCGGGTCGAGATTTCCGGCGACACGGTGGTTTTGGCCGCGACCGACAGGTTCCGTCTGGCGGTTCGCGAGCTGACCTGGACGGCGCTTTCGCCTGACATCGAGGCGGCGGTGCTGGTACCGGCCAAGACGTTGTCGGAGGCGGCCAAGGCCGGCGCGGACGGGTCTGAGGTTCAGCTGTCGCTCGGCGCGGGCGCCGGAGTCGGAAAGGACGGGTTGCTCGGCATCAGCGGCAACGGCAAGCAAAGCACCACCCGGCTTCTGGATGCGGAGTTCCCGAAGTTTCGTCAGCTGCTGCCCGCCGAGCACACCGCGGTCGCCACCATCGACGTGGCGGAGTTGACCGAGGCCATCAAGCTGGTCGCGTTGGTGGCCGACCGCGGTGCACAGGTGCGGATGGAATTCTCCGACGGGACGTTGCGGCTGTCTGCCGGCGCCGACGACGTGGGCCGTGCGGAAGAAGATCTCCAGGTTGATTTCGTCGGCGAGCCGCTGACGATCGCATTCAACCCGACGTATTTGACCGACGGCCTCGCATCGGTGCATTCGGAACGGGTGTCGTTCGGCTTCACAACGCCGGGCAAGCCCGCGCTGCTGCGCCCCGCGTCGGACGGCGACACCTCCCCCACCGGCACCGGGCCCTTCCCCGCGTTGCCGACGGATTATGTGTACCTGCTGATGCCAGTCCGGTTGCCTGGATAGGTGTACGTCCGGCATTTAGGTCTGCGTGATTTCAGGTCCTGGGCCCACGCCGACCTCGAATTGCAGCCGGGCCGCACGGTGTTCGTGGGTCCCAACGGCTTTGGAAAGACGAATCTTGTTGAGGCCCTGTGGTATTCGACCACATTGGGATCGCACCGGGTCGGAACCGACGCGCCGTTGATTCGGGCGGACGCAGACCGCGCGGTAATTTCGACGATCGTCGTCAACGACGGCCGGGAATGCGCGATCGATCTGGAGATCGCCGCGGGTCGCGCCAACAAGGCGCGGCTGAATCGCTCGCCGGTTCGCAGCACGCGTGAGGTGGTCGGTGTATTGCGGGCGGTGCTCTTCGCGCCCGAAGACCTGGCCTTGGTGCGCGGGGATCCGTCGGACCGGCGGCGCTACCTCGATGATTTGGCCACGGTCCGCCGCCCAGGGGTGGCCGGTGTGCGCGCCGATTACGACAAGGTCTTGCGGCAACGGACCGCGCTGTTGAAGTCCCTTTCTGGCGCGCGGTTTCGGGGCGACCGCGGCGCCCTGGACACGCTGGATGTGTGGGACAGCCGGCTGGCCGAGCACGGCGCCCAATTGATGGCCGCCCGCATCGATTTGGTCAACGAACTGGCGCCGGAGGTGGAGAAGGCCTACCAGCTGCTGGCGCCTGGATCACGCCCCGCCTCGATCGCCTACCGCGCGAGCCTCGATGCTTCCGACATCAGCGACCGCGAGTTTTTGGAGGCCGCCTTGTTGGCCGCCCTGTCGGCCCGGCGCGACGCGGAGTTGGAGCGAGGGATGTGTCTGGTTGGCCCGCACCGCGACGACCTGGAGTTGCGACTCGGCGACCAACCCGCCAAAGGCTTTGCCAGCCATGGCGAATCGTGGTCATTCGCGGTCGCGCTGCGGTTGGCGGCGTATGAGTTGCTGAGAGCGGACGGCGGCGAACCGGTGTTGTTGCTCGATGACGTGTTCGCCGAACTCGACGCCACCCGTCGTCGCGCATTGGCGACGGTGGCCGAGTCAGCCGAGCAGGTTTTGGTGACCGCGGCGGTGCTGGAAGACATTCCGGCGGACTGGGATGCTAGGCGGGTGCACATCGATCTGCGCGACGACGACACGGGCCGGGTATCGGCGGTGCGGTCATGACCGACGCCGACGACACAAAGGACGACGTCGAGCGACTGGGCGGCTTGACCGGGATCGACCTGGTGCGCCGGACGCTCGAGGAGGCCCGGGCGGCGGCCCGCGCGCAGGGAAAGGACGCCGGCCGGGGGCGCGCGGTCCCGTCGGCTCCCCGCCGCGTCGCGGGTCAGCGCCGGAGCTGGTCGGGGCCGGGGCCCGACGTTCGCGACCCACAACCGCTGGGACGGCTGGCGCGCGACCTCGCGAAGAAGCGCGGCTGGACGGCGCACGTCGCCGAAGGCACGGTGCTGGGCCATTGGTCGTCGGTGGTGGGACACCAGATCGCCGATCACGCCACCCCGACCGCGCTCAACGAGGGCGTTCTCAGTGTCACCGCCGAATCGACGGCGTGGGCCACCCAGCTGCGGATGATCCAGGCCCAACTGTTGGCCAAGATTGCGGCGGCGGTTGGCAACGGTGTGGTGACGTCGCTGAAGATCACCGGGCCCACCGCGCCGTCGTGGCGCAAGGGGCCCCGCCACATCGCCGGTCGGGGGCCGCGGGACACGTACGGCTGAGGCGTTCGGGGAGCAAAACGGTCCCCAGT
Source organism: Mycobacterium sp. NGS64 (assembly GCF_059812245.1). Lineage (NCBI taxonomy): Bacteria > Bacillati > Actinomycetota > Actinomycetes > Mycobacteriales > Mycobacteriaceae > Mycobacterium > Mycobacterium sp. NGS64. Next base: position 7,463 of record NZ_JCALCI010000007.1, on the reverse strand, counting down.
TGAGCCGGTATCAACAGGCGCCTCAGAGCCGCCAGGACGAAAGAGACCCCTATCAGGCACGTCGGGACGCGGTGAGAATAGAGAAATCGTGTGCACGGCGCAGTTAGCTGGGTAGAAACGCGCCCAGAAAATCGGTGCTAAGCCCCGGTCACGGTAGACTGGCGGAGTGCGACTGTTGCGGTGACCGATCCGCCCGCATGAAACCCCAAGGAGAGCATTCCGACCGTGGCTGCCCAGAAGAAGAAGCCTCAAGCCGGATACGGCGCTGAACAGATCACCGTCCTCGAAGGGCTGGAGGCTGTCCGCAAACGCCCGGGCATGTATATCGGCTCCACCGGCGAGCGTGGTTTGCATCACCTCATCTGGGAGGTGGTCGACAACTCGGTGGACGAGGCGATGGCCGGTTACGCGAACCAGGTCGACGTCCGGTTGCTGGAGGATGGCGGCGTCGAGGTGGCCGACAACGGCCGCGGCATCCCGGTGGCGATGCACGCGACCGGCGCGCCGACCGTCGACGTGGTGATGACCCAACTCCACGCCGGCGGCAAGTTCGGCGGTGAGAACAGCGGCTACAACGTCAGCGGCGGCTTGCACGGCGTCGGCGTGTCCGTCGTCAACGCGCTATCAACCCGCCTCGAGGTCGACATCTCCCGCGATGGCTACGAGTGGTCGCAGTTCTACGACCACGCCGTGCCCGGAACCCTGAAACAGGGCGAGGCCACCAAGAAGACCGGAACCACCATCCGGTTCTGGGCAGACCCGGACATCTTTGAGACCACCCAGTACGACTTTGAGACGGTGGCGCGGCGGCTTCAAGAGATGGCGTTCCTGAACAAGGGCCTGACGATCAACCTCACCGACGAGCGGGTGGAGCAGGATGAGGTCGTCGACGAGGTGGTCAGCGATACGGCCGACGCACCAAAGTCCGCCGAAGAGAAGGCTGCCGAATCGACCGCGCCGCACAAGGTGAAGCATCGCACCTTCCACTACCCCGGCGGTCTGGTCGACTTCGTCAAGCACATCAACCGCACGAAAAGCCCAATCCAGCAGAGCATCATCGATTTCGACGGCAAGGGCCCCGGCCACGAGGTCGAAATTGCGATGCAGTGGAACGGCGGCTATTCGGAGTCGGTTCACACGTTCGCCAACACGATCAACACCCACGAGGGCGGCACCCACGAGGAGGGCTTCCGCAGCGCGTTGACGTCGGTGGTGAACAAATACGCCAAAGACAAAAAACTGCTGAAGGACAAGGACCCGAACCTCACCGGTGACGACATCCGGGAAGGCCTGGCGGCGGTCATTTCGGTCAAGGTTGGCGAGCCCCAATTCGAGGGCCAGACCAAGACCAAGCTGGGCAACACCGAGGTCAAGTCGTTCGTCCAGAAGGTGTGCAACGAGCAGCTCACGCACTGGTTCGAAGCCAACCCCGCCGACGCCAAAGTAGTTGTGAACAAGGCGGTTTCGTCGGCGCAGGCCAGGATCGCCGCCCGCAAGGCGCGGGAGTTGGTGCGCCGCAAGAGTGCCACCGATCTGGGTGGACTGCCGGGTAAGCTCGCCGACTGCCGCTCCACCGACCCGCGGAAGTCCGAACTGTATGTGGTGGAGGGCGATTCGGCCGGTGGCTCGGCCAAGAGCGGCCGCGACTCGATGTTCCAGGCCATCCTTCCGCTGCGCGGCAAGATCATCAATGTCGAGAAGGCGCGCATCGACCGGGTGCTGAAGAACACCGAAGTTCAGGCGATCATCACCGCGCTGGGCACCGGCATCCACGACGAGTTCGATCTCAGCAAGTTGCGCTATCACAAGATCGTGTTGATGGCCGATGCCGACGTTGATGGCCAGCACATCTCGACACTCCTGTTGACGTTGTTGTTCCGCTTCATGCGCCCGCTCATCGAGAACGGCCATGTGTTTTTGGCACAGCCGCCGCTGTACAAGTTGAAGTGGCAGCGCAGCGATCCCGAATTCGCCTACTCCGACCGCGAGCGCGACGGCCTGCTCGAGGCCGGGCTGAAGGCCGGCAAGAAGATCAACAAAGAAGACGGCATCCAGCGCTACAAGGGTCTGGGCGAGATGGACGCCAAGGAGTTGTGGGAAACCACGATGGACCCGTCCGTGCGGGTACTGCGCCAAGTAACCCTGGACGACGCGGCGGCCGCCGACGAGTTGTTCTCCATCCTGATGGGTGAGGACGTCGATGCGCGCCGAAGCTTTATCACCCGCAACGCCAAGGACGTTCGCTTCCTGGACGTCTGATCGATCAGGCACGCGTATCCCAACGCAAACGAGGAATAGATGACTGACACCACGCTGCCCCCGGGCGACGAGGCCGGCGACCGCATCGAACCGGTTGACATCCAGCAGGAGATGCAGCGCAGCTACATCGACTACGCGATGAGCGTGATCGTGGGCCGCGCGCTGCCGGAGGTGCGCGACGGCCTCAAGCCCGTGCACCGCCGGGTGCTCTACGCGATGTACGACTCCGGCTTCCGCCCGGACCGCAGCCACGCGAAGTCGGCGCGCTCGGTCGCCGAGACGATGGGTAACTACCACCCGCACGGCGACGCGTCGATCTACGACACGTTGGTGCGCATGGCCCAGCCGTGGTCGCTGCGGTACCCGCTCGTCGACGGTCAGGGCAACTTCGGTTCGCCTGGCAACGACCCGCCAGCGGCCATGAGGTACTGCCTAACGGGTGACGCACTGGTGCGATTGCCGTTTGGGCAATCCGTACGGATCGGTGATGTCGTTTCGGCCGCCCGGCCCAACTCGGACAACAGGGTCGAGCTGAAGGTCCTCGATCGGCATGGCAACCCCGTGCTGGCCGATCGGCTGTTCCATTCGGGCGAGCATCAGACGTACACGGTCCGCACGGCCGAGGGCTATGAGGTCACCGGCACGTCGAACCACCCGTTACTGTGCCTCGTCGACGTCGGCGGCGTGCCCACGCTGTTGTGGAAGCTGATCGAAGAAATCCGCGCCGACGACCATGTCGTGTTGCAGCGGACTCCCCCGGTCGAATTCGGCCCCGCCGACTGGCACGACGTGATGGAAGCTCTCCTGCTGGGTGCGTTCATCAGTGAGGGCTTCGTCTCCGAGGCGCGGGCCGGATTCAACAACTGCGACCGGGACTACTTCAACATCGTCGCCGCCGCCTACGACGCGGTTGTCGGAGGACGGCGCTACATATCGTCGCGGACGATCGCTTCCGGCTCGATGCTGCACGAGCTCGACATTCAAAACCTGACGGAGCTGAAGAAGACGCGGCTTGCGGACCTGTGCGGACAACGGTCGGCCGCCAAGGTGATCCCGGACTGGCTGTGGCAGTCCCCGGCGGCGGTCAAGCGGGCGTTTCTGCAAGCCCTTTTCGAGGGCGATGGATCATGTTCCGCATTGCCGCGCAACACGATTCAAATCTCCTACTCGACACGCAGCGAGAGACTGGCGGTCGATGTGCAGCAGATGCTGCTGGAGTTCGGAGTCGTCTCGAAGCGCCATCGGTATGCTGTCGGAGAGCACAAGGTCGTCATCACCAACCGCGCCCAAGCCGAAATGTTTGCATCGCAGATCGGTTTCGGTGGGGCCAAGCAAGCCAAGCTGACGGGAATTCTTGCCGCGATGCCGGTATGCGCCGGCAGGGACGATGACCACGTCCCAGGACTCGCGGCATTCATTCGCAAGCACTGCGGTAGCCGGTGGGTCGACAAGGATTGGCTGAATCGCCACAACGTGGACCGCATCCAGCGCTGGCGGACTGGCGCAAATGAAATCCTCTCGCGTATCGCCGATCCCGACGTTCGGGCCATCGCAACCGACCTGACAGACGGCCGGTTCTACTACGCGCGCGTGGCCTCAGTGAGTGAGGCCGGCGTACGACCGGTGTACAACCTGCGCGTCGACACCGACGACCACGCCTTCCTCACAAACGGTTTCGTTAGCCACAACACAGAAGCGCGGCTGACGCCGCTGGCGATGGAGATGCTGCGTGAAATCGACGAGGAGACAGTCGATTTCATCCCCAACTATGACGGCCGCGTGCAGGAACCGACGGTCCTGCCGAGCCGGTTCCCCAACCTGCTCGCCAACGGTTCGGGCGGCATCGCGGTCGGCATGGCGACCAACATCCCGCCGCACAACCTGCGCGAGCTCGCCGAGGCCGTGTTCTGGTGCCTGGAAAACCACGAGGCCGACGAGGAAGCCACGCTGGCCGCGTGCATGGAACGGGTCAAAGGCCCGGACTTCCCCACCGCCGGCTTGATCGTCGGCAGCCAGGGCATCGCCGACGCCTACAAAACCGGCCGCGGCTCGATCCGGATGCGCGGCGTGGTCGAGGTCGAAGAGGCCAGGGGCCGAACGTCTTTGGTGATCACCGAGTTGCCGTATCAGGTCAACCATGACAACTTCATCACCTCGATCGCCGAGCAGGTCCGCGACGGCAGGCTGGCCGGCATCTCCAACGTCGAGGACCAGGGCAGCGACCGGGTCGGGGTGCGCATCGTCGTGGAGATCAAGCGCGACGCGGTGGCCAAGGTGGTGCTCAACAACCTCTACAAGCACACCCAGCTGCAGACCAGCTTCGGCGCCAACATGCTGGCCATCGTCGACGGCGTGCCGCGCACCCTGCGGCTCGACCAGATGATCCGCCATTACGTCGCGCACCAACTCGACGTCATCGTCCGGCGCACCACCTACCGGTTGCGCAAGGCCAACGAACGGGCCCACATCCTGCGCGGTCTGGTCAAGGCGCTCGACGCGCTCGACGAGGTGATCGCGTTGATCCGGGCATCGGAAACCGTCGACATCGCCCGGGCCGGCCTGATCGAGCTCCTCGACATCGACGAGATCCAGGCCCAAGCGATCCTCGACATGCAGCTGCGGCGCCTGGCCGCCCTGGAGCGCCAGCGCATCATCGACGACCTGGCCAAGATCGAGGCCGAGATCGCCGACCTCGAAGACATCCTGGCCAAGCCCGAGCGGCAGCGCGCGATCGTGCGCGACGAGCTCAAGGAGATCGTCGACAAGCACGGCGACGACCGTCGCACCCGGATCGTGGCGGCCGACGGCGAGGTCAGCGACGAGGACCTGATCGCCCGCGAGGACGTCGTCGTCACCATCACCGAAACCGGTTATGCCAAGCGCACCAAGACCGACCTCTACCGCAGCCAGAAACGTGGCGGCAAGGGTGTGCAGGGCGCCGGGCTCAAGCAGGACGACATCGTCGCGCACTTCTTCGTGTCCTCGACGCACGACTGGATCCTGTTCTTCACCACGCAGGGCCGGGTGTATCGGGCCAAGGCCTACGAACTACCCGAGGCCTCCCGCACGGCGCGTGGTCAGCACGTGGCCAACCTGCTGGCCTTCCAGCCGGAGGAGCGCATCGCCCAGGTCATCCAGATCCGCAGCTATGAGGACGCGCCGTACCTGGTGCTGGCCACCCGCAACGGCCTGGTGAAGAAGACCAAGCTGACCGACTTCGACTCCAACCGTTCGGGCGGGATCGTGGCGATCAACCTGCGCGACAGTGACGAGCTGGTCGGCGCGGTGCTGTGTTCGTCCGACGACGATCTGCTGCTGGTGTCGGCCAACGGGCAGTCCATCCGCTTCTCGGCGACCGACGAGGCGTTGCGCCCGATGGGCCGGGCCACGTCGGGCGTGCAGGGCATGCGGTTCAACGCCGACGATTACCTGTTGTCGCTCAACGTGGTCCGCGAAGGCACGTACCTCCTGGTCGCCACGTCCGGCGGTTACGCCAAGCGCACCGCGATCGAGGAGTACCCGGTGCAGGGCCGCGGCGGCAAGGGCGTCCTCACCGTGATGTACGACCGTCGGCGCGGCCGGCTGGTCGGCGCGCTGATCGTCGACGAGGACAGCGAGATCTACGCCATCACCTCCGGGGGCGGCGTGATCCGGACGGCCGCGCGCCAGGTCCGCAAGGCGGGACGGCAGACCAAGGGCGTCCGGTTGATGAACCTGGGCGAGGACAACACGCTGTTGGCCATCGCGCGCAACGCCGAGGAAGCCGCCGACGAGGTCGTCGGAGACGCCGACGAGGCCGACGACGCGCAGAGCTAGGCAGGTAACGATGCGGGCAAGCGGGGGTCCGCACAAATGCCGGGGCAACTAGACTCGGCCCGATCGGACACATTGCGACTGCCGCCGCAGGCGGCCAGCGCAGAGGATCTAAGGAGTCGGGGTGACCTCACCGAACGAGCCGGGCGCCCCCAAACAGGGCGACGGCCTTAATGGGGACGGCGCGGCCGAGCGCGCCGGCGCGCACCGCGCGGCGCCCGCGCAGACCGGCCGGGCACCCGAAGCTGGCGATCCCCCGTCCCGGCAGCGCGGCGCCGCCCGGGCGGCCGTCCCGACGCATCGCGAGCCCGAACCGCACGGCGAGCCGCGACCGGTCACCGCTCCCACCAGTGCCGATGCCCGGCTCAACCGCTTCGTCTCGGGCACGACCGCGCCCGGGGCCGGCGCGTCCGCTCGCGCCAAGAACCCGTATGAGTACGACCCCGCGCCGCCCCGCGGCGACGGTCCGCCCGCCGAGGCCTACGCCAGCGAGCTGCCCGACCTGTCCGGGCCCCTTCCCCGGTCCCCGCAACGCAAGCCCCCGCCGGAGCGCAGCGCGGAGGCGCCCAGCCCATCGGTTTCGGCCAGGTCCACGAATGCCGATACCAACGAAGGCCGCGAAAACCGCGTCCAGGTGTCGCGGCGGACCCGCGGTCCCGTTCGGGCCAGCATGCAGATCCGGCGGATCGATCCCTGGAGCACGCTGAAGGTGTCGCTGCTGCTGTCGGTGGCGCTGTTCTTCGTGTGGATGATCGCGGTGGCCTTCCTGTACCTCGTACTCGGCGGCATGGGCGTGTGGGCCAAGCTGAACAGCAACGTCGGCGACCTGTTGAACAACACCAGCGGCAGCAGCGGCGAATTGGTATCCAGCGGCACGATCTTCGGCGGGGCCGTGCTCATCGGCTTGGTCAACATCGTCCTGCTGACCGCGATGGCCACCATCGCCGCGTTCGTCTACAACCTGGCCACCGATCTGATCGGCGGCATCGAAGTCACATTGGCGGACCGCGACTAGCGTCGATCACGCGGTTTTGGGGGTCCGGCGACGATTGCGGTAATCTCGTCGCTCGGCCGTACGCGAGTGCGGGCCTGTAGCTCAGGCGGTTAGAGCGCTTCGCTGATAACGAAGAGGTCGGAGGTTCGAGTCCTCCCAGGCCCACAACCATGTGCCCGTCCAGACGTTGCGTGAGGCTTGCATTGCCACTGGCACTGGCCGCGGTAGCGGCGGCGGTGGTGCGGTCACGACGCGGAGTCGAGGTCTGGCACGTGGCGGTGGCCGATCCACCCGATCATCCACCGAGCCACGATGAGGGGCCTTAGCTCAGTTGGTAGAGCACCGCCTTTGCAAGGCGGGTGTCAGGGGTTCGATTCCCCTAGGCTCCACCGCGGTG
>NZ_JCALCI010000006.1:0-176385 GCF_059812245.1 Mycobacterium sp. NGS64 | reverse complement strand
TCAGGTCCCGGTTTTAACGGGGGGTTCCGATGTTGCCCCCGCCGTTGACCTGGCCTCCGGCGTTGCCCGCGGGCGTGTACGCCTGGAAACCGGCCGACGTGTTGACGCCCCACTGGCCCACGTCGGGGTTGAACACGACCGGAAGCTGGGTGCCGTCGGGGTCACCGACTGGCGGAACCCAGGTGGCCGGCAGTCCGTAGCGGCCCGGGTCGTTGTAGTGCCCCGGCGGCGGGAAGCCGTTCTGGCCCGGGGGAAGCGGGCTGCCGGGCGCGTTGCAGTTCACACCGGGCGCACCGGGGTTACAAATCGGCTGCCCGGGCAGCGGCTGACCAGGACCCGGCAGGTCGCGGTCCCCGCCCGGCACGTTCGGGCCCGGCACGTTGGGGCCCGGCCCCGGCACGTTCGGGCCGGGATCGGCGAGCGCGAAACCGGCGCCCAACCCGAGCGCCGCGGACCCGAGGCCACCGGCCATGGCGGCGGTGGCGGCGATCTTGGTGAGATTCATGTGAACTCCTTGTCCAGCTTGGCTGCGACGCACGCAGCGCAACAGCATTGACGGTGTTGTTCAGTTATTTCCCCAAGCACCTGGTCTGGGCCGAGGGACAGGGGAACGACCCCTGGCCCCTCGGCTACCCGAGTCGGCGGAACCAAAAACCCGCCCGTGACAATTTGTTGGCAGCAGACTCCCAGGTTTACGACAAGCTCCTGGCAGCCAAGGCCCCCTAGGCGGCGACGGTCGCGGCCCCCGGCGCGGGTTCGAGCGCCTGCGCGACGATCTCCGCGACGTCCGTCATCGGCTTGACGTCCAGTGCGTCGAGCACCTCGGCGGGCACGTCATCCAGATCGGGCTCGTTGCGCGCCGGGATGAAAACCGTTGACAGACCGGCACGCTGGGCGGCCAGCAGCTTCTGCTTCACGCCGCCGATCGGCAGCACCCGGCCGTTCAGCGTGACCTCGCCGGTCATGCCGACATCGCTACGCACCTGGCGGCCGGTGGCCATCGACACCAGAGCGGTGACCATCGTGACACCGGCCGACGGGCCGTCCTTGGGCACCGCGCCGGCGGGCACGTGCACGTGAATGCGCCGGTCCAGCGCCTTGGGATCGATGCCCAGCTCCGCGGCGTGTGAGCGCACGTAGGACAGCGCGATCTGCGCCGACTCCTTCATCACGTCGCCCAACTGACCGGTCAACTGCAAACCCGGCTCGCCGTCGGTCGCCCCGGCTTCGATGTAGAGGACGTCGCCGCCCAGCCCGGTCACGGCCAGGCCGGTGGCCACCCCGGGAACCGCCGTGCGTTCGGCCGACTCGGGGGTGAAACGCGGACGGCCCAGGTAACCGACCAGATCGGGCTCGTCGATCGTGACCGGTTCGTCGGCGATCTTGGTCGTCACCTTGCGCAGCGCCTTGGCCAGCAGCCGCTCGAACTGCCGAACCCCCGGCTCGCGGGTGTAATCGGCGGCGATCTTGCGCAGCGCGGCGTCGGTGACGGTGACCTCGTCATCGTTCAGCGCCGCCCGCTCCCGCTGCCGGGGCAGCAGGTAGTCGCGGGCGATGGCGACTTTGTCGTCCTCGGTGTAGCCGTCGATCTGCACCAGCTCCATGCGGTCAAGCAGGGCCGACGGGATGTTCTCGATCACGTTGGCGGTGGCCAGGAACACCACGTCGGACAGATCCAGGTCCAGATCCAGGTAGTGGTCGCGGAACGTGTGATTCTGCGCCGGGTCGAGCACCTCGAGCAGCGCCGCGCTCGGGTCGCCGCGGTAGTCGGAACCGACCTTGTCGATCTCGTCCAGCAGCACAACGGGATTCATCGATCCCGCCTCGCCGATCGCCCGCACGATCCGGCCCGGCAGCGCGCCCACGTAGGTGCGCCGGTGCCCGCGGATCTCGGCCTCGTCGCGCACGCCGCCCAGGGCGACGCGCACGAACTTGCGGCCCAAAGCCCGGGCCACGCTCTCGCCCAGCGACGTCTTGCCGACGCCGGGGGGACCGGCCAGCACCATCACGGCGCCGGAGCCGCGCCCGCCGACGACCTGCAGCCCGCGCTGCGCGCGGCGCGTGCGCACGGCCAGGTATTCGACGATGCGGTCCTTGACGTCCTCCAGCCCGTGGTGGTCGGCGTCCAAGACGGCCCGCGCCGCCGTCAGGTCGGTCGAGTCCTCAGTCCGCACGTTCCAGGGCAGGTCGAGCACGGTGTCCAGCCAGGTGCGGATCCAGCCGCTCTCGGGGCTCTGGTCGCTGGAGCGTTCCAGCTTGCCGACCTCGCGCAGGGCGGCCTCGCGCACCTTCTCGGGCAGGTCGGCGGCCTCGACGCGGGCCCGATAATCGTCGGAACCGTCGGGCTCGCCCTCGCCCAGTTCCTTGCGGATGGCCGCCAGCTGTTGGCGCAGCAGGAACTCCTTCTGCGTCTTCTCCATGCCGTCGCGCACGTCCTCGGCGATCTTCTCGTTGACCTCGACCTCGGCCAGGTGCGAGCTGGTCCAGTCGATCAGCACGCGCAGCCGCTCGGCCACGTCCACGGTCTCGAGCAGCTGGCGCTTCTGCACGTCGGTGAGGTAGGACGCATACCCGGACGTGTCCGCCAGCGCCGACGGGTCGGTCAGGCTGTTGACATAGTCGACGATCTGCCAGGCCTCGCGGCGCTGCAGCATGGCCAGCAGCAGTTTCTTGTATTCCGCCGCCAGGGCCTTGACCTCGTCGGTCGCCGGTGTTTCGGGCGCCTCGGTCACCTCGACCCACAGCGCGGCGCCGGGCCCGGATGCGCCCGCCCCGATGTGCGCCCTGCGCTCGCCGCGCACGACGGCCGCGGTGCCACCGCCGGCGATCCGGCCGACTTGCAGAATCTTCGCGATCACACCGTGGGTGGGGTAGCGGTCGTCCAGCCGGGGCGCGATCAGCAGCTGCCCCGATTCGCTCGCCTGTGCGGCGTCGATCGCCGCCCGGGCGGCGTCGTCCAGGGCGATCGGGACCACCATTCCGGGCAACACGATCGTCCCGGTGAACAAGACCGGAACAGACTTGGCTTCAGCCATTAGGTCCTCCAAAAGTTGAGTCTGACGCGCTTAACCCAGCCCGCTGGCGGTTTGTTCCCCGGCCGATTTCGCCCAGAGCGTGACGCCTTAGGCGACCACCGACGCGATCATCGCGATCAGGATGATTCCCAGCAGGATCACGTAGGCGACCGCGTGGACCCGGTCGGGGATCTTCCGGCCGGCGAGGACTCGCTTGGCGAGCGCGATCGTGGGCACCGATCCGGCCGCCAACGCCGCCGCGGCGGCCAGGCTCACGTAACCGACCTGGCCGGGATGCCCTCCCGCGGACCCGGCGAACGCGTAGATGGCGGTTCCGGCGATCGCGACGGGCAGGCTCAGCGGGTTGGCCAGCGCGGTGGCCTCGGCCATGGCAACGCCCTTGCGCCGCAGCAGCGGAACCGTCATCACGCTGCCGCCGATGCCGAGAAAGCTGGCAATCGCGCCGATGCCGAACCCGCCGAAGGTCGACGCGGCCCTGCTGAGCGGCGCGCCCGCCGCCGCACCGGCGGGGCCGCTCAGGAAGCCCTTCCGCACGACGCTGTCGACGATCGTGACGGCGATGTAGGCCACGAACAGGATGTGCAACAGCACCTCGGGAGCCCAGTCGGCGGCGACCGCGCCGAGGACGGCCCCGATCGCGATGAACGCCGTGATCGGCCAGAGGTAGTCGCGGCGAAGCCGGCCGAGCCGGACGCTGGCGACGGTCGCCGACGCCGCGTTGACGACCATGATCGCGGTCGACGTAGCGACGGCCGTGTGCATCGCATGGCCTTGGCCAACGCCTCCGCTGGTGGCCGCGACCGCGGCGTACACGCCGGGGACGGTGACGAATCCGCCGCCGAATCCGAAGATCACCGTGGTGATCCCGGTGACGCAACCCACCGCGAACATGAGCAGGACGAATTCGATCATGCGGCTCACGCTAGGCTTGTTCCGCGTTGGCGCACAATCGCTCGTCAGCCATAAACACCTGAGTTTCCGCCACGTCAGGGCTAGGCTGGCCGGGTGCGCAACGTTGCCCTCGATGACGTCGATGAGGTCAACCGCGCCGTACTGGCGATCGGGACGGATTACCCACCGCACCACCTGCTGGAGTTTCATCGGCATCGCCGCGCCCAACTCCTGTACGGGGCGACCGGCGTCATGCGGGTCGAGACCGCCGACGCGGCCTGGACGGTGCCCACCCACCGGGCCGTCTTGATCCCGCCGAACACCGAACACCAAGTGCTGATGGACGGGGTCAGCACCCGCAGCCTGTACATCGAGCCGTCAGCCGTGCCCTGGTTTCCGGCCCGCTGCCAGGTCGTCGACGTTTCGCCGCTGCTGCGGGCGTTGCTGCTCGCCGCGGTGGAACTGCCGGCCTCCTACGACCGGCACGGACGGGACGGCGCGCTGATCGACCTCGTCCTGCACGAGATCCAGTCCGTGACACCGCTGCCGCTCGATCTGCCGATGCCCGGCCGTGACGACTTGCGCGGCCTGTGCCAGGCGTTCGCGTCGGCGCCGAGCGTGCGGGAGTCGCCGGGCCGGTGGGCGGCGCATCTGAACCTCAGCGTCCGCACGTTCAACAGGGTGTTCCGCGCCGAAACGGGCCTGACCTTCCAGCAGTGGCGGCAGCGGGCGTGCGTCCTGCACGCCATCCAGCTGCTGAGCGGCGGCATGGGCGTCACGCGGACCGCGGCCAACCTGGGCTACGACAATCCCGCGGCCTTCTCGGCGATGTTCGTCAAAAGCATTGGCAGCACGCCGAAGTCATTCCTGCCTCGGCGACTCGATGGGCCCTAGCCGCCGCAGCTGGGTCACGTGCTTGGGTGATAGCTCCTCGAGGCAGGTGGCGCCCAGCAGCGCCATCGTCCGCGTTATCCCGCTCTGCAGGATCTCGATCGCTCGGGTCACACCCGCCTCGCCGCCGGCCATCAGCCCGTACAGATAGGCCCGCCCCACCAGCGTGCACCGCGCGCCCAGCGCGATCGCCGCGACGATGTCGGCGCCGGACATGATGCCGGTGTCGACCAGAATCTCGGTGTGCTTGCCCAGCTCGCGGGCGACGGTGGGCAGCAGGTGAAAGGGCACCGGGGCCCGATCCAGTTGGCGCCCACCGTGATTGGACAGCACGATGCCGTCGACGCCGCGGTCCACGACGGCGCGGGCGTCGTCGAGCGTCTGAATCCCCTTGACGACCAGCTTGCCGGGCCATTGGGCCTTGATCCATTCCAGGTCATCGAAGGTCAGGCTGGGGTCGAACATCGTGCTGAGGTACTCGCCGACGGTGCCCGACCAGCGATCCAGCGACGCGAAGGCCAGCGGCTCGGTGGTCAGCAGGTCGAACCACCACTTCGGGTGCGGCACCGCATCCAGCACGGTGCGCAGCGTCAGCGTCGGCGGGATCGTCATGCCGTTGCGGTTGTCGCGCAGCCGCGCACCCGCGACCGGGACGTCGACGGTGGCCAGCAGGGTGTCGAATCCCGCGTCGGCCGCGCGCTTCACCAGCGCCATCGAACGGTCGCGGTCGCGCCACATGTAGAGCTGAAACCACTTGCGTCCCTCGGGAACAGCGGTCACCAAGTCTTCGATCGCCGTGGTGCCCAGGGTGGAGAGCGCGAACGGGATCCCCGCCCGCGCGGCCGCCCGCGCGCCGGCGATTTCGCCCTCGGTGTGCATCAACCGGGTGAATCCGGTCGGCGCGATCCCGAACGGCAGCACCACCGGCTGGCCCAGCACGTTCCATCCGGCGGTCACGTTGGAGACGTCGCGCAGGATGGTCGGGTGAAACTCGATGTCGCGGAACGCCTGTCGCGCCCGCGCGATGGACAGCTCGTCGTCGGCCGCCCCGTCGGTGTAGTCGAACGCCGCCCTGGGGGTGCGCCGTTTTGCGATGCGACGCAGGTCCTCGATGGTGAACGCGGCGGCCAGGCGGCGCTTGGTCGCATCGAACTGCGGTCGTTTGAACTGCATCAGCGGCGCCAGATCGCGCACCTTGGGCACTCGTCGATTGACTGCCATGTATGCAACCGTAGTCATATGGCATCGGCAAGCGACCCATTCGATCTCAGACGTTTCGTGGCGGCGCAGTCCGGGATCTACCACACCGCCGTGTCAGAGCTGCGCGACGGACGGAAACGCGGTCACTGGATGTGGTTCGTCTTCCCACAACTGCGCGGGCTGGGCAGCAGCGCGATGGCGGCCCGCTACGGCATCACGTCGCTCGAGGAAGCCCGCGCCTACCTGCAGCACGAGGTCCTCGGGCCGCGACTACGCGAGTGCACTCGGCTGGTCAACGAGGTGCGGGACCGCTCGATCATCGACATCTTTGGTTCGCCGGACGACCTCAAGCTGCGCTCGTCGATGACGCTGTTCGCCCACGCGACCGACGATAACCACGACTTCGTCACCCTCCTCGACAACTACTTCTACGGCCAGGAGGACCCGCTGACCTTGGCACGGCTGACCGGTCCCTAGGCCGGGCCCAGGATCCGCCAGCCGTGCGGCTCGACAACCACCGCGTCGAGCACCTCCTGTGGTGGCGCCGAGGATCCCGCGACGACCTGCGCGCGCGCCTTGCCCGCCTCCGACAGCGCGACGCGCATCGGCTCGTCGCCGATGTTGAGCGCGACCAGCAGCGCGTTTTCACCGTTGCGCGTCTCGTAGACGTAGTGCCGGTTTTCCAGCCGCAACGCGGTCGTCGATGCCGCATGTAGCCAAGGGTGACGACGGCGCAACCCGACCAGGAACTGATGCAACGCCCACATCTGGGCACCGAACGCGTCCAATTTCAGTGGGGGAGTGCCGAACTCGGGGCGCACCGCGTCGTCGCCACCGTACCGCTCCTCCTTGACGCCGCGGAATCCGAGCTCGTCGCCGGCGTACACGCTGGGCACCCCACCGACGGTCAGCAGGATCACCAGCGCGTGGGCCACGTGCTCGGGTCGGTCGAGCCGGCTGGCGATTCGGGTGACGTCGTGATTGCCGATGAACGTCAGCGGGGCGAAGGTCTCCAGGAACGCGCCGTGCCGCTGCAGCGCCCAGTCCAGCTCGAAGAAGTTGCCGTCATTCAGGCTGCTCCAGATCGCCTTCCACAGCTCGTACTGGGTTGCGGAGTCGAACGTCGCCGCCGCGACCACCGCGGCGTAGTCGCCGTGGATGAGCTCCCCGACGAACCACGCGTCCGGATACCGCTCGCGCACCCGCGGCAGCGTCGACGCCCAGAATTGTTGCGGCACAATGTAGGCCGCGTCGAGGCGCCAGCCGTCCGCGCCGCGCCCCAGCCAGTGCGCCATCACGTCGACGGTGTAGTCGATGACCTCGGTGCTGTCGTGGTTGAGCGTGATGAGCTCGGAGTGACCCTCGAACGTCCCTCCGCTGAACCAGCCGGGCGCCGCCTCCCGATAGCGCGGGAAGTCCACGCCGACGTGGTTGAACACGCCGTCGAGCAGGACGCGCAGCCCACGCCGGTGGGCCTCCGCGACGAGGTGATCGAAGTCGCCGTCGTCGCCCAGCCGGGGATCGATCCGGTAGTGATCGGTGGTGTCGTAACCGTGTGTGCGCGAGGCGAAGATCGGCCCGAGCGCGATGCCCGACGCGCCCAACGCGATGGCATGGTCGAACCAGTCGACGAGCCGCCGCAGCCGATGTTGGTCCGGCTGCGGCGGCTCCGACTCCGATGCCTGAGGAAACGCGCCGACGAATCCCAGTGGATAGACCTGCCACCAGATGGCGTGCTCTACCCAGGCTGGTGTCGTCACAGGTCAGCCGACGGCGGCCAGCGTCTGGGAGGCGACGATCGCTTGGGCCACACCGGCGACGATCGCCGCGGCCTTCAGCGCCTCGAGGACGGCCTCGCGGTCCACGCCCGCCTCGCGCAGCGTGTGCTCGTGGGCGACCACGCAGTGCGAACACCCGTTGATCGACGACACCGCGAACGACCAGAGCTCGAAATTCGCCTTGTCCACCCCGGGATTGGCGATGATGTTCATCCGCAACCCGGGCCGAAGGTCGTCGTACTGGCCATCCAGGAAGCCGCGGCCCCGGTAGAACACGTTGTTCATGCCCATGATCGACGCGGCGCCCAACGCGGCCTGGTAGGCCTCGGCCGACAGGTAGTCGCCCGCCTCGGCCCCAATCTCGGCCAGCACCTGGGTGTTTCGGGTGGCCGCGGCGCTGGCCAGCAGCGTGCCCCAGAGCTGTTCCTCGGTCAGCACGGTGCTACGCGTGATCGAGCCCAGGTTGAGCTTGAGGTCCTTGGCGTACTCGGGCAGCGCTGCCTTGAGGTTCTCGACGCTCATCTCGCCCCCCCTATGCCGATGCCTTGAGCAGTTCGCCCGCGTCGATGGTCGGGTCGCCCTTGCGCCAGTTGCAGGCGCACAGCTCGTCGGACTGCAACGCGTCGAGGACTCGCAGCACCTCGTCGACATTACGCCCCACCGATCCGGCGGTCGCCGAGACGAATTGGATTTCGTTATTCGGATCGACGATGAAGGTGACCCGGTCGGCGACGCCGTCGGCGTTGAGCACGCCGGTGGCCAGCGAAAGCTCCCGCTTGATGTCCGAGAGCATCGGGAAGGGCAGCTTCTTGAGGTCTTCGTGCTGCGCGCGCCACTGGAAGTGCACGAACTCACTGTCGATCGAGACACCGAGCACCTGGGCGTCGCGGTCGGAGAACTCGTCGTTCAGCTTGCCGAACGCGGCGATCTCCGTCGGGCACACAAAGGTGAAGTCCTTGGGCCAGAAGAAGATAATGCGCCACTTGCCGTCGTGGTCCTCGTTGGTGATGGTGGTGAAGTAGTCGCCGGGCTGCTTGGCGTCGACCTTCGACAAGTCACCGCCGATCAACGCCGTGAGCTGGTAGGCGGGGAATTGGTCGCCGATGGTCAGCAGGGACATATCGCTCCTTAACTGGAATTATTCAAGATTAGCCGTCTGTCACCATCTTGCCGCCCCGCGGATTTGAAGTAAAGGTGATATATCACACTATACTTATGGGTATGTCCGATAAGACCTATCAGCCGACCGTCGCCGGCCTTCGCGCGTTCGTCGCGGTGGCCGAGAAGCAGCATTTCACCAGCGCCGCAACGAGTCTCGGCGTAAGCCAGTCGACGCTGTCGCAGGCGCTGGCGGCGCTCGAGGCGGGGCTGGGCACCCAACTGATCGAAAGATCCACCCGGCGTGTCTTCTTGACGACAGAGGGCACGCAACTCCTGCCCCGGGCCCAGGCCGTGGTCGAGGCCGTCGACGCGTTCAGCGCCGCCGCCGCGGGGGCCGCCGACCCGCTGCAGGCCGGGCTGCGGCTGGGGCTGATTCCGACCGTGGCGCCCTACGTGCTGCCGACGGTGCTGGCCGGGCTGGCCGAGCAACTGCCGTCGCTCACGTTGCGGGTGATCGAGGATCAAACCGAGCGGCTGCTCAGGCTGCTGCGCGAGGGGGCGCTGGACGCGGCGCTGATCGCATTGCCGGCCTCCGACGTGCCGGGCGCCGGGACGACCGCCGTCGGAATCTACGACGAGGACTTCGTGCTCGCGCTGCCGCCTGGGCACCCGCTGTCGGGCAAGCGGCGGGTACCTGCCACCGCGCTGGCCGAGCTGCCGCTGCTGTTGCTGGATGAGGGCCACTGCCTGCGCGATCAGGCGCTGGACGTCTGCCAGAAGGCGGGCGTGCGGGCGGAGCTGGCCAACACCCGCGCCGCGTCGCTGGCGACCGCGGTGCAGTGCGTGACCGGCGGGTTGGGTGTGACGCTCATCCCGCAGACCGCGGTGCCGGTCGAGGCCGCCCGGAGCCGGCTCGGGCTCGCGCAGTTCGCCGCGCCGCGCCCCGGGCGGCGGATCGGCTTGGTGTTTCGGTCTTCGAGCGGCCGCGACGAGTCCTATCGGCGGCTGGCGGCGATGATCGGCAAATTGATCGGCGAGGAACACCAGGTACGCCCGGTCAAATAGCCGCGCGCCGGCGGTAAGTTCGGCGCATGGAAAAGGTGATCGCGGTGCTGATGCACCCGGAGCCCGACGACGACTGGTGTGCCCGGCAACGGGGCCACGTCGCCGACGCGCTTATGGAACTGGGTCTGTTCGGGCTGCAGGTGAACGTCCGCGACAGCGCGGTGCGCCACTCGCTGATGACGCTGACCACGATGGACCCGCCGGCGGCAGCGGTGGTGAGCATGTGGACCCAGCAGTGCTATGGCGACCAGATGCAGGCGGCGTTCAAGTTTCTCGCCCAGGAATGCGACCAGGTCGCCGCCTACCTGGTGACGGAATCGGTTCCGCTCGCCGCGCCGCCAACCGAACCCGGTTGCCGGACAACGGGTCTGGCCAACATCGCGTTGCTGCGCCGCCCCGCGCAGCTGGACCAGGCCACCTGGCTGGCCCGGTGGCAGGGCGATCACACCTCGGTGGCCATCGAGACGCAGTCGACGTTCGGCTACACCCAGAACTGGGTGGTGCGTGCCCTCACCCCGGACGCGCCGGGAATCGCGGGCATCGTCGAGGAGTTGTTCCCCGAGGAGGCGATCACCGACCTGAAGGCGTTCTTCGGTGCCGCCGACGACGACGACCTGCAACACCGGCTCGGCCGGATGGTCGCCAGCACAACTGCATTCGGCGCCAACGAGAACATCGACACGGTGCCGACCAGCCGCTACGTGTTCAGAACACCATTCCGGGATTGAGGATCGCCATGACAACACTCGACGAGGCGGTGGCCCTGGCCAAGGGGGAAAGCGGTCTGGCCGTGGTGTCGACGGTTCGCGCCGACGGCACCGTGCAGGCTTCGCTGGTCAACGTCGGGCTGTTGCCGCACCCGGACACCGGCGAGCCGTCGTTGGCTTTCACCACCTACGGCAAGGTCAAGCTCGCCAATCTGCGGGCCCGCCCGCCACTGGCCGTCACGTTCAAGAACGGCTGGCAGTGGGCGACCGTCGAGGGGAGCGCGGAGCTGGCCGGCCCGGACGACGCGCCGCCCTGGCTCAAAGACGTCGACCAGCTGCGGCTGTTGCTGCGCGAGGTCTTCACCGCAGCGGGCGGCACCCACGACGACTGGGACGAGTACGACCGCGTGATGGCCAAGGAGCGTCGCGCGGTGGTGTTGATCGCACCGACCCGCGTGTACAGCAACGGCTAAACCCCACCCGTTAGGCTGCAGCCGTGACGCTGCAGATCGACGACAAGAACCGGGTGCGCACCCTCACGCTGAACCGGCCCGAGGCGCTCAACGCGTTCAACGAAGCCCTCTATGACGCGACGGCGGACGCGTTGCTGGCGGCCGCCGAGGATCCCGAGGTCGCCGTCGTGCTGCTGACCGGGACGGGCCGCGGGTTCAGCGCGGGCACCGACCTCGCCGAGATGCAGGCCCGCATCACCGACCCCGACTTCATGCCCGGAAAACACGGCTTCCCCGGGCTGATCGACGCGCTCGCCGCGTTCCCGAAGCCGCTGATCTGCGCCGTCAACGGCGTCGGCGTGGGGATCGGCGCGACCATCCTCGGGTATGCCGACCTGGCGTTCATGTCGTCGACTGCGCGGCTCAAGTGCCCCTTCACCAGCCTGGGTGTGGCCCCCGAGGCGGCCTCGTCCTATTTGCTGCCGCAGTTGGTGGGCCGGCAGAACGCCGCCTGGCTGCTGATGTCCTCGGAATGGGTCGACGCCGCCGAGGCGCTGCGGATGGGGCTGGTCTGGCGGGTCTGCGAGCCGGAGGAGCTGCTACCCGAAGCCCGTCGGCACGCGGAAGTGCTTGCGGCCCGGCCCATTTCGAGCCTGATGGCCGTCAAGCACACGATGATGGAGCCGATCCGTCCCGAGATCGCCGCGGCGAGCGCGCGCGAGAACGCTCACTTCGCCGAGCTGATGGGTGCCCAGGCCAACGCCGCGGCGCTGGCGGACTTCAACAAGCGTTAACCGGCTACTGAGCGGGTTCGAATTGGCGCGACGCGGCGATGATCGCGCGCAGCGTGCGCCGGCACCGTCCGCAGTCGCCGCCGGCGCCGCACGCCTCGGCGACCTCCTTGGACGTCGAGGCGCCCCGCGCGACGACGTCGGAGACGGTCTGGTTGGTGGCTCCCACGCACAGGCACACGTACATCAGCGCACCCCTCGGGCGCGGGCGTAAGCCGAGCGAGCAAGCCGCATGTTAGTGAAGTCTACCCTAAGTAGGTTAGCGACGCCTAACCCCGTCTGCGTGACTCACGCGACACACTGAGCACAGCCATACCTTCCTGGAAGATTCCAATTCGGCATGGCAAAGTGCTGCTAGCGCCCGGTGTTTCAGCCCAGCCCGCCGCCGCGGCGAGACGTGACAGCCCTCCGACGCTAGGAGTGACCATGCAAGGTGATCCGGACGTTCTGCGCCTGCTCAACGAGCAGCTGACCAGCGAACTCACCGCGATCAACCAGTACTTCCTGCACTCCAAGATGCAGGACAACTGGGGCTTCACCGAGCTGGCCGAGAAGACCCGCGAAGAGTCGTTCGACGAGATGCGGCACGCGGAGGAGATCACCGATCGGATCCTGCTGCTCGACGGACTGCCGAACTACCAGCGCCTCTTCTCGCTGCGCGTCGGCCAGACGCTGCGCGAGCAGTTCGAGGCCGACCTGGCCATCGAATACGAGGTGATGGAGCGGCTCAAGCCCGGAATCATCATGTGCCGGGAAAAGCAGGACAGCACCAGCGCCATCCTGCTGGAGAAGATCGTGGCCGACGAGGAAAAGCACATCGACTACCTGGAAACGCAGCTGGAGTTGATGGAAAAGCTCGGCGAGGAGCTGTACTCGGCGCAGTGCGTGTCGCGGCCACCGAGCTGAGCCCGTCGAGGCGGCGGTTGGTTGCCATCGGTTAACCCCGGGCACTCATAGGCATCGAGCGCCCAGGGAAGGCAGGCATGACGAGCACGACACCGGCGGCGGTTCCGGCCCGCCAGGCTGACCAGTCCACGCCCGGGGAAGTCGCGGTCAATCCGCAGCGGCGGAATTTCATCTTCGTCGCGGTCCTGCTCGGCATGCTCATGGCGGCACTGGACCAGACCATCGTCGCGACCGCGCTGCCGACCATCGTCGCCAACCTCGGCGGGGCGGGCCATCAATCGTGGGTCGTCACCAGCTACCTGCTGGCCTCGACCATCATGACCGCCCTCGTCGGCAAGTTCGGAGACCTGTTCGGTCGCAAACGGGTGTTCCAGGCGGCCGTGGTGTTCTTCGTCGCCGGGTCGGTGCTCTGTGGCCTGTCGACCTCGATGGGCATGCTGGTCGCGGCGCGCGCGCTGCAGGGCATCGGTGGCGGCGGGCTCATGGTGACCGCCACGGCGTTGATCGGCGAGGTGATTCCGCTGCGGGATCGCGGCCGCTACCAGGGCGCGATGGGCGCGGTGTTCGGCGTGACCACAGTGATCGGGCCGCTGCTCGGCGGGTACTTCACCGACCACCTCAGCTGGCGCTGGGCGTTTTGGATCAACGTGCCGATCTCGGTCGTGGTCTTCTTCGTGGCGGCCGCCGCCATCCCGGCGCTGTCCGACCGCAGCAAACCGGTCATCGATTACGTCGGGATCGTCTTCGTCGGCCTGGGCGCCTCGGGGCTGACGCTGGCCACCAGCTGGGGCGGCACCACATATCCATGGGGCTCGGCGACAATCATCGGGCTGTTCGCCGGCTCCGCCGTGGCCCTCGCGATCTTCGTCTGGGTGGAAAGCCGCGTCGCCGCGCCCATCCTGCCGACGCGGCTCTTCGCCAGCCCGGTGTTCACGGTGTGCTGCGTGCTGTCCTTCGTGGTCGGGTTCGCGATGCTGGGCGCCCTCACGTTCCTGCCCACCTACATGCAGTTCGTCGACGGTGTCTCCGCGACCACGTCGGGCCTGCGCACGCTGCCGATGGTGGTGGGAATGCTGACCACCTCGATGGGCAGCGGCGTCCTCGTCGGACACACGGGCAAATACAAGGTCTTTCCCGTCGCCGGCACCGCGGTGATGGCGTTCGCGTTCTTCCTGATGTCCCTAATGGAGCCGTCGACGTCGGCGTGGCTGCAGTCGCTGTTCCTGGTCATCCTCGGGGCGGGGATCGGGATGTGCATGCAGACGTTGGTCCTCATCGTGCAGAACACCTCGAGCTTCGACGACCTCGGGGTCGCCACCTCCGGCGTGACGTTCTTCCGGACGATCGGAAGTTCCTTCGGCGCAGCGATATTCGGCTCGCTGTTCACCAACTTCCTACACGGCCGGATCGGTCCGGCCCTGGCCGCAGCGCGCGCCCCTGCCGCCGCGGCCGCTTCGCCGGAGGCCCTGCACCGGCTGCCCCGCGACACGGCCGCGCCGATCGTGCGGGCCTACGCCGACTCGCTCACCCAGGTGTTCCTGTGGGCGGTCCCGGTCTCGCTGGTCGGCTTCGTCGTGGCGCTGTTTCTGCGCCAAGTGCCGTTGCGCGGCATCGGCAACAAGCGGGGCGACATCGGCGAGGCGTTCGCCATGCCGACCACCCAGACGCCCGACGACATGCTGGAGGCCGCGATCGGCCGCCTGCTGCGGGGGGTTCCGGGCATGCGACTGCGCAGCATCGCGATGCGACCCGATTGCCGGCTCGACGTCGCCGGGTTGTGGGGCGTCCTGCGCATCAATCGCTATGGGCAGATGTACGGGGTCGCGCGGCTCACCGACATGGCCGACTACCTGCGGATCCCGTTCGAGGTGCTGGAGCCCACATTCTCCCGCCTGGTCGCCACCGGTTACGCGCGCGGCGAGGGCGACGAATTGTGGCTGACCCCGGCCGGGGCGCAGCAGGTCGAATACGTGCACTCGCTCCTAGTGGCCTGGCTCGTCGACAAGCTGGAACGCTCGCCCGGCTTCGAGGGCCGGCCCGACCGGCGACAGGTGCAGGCCGCGCTCGGACGCGTCGCGCATCGAGTTCTGGCCCAACGGGATTGGGACAACGAGACGCCGACGGTGGCCATAAACGCGCTAGGCCAGGGGGCTGGGCGTACCATCACGCCATGAGCCGAATCGGAACGTTCGCCGACGACGACATCTATGGCTGGGCCGCGAAGTCTCCGGACCTCGGCGGCGCGATCGCCAACTTCAGCCAGGCGGTCTACACGAAGAACCGGCTGCCCATGCGCACCCGCGAGCTGGCCCGGACCGTCATCGCCCATGACAACGAATGCACCGTGTGCATGAACACCCGCGACGCCGACGGCCCCGCCGCCGGCGTGGACGAGGAGCTGTACGAGCACGCGCTGGAGTGGCGCACCTGGCCGGGGTACAGCGAGCAGGAGCGGCTGGCCGCGGAGTTCGCGCACCGATTCGGCACCGAGCACACCAAGTTGCGCGACGACGAGGACTTCTGGGCCCGCGCCAACGAGCACTTCACCGAGGAGCTGCTCGCCGACCTCGCCATGTCCTGCGCCCTGTGGGTCGGCATGGGCCGGATGCTCCGCACCCTCGACATCGGCCAGGCCTGCAAGCTGACCCTGCCCAGCCGCGCGTAGGCGCCGCGACACTGCAACGTCTGCGACGACACGCCGGGGAACTGCGCAGCGAGTTGAGTTTGGCGGGCACAAACCGACGCGCAACCGGCGTTGCGATACCTGTGAAGATTCGCTTCGGCGTGGGGCTGGGACTGGACACCGCCCCAGACCGGCTCGCAGGCATCGTCGATCATTTGGAGAGCAGCGGGGTCGACTCGCTGTGGTTCTCCGAGCTGGTCTACTCCCCGGCGGTCGATCCGGTGGTCGGCATGGCCTATGCGCTGGCCCGCACGACCCGGTTGAAGGTGGGCACGTCGGTGGCCGTGCTGCCGGGGCGGCACCCGGTGTTGGTGGCCAAGCAGCTGGCGTCGCTGGCGGCCGTCGCGCCCAAGCGCGTCCTACCCGTCTTCGGACTGCGTTCGGCGATTCCGGCCGAGCGGGAGGTGTTCGTGGTCCCCGACGGCGAACGCGCGGCCGTGTTCGACGAGGCGCTGCGGGTGCTGCGCGCGGCGCTGGTCGACGACACCGCCAGCTACAGCGGCCGGTATTTCACCGTGCGCGGGGCCGCGGTCGCCCCGCGGCCGGTGCCGCCGCTGGACATCTGGCTGGGCGGCTCGGCGCCGGCGGCGTTTCGGCGCATCGGCGCGCTGGCCGACGGGTGGCTGGGCAGCTTCCTCACCCCGGCCGAGGCGCGCGCGGGACGCGAGGCGATCGAGCGGGCCGCGGCGGAAGCCGGCCGGCGCATCGAGCCCGACCACTACGGCATCTCGCTGGCCGTCGCGGACGGCGAGTTGTCCCCGGAGCTGGCGGCGGCGGCCCGGCGGCGCCGTCCCGAACTCGATCCCGGCGAGCTGATTGCGGCCGACTGGGACCAATTGCACCGCCAACTCGACGCTTACCTCGACGCCGGCCTGACCAAATTCGTCATCCGGCCGGCGGGTAAGGCGCCGCTCGACGACTTCGTCGATCGCTTCGCCACCGAGTTGATCCCGCGGCAGAACTGACCGAGTTGCCACAATGGCTGCCATGACAGCCACCCCGCTCGCCGCCGCCGCGATCGCCCAGCTGGAGGGGGAAGGCGTCGACACCGTCATCGGCAGCGTCGTGAACCCCGCCGGTCTCACGCACGCCAAGACCGTCCCGATCCGGCGCACCAACACCTTCGCCGATCCCGGCCTGGGCGCCAGCCCCTCCTGGCACGGCTTCGCGATCGACCAGAGCGGCATCGCGTTCACCGACGACGTCGGGGTCGTCGGCGATCAGCGGCTGCGCATCGACCTGTCGGCCATGCGGATCGTCGGCGACGGGCTGGCCTGGGCGCCGGCCTCGTTTTTCGAGCAGGACGGAACACCGGTGCCGGCGTGCGCCCGGGGCACGCTGGGCCGCATCGAGGCCGCGCTCGAGGAAGCCGGCCTGCGGGCGAGCGTGGGGCACGAGATCGAGTTCCTCCTGGTCGAGCCCGACGGCGGCCGGCTGCCCGCCGCGCTGTGGGCGCAATACGGCCTGGCCGGCGTGCTCGAACACGAGGCGTTCATTCGCGACGTCAACGCGGCGGCGACGACGGCTGGTGTCGGCATCGAGCAGTTCCATCCGGAGTACGGCGCCAACCAGTTCGAGATCTCCTTGTCGCCGCTGGCGCCGGTGGCCGCCGCCGATCAGCTGGCGGTGACCCGGCTCATCATCGGCCGGGCCGCGCGCCGTCAGGGGCTGCGCGTCAGCATGTCACCGGCGCCGTTCGCCGGCAGTGTCGGATCCGGCGCGCACCAACACTTCTCGTTGACCGGCCCGGACGGCCCGCTGTTTTCCGACGGGCCCGGACGAGCGGGCATGACGGCGGCGGGGGAGAGCGCCGTCGCCGGGGTGATCGGTGGCCTGCCCGAAGCCCAGGGCATTCTTTGCGGATCCATCGTGTCCGGCCTGCGGATGCGGCCCGGGAACTGGGCCGGCGCCTACGCGTGCTGGGGGACCGAGAACCGGGAGGCGGCGGTGCGGTTCATCCAGGGTGGGCCCGCGAGCCCGCGCGGCGCCAACGTCGAGGTCAAGATCGTCGATCCGTCGGCCAACCCCTACCTGGCGACGGCGGCGATCCTCGGCCTGGCGCTTGACGGGATCAAGCGCCAGGCGGCGCTGCCGCCGGAGATCACCGTGGACCCGGCCAGGCTGTCCGAGTCGGAACGCGCCGACGCGGGCATCCTGCTCCTGCCGGAAGGACAGCCGGAAGCCATTGCCGCGCTTGATGGTTCGGCCCTGCTGCGGGGCATCCTGGGCGACGCCGCGGTCGACATGGTGGTCGCGGTCCGCAGCCTCGAGCATGAGCGCTACGGCGATCTCGATGCCGAGCAGCTGGCGGACAAGTTCCGGATGGCCTGGAGCCTGTGAACGCCCTGGCGGAGCACATCGATCAGGTGGCGCTGATCGACCAGCACGTGCACGGGTCCTGGTTGGCGGCGGGGGATCGGGGACGGTTCGAGAACGCCCTCAACGAGGCCAACACCGAACCGCTCGTCGACTCCGGCTTCGACTCCCAGCTCGGCTTCGCCGTGCGTGCCCACTGCGCCCCGATCCTCGGGCTGCCCAAACACGTTGACGCGCAAGCCTACTGGGAACGACGTCGGCAGCACAGCGAAGCCGAGCTGGCGAGGCTGTTCCTGCCGGCCGCCAACGTGAGCGACTGGCTCGTCGACACCGGAATCGGCGCCGGGGAAACGGCCGGCACCGCCGAGATGGCCGAGTGGTCGGGCAACCGCGCGCACGAGGTCGTCCGGCTCGAGCAGGTGGCCGAGCAGGCCGCGCGGGCGCCGGGCGACTACGCCTCGGCCTTCGAGGAGATCCTGCACCGGCGCGCGGCCACCGCCGTCGGCACCAAATCCATCCTGGCCTACCGGGGCGGGTTCGACGGCGACCTGAGCGAACCGTCCGCGGCCCAGGTCGCCGAGGCCGCGGCCCGCTGGCGCGACAGCGGCGGCACCCGGCTGACGGATCGGGTGCTGCTGCGGTTCGGGCTGCACCAGGCGTTGCGGCTCGGCAAGCCCCTGCAATTCCACGTCGGCTTCGGCGACCGGGACTGCGACCTGCGCCGGGCCAACCCGCTATTGCTGCTCGATTTCCTGCGACAATCCGCGCCCACGCCGATCGTGCTGTTGCACTGCTATCCCTACGAGCGCGAGGCCGGCTACCTGGCGCAGGCCTTCAACAACGTCTACGTCGACGGCGGGCTGAGCGTGAACTACCTGGGGGCGCGGTCCCCGTCGTTTCTCGCCCGGCTGCTGGAAATGGCGCCGTTCCGGCGCATCCTGTACTCGTCGGACGGCTACGGTCCCCCGGAACTGCACTTCCTCGGTGCGGCTTTGTGGCGCAAGGGCATTCATCGCGTGCTGAGCGGATTCGTCGCCGACGGAGACTGGAGCCGGGACGACGCGATCCGGGTGGTCGACCTCATCGCCCGCGACAACGCCGCCCGCATCTACCGCGTTTGACGCCCGGCGACACCGGGGTACCCCGCCGTAATGGCGACCATGGGGGACGTCTTGGGCTGGGCCCGCAACCAGGTGGTGTCGCGGGTTCCCAAAGCCGACCTCGATCAGCGCGACCCCGACTACATCCGCGACCAGCTTCCGGGGACCTGGCTGCTGGCGTCGCTGTACTTTCGGGCCGACGTGCGGGGCCTGGACCGCATCCCGGCGGACGGGCCGGTGCTGCTGGTCGGCAACCACAGCGGCGGCAACGTGCCCCCGGACACCTTCGTGTTCACGCTCGCGTTCTGCTCGTACTTCGGCGTCGAGCGGCCCTTCTATCAGTTGGCGCACAACCTCGTCGTCTCCGCGCCGCCGCTGGGCTGGTTACGCAAGTTCGGCACCGTCGCCGCCAATCCCGAAAACGCCCGTTTGGCACTGGATTCCGGCGCGGCGCTGCTGGTCTATCCCGGCGGGGACTACGAGGTGTTCCGCCCGTCCTGGGAACGCCACAAGGTCGACTTCGGCGGGCGCAAGGGCTACGTGCGGCTGGCCCGGGAGGCCGGCGTGCCGATCGTGCCCGTCGCCAGCGTCGGCGGCCAGGAGAGCGCGCTGTTCCTCAACCGCGGGCAGTGGCTGGCCAAGCTGCTGATGACGGACAAGTTGCTGCGGCTCAAGAGCATCCCGATATCGCTGGCCCTGCCGTGGGGCCTCAACATCAGCGACTTCGCGGGCCACATTCCGCTGCCGACGAAGATCGTCATCGAGGTGCAGCACCCGATCGACGTCGACGGCGACGACGAAGCCGTCCACGACAAAGTGATGGCCAGCCTGCAGGACGGCGTCGACCGCCTGGCCGCCGAGCGTCGATTCCCGGTGATCGGCTGATGCGCGTCGAACGCCGCTGTGTGATCAACACCGACCGCGACGCGGTCTGGAAGATCGTCAGCGATCCGGACTGCTACCCGTCGTTCATGACCAGCCTCGAGCGGTGGGAGTCCTCGAACGACATCGAACGCGGCCTCGGCGCGCGCTACACCGTGCACTGGAAGATCGGCTCGGTGCCGGTCGGCGGCCTGATCGAGATCGTCGAGTTCGACGACCGCCGCGACGTCGCGTGGGTGGGGATCACCGGAGTCAACCTGCGTGGGCGCATCCGACTGCGCGACGCCGCCGACGGCAAGACCAAGGTGACGTTCCGGCTGTCCTACCAGGCGCCCGGCGGCCTGATCGGCTACATCGCCGACCGGATCGCCGTGCGTCAGGTCGGCCGCAACCTGTCCGAAACCCTGAAGTGCCTCAAGCGCCTCGCCGAGACCTAGCCGTTCTACCGCGAGCAGACGCGACCTAAAGCGGTATGAACCGTCGCAGCTTCCCGCTGCCGTGATGGCGCTGTAGGGTGTCGGCGGCCCGGATCCGGATGGTCGGATCGGCCAACCCGTACCGTCGCAGCGTGGCAACCAGGGCGGAACTCAGCGCCTCTCGGTCCGGGTCCCCGACGACCACGATGTCGGCCCCGGCCGCGGTCTGGGTGACCTGGTATTCGGATATCCGCGGATCGGTGCCCAGCACATGCCGGAACGCGATCGCCGGGATCGTCGTTGCGCCGTAACGGAAGTCGTCGTCGCGGCGTCCGCCGATGTCGGCAACGCGAGCGAACGCGCTGCCGCAGGCGCACTCACCCGGCAGTGGCGTGACCTGGTCGCCGAGGTCGTAGCGGATGAAGGGGAACGTTCGGTTGGCGAGCCCGGTGGCGAGCGTGCGTGCGGCCGGCTGGTCGGGCCGCCCCACCGGCCTGCCGTCGTCGTCGACCCGTTCCAGGACGACCTCGTCCTCGCAGACGTGCAGCCCCTCGCCGCGGGCGCAGCCCACCGCTTGCACCCCGATTTCCGTTGAGCCCCAGAGGTTGTGGATCGGCGCGCCCCACGCCTCGCGCATGACCTGCCGGTCCTCGCCGAGCAACGGCTCGGAGTTGGTGCTGACGCGCACCGGCTCGATGCGAAGCTCGCCGGTGATCGCGGCGCGGGCGAGCCGGCCGATCACGGACGGGTAGCCCACCAAATGGGTGGGGCGCGCGGCCGCCACCGCGGCAAGCACCTCCTCGAACGGGCCGCCGGCGGCGATCACGACGGTCTTCATGCCCGGGACGGTCGGCACGTCGAACAGCGGAGTGCTGGCATGCGGCGGAACGCCGGCCTCCAGCACCGCCAGCCGCGTGCCGCGCGAAATCGTCTCGCCGCGTTGCTCTTCGCGCGCCTGGGTGCGCCACGCCAGACAGGCTGCCGAGACGAAGAACTGCCAATCCCACACGTACACGCCGCGCACGCCGCTGGAGCCGCCCGAGCTGAAGACCTGCTCGTTGCCCGGGGTGTACGAAAACCATTGCTGCTCAGCGAGAATGCGTTCGGCGCCGTCGCGGTCGAGGCCGGGTGCCGTGACGATGGTGTCCCACTGTTCCTGGGCGTCCCGCTTGGTCATCACCGGAAGCGAAGCCAGATCGGCGACCGAGGCGCGCGACGGGTCGATCCCGCGCAGCCGCCGCGCGTGAAACGGGGAGCGTTCGCGGGCGAACGCGAGCAGGGATCGCAGCCGCGATTCCTGGTAGCGCTCGATGCGCTGACGGGACCAGTCCAGCCGCGCGATGTGGTCTTCCAGGGCGGCGCGCACCGCATTCAGATGCGCCGCCCGCATCCGTTCGTAGTCCGCCCGTGACAAGCCGCCCTCCGCATCGTCGTCTCAGTTTCTATCCTTCCGGGGCGAACAGCGCCATGCTTACGCCCGGGGCTAGTTAGCGAGGAGCCGCGGGGCGCAGTGGCGGGGCTTCGACGTGTCGACGCCGGACGCGCCGTCGCCGTTGAGCGAGCGCGAGGAGCTCAACGCTCGGCAACACTCTACTAAGGAGGCCCTGCAGCGCTAGGCGGAATCCGTTGCCGCCGTTGCTGTTAGCTCTGTCAGGCGGGCTTCGCGCACGCCGAAGTGGACGGTTGCGAACCCGCTGCTGAGTGAGACGTAGCGGGCGTCGACGAAGCCCGATTCCAGCATTGCCTTGGCCAGCCCGTCCCGGGACAGCCAGGTGCGGATCGAATCGGAGGTGTAGTGATGGGCGTCGCGGTGCCAGGCCACGGCCCAGCCCAGCGCCGGCATCAGCACGAAGTAGAGCGCGTCGTGCAGGAGCGTCAGCACCTTCGAGTTCGGCCTGCTGAAATCGAGGACCATCAACCGGCCGCCCGGCCGCAGGACGCGGCGGAATTCGCGCAGCGCCCGGCCGCGGTCCGCCACGTTGCGCAGCCCGAAGCTGATCGTGACCACGTCGAACGACGCGTCCGGGAACCGCAGGTCCATGGCGTCGCCCTCTTGGAAGTCGACGACGCCGAGGTGTCGGCCCCGCGCGACCGCAAGCATCGCCGCGCAGGAGTCGACCCCGACGACCTTGCCGTCCGGCCCGACGGCGGCCTCCTCCAGGAACGCCAGGTCACCGGTCCCGGTGGCGACGTCCAGCACCCGTTCGCCCGGCCGCAGGGCGCATAGCTCCAGAGCTTGTCGCTTCCACAGGCGATGAAGCCCGAGGGTCCACAGATCGGTCATCACGTTGTAGCGCGAAGCCAGGGCGGAAAACAGCTCCTTGACGTAGCTGCTCTTGGCCTCATCGGACTCTTTCCACCGCCGGGTGATCATCGGATCTGCGCTCCCCTTCCGATCGAGGTCGGGTTCGTTCTCCCTCGGCGATCGGCGTTGCCGGCGCCATGATGCTTGTCTAACATGTGTTCAATAGGCTTGACTACTGGTAGGAGCCAGCCACGATCCGAAGGCATCCGCCATGCTGCACTTACTGCCCAAATTTCACCCGCAATCCTCTCCGGCGCCGGACGCCGAGACCCATCACCACTGGCCGGGCGCGGCGGTAATCGCGGCGATCGGGCACATCCACATCGCGCTACCCGAGCCGCGGACCTACCCGCTGCATGAGCCCCGTTTTTTCGAGGACGAGCTGATGTCCCGCCTGATGGAGCACCTCTGACGGTGCCCAGCGGTACCGCCGGGACTGGGGGCCGCACATGACGAATCACCGTTCGTGCTAACGGTTTTCGACGCCCGGCCGCCGGCCAAGTTCGACCTGCACGTGCCCGTCCAGCTCCTGACGCCGGGGTGAATGTTTGGTGGAAACGCCCACTGCCCGGGTGCGATGGCGATACAGTGTGCGTCCGCCGGGGGGCTGGCGATATCGAGGAGTACACCGATGTCCTATCTGGTGGCGGCCCCAGAATTCCTCGCGTCGGCGGCAACGGATCTGTCCCACATCGGTTCGGCCCTCACCGCCGCCAACGCGGCGGCCGCCGCCCCCACCAGCGGGGTGCTGGCCGCCGCAGAGGATGAAGTCTCGGCGGCCATAGCGGCGCTGTTCTCCGCCCACGGCCAGGGCTTTCAGGCTCTGAGCGCCCAGGCGACGGCGTTCCACGCCCAGTTTGCTCAGGCCCTCAACGGGGCCGGGATCAGCTTCGCCATGGCCGAAGCGGCGAACGCCTCGCCGTTGCAGGCCGTCAAGCAAGGCCTGGTGGCTGCCGCCCCAACCTTCGACCTGGGTCTGGGTAACCGCGGCACCAACAACGTGGGCAACGGAAACACCGGCAACTCCAACCTCGGCACCGGAAACACCGGCGACAGGAACATCGGCGGCGGGAACGGCAACGCCCTGCACCCCAGCGTTGGCAACGTCGGCAGCGGAAACACCGGCAACCTCAACTTCGGCAGCGGGAACACCGGCAGCCTCAACGTCGGCTTCGGGAACACTAACTCCGACTTCACAACCCCACCGGGTAGCCCGTTGAGCAACATAGGGTTTGGGAACACCGGCAATGCCAACTGGGGCATCGGCAACAACGGCGACTCGAACGTCGGCGCCGGGAACAACGGCTTCGGCAACACGGGCGCCGGCAACACCGGCAACGCCAACATCGGCCTCGGGCTCACCGGCGACAACGAGATCGGTGTCGGCAACACCTACTACAACTACGTGACCGGCCAGTTCCACCTCGGCGGACTGAACTCGGGCAGCGGCAACATCGGAATCGGGAACTCGGGTACCGGCAACATCGGTTTCTTCAACTCCGGTACCGGCAATGTCGGCATCCTTAACGCGGGCATTAACGCGCCGGGCAGTCACGGCAACTTCGGCCTCGGAAACTCCGGTGTGGGGAACATCGGGTTCGGGAACTCGGGCACGGCCAATTTCGGCTTCGGCAATTCGGGCACGCTGAACACCGGGTTCTTCAACTCGGGGCAATTGGACACCGGCTTCGGGAACGCGGGCGGCACCCTGGATACGGGCGGCAACACAGGCTTCTGGAATTCCGGCAACACGAACACCGGATGGGGGAACTCCGGCAACGTCAACACGGGCATCTGGAATTCGGGCAACGTCAACACGGGCCTCGGGCTGACCGGTGACAGCGGCTTGACCACCTCAGGCTTCGGCAACACCGGCTTCGACGTTTCGGGCTTTGGAAACACGGCCAGCGGCGGCACCACAGCCGACGGCTTCATGTCGGGCTTTGGAAACACCGCCTCCGGCAGCACCGTGAACGGCCTCGTCTCGGGCTTCTTCAGCGACGGCGTCGCGAGCGCCTTGAACCCCGGCATATCTGGTCAGGTGTCGGGCTTGTTGAACGCCGGCAACTTCATCTCGGGCGTGTTTGGCCTGAGCAACTTCTTCAAGTAGCGCGCGGCGGCGCCGTCGTCAGACCAAGGCCGACGCGTCGAAAACCCAGCTGGTGTCGGCGCTCGCCAAGTTCTCGAAGTGGTTGGGCGGTGCGAAGCCGACCAGGCTTTGCATGTCCCAGTAGTCCTTCCACACGGTGATCTTGCCGTCCTCGACCTTGTGGACGGTGACGAACCTGAGCACGCCCCGCTCGCCCGACGCGAAAGTCCAAGTCTCCGAATGCTCGTAGATGACGTCGGAGCCGTTGGACACCAGCACGCCGTCGTGGTTCTCGTAGCCCGCCAGCGGCTCGAGCCCGATCTTGAGCCGTTTCACGATGTCGTCCGGGCCGCGTGCCGCCAACGCGGGCACCGGCATGTCGACGTAGAGACAGTCGTCGGCCAGGAACGTCTTGACCGCATCCCAATCCCGCCGCGACAGTGCCTGCCACATCCCGACCACGACGTCCTGGACCGCGAGCGGAGAAACCGCTGAAACTTCCGTCATAGCGGCAAATAAACCGGGTTACCGGACACGTGTCAACCATCGACTTTCGGCATACTCGCCAGGGTGACCATGCTGCGGCGCTACCTCGCCGAGGAGATTGCAACCGACCACGTCGACGGCCTGCTGACTCGCCGCGAAACCCTGCGGCGGCTGGCCCTGCTCGGTCTCGGGGCCGCGGCCGCCGCCGAGCTCATCTCGGCCTGCTCGGCGAAAAACCCCGGGGGAGCGCCCATGTCTACGCCCGAAAGTTCAACCGGCTCAGCGCAACCGCCCGGCGCGGCCAGCACGAGGCCGACCACGCCGATCACCTGGGCCGGGCCGCAGGGGCAGCTGCAAGGGGCGTGGGCCCAGGCCGCCGATTCCAAGGGGTGCGTCCTGGTCATTCACGAGAACAAGGGCCTGACCGACTGGGTGCGCTCGGTGGCCGGGCGGCTCGCCGGGGCCGGCCATTCGGCGCTTGCCATCGACCTGTTGTCGGAGGAGGGCGGCACGGCCACATTCCAGGACCCCGCGCAGGCCACCGCCGCGTTGGGCGGCATCCCTCCGGAACGGTTCACCCACGACCTGAACTCCGGTGTGGCGGAACTGGAATTGCGCGCCCCGGGCCAGAAGGTCGGCGTGGTGGGCTTCTGCTTCGGCGGGGGATTGGTGTGGCAACTGCTGGCCTCGGGCGCGCCGGGGGTGTCAGCCGCGGTCCCGTTCTACGGGCCGTTGCCACCCAGCCCGGATTTCGCCGGATCGAGGGCCGCCGTGCTGGCGATCTACGGAGCTCTGGACGCGCGGGTCACCGGCACCCAGGCCGCCGCGAAAGCCGCGCTTGACCGCGCCGGGTTGGTCAACGAGATCGTCGTCGAGCCCGGCGCGGACCACGCCTTCCTCAGCGACACCGGTCCGCGCTACAACGCCGCGGCCGCGGCCGACGCGTGGCAGCGGCTGCTCGATTGGTTCGGCCGCTACCTGGCCGGACAATGAGCCGCGGCTCGATGAGCACGCGGGCCAAGGTGCTGATCGGGATCGCGCTGGTCGGAATGCTGGCCGGCGCGGCGGGGCGCTCGCCCGCGGGTTCTGGGGGACCAGCGAGGATTGCCATGACTGGGTGAACACCCACGGCTACGAATTGGTGCGCAACGACTGGTGGGCCAAGACCCACGGCTGCGTGGCCAGGACACCCACCGGCGCCGAGGTCGCCCACGATGAAGAATTCCGCAACAAGGCGATCGGATGGGCTTGGCAGTTCGGCATTTTCGCGGTCGGCACGTTGCCCGCGGTGATCATCGTCGCCGCGGGGGCGCTCCGCTGGCGAAGCGGCCCCGCGGGCGAGGACCCCTAGCCGGTGGACCAACCGCGCACAAATCCCGCTGTTGGCTGCGGCTTTGCCGCATACTTGCGTCGTGACATCGCAGCGCGATACCTCCGAGGAGATCGGGGCCGATCCGGTCGACGGCCTGCTGACCCGGCGCGAAGCCATCCGAAGGCTGGCGCTCGTCGCCGTGACGGCGGCCCCCACCACGCTCATCGCGGCCTGTTCCGGTAGCCGAAGCTGGCCGGGCCGGCGGCGCCGCCGCCGCCGCTAGCCCGTCAGGCGTCCACCTGCGCCATCGACCGTGCCGGCCCCAGGACCACCGGCAGCGTCGACCAGCCGCGCAGCACTCGTGTGTCCCGCCGGCTTCCGGTGCCGGCCGCCCGCACTTCCGGAAAACGGTCGAAGAACGTCCGCAGCCCGACTTCCCCCTCGGCACGCGCCAGGGCCGCCCCCAGGCAGAAGTGGCGTCCCCCGGAGAACGCGAGATGCCTTCCGGCGTTTGGTCTTTCGATGTCGAAGCGGTCGGGGTCGGGGAACGTGCGCGGATCCCGGTTGGCGGCGGCCAGGTATATCACCACCAGCTCGTCGCGTTTGATCCGCATGCCGGCCACGTCGACGTCGCGCAGCGCCACCCGCGCGGTGAGCTGCACCGGCGAGTCGAGGCGCAGGATCTCCTCGACGGCGCCTGCCCACAACTCGGGGCGGCGACGCAACGTGTCCAGATGCTCGGGTGTGTCCAGCAACATCCGGATCCCGTTGCCCAGCAGGTTCACCGTGGTCTCGAAGCCCGCGGCCAACACCAGGCCGGCGATGGCCTGGAGTTCGTCGGGGTCGAGATGCGTTTCGGCGGAACCGCTTTCGGCCGTTTGGATCAGCTGGCTCATCAGGTTGTCGCTCGGGGCGCGCCGCAACTCGCGCAGGTGGTCGGCGAGCCAGGCGTTGAACCCGACGATGCCTTTCTGCACGGTGCGGTATTGCCACCAGGGCAGGCCGAGGTCCAGGCTCGGCGCCGCGAGCTCCCCGAATTCCAGGACGCGGCGGCGGTCTCGCTCGGGGACCCCCAAGATGTCGCTGATGATCGCGACGGGGAGCTGCGAGCAGTATCGCCCGACGATGTCGACCACGCCGGGCTCGCCGGTCAGCCGATCCAACAGGTCGGTCGCGGTGTGCTCGACGTTGTCGCGCAACGCGGCGACCGCCCGGGGCGTGAACACGGCCGACACCGTCTTGCGGTAGCGCGTGTGGTCCGGCGGCTCGACGGCCAGCAGCGACGGCGCGCGCAGGGGATGCAGGAGATTGTCGTCGTTGGTGCGGCGCTCCAGCCAACGCAGCGGCGCCGGCAGGTTCGACCCCATGTTCACCACGCGAAAGTCGTCCGACCGGAGCAGCTCGTGGGCCAGGGCATTGTCGGTGGTCAGGTAGTTCACCCGGCCCTTCACCAGCGGCCCCCGGGCGCGCAGTTGCTCGTAGAACGGAACCGGGTCGTTGGCGATCGTCGGGTCGGCGATCAACCTGGCCTGAAGGTCGCCCCGCCGCATGCCGATCGCCGCGACGCCCCGGATGAACCCGTGCATCACCAGCCAGTGCAACCTTTCCTTCACGGGGCCTCCATCAGCTCGGGTGGTCTGGACCCAGCCTAGGCGGAATTCGCGTGCCCGCTCAGCACTCGGCGACGATCTTGAAGTCGGTGGTCACCGTCTTGTTGGGGTCGCTGCTGCTGATTCCGTATGCGCTGCCCGTGATGGTGTACGCGTTGTTGGTGAGGTCGACGTGCGCGTCTCCGACCCCGCCCTGCCAGAAGCTACCGGTGAACCCGCCGAAGTTGCGGATCTTCACCCACTGCGGGATGGCCCGGTAGCCGCTGAGCATCACCACCGCCTCGACGTGCGCATCGTGATCGCCGATGTCGAGGGTCCGATAGGACTGGGTCTGGCTGCACGCGGCGGGACGCGTCGTCTGGGTGGCGCCCCCGACGGTCACCCGGGCGGCTTTGCGGGGCACCGTCTGCGCCTGCCCGCAACCCGCCACGCCGGCCCCCGCGATCAGCACCAAAACGGCTGCGATCCAACGGTTTCGCACCCTGCCATCCCCCTCACTGCTGCTTCGGCATCAGCGCCGGCAGGGCCTTGACGATGCGGCCCCGCACCAACTCCGGACTCAGACCCTTGAGCAGGTCGATCATGCGAATGCTCTTCGGCACGTACCAGTGCAGCCGCTTCGGGTTGTGGTAAGCCTGCCAGGCCGCCTCCGCGACACTGCTCGCCGGCATCAGCCGCATCATGCCCTTCTTCGGCGCGCTGGCGCGGACGTCCTCGCCGGACATCGCCCGCCCGCCGTCGTCCGAGTGATTGGTGGTCGTGGTGAGGATGGCGGTGTCGATCAGACCCGGCAACACGTCCGCCACGCGCACCCCGTGCCGTTGCCATTCCACGCTGAGCGCCTCGGTCAATCCTTTGACCGCGTGCTTGGTCGACGAGTAGACCGCTATGCGCGGCATCCCGTAGGTGCCCGCCGACGACGACGTCGAGAACATCAGGCTGCCGGGGCTCTTCTTCAGGTAGGGCAGCGCGACGTAGGCGCCGGTCAGCACCGCCTTGTAGTTCACCTCGACGACGCGCATCGCGGCCTCGTACGGCACGTCCTCGAACCAGCCCGATTCGCCGATGCCGGCGTTGTTCCACATCATGTCGAGCCCGCCGTCGGGGTTGCCGGCGCAGAAGTCGGCCAGCGCGGCCTCCAGCGCGGCCCTATCCGTGACGTCGACGGCACGCGTCCACAGCCGGTCGTCACCCAGCTTTCCCCGCAGCGTCGTCAGGCCGTCCTCGTTGCGGTCCACCGCGCCGACGCGCCAGCCGTTGGCGTGGAAGAGCTTCGCTCCCTCGCGGCCCATGCCGCTGCCCGCGCCGGTGATGAAGACCGATTTCACGTCGAGTCAGCCCGCCTCGACCGCGTCTTTGATCCGGTTGAGGGTCTTGGTCATATCGCGGATGTTGCGTCGCCTGCGCAGGAATCCGCCCAACAACCAATAGATGCCGAGCCACGGCGCGGGGTTGAGCCGAAACGACTCGGTCACGTCGGTGCCGCCGCCGCTGGGCGCCAACCGGTAGTGCCAATTGTTCACGGCCCGGTCGCCGAGCATCACCGCGAACCCGAATTCGCGGCCGGGCTCGCATGCGGTGACCTTGCACGTCGTCCAGTAGACCGGTCCCATCTCGTTTCGCCGGACGTGGCCGCGAAACTGGGCGCCGAGCGCGGGGCCGGTCGCGTCGCCCAGCCACTCCGCCTCGAACACCTCCGGGGAGAACCGTCCCGTGTTGCGAACGTCCGCAATGAGATCCCAGATCTTATCCGCGGGCGCCGCCATGTGAACAGTCGCCGAACCTTCCATGCGCTGATCCAAACACAGCTTCGCCCCGGCTCATAGGGCGCAATGTTCGTCAGTGCGGGACGGCCGCCTGGATAAGCCCGTTGATGATCTGTTTGATGCCCTGCGCCGGGTGCGTGTACATCGCGATCGGCAGGCCGGACGCCGAGCCGCACTTCGGCCATGGGTCGAGTCCGTCTTGCGCGAAAACCCGGTTGGCGACGGCGATCTGCTCTTCCCTGGACGCGGCCGCCGGATTGCCGACACCGCCGTACTGGGCCCAGGTGCCCGGCTTGAATTGCAGCCCACCGTATTCCCCGTTGCCGGTGTTGGCGTGCCAGTTGCCGCCGGATTCGCACTGGGCGACCGCGTCCCAGTTGGGGGCGCCGGGAGCGGCGCCTGCGACGCCGGAGGAACTCAGCGATGCTGCAACGAACCCGCCGATGATGGCGGACGTGACGAGAGGCTTGCAGAGTTTTCTCATGCCAGGCATTTCGCGGGGCGTGTCCGAAGCGTTACCGATTCGAAAAGGTCGCGAGATAAGCCGTCTAGCAGCGCAATTGGGGCCCTGAGCAGCGAAATCAGAGCTTTAGAGAATGGTGAGAATTAAATAAATTAGCCCTGGCAATACGACTTGGTCGCAAGCGAAAGGGCTTGCTGGTAAAGGCCGTCGAGTTGGCGGGCGCGGGCGACTTCGCTTCGCGCGGCGTCCAGGTCGGTGGCGCAGCCGGGGGAGTGCAACAGGTCCCAGCCCGCCACGATCTGAGTCATCATCGTGTGGTTGAGGCCGTCGATCGTCGACCGCGACTCCGACAGGTCTGGCGCCGCGCCCGGCGCGTCCGCCGGGTTCAGCTTCCAGTCCGCGAACCGCGCGTATTCGATTGCCTCGGTTGCGTTGATCTGATCGCCGAAGACGCGGGTGACGTAATTCGGGTCGACGCGCGCGGCGCTCGCCTCGGCGCCCAGTTCGGCGAGCTCCTGCTGGACCCGGCCCGGGTCCTCGATGGCGCCGCCCGTCTTCCACTTGAAGGCGGCCACCGGCTCGGCGACCTGGAGCCGCTGCGCGGCGGCGTCGACCAACCCGATCAACGGGCCGGCGGCGTCGCCCCGGGCGACCGGCGCCGCGCACACCAGGATGGCCACCATGCCGGGCAGCGCGCGGCGCGCCACCGGGCGGGTGCGCCGCCCCCGAGCGCCGGTGATGACCATGATGCTGATTCTCTCCCGAGTTAGCCTGGGCACTGATGTCGCAGGTGTCTCGCGGAGATTGGTTGCGCACGACCCAGGTTCGCGCGCTGACCGCGGCCGCGCTGACGGCCTCGCTGCTCATGAGCGGGGCCATCCTGCTGGTGGACAGGCTGCACACCACCCCCTCCGACGTTCTCGACCATCCCGCCAACCCGGTCAGCGACGATCAGTCGCGGTCCCAGGCGGTCGAGTCGGCCAGGCAAATCGTCACCCTGACCGGACTGCGCACGACGTCGGCGGGCTACACGTTGATGTCGTGCAAAAATCGCGACGACCCCCCGTACCAGGGCGCGATCTACCTGACCTTCGCGTTGCCCGCCGATACCCAAGCCGAGGCCTACTTCCCGGGCCTCGCGGCGACGCTCGTCGGCCACGGCTGGACCGAGGGCCTACCACCCAACGACCACGTGTTCGCCCGGTCCCTCACCAAGGACGCCGTCACGGCGATCGTGTATCGGCAGACCGAGGCCCCCGACGTGGGGGTGCTGCGCGTCTACGGCCAGTGCCGAAACATGAACAACCACCGCACCGACGTGACCGCATGGACCGACGTCACCGACCGATTCAAGGCCCCCTGACGCGCTACTGCGCCTGGCGTTTCCGTCAGGCGCAGTAGCGGAATCTCTGGCAGGTCAGGTGGTTATCCACCGCCGCCGGGGGTCGCACCCAGGCTGCTCTGCAGGTCGGGCTTCATCGCGTTGAGCTGCGCTCCCCAGTACTCCCAGCTGTGCGTTCCGTAGGGCGGGAAGTTGAAGACGGCGTTGTGGCCGCCCGCGGCGTTGTAGGCGTCTTGGAACTTCTTGTTGACGCCGATCATGAAGTTGCTCTCGAGGAACGTGGCCGGCAAGTTGGCGCCACCCAGTTCGTTCGGGGTCCCGTTACCGCAGTACACCCAGAGCCGGGTGTTGTGCTCGACGAGCAGGTTGACGTTGACCAACGGGTCGTTGCGTTGCCACGCGGGGTCGTTGTCCGGCCCCCACATGTCTTCCTTCTTGTAGCCGCCGGCATCGCCCATCGCCAGGCCTATCCAGCCCTGCCCGGTGGACGGGCTGAGGTAGCCGGACAGCGAACCGGCGTAGACGAACTGGCCCGGGTGGTAGTTCGCCAGGTTCATCGCCGATGCACCGGCCATCGAGATGCCGACCGCGGCGCTACCGGTCGCCTTGACGCTCCGCTGCGACGACAGGTAGCCGGGCAGCTCGCTGGTCAGGAACGTCTCCCACTTGTAAGTCGAGCAGCCGGCCTTCCCGCACGCGGGGCGGTACCAGTCGGTGTAGAAGCTGGACTGCCCACCGACCGGCATGACGATCGACAGGCCGGACTTGTAGTACCACTCAAACGCCGGCGTGTTGATGTCCCAGCCGTTGTAGTCGTCCTGGGCACGAAGGCCGTCGAGCAGGTACACCGCGGGCGAGCCGTCTCCGCCGCTCTGGAATTGCACCTTGATGTTGCGGCCCATTGAAGCCGACGGCACCTGCAGGTATTCGACGGGCAGACCCGGGCGGGAGAACGCCCCCGCGGTCGCCGACCCCCCCACAAGACCGATCAGGCCCGGGAGGGTGGCAGCCGCCGCCGCACCGACCAAAAGCCGGCGCCCCCAGGCCCGGATCTTCTCGCTCACGTCTGTCATACCTGCCCCTGTCCGTGTCTGTGATCGCGATCTCAGGCAGGAATTTACCGGGTTATTAGACCAAATGTCGATCGGGACGCGATGGTGTCTCAGTTTCATATCGGTTTTCGTCCGAATTTCGCAAAGCGGATATGGCGATCGCACAGGCACAACTGCGGGAACCGCGCGACCGCCGGTTCGCGGCCGTTGTGCCGCAAACCCCGAGGCAGCCGGCCCTGACGAGAGCGGAGAGCCAGGGCAGCGGGTGGTATCCGACTTAAGAGATCGGGCGCCCGCGATCAGAAATAGCGACGTCGTTTTCCGGCGGGTGCGTGTGACATACTCCCGAGCCGGTCCGGAGTGTCGGAGTTGGTCGCCCACGCGTTCGATTGCGGACGGCGAATGCTCGACGGCCGGGCCGCGATAATTTTTTGGGGACGTAAATGGGCGGACCGGTTGAAACGCTGTGTGCCCGTCACCTGCCGTTTTCGCGGCCTGCTGGGAAGGGATCGCCGGCTTGGCCGCGTTCGCGTGCGGGTTTGACGGGGATTCGGAACCGGGGCGAGCCGATCTTGCGCGGACCGCGTAGGCTCTCACGGAGCAAGCCGATGGAGACCACGCAATCCCGGTCCGTTCCGGCCCTCACGAACCGCCGCACTAGCACTTTTTGGTGCGTGAGTGCGGCCGAGGGCTTCGGAGGTCCGGGACCGATTGAGGTGCAGACTTGGATACGGTACTGGGGCTATCGCTGACGCCGACCACCCTCGGGTGGGTCCTGGCCGAGGGACACGGCGCGGACGGCACGATCCTGGACCATCACGAGCTGAGCCTGCGCGCCGGCCGTGGCGCCCGAGCCCTGAGCACCGCGGAGCAAGCGGCGGACGAGGTGTTGCGGGTGGATGCGCGCGCGTCGGCCTGCGAACAGCGGGTGCGTGTCATCGGGCTCACCTGGAACGACGACGCGTCCGCGCAGGCGGCGCTGCTGTTGGAGGCCTTGACCGACGCCGGCTTCGACAACGTGGTGCCCGTCCGGCTGCTGGAGGCGGTCGAGACGCTGGCGCTCGCGATCGCCCCGGTTATCGGGTACGAGCAGACCGCCGTCTGCATCCTCGATCAGGACCGGGCCACGGTCGTCATGGTCGCCACCTACGAGGGCCAGACCCAGACGGCCGTCAAGCACGTGCGCGGCGGCTTCGACGGCCTGACTTCCTGGCTGAGCGGGATGTTCGAACGACCGACCGGCTGGCGGCCCGGCGGGGTGGTTGTCGTCGGCGGGGGCAGCGACGTCGACGGATTCTCCTGGCAGCTCGAAAAGACTCTGCCCGTACCGGTTTTCGCGCAGACGATGGCGCAGGTGACGGTGGCGCGCGGCGCGGCGCTGGCCGCGGCCCAAAGCACCGAGTTCACCGACGATCAACTGGTGGCGCACGCCGGTGAGCCCCCCGTCGCGCCCCAAGAACGGCCTCGCAGGCTGTCCTACGCCGGCGCCGTGACCGCGCTGGCCGCGGGAGCGATCACCTTCGTCTCGTCCCTGTCGCTCGCCCTGGGCATCCAGCTTGCCCCGGCCAGCGAGTCCGCGCCGGGCAAGCGGGTCGTGCATGCGCCGCCGCCGCAGATCGCCGAGGCCGTCGCGCCTGCCCCCGCTCCGCCCCCCGAGGCGGTTTCGCCTGCCCCGCAGTCGAAGACGCCCGCCGGCGAACCGGTCACCGAGTCGGGGTCCGGAGGGGAACAGCAAGGCGCTCCCGGCGAGCAGCAGCCGGACTCGAACGATCGTCAGCCGTACTTGACCCGGGTGCTCGAGCACATCCCCGGCGACGCCGGTGATGCGGCGCCGCACACCCCGACGCCGTAGCGCGGCGCCTGAACTCAGCCGTCTTTGGCGTGAACGGCGGTGAACGACACCGTCACCTCGTCGTCGACCCGGACCGAGCCCATCAGCAGCGAGTAGGGCTTGACGCCGTAATCGGTTTGGCGAACCCGCGATTCGACGGTCATCCGCCAGGCGTCGCCGAGATCCACTGTGCGCAAATCGATCACGTGTTTTCGGGACTGCCCGCGGATGTGCAGCTTTCCGCTGAGGCGGTACCCGTCGCCGCTCTTCTCGATGGTGTCCGCGTTAAATCGGATCTCGGGATAGCGGTTGGCGCCCAACGATTTCAGCGCATTGGATTTGACCACCGCTTTCTCCGGCCCGGACAGCCCCTTGACCCCGCCCTCGCCTCGCAGCACCTCGAACGAATCGACGTCCACGGTCAGCTCGGCGGTGACCGGTTCGCCCGAGGCCCAGGCCACGGTGGCCTCCCAGCGCGTCATCGCGATGGTGAGCCGATGACCCATTCGCGCCGCCCTACCCGCGACGCCGGTGCGGACCAGCAGCTCCCCGTCGGATGCGGTCAGGGTCCACAGGCCGGTCACAGCGCGCCCGTGGTCACATCGTCAAAACGGTGCGGTAGTGAGCGCGCCCCTGCTCCAAAGCCGCGTAGCCCTCGGCGGCCTGCGCCAGCGGTAGCTCCTCGATCCATGCCCTAACGCCCGACACAACGGCGAAATGCATAGTGTCTTCAACGTCTTTCGCGGTGCCGGAGGGATGCCCGACGATGCTGACCCCCGGTGTGATGAGCTGGATGGGACTGATCGGCAACGGTTCGGGCGTGACGCCGATGGTGACCAGCTCGCCTTGCGGCGATATCCCGCCGACGGTTGCCGCCATCGCCGGCGAGTTGCCCGCGGTCGCCAGCACGACCGCCGCCCCGCCCAGGGCCTTGAGCGCTTCGGCGGGATCCGCAGCGGTGGAGTCGATGTAGTGGTGGGCACCCAACTTGCGGGCATCCTCCTCCTTGCCCGCGCCGCGGGCGATCGCGATGGTCTCGAAACCCATCGCACGGGCGAACTGCACCCCGAGGTGACCGAGCCCGCCGACACCGAGGACGGCGACGCGGTCGCCGGGCAGCGCCTTGGTATGACGCAACGCGTTGTAGGTGGTGACGCCGGCGCAGCCCATCGGCGCGGCTTCCGCGTCGGACAGCCCCGCGGGTATCCGGGCGAGCGCACTGCCCGGGACGGTCACGGACTCCGCGTACCCGCCCGGATATTGGTAGCTCGGGACCTTCCCGTTCTCGCAATGAATGAAGTGGCCTTTCCGGCACTCGTCGCAGTGGTAGCAGCACCCGCCGAACCACCCGACCGCGACGCGATCGCCCACCTCGAAACCCTCGACACCCGAGCCGAGCTCGGCGATCGTTCCAGCGATTTCGTGCCCAGGCGTCAGCGGCCACGTCATGCCCGGGAAGCCGCCCGCGACGAAGTGTGCGTCGGTGCCGCAGATCCCGCACGCGGTGACCGTCAGCCGCGCCTCACCGGGGCCCGGCGGCTGGGTTTCGACATCGACCAGTTCTAGCGGTGCGCCGGCGGACTTGACGTGAACAGCTCGATGGGTAGCCATGCGTTGAGGCTAGTGCGCGGCAGGTGATTTCGCGCCGTCGGTGTGGTAGTCGACCTGCCAGTG
Source organism: Mycobacterium sp. NGS64 (assembly GCF_059812245.1). NCBI lineage: Bacteria > Bacillati > Actinomycetota > Actinomycetes > Mycobacteriales > Mycobacteriaceae > Mycobacterium > Mycobacterium sp. NGS64. The sequence continues at coordinate 140,241 of NZ_JCALCI010000006.1, read as the reverse complement.
CTTGATCCCGTTGAGCCATCCCGACCGCAGCCGCTCGGGCTTGCCGATCGATTCCAGGTTCGGGATGCCGTCGGCGATCGCGTTGAACATCAGGTCGATCGTCATGCGCGCCAGGTTGGCCCCGATGCAGTAATGCGCACCGGTGCCACCGAATCCGACGTGCGGGTTGGGGTCGCGCAGGATGTTGAAGGTGAAGGGGTCGTCGAACACGTCCTCGTCGAAATTGGCCGAGCGGTACACCATGACCACCCGCTGACCCTTCTTGATCTGCACGCCGGACAGCTCGTAGTCCTCCAGCGCGGTGCGCTGAAACGACGTGACGGGGGTGGCCCACCGCACGATCTCGTCGGCCGCAGTGCCGGGGCGTTCCCTTTTGAACAGCTCCCACTGGTCGGGGAAATCGGTGAAGGCCATCATGCCCTGGGTGATCGAGTTGCGGGTGGTCTCGTTGCCGGCCACCGCCAGCAGGATCACGAAGAAGCCGAACTCGTCGTCGGAGAGCTTGTGGCCGTCGATGTCGGCCTGCACCAGCTTGGTGACGAGGTCGTCGCCCGGGTTCTTCGCCCGGTCGGCAGCCATCTGCATGCCGTACGTGATGAGTTCGACCGAAGCGGTGATGGCGTCATTGTTCGCGAACTCGGGGTCCTGGTCACCCACCATCTCGTTGGACCAGTGGAAGAGTTTTTTGCGTTCGTCCTGTGGCACACCCATCAACCCGGCGATCGCCTGCAACGGCAGCTCGCACGACACCTGCTCGACGAAGTCGCCGCGACCCTCGGCGGCCGCTTCCTCGACGATGCGCCGGGCGCGATCGGCCAGGTCGTCGCGCAGGCGCTCAATGGCGCGCGGCGTGAAGGCCCGCGAGATGATCTTGCGCAGCCGGGTGTGCTGCGGCGCATCCATGTTGAGCAGGACGAATTTGCCCCGTTCGACCTGCTCGCCGACCGTGCCGTCCTTGTAGCGCGGCAGGGCGGTCTTCTGCAGGCTGGAGAAGACGTCGCTGCGCAGCGAGATTTCCTTGACGTCCTTGTGCTTGGACACCACCCAGAACCCGCCGTCGTCGAAGCCGCCGGCCCCGATCGGCTGTTCGTTCCACCAGATCGGCGCGGTTCGGCGCAGCTCGGCCAGCTCTTCCACCGGCAGCCGCTCGGCATGGATGTCCGGGTCGGTGAAATCGAATCCGGGCGGCAGATTCGGCTCGGTGGTCGTCTTCGATGCTGACAAGGTCCGCTCCTTCATACGAAGTCGTCTAGTCGTCTTCTTTGTGCCAAATAAACCACTGCTACACCACCGTTGGGAAGGATTGCGGCAAGATCGCCAGGCCGAATTGCAACGTGTTCACCGCCGATGAGTTTCCCGCGCGCCACCGGTCTGTATCGGTACGAGAGACCGACCGACCGAGAGGGAGCACATGCGCATCGTTGCCAGCCACTTCATGAGCCTGGATGGGGTCGTCCAAGCCCCGGGCGGCCAGGGCGAGGACAGCGACGGGGGATTCGCACACGGCGGTTGGTCGATGCCGTACTTCGAACCCGAGACCATGGGACCGGCCGTCTCCGAGCTGCTGGCGGAGACCGACGCGCTGCTGTTCGGCCGTCGCACCTGGCAGACGATGGCCGCCGCCTGGCCGAGCCGGGCGGGTGACCCGTTCGCCGACCGGATGAACGAGATCCCGAAGTACGTGGCGTCCCGGACCCTTACCCAGGGCGATCTCGACTGGCCGGGCTCGACCCTGCTGCCCGCCGACGACGTGATCGGCGCGATACGCGAGCTGCGCGCACGCGACGGCCGGTCGCTGCAGGTGATGGGCAGCGCGTCGCTGGTCGCGCAACTGATCGAGCATGACCTGGTCGACGAATACCGGCTGATGCTCGAGCCGATCCTGCTCGGCGGCGGCAAGCGGGTGTTCCCCGCCGATGGGCGGGCCCGAGCGCTCGAGCTCGTCTCGGCTACGACGACCGGGACGGGGGTGCTGATCTGCACCTACCGGCGTCTTTGACCGGCGGATATGCTTTGGTCCTGGTCATCGGCGACAGGTGGGGTGGAACATGATTCGGGAACTGCTCAGCGCCGCTTCGATAGCGGGCATCACGATCGGCATGGCGCCGTGCGCCGCCGCAGGTTACGACGGCGACGTGCCGAACATGAATTACGACGCCTCGCTGGGCGCGCCCTGCGACAACTACGAGCGCTTCATCTTCGGGCGGGGCCCCAGCGGGCAGGCCGAGGCGTGCCACTTCCCGCCGCCGAACCAGTTCCCGCCGGCCACCATCGGCTATTGGGTCATCTCCTACCCGCTGTACGGGGTGCAGCAGGCCGGCGCGAGGTGCCCCGGCCCGCAGGCGGCCGCACAGTCGGAGCGCGGCCTGCCCATGCTCTGCCTCGGCGATCAAGGCTGGCAAGAGGGATGGTTCACCGGGGCGGGATTCTTCCCCCCATCGTCATGACCGGCTGATGCGATGAGCCAGACTCGGTCCCCCGAAGCTCCCGTCCCGCGCTGGCTGCGCTTCGTCCTCGCGTCGGATCGCGCGGGCTCCGCCTGGTACGTCGGGACCGGCTTCTTCTTCGCGCCGGTGCTCGCCGTGCTATCGCCGTGGCCCGCGGTCACCGCCGTGCTCTGGGGAGTCATCGCGTTAGCCGGATTATGGCTGGGCCTCCTTGGTATCGCGATGGCCGTCGGGCTGGCGCGGATACTGCGGTCCGGCACCGAGATCCCCGAGGATTACTGGCGCACCCTGGTGAACTACTAGAGCCGATGGTGGCGACCCGCAGCGCCCGGCTACGCCGCGCTCGCGATCGCCACGAGAGCCGATGGTGGCGACCCGCAGCGCCCGGCTACGCCGCGCTCGCGATCGCCACGAGAGCCGATGGTGGCGACCCGCAGCGCCCGGCTACGCCGCGCTCGCGATCGCCACTAGAGTCGTTCCCAAAGGCTCTGCGACAAAAGGAGATTCCGATGGGCTTCAATCCGAAAGACGCAGTCGACGCCGCCCGCGACATCGCCACCAACGCCGTCGAAAAGGCTTCCGACATCGTCGAACACGCCAGCGACATGATCCGGGGCGATATTGCGGGCGGCGCGAGCGGCATCGTCCAGAACTCGATCGACATCGGCACCTACGCGGTGGACCGGACGAAAGAGGTGTTCACCGGGCCCGCTAGGGACGAAGTCGACGAAGTCGACGAGTAGCCGCCAAACAGCCGCCGTCAGACGGCGGCGGCGGCGTTCAGCTCGTCCAGTCTGTTGGTCGACTCCAGGTATTCCTGCACCCACCGCTCGATGACGGTCGACGTCTTTTCCACCTTGTTGAACTGCCCGACGACCTGACCGACCGGGTTGAACGCGACGTCGACCGTCTCGTTCGGGTATTTGTTTGTGGCCCGCACGGCCATGCCGGAAACCATGTATTGCAACGGCATTCCGAGCGGCTTGGGGTTGTCCGGCTGCTCCCATGCCTCGGTCCAGTCGTTGCGCAGCATCCGGGCCGGCTTGCCGGTGAACGAACGGCTGCGCACGGTGTCGCGGCTGGACGCCTTGGCATATGCGGCCTGCTGAACGGGGGTGTTCGAAGCTTCCTCGACCATCAGCCACTGCGAACCGGTCCACGCGCCCTGGGCCCCGAGGGCCAAGGCAGCGGCGATCTGCTGACCACTGCCGATCCCGCCCGCCGCGAGCACCGGCACCGGCGCCACCTCCTTAACGACCTGGGGCCACAACACAATGGAGCCCACCTCGCCGCAGTGGCCGCCGGCCTCGCCGCCCTGGGCGATGATGATGTCGACCCCGGCGTCGGCGTGCTTGCGGGCTTGCGACGGTGAGCCGCACAGCGCGGCCACCTTGCGGCCGGATTCGTGGATGTGTTTGATCATGTCGGCCGGGGGGGTGCCCAGCGCGTTGGCGATCATCGCCACCTTCGGGTGTTGTAGCGCGACTTCGACTTGCGGGGTGGCGGTCGCCTCGGTCCAGCCGAGCAGTTGCAGGGTGTCCTCGTCGGCGTGATCGACCGGCACACCGTGATCGGCCAGGATCTTCTTCGCGAAGTCCAGGTGCTCCTGCGGCACCATCTTGCGCAGCGTGTCGGCCAGCTCCTCGGCCGAGAGGTGCGAGTCCATGCCCTCGTACTTGTTCGGGATCACGATGTCGACGCCGTAGGGGTGGTCGCCGATATTGTCGTCGATCCAGTTGAGCTCGATCTCCAGCTGCTCGGGCGTGAAGCCCACGGCGCCGAGCACGCCGAAACCACCGGCCTTGCTGACAGCCACCACGACGTCGCGGCAGTGGGTGAAGGCGAAGATCGGGAACTCGATGCCGAGTTCGTCGCAAATCGCGGTGTGCATGCCTACTCCTGGAAGCTTGACCGATGCGAAAGGAACTGAAACGTGTTCTAGTTTAGTACGGACGCGGTTGACGTGGCCAGCCGCCCCCGACCAGCGCGCGGTCACTACGACGTATCAGGTGGTCCACAGGATCACAAATGCCAGCATCCCACCGAAGCAGACCAGGTGGTCGCGGCAGATCGCTCGCGCCAGCCGGGTTTGTTCGGCCGGACCGTCCGCACGGTACCCGAGCCGAACGGCGGCGGGGACCGTGCGTGTCAGCGCCAGCGCCATCGGGACACCCGCGAGCGCCGCGGAGATTGCCAGCAGCCACCCGGGGTCATGTCCCCGGGCGGCCTGAAAGCCCAACGCCGCCAACAAGATCAGCATGACCGAGGCGATCAACCGGCTCATCGGTCGCGACGTGGTGGTCGCGCGATGGTAATAGCCCGCGATCGAAGCGAGCACCGGCTCGGGCAATTCGTCACCCGCGCTTCGATTTTGAAGAACCTGGAAGTCGAAAATCAGGTCCATCCACAAAACGGCGAGCAGAAATCCACCGCAGCCAGCGAGTAACGGGGCCATGACGCTCGTTACCTCCGGTTCGCCTAAACACCGCAAATTCGGGGTTGATTTATTGTTGCGCGCTTGGCTGCGGCTGGGAAACAGCTTTGAATTGTTGTAACCACGCCTAATTAGGCACCCGAAGGGCCTACGATCCGCTTGTCGGGGGCGACCTGGAGGTTGTCGGATGTCGTTTGTAGTTGCAGTGCCGGACGCGGTGTCGACCGCGGCGGAGAATTTGGCGGGCATCGGTTCATCGCTGGGCACGGCCAATGCCGCTGCGGCGGCCAACACCACCGGCCTGCTGACCGCGGCAAGTGATGAGGTGTCGACCGCGATCGCCTCCTTATTCTCCAATCACGCCGTCCAATACCAGGCGCTCAGCGCTCAGGCGGCGGTGTTTCACAATCAATTCGTCGAGCTCCTTCAGAGCGCCGGCGGCGCCTACGCGGCAACCGAGGCGGCCAGCGCGAACCCGCTGCAGCCCATCCTGCAAGCGATCAACACCCCGACCGAGCTGCTGCTGGGCCGCCCGCTGATCGGCCCCGGCACTGACGGCGCGCCGGGGACCGGGGCGCCGGGCGGTCCGGGCGGGCTCTTGTTTGGTCGCGGCGGCAACGGTGGCTCGGGTAGTGCGACCGGGCAGGCTGGCGGCGCCGGCGGCCCCGCAGGCCTCATCGGGCGCGGTGGGGCCGGCGGGACCGGTTCTCCCGGCTTCAATGGCGGTGCCGGCGGCACCGGCGGGTGGCTGTGGGGCAACGGCGGCGCCGGCGGGATGGGCGGGACCGCAACGTTGGGCAACATCGGCGGTGACGGCGGTGCCGGCGGCAACGCGTTCCTGATCGGGTCTGGCGGCGCCGGCGGGACCGGCGGGGGCAGCGGGAACATCCCCGCCAGCTTCGGCGGTGCCGGCGGCGCCGGCGGTCAGTCCGGCTTCCTCTCGGGTATCGGCGGAGCCGGCGGGGCCGGCGGCACCGCCACCTCCGCCGGGGGCTTCGGGGGTCAGGGTGGCGCCGGTGGCGCCGGAACCGGCCTCCTCACCGGCTTCGGCGGCGCCGGCGGCGCTGGCGGCGACGCCACCGGTCTTACGGGTACCGGCGGCGCAGGCGGCGCCGGCGGCCAGGGCTTCGCCCGCATCCCGTTTGGGATCGACTTGAGCATGGGCGGGGCCGGCGGCGCGGGTGGCGGCGCTACCGGCGTCGGAGGTACCGGAGGCATCGGCGGCGCGGGCGGCGCCGCCGCCTCCAGCGGCTTCTTCGGAATCGACTTGGCCCAGGGAGGTGCCGGCGGCCTTGGCGGCACCGGTGCCGCTACCGGTGGCGCGGGCGGTGCCGGCGGCGCCGCCGGTGCCCCCGACTTCATCGGCTTCGCCGCCACCATCGGCGGTAACGGTGGGGCTGGCGGTGCCGTCACCGGCCCCGGGTTCGGCGGGGCCGGTGGGGCCGGCGGTGAGTCGGCGGCGATATTCGGCATCGCCGGTGGCGGTGCGGGCGGGGCCGGCGGCGCGGCGCCCCTTGGCAACGGTGGCGCCGGCGGGGCCGGCGGCCTGGCCGGCGCGCTGGGGGGCGTCATAGGCGGTAACGGCGGGAACGGAGGCGCGGCTCCCAACGGCAACGGCTTCAACAACGGCGGCGACGGCGGCGCCGCCCTCGGGTTCTTCGGCCAAGGCGGCACCGGCGGCAACGCCGGCACGGGCGGCGGCCCTGCCAACGGCGGCAACGGCGGCAGCGCCGTGGTGACAATGGGCGGCTCCACCACCCCCTCAATATTCGGTTTCGGCGGCAACGGCGGCAACGGAAGCGCCACCGGGCACGGCGGCACCGGTGGCCTCGGCGGCTTCTTCGGGGCGCCCGGCAAGAACGGCACTCCCTAGCTGTTGAAATCCCTTGCACCACTTTGGTTTCAGGGGTCACATCGGGACGGTTTTTGTCGGTAGCCGTTCATACGATTTGAGGTATGGGCGCGAGCAGTCGTGAGGAGATCGTCGAGGTTTTCGACGCGCTCGATCACGACCTGAAACGCTTGTGCGATTTGTCTTTTGACGTATTGACCACCCCCGGAACGACTCCGGGTCCTCGAGCGGGTGGAAGCCGCGGCGCGCCGGCTGCGCGCCCCGCAGCACACGCTGATCAATCACCTCGCCGCCCAGGCCGGCGCCGAAGAACTCGGCGACACGCTGCGCGGCGCGCTGGCCGACCGGCTGCGCATCACCAAGGCTGAGGCGTCTCGGCGCATCGACGACGCCGCCGACCTCGGGGAGCGTCGGGCGTTGACGGGGGAAGCGTTGCCCCCGCAGCTGGCGGCGACCGCCACCGCAGTCCGCGACGGGCGCATCGGCGATGCGCATGTGCGGGTGATCCGCAGCTTTTTCGCCCACCTGCCCGCCGAGGTCGACCTGGGCACCCGGGAAGCCGCCGAGGCCGATCTGGCCGGCAAGGCCCGCGACTATCGCCCCGACGAGTTGGCCCAATACGCCAAACGGATCATGGACTGGCTACACCCCGACGGCGACTTCAGCGACGCCGAACGGGCCCGCAAACGCGGCATCACTTTGGGCCACCAGGACTTCGACGGCATGTCCCGCATCACCGGCCTGATCACCCCCGAATTACGCGCCGCGATCGAAGCGATGCTGGCCAAGCTGGCCGCCCCCGGCACCGCCAACCCCGACGACCCCACCCCGGTGCTCGACGCGGACCCCGACCAGGACGCGGTGCGCCGCGACACCCGCTCGGCCGCCCAGCGCAACCACGACGCGTTTGCGGCCGCGCTGCACGCCCTGTTCACCACCGGAAAGCTGGGCACCCACAACGGCCTACCCGTATCGATCGTCGTCACCACGACGCTGCAGGATTTGGAGGCCGCCACCGGCAAGGCCCTAACCGGCGGCGGCACCCTGGTGCCGATGTCCGACGTGATCCGCTGGGCCGCCCACGCGCATCACTATCTGGCGATCTTCGATCGGGCCAAGCCGCTGGCTTTGTATCACAGCAAGCGGCTGGCCACCCCCGCCCAGCGCCTCATGCTCTTCGCCCAACACCGCGGCTGCACCAAACCCGGCTGCACCGCCCCGGCCTATCACAGCCAGGTCCACCACACCCGCGGCTGGACAACCACCCACCGCACCGACATCGACGACCTCACCCTGGCCTGCGGACCCGACAACCGCCTCGCCGAACAAGGCTGGACCACCCGCACCAACGCCCACGGCGAAACCGAATGGATCCCCCCACCCCACCTCGACCACGGCCAACCCCGCACCAACCCCTACCACCACCCCGAACGATTCCTCCGCAACACCGACGACGACCCGTAGCGGCTCTTGATCGTCTCCGGCGTCACGCGGTAGCGTGGTGCTGCCAATTACGAAACCGCGCGTAGCGTAATTCCCGGCGCCCCGTCCAGCGGAAGGAATCGGCTTGATGCGCAGCCGTTACGCCGGCCGTCCGTTCACCACTTCGACGGCCGAAATCGCGGCCGCGCTCGAGGATGTCAGCATCCCGACGCTGCTGCTTTCGCTCGTCCACATCACCGGCGATCCGCGGTTCATCCGAGACTTCAAGCCCATGGGGATCTTCCTCAACGAGGTCCAGGGGTTCATGTCGGAGGAGGACAAGGCCCGGGCCCGCGCGGCAGCGCTGCCGGTGATCACCGACTACCGAGACCGGGGTTGCCCCGAGCCCGAGCCGCTGAGCCTCGAACTCATTCGGGAGATGATGGACTGGGCCGCCTGCGAACACGTCACCGACGATTACCTGCCGCTGATCCTGGAGGAAATGGATCTGGAGGGCGTCGACCCCCGTCGCCCAACAGCCCTGCCGGCACAATCCGCCGCCGAGCTCCCCGTCCTGGTGGTCGGCTGCGGCGAGTCGGGCATCCTCGCCGGAATCCGCCTGAAACAGGCCAACATCCCGTTCACCATCGTCGAAAAGAACGCCGGTCCCGGCGGAACGTGGTGGGAGAACAGCTATCCCGGCGCCCGCGTTGACGTCGCAAACCATTTCTACTGCTACAGCTTCGAGCCCAACAACGACTGGACTCACTTCTTTGCCGAGCAGCACGAGCTGCAGGACTATTTCACCGAGGTGATGAACAAGCACGACCTGTCCGAGCACATCCGGTGGAACACCGAGGTACTCGCAGCCGAATGGAACGACGACGACGGCACCTGGAGCGTCTCCGTCCGCAGCGCCGACGGCGAGACGAGCACACTCACCGCGCGGGCCGTCATCACCGCCGTCGGGCAACTGAACCGGCCCCATCTCCCCGAGTTCGAGGGGGCCGACAGCTTCGAGGGACCCTCATTTCACTCCGCAGCATGGGACCACTCGATCGACCTGACGGGCAAGCGGGTCGCGCTGATCGGGGCGGGCGCCAGCGGATTTCAAATCGCGCCCGCGATTGCCGACCAGGTCGAGAGCCTGACGGTGTTCCAGCGGACGGCGCAATGGATGTTCCCCAACACCATGTACCACGACGAGGTCGGAGACGGCGTGCGCTGGGCGATGCGTCATCTGCCGTTCTACGGCCGTTGGTATCGGTTTCTCGTGCTGTGGCCCGGCGCCGACAAGGGCCTGGACGCCGCGGAAGGCGATCCGAACTACGCCGACCAGGACTACGCCGTCAGCGACATCAACGCCGCCGCACGAATGATGTTCTCGCAGTGGATCACCAGTCAGGTCGGCGAAGGCTCGAACTCCCAAGAGCTGCTGGACAAGGTGCTGCCCGATTACCCCGCCACAGGCAAGCGGACCCTGCAGGACAACGGCAGCTGGCTGCGGACGCTGCGACGGGACAACGTCGAGTTGGTGCGCACACCGATCCGGCAGATCACACCGCACGGCATCGTCACCGAGGACGGCGCGACGTACGACGCGGACGTGATCGTCTATGCCACCGGGTTCCGGCACACCGATGTGCTGTGGCCGCTGAAGGTACGGGGACGCAACGGGATTGACCTGCATGAGATGTGGGGGAGCCGCCCGTACGCCTACTTGGGCATCACGGTGCCGGGATTCCCGAACTTCTTCATCATCTACGGCCCCGGCACCCACCTCGCCCACGGGGGCAGCCTGATCTTCCAATCCGAACTGCAGATGCGCTACGTCGACCAATGCCTCAGGCGGCTGGCCGAGCAGAACCTGCATTCGGTCGAGCCGAAGGCCGAAGCCGCCACCGCTTGGCACGAGCGGACACAAACGCAGATCAAGAAGATGGTCTGGTCGCACCCGGCGGTCAAACACTCGTACTTCAAGAACGCCGACGGCGAGATCCACACCGTCAGCCCGTGGCGCCTCAACGAGTACTGGGCCGCGGTGCGCGAGCCCGACTGGTCGCAATTCGTTGTGCGAGAAACAGAGTGAGTGCGAGAGGGAAAGTGAGCACACCACCATGCGTACGGTAGTCGTCGACGGACCCCGCAACATCCGGGTCGAGACCCGCCCCGATCCCACGCTTCCCGGCCCCGACGGGGCCATCGTCGAGGTCACCGCCGCGGGCATCTGCGGATCGGATCTGCACTTCTACGAGGCCGATTTCACCATGCCCGATCCGATCGCGCTGGGCCACGAGGCCGTCGGCACGGTCGTGGAGGTCGGACCCGAGGTGCACACGGTCAAGGCGGGCGACCAGGTCATGGTGTCGTCGGTGACCGGCTGCGGCCACTGCCCGGGGTGTGCCACCCGCGATCCGGTCATGTGCTACTCCGGGTTTCAGATCTTCGGCGGCGGCCTGCTCGGCGGGGCGCAGGCCGATCTGCTCGCCGTGCCCGCCGCCGACTTTCAGCTGCTGCGGACGCCCGATGGGATCAGCACCGAGCAGGCGCTGCTGCTGACCGACAACCTGGCGACGGGCTGGGCCGCCGCCCAACGCGCCGACATTCCCTACGGCGGCACCGTGGCCGTGATCGGCCTGGGCGCGGTCGGATTGTGCTCGCTGCGCAGCGCGCTTTTCCAAGGCGCGGCAACGGTTTTCGCCGTCGATCAGGTCGATGGCCGGCTGGATCGCGCCGCCCGGTGGGGCGCCACGCCGATCAAGGCGCCCGCGGTCGAAGCGATCCTCGCGGCGACGGGCGGCCGGGGCGCCGACGCGGTGATCGACGCCGTCGCCACGGACGCGTCGCTGACCGACGCGCTCAACGCGGTGCGGGCGGGAGGCACCGTCTCGGTGGTGGGCGTGCACGATATGAATCCGTTTCCGCTCAACGCGCTCGGCTGCCTGATTCGCAGCATCACCCTGCGGATGACCACGGCGCCCGTCCAGCGGACCTGGCCCGAGTTGATCCCGCTGCTGCGGTCCGGCCGGCTCGACGTCGACGGAATCTTCACCACCACACTGCCGTTGGACGAGGCGGCCAAAGGCTACGCGACCGCCGAGGCGCGCTCCGGTGACGAGGTGAAGGTCCTGCTAACGCCCTAGTCCCGGCTTAGGCCGAGCGCGTCGCCGTGATGTATTGCGAGTGCATGAAAGCGTCGATCTTAACGTCGACCTCCGGCGGGGTCAGCCCGTAGCCGGCCTGCAGATCCAGCGTGTTGCGGACCGGTTCGACGGCCCAGCCGTGCTCGGCGAGCCACTCCGCCGGGTCGGATTTGGGTTCGTAGGTGAGGGCGGAGAAGTCGACGTCGCCGGACATGTTGACCCCGGGATGGTCGGCCTCCAGGGCGGCGAGCTGCTGGCGGTCCAGCCGCGATCCCAGCGCTCCGATGGCGATTCGGCTTCCCGGCGCGCTGAGCCCGCTGATGCGGGTGAAGAGCGTGTTCTGGGCTTCGTCGGTGAGGTAGGGCAGCACTCCCTCCACCGACCAGGCGCTCGGTGTTTCCGTGTCGAAGCCGGCCTCTTCCAATCGCCGCGACCAGTCGGTGCGCAGGTCGGCTCCGACCTCGATCCGGCGGGCCTTGGGCGTCGCGCCCTGCTCGTCGAGCACGCGCGCCTTGAATTCGAGGACCTTCGGCAGATCGACCTCGAAAACCGTTGTGTCATCCGGCCATTCGAGGCGATAGGCCCGCGAATCCAATCCGGCAGCGACGATCACCGCTTGCCGAATGCCCGCGTCACCCGCTGACACGAAGAAGTCGTCGAAGAACCGGGTCTGCACGCCATACAGGCGCGGAAAGGCCGTCTCGTCGTCCGAGGTTCCCGGATTGGCGAGCACGCCCGCCAGATACGGGTCCTGCGAGGCGGCGATGAACGCCTTCGCGTATTCGTCTCGGACCAGCGGTTGGGGGCTCACGGCGTGCAGCGCCCGCCACCCCGCCACCAGCAGCGCGGTGTAGCCCACGCCGCTGACGATGTCCCACTGGTCGTCGTCGGAACGAAGCGACCCGAACTCAGGTGTCGTGCTCATAGCGGATTCAGCCCTCCCGACTCACCAACCTACCTGCGTGGGCACCGTCAAAGTTCCAAAGCAACCGTGACCGGGCCGTCGTTCACCAATTCGACTTGCATGTGCGCGCCGAACACGCCGGTCTGCACCTCGGCGCCCAGCGCCCGCAGCGCCTCCGCGAACGCCGTCACCAGCGGTTCGGCGACCCCGGCGGGCGCGGCGGCGTTCCACGACGGGCGCCGGCCCTTCGCGGTGTCGGCGTACAGGGTGAACTGGCTGACCACCAGGATCGGCGCGTTGACATCCGCCGCGGACCGTTCGTCGGCGAGTATGCGCAGATACCAGAGCTTTTCGGCCAGCCGCCGCGCCTTGTCGGGGTCGTCGCTGTGGGTGACGCCGACGAACGCCAGCAAGCCCTGGCCGTCCGGCCGGACGGCTGCCACCACCCGGCCGTCGACCGACACCGACGCCGACGAGACCCGTTGCACCAGAACCCGCATGGCCCTCGATGCTGCCAGGCTTGCCGCGAAAAGGTTGGGTAGGCTCGGCACGTGTCCGTGCTGGTCGCGTTTTCGGTCACCCCGCTGGGCGTCGGAGAGGGCGTCGGCGAGATCGTTGCCGACGCGGTCCGCGTGGTTCGCGAGTCCGGGCTGCCCAACAAGACCGATGCCATGTTCACCGTGATCGAGGGCGACAGCTGGGGGGAAGTGATGGCCGTCGTGCAGCGCGCCGTCGAGGCGGTGGCCGCCCGCGCGCCGCGGGTCAGCACGGTGATCAAGGCGGACTGGCGGCCCGGCGCACGCGACGCGATGACGCAGAAAGTCGCCACGGTCGAGCGTTATCTCTCCGACGGTTAGGCCTGCTGTACCGCGTCGCGGAACGCCCGCTCGGCCGCCTCGCCGTGGACCGCGAACACCACCTTCTCCAAGGAGCTCGCCCGGTGCCCACGGACGACGTCGACCATCAGCCGCGCCGCGTCTTCGAGCGGGAACCCGCCGACGCCGGTGCCGAACGCCACCAGGGCCAAGGAGCGGCAGCCGAGTTCGTCGGCCTTGCGCAGCGTGGAATCCGTGGCGCGGGAGATGATGTCGGCCGAGGTCGGGCCGCCGAGTTCCATCGTCGCCGCGTGGATCACGTAGCGCGCCGGCATGTCGCCGGCGGTGGTTTCGACGGCTTCGCCGAGCCCGATCGGCGCTTTCTCGGTCGACTCACGCTGTACCGCGGGTCCGCCGGCGCGGGAGATGGCCGCGGCGACACCGCCGCCGTGCCGCAGTTGGGTGTTGGCCGCGTTGGTGATCGCGTCGACCTCGAGCTTGGTCACGTCGGCTTGTACTACCTCTAGCTCGATCATCGGCTCATTGTCGCTCGCGGACCAACAAGTAGAGCCGCCACAAGTCCGGCACACCTTTGAGCTCATGCTCACCGCGCGCTGCGAACTGGCGCCCGGAGCCGGCGACGATGTCGCGCACCGTCGAGGACACCAGCACCTCGCTCGGTCCGGCCAGCGCCGAGACGCGCGCACCGATGTGTACGGACAGTCCGGCGACGTCGTTGCCGCGAACCTCTATCTCGCCCGCGTGAATGCCGACCCTCACCTCGACACCGAGCACACGCACCGCGTCGACGACGGCCTCGGCGAACGAAATTGCGGCACTGGGACTCGCAAACGTCGCGAGGAATCCGTCACCGGCCCTGTTCCTTTCGGTCCCACCGAATCGCGTGATTTCCCGGCGGACCGCGGTGTCGTGCCGGTCGAGCAGATCCCGCCAGCGTTGGTCGCCGAGCTCCGCGGCGCGCACGGTGGCGCCGACGATGTCGGTGAACACGATGGTGGTGAGCACGCGCTCGCTGTCCGAGCCCCCGCGGACACCGGTGATGAACTCCTCGATCTCTGCGAGCATCGCCCCGGCGTCGCCGACCCAGTACAGCGAATCTTCGCCCGGCAGTTCGACATAGCGCGACCCCGCGATGTGCTCCGCGAGATAACGACCGTTGTCCGCCAAGATGAATTTCACGCGATCTCGGTGCAAGACAAGGGTCTTCACGCCGATGCGCGGGAGCGTGTCGCGTACGTCGCTCTCGGTCACGACCTTGCTCACGGCGCGCGCCATGCTCGGCGACGCAGCGCGGTTGCCGGCGATGTCCCACCACGCGCGAAACGCGTCGTCGCGGGCGACGCTGGGCGCGATGATTCCCAGCACGTCGACCCCTGTTCAACCGCGTCGGGCTCGATCGCGACGGACGTGAACGGGTCGGTGGCGCTGGGCCGAGCCCCGACGGGGTAATCGGGTGCCCAGAGCACCCGCGCCGTGCCGTTGATGATCACCAGGCTGCGCACCCGGTCGGGGTAGTCGGCGGCGAGCACCAGCCCGCTCATCGCGTTGTAGCTTGTCGCGAGAATGGACGCCTGCTCGGAGCCGACCGCATCCATCACCGCGATCGCGTCCTCGGCCCAGAACTTCGGCCCGATCATCTCCAGCGAGGGGACTCGCGACGACAGACCCATCCCGCGGAAATCGAAGCGGATCACGCGGCTGAACGACGCCAGACGCCGGTAGAAGCGGTACAGCGAGGGTTCGGCGTCGATGGAGTCGATCGGTATCGATGGCCCGGCCAGCAAGACCAGATCGACCGGGCCTTCCCCGAAGACCTGGTAGGCGATGTCGATATCACCGCATCTGGCGTAGCGAATCCGCGGTGCCGCAGACGTCCCGGCCACGGCCTCAGGCTAGTTCAGTCAACCGGCCGACGGCACGCCAGTAGGCTCAACCCGGTGAGCGCACGCGCGGGCATTGTCGTCACCGGAACCGAAGTCCTCACCGGGCGCGTCCAGGACGCAAACGGCCCCTGGCTCGCCGATCGCCTCCTCGAGCTGGGCGTCGAGCTGGCGCACATCACCATCTGCGGCGACCGCCCTGCCGATATCGAGGCGCAGCTGCGTTTCCTGGCCGAGCAGGGCGTGGACCTGATCGTCACCAGCGGCGGCCTGGGCCCGACGGCCGACGACATGACCGTCGAGGTGGTGGCGCGCTTCTGCGGCCGCGACTTGGTGCTCGACGAGGCAACCGAGAACAAGATCGCCGAGATCCTCAAGAAATTGATGGCCCGCAATCCCGCGTTCCAATCCGCTCTGGATCCCGGCACTTTCGAGTCCATCAGGGCCGCCAACCGCAAACAGGCGATGATCCCCGACGGCGCGCAGGTGCTCGACCCGGTGGGCACGGCACCGGGCGTAGTGGTGCCCGGCAAGCCGACGGTCATCGTGCTTCCGGGACCGCCGCGCGAGCTTCAGCCCATGTGGCACACGGCAATTGAGACGCCCGCGGCGCAGGAGGCGATCGCCGGCCGAACGACCTACCGCCAGGAGACGATCCGGATGTTCGGGCTGCCCGAGTCGGGGCTGGCCGAAACGCTGCGCGACGCCGAGAAATCCGTTCCCGGCTTTGACCGCCTGGAGATCACCACCTGCCTGCGCCGCGGGGAGATCGAAATGGTCACCCGCTACGAGCCGGACGCCGCGGACGCCTATGCGCGCCTGACCGAGGTGCTGCGCGAGCGGCACGGACGGCAGATCTACTCCGAAGACGGCTCAGGGGTCGACGACCTGGTGGCGCGGTTGCTGCAGGGCCGCTGGATAGCGACGGCGGAATCCTGCACCGCGGGCCTGTTGGCGGCGCGGCTGACCGACCGGGCCGGTTCCTCGGACTACGTGGCCGGCGGCGTGGTGTCCTACTCCAACGACGCGAAGGCGCAGCTGCTCGGCGTGGACCCGGCCCTGATCGAGAAGCACGGCGCGGTGTCCGAACCGGTGGCCGAGGCGATGGCGCAAGGCGCGCTCAAGCGCTTCGGTGCGGACACCGCCGTCGCGATCACCGGGATCGCCGGCCCGGGCGGGGGAACCCCGGAAAAGCCCGTCGGCACAGTCTGTTTCACAGTGATGCTCGCCGATGGCGGCGCCGATACACGAACGCTGCGGCTGCCCGGCAACCGTTCCGACGTCCGTGAGCGGTCGACGACGGTGGCGATGCACCTGCTGCTGCGAATGCTGAGCGGCGCCGAATAGCCTCACGTCATTTCGGTTGGCAGGAACGCGCTTTCGGAGGTGCCGAACCGAATCCCCGTGGCATCCTTGCCGATCAGCGTCAGGAAGGCCACGGCGATCAGCACCGGCACGATCGTCGCCGCCAGCGCGAAGGGGTAGCCGTGCGACTCGGCCAGGTGTTCCTGGATGGGCAGGTTGAACGCGGCCAACAGGTTCCCGAGCTGGTAGGTCACGCCGGGGTAGAGACCGCGGATGGCGTCCGGGGACATCTCGGTGAGATGAGCGGGGATCACTCCCCACGCGCCCTGCACGCACAGCTGCATCATGAACGAGCCGAGGCACAGCATCGCCGCGCTGTGCGAGTAGGCGAACAACGGCACGATCGGCAGGCCCAGCAGCGCGCAGAAGATGATGGTGTAGCGGCGGCCGAACCGCTGCGACATCGTGCCGAAGAACAGCCCGCCGACGATGGCGCCGATGTTGTAGACGATGACAATCCACTTGACGGTCGCGCTGGGCAGGCCGGCGCCGTGATTGCCCGTGGCGCCCAGGAAGGTGGGGTAGACGTCCTGGGTGCCGTGGCTCATCCAGTTGAAGGCGGTCATCAGCAGGACCAGGTAGAAAAATCGGCGGATGATCGCGCCGTCGCGCAGCACGTCGCGGATCCTGGTGCTGGTGAGCCGCATCTGGTCCTGCGCGGCCTCCCAGACCTCGGACTCCTCGACTCGGTACCGGATGATGAGGCTGATCAGTGCCGGGATGATGCTCAAGGCGAACAGCCAGCGCCACGACAGCCCCAGCCAGTTCATCACCAGCAGCGACGCGACGCTCGCCAGCAGGTAGCCGAACGCGTAACCCTCTTGCAGCAGACCAGAAAAGAACCCGCGCCGCTCCACGGGAACCTTCTCCATGGCCAGCGCGGCCCCCAGCCCCCACTCACCGCCCATGCCGATGCCGTACAGCAGCCGCAACACCACCAGGACGGTGAAATTGGGGGCGAACGCGCACAGGAACCCCACGATGGAATAGAACGTCACGTCGACCATCAGGGGGAGGCGCCGCCCGACGCGGTCGGCCCACAGCCCGAACAGCAGCGCGCCGACGGGGCGCATGATCAGGGTGGCCGTGGTGACGAACGCGACCTCCGCCTTGCTGATGTGGAACGTCTTGGCGATGTCGGCGTAGACGAGCACGACGATGAAGTAGTCGAAGGCGTCCATCGTCCAGCCCAGCAATGCCGCGACGAACGAATTCCGCTGATCGGGGGTCAACTTCTGCCGAGAGGGTTGTGTTGTCACTTCAGCATCGTTGCAGTACCGGGCGGCGATGCGCGAGAGTAAGTTCCGGATACATGCGAATCATCGATGCCGATGGACACGTCGCCGAGAACTCCTCGCTGGCGATCGAAGCGATCAAACGCTGGCCTGACCACGTCCGGCCCAGCACGGACGGGCGGCTGCGGTTGATGTTCGAGGGCCGCAACTATCCGGAGGACGAGGGCCCCGGTGCGGGTTGTCCGCCCGAACACGGGATCAGCAAGGCACCCGACATCAATTGCCGCACACCGGAGGGGGTGCTGGGCGACGCCGACCGCGATCACATCGACACGATGGTGCTGTATCCGAGCATGGGCCTGTGCGCACCCAGCCTCGAGGACCCGGAATTCGCCGCGGGATTCTCGCGGCTCTACAACCAGTGGATCGCGGATTACTGCGCGTCATCGCAAGGCCGGTTGCTCGGCGTCGCCGTTACACCGATCGAGCACGGCCAGGCGGCGATCGACGTTATGACGGAAGCCAAAGAACTCGGGCTGGTGGCGACGCTGGTCCCGCCGGCGCTCAAGACCCGCAACCTCGACCACCCCGACCTCGATCCGTTCTACGCCGCCGCCGTCGAACTCGGGATGCCGCTGGGCGTTCACGGTGCCCCCGGCATCCATCTGCCGAAGATCGGCGTGGACCGCTTCACCAATTACATTCAGGTGCACTGCATCAGCTTTCCCTTCGACCAGATGACGGCGATGACCGCGATGGTTTCCGGCGGCGTCTTCGAGCGGCATCCCCAGCTGCGGGTCGCCTTCCTCGAGGCGGGCGCGGGGTGGGTCCCGTTTTTCATCGATCGCCTGCACGAGCATTACGAGAAGCGGGGCGACTGGGTCGAGCGCGGCTGGCGTCGCGATCCGCACGAGTACCTGGCCGCCGGCAACATCTTCGTGACGTGCGAGCCGGAGGAACCGATCCTGCCCGGCGTGATCGACGTGCTCGGCGCCGACTTCATCATGTTCGCCAGCGACTACCCGCACTGGGACGGCGAATGGCCGGAGAGCACGAAGCACCTGCGGACCCGTGCGGACATCAGCGAGGAGGCACGCGAAAAGATCGGCGGCCTCAACGCGCAGCGCTTCTACAACCTGAACTAAACCGCCCGCCGGGTGGCAGGATCTCCCGCATGGGACCCTTTCTGCTTCGCGCAGCGCTGACCAGCATCGCAATGTGGATCGTCACCCTCTTCATGCACGGGATGAGATTCGTCGGCGGCACCACCACGTTGCAGACGGCCGGCATCATCTTCGTCGTCGCGGTGATCTTCGGTCTGGTCAACGCGTTCATCAAGCCGGTCGTCCAGATCCTGTCGATTCCCCTCTACATCGTGACCCTCGGGCTCTTCCACATCGTGATCAACGCGTTGATGTTGTGGATCACTGCGTGGATCACCTCGCACACCACCCACTGGGGACTGCAGATCGACCATTTTTGGTGGACGGCGATCTGGGCCGCCATCCTGCTGTCGATCGTGAGCTGGGTGCTGTCCCTGGTGATCCGCGACGTCACGCGCGGCTAAGGGCGCCTAAACCTTCACCGGGCCCGCCAGCGCGGCGGTCGCTTCTCGGCGAACGCGCGCGGCCCCTCCTTGGCGTCCTCGGTCTCGAAAACCCGGTCGCTGTGCCGGGTTTCGTTGTCGTAGGCCGACTTCAGATCCAGCGCCAGGCCTTCGACGGCCGACTGCTTCGTCGCGAACACCGCCAGCGGCGCGTTCGCAGCGATGCGCTCCGCAAAGTCGTAGGCGGTGTCCATCAGTTGATCCGCCGGGACCACCCGGTTGATCAGTCCCATGGCAAGGGCCCGTTCGGCGTCCACCATGTCCGCCGTCAGCAGCAGCTCCATCGCCAACGGGTAGGGCAGCTGGCGCGGCAGCCGCACGGTGCTTCCGCCGCCGGCGAACAGGCCGCGCTTGGGCTCCATCACCGCGAAACGCGCGTCGGGGACGGCGACGCGAATGTCGGTGGAGGTCAGCATCTCGAAGCCGCCTGCGACGCATGTCCCGTTCACGGCGGCGACGATCGGCTTGTACACGGGGAACCGATGCAGGACGGCGTGGATGGCGTCGTCCTTGTTCCACCCCTCTGGCCTGGGCAGGTCACCGGTGAGTTCGGGGATGAACTTCTTGAGGTCGGCGCCCGTGCAGAAGTCCCGGCCGACGCCGGTGATTACCGCCACCCAGGCCCGTTCGTCGTCGCGGAACGCCGCCCACGCGTGGGCCAAGTCACGAAAGTGCGCCATATCCAACGAGTTTCGCGTCTCCGGGCGGTTGATCGTGATGGTGGCGATGTGGTCATCCAGCCGGTAGTCGATGCTCACCGCGCGACCCCGTCGACCAGACGCACGACGTCGCGCGCGCAACCCCACGACAGGGTCACGCCGTTGCCGCCGTGGCCGTAGTTGTGGATGCACCGGGCCCGCCCGAGCGACTCGGCTTCCACCCGTACCGACGGCCGGTCCGGGCGGAGCGCGGTGATGGTCTCGATCACCTCGACGTCGCCGAGGCGTGGCTCGATCCGGCGGCAGCGTTGGAGGACGCGGTCGGTCACCTCGGGGTCCGCGGTGGTGTCCCAGCGGTCGGCGATGCTGATGCCACCGCACACCACCCGCTGCGGGTGCGGGAAGAAGCAGGTCCACTCCGGTGCCTGGTTCAGCTCGATAAATAGTTGCTGCAGGCCGGGATTCGCCAGCACGACGTGCTGGCCGAACCGCGGCCGCACGGTGTCGTCGCCCGTCAGCGCTGCGGCGCCGAGGCCGGCACAGTTGACGACGATCGGTGCGGCGTCGGCGGCCTCCGCCAACGACCCGACCGGGCGCTCCTCGATTGCGCAGCCGGCCGCGGCCAGGCGCCGGGTCAGGTAATCGAGGTATTGCGGCATGTCGATCATGGGCATCGTGGCGCGGAAGCCGGCGCCGAAGCCCGCCGGGACGTCGGCCGGGTCGGCCGGCCGCAGGTCGGGGATCAGCTCGGCCGCCGGCGCGGCCGCCTCGGCGCCGATGAATTCCCCGACGGCCAGCGCCGGTGCCATGCGAACGCCGGTGCCCGGGTCGCAGGCCAGTTCGCGGAACACCCGAAGGGAGTGCTCGCTCCAACCCAGGGTCGCCGCGGCGCGTTCGGCGGGCCGTGGGGGAGCCCACACCGCGCCGGCGACCGCCGAGGTCGTCCGTTGTGGCATCGCGGCCGCCCACACCCGCACCGGCCAGCCCGCTTCGGCCAGGCAGATCGCCGACGTCAAACCGCTGACGCCGGCGCCGACGACGACGATCTCCTGTGGGTCACCCGCCTCACTTGCCAACGGCCGCGGTCTCCCGTCAGGAGTGGGGGGGTTGCGGGCCGTTCTGGCCGCCGAGCAGCCCGTTGAGGATGCCGAGAGTGCCTTGCACACCGGCGGGCGGTGCGCTGGGAGGCAGTGCGGCGTCGGGGGTCAGCTGCCAGGGCTGGCAGCCCGTCGTCTTGAACGACTTGTCGCCCGGGTCGATCTGCACTACCTGGGGCTTCTTGCTCATGGCGTTGTCGACGAGGTTGCCGTCGGGGTTACTCGTCCGCTTCCAGTAACAGGTGCCCTCGCCCACAGGCCCCGCCGAGCTGTAGATGCCTGGCGCGATGTCCGTGCCCACCGCGTAGGTGCCGTCGTGGTCGATCGTCGTCTTCGGCGCCGATGCAGGTGAGGCGCCCGGCGAAGGCGATGGTCCGGGTGAGGCCGTCGGCGACGGCGGTGGCGTCGGCTCGGGATCGGCGCCGGCGACAGCGGCGGATGC
Source organism: Mycobacterium sp. NGS64 (assembly GCF_059812245.1). Lineage (NCBI taxonomy): Bacteria > Bacillati > Actinomycetota > Actinomycetes > Mycobacteriales > Mycobacteriaceae > Mycobacterium > Mycobacterium sp. NGS64. The sequence continues at coordinate 118,919 of NZ_JCALCI010000006.1, read as the reverse complement.
CGCCCAGCCCGCAAGCAGCAGCCCGGCGGCGACAACCCGTGCCGAAACCGGTGCGCCTGCTTTGAACCACATAGAACGTCAGCGTACCGGGGCGAGCACTCCATTTCACATTTCTGTTGTCGCGTGCACGCCGATCGCCGCCTGGGTGCCGCGTCCGCCGTCGAAGCCCGCAGCCCACGGCCAGCGACCGTGCGAGTCCACCCACACCACCTGCAGCGCGGTCACCTGGTCGCCGAAGATTGCGCCGGCGAAAATCAGATACACGTCGGGGTGCTCGACGGCGGCCGATTACGTCAGCCGACGCACCTTCCCCGCGTAGCCCAGCGCATGCTCGTACACCTCGAGGTTGTCGCGAGAAATCCTCGCGTGCACGGGGCGTTCCAGGAAGAAGCGCAGCACCGGGTTATAGGCGTGGTAGGTCTCGTGGAAGGTCAGCACGGTCGTGCCGTCGGGCTGCTCCTCGAGTTCGTGATAACCCTCCGCGCGCGACCACAATGGCGCGCCGACGGCCACATAGCGCGACAGCTTGTTGATCTCGGCCTCGGTCACGCTCTCCCAGGACCGCCCCTTGCCGCCGGACAGCAGGTATTTGGGAACCGGGAAGACGCACGTGCGCACCAGGCCCTCGCCGGCCTCGTTGCCTTCGTTGAGGATCTCCATGCTGCCGGTGGGCCAGGTGAGGACCCGCGGCCGCGGCGCGTCGGGCGGCGCCGGCGGGTGAAGCACCCGCCACACCTTTTTCGGCGGCGCGTCGACGTGGAATCGCACGGTGTAGGACTGCATCAGTTCGCTCCAACCAGGCTATCCCCAGGAATTCCAATAAGTGATGGTCTCCGCGGGCGGGCGTGCGGCCGGCCGGAAGTCGGTGCCGATGGTGTAGGCGACCGGGAACAGCGCGGCCTGGGTGGCCGTCGGCGGGATGCCGAGCAGCTCGGCCACCTGTTGCTCCTTGGCCAGGTGCATCGTCGTCCACACCGATCCCAGCCCACGCGACCGCAGGGCCAACAGGAAGCTCCAGCCGGCCGGGATGATCGACGCCCAGGCGGAGGCGGCGGTCAGCAGGTTCGAGTTGTCGATGCGGTTATCCAGGCAGGGGATGACGTGCACGGGGACCCGGGCCAGCGTGTCCGTCAGGGCCAGCGCGCCGGCGTACACGCGCTGGGTCTGGGGATCGGAAGCCTCCTTTGCCGCGTACGCGAGGTACTCGGCGCCGACGCTGCGGTAGATGTCGCCGATCGCGGCGCGCTTGTCGGCGTCCGTGATCACCAGCCATCGCCAATCCTGCGCGTTGCTGGCGGTGGGGGCCTGCATGGCGAGCCGGATGCACTCGAGGACCACCTCGCGTCCGACCGGCCGGTTCAGGTCGAGGCGTCTGCGCACCGCCCGTGTGGTGGTCAGCAATTCGTCGACCGAGGCGAGGTCCATTGGGTCCTTCCCGACGGGGTCAGAGGTCGATGGCACAGGATTGGTCGACGCCCAGGACGGTCAGCGAACGCCCCAGGCCGAGAAACACCGCGACACACAGCGTGAGATCGAGGATCTCCTCGTCCGAGAACGACTCCCGCAGCCGGTCGAAGAACGCGTCGCCCATCGACGCGTGGTCGGTGGCGAAGCGCTCCGCGTACTCGATGGCCAGGCGCTGGCGCGTGGTGTAGCCGGGGTAGCTGGCGTACGCGGCTACGTTGTCGTACAGCTCGGGGGCGACCCCGGCGTCCAGGACCGACTGGGCACGGAAGTCCGAGCAGGCGACGCAGTCGTTGATCTGGGCGATTCGCATCCGGGCCAGCTCCCGCTCCTCGGCCGGCAGCATGCTCTGCTGGTAAGCGCCCCGGATCATGCGCTCGACCATGGAGCCGAGCTGCGGTCGTAGCGACCAGATCATGGCGGCTTCGCCGCCGGGGCCATCTGGAACATTGACTCGGGCCATTCGTGAACTCCTGCCCGCGGAAGATCGTTACCTAGTGGAGCAAACCAGATTCTCAACTGGGCTGTCTAGGTCGGATCCGGCATGCGATCGTGCATAGGCAGACCCGGCGCCGCCGCGAAATTCTGGTTGGCTACGGTCCGTTGATTGAGGGCGCTCATCGGGCGGGCGTCCCGAATTTGGAGGTCGGTGCGTGCTGTTCATGCACGAGGTGCACAAGGTCCGTGGCCGCAGTGAGGACGACTTCGAGGCCGCGTTTCGAACGGGCTGGATGCCCATGCTCGCCGCCGGGAACGACGCGCGGTTGCTGTGGTACACGAACCAGGCCCATGGCAGCGGACCCGCCTACACGGTGATCACCGTGACCGCCGTTCGCGACGGCGCGGCCTGGGAGCGTCTGACCCAGCGGGTCCAGAAGGGCGACCTGCAGGAGTGGATGCGCCACCTCGACGAGCTCCGCCACGAGGTCGACGCCAAGCTGCTGGTGCCGCTCCCGTGGTCGCCACTGCAGGAGGTCCGCCTCGAGGAGGTGCCGGTCGACGGGCGAGAGCACGACATGAGCCTCTACATGGAGGACACCATGTGGCCCTACGAGGACAAGTTCGAGGAGTACATCGTCAGATGCGGCGAGGTCTACGCCAAGAGCCTCGACCAACCGTCATCCATGCTGAGCATGCACGCCTCGTTCCAGCCCGCCCTCGGCAGCCACGTGCGCCGCGAGGTGATCCTGATGCAGCGCATCAGTAGGCCGGAAGCGTTGCTCGATCTGCTCCGCACCCACATCCCCGCCGAATACCGCGCCCCCGGGACCTGGATGTACGACGCGCTGGACCTGCGCGACCAGTGGACCAGCCGGCTGCTTAGAACCTCCACCTGGTCGCCGCTGCATTAGGGACCGCGGATGAACACCGGGACGATCCACGAGGCCGCCGCCATCGGCGATCCCGCCCGGGCTGCCCTGATCATCGACGGGCGCAGCATCAGCTACGGCGAACTGGCGACGACGGTTCGGCGGTGCGCCGCCACCCTGGCCGACCGGGGCGTGACGGCCGGCGAGCGGGTCGCGGTCGTCGACAACGGCAGCCTGATGTCGATCGCGACCCTGCTCGCCGCGCCGCGCCTCGGCGCCGCGGCCGCGCTGATGAATCCCGCGCTGACGCCGCCGGAACTACAGGGACTGCTGAAAAACGCCGGCTGCGCCGACGTCGCGGTCGCGGGGGAGCAGTACGCGCAGCGGGTGCGCGAAGCGGGTGCACCGATCGTCCTGACCGCCGCCGACCTCGCGGATGACGTCGTCGAGCCCGACCCGTCCGCCGGCGACGGGGAGGCCCTGGTGCTGTTCACCAGCGGCACGACCGGACTCCCCAAAGCCGTCGGCATCTCCACCCGGCAGCTCACCGCGCGGATCAAGGGAATGGCCGCGCCGTTCCGGGCGGACGCCGCACCCGCGGTGGGCATGATGTGTGTCCCGTTCTTTCACGTCGGCGGCTCGCTCGGCACGCTCGGCAGTCTGTACTCGGGCAACACGTCGGTGGTGCAACCGCGGTTCGACGCCGGCGAGTGGCTGCGGCTGGTGGCGCAGCACCGGGTCACGGCCACCTTCATGGTGCCGACGATGCTGCAGCGCATCCTCGATCACCCGGACTTTGCGACCAGCGACCTGTCGTCCCTGGTCGCCATCGCGTACGGGGCCGCCGCCGCGCCAATTGCGTTGGTGCGCAGGGCGATGGCCGCGCTGCCGCACGTCGCGTTCGCCAACGTGTTCGGGCAGACCGAGACCCTCGGGGCCTACACGACCCTGCTGCCTCAAGACCACCGGGATCCGGCCCGGGCCGGTTCGGTGGGCCGGCCGCTGCCCGGGGTCGACGTGCGAGTGGTGGACCCCGTCACCGGCGACGACGTCGCACCGGGAACGGTCGGCGAACTGTGGGTGAACACCATGCAGAACGTCACCGAGGGGTGGCTGCACACCGGCGACCTCGCCCGCCGGGATGCCGACGGCTACATCTTCCCGTGCGGCCGGCTGAGTGACACGATCAACCGTGGGGGAGAGAAGTTCGGCCCGGTCGAAGTCGAGGAGGCATTGCGTTCCCATCCTGCGGTGAGCGACGTCGCGGTCGCCGGCGTCGCCGACGACGAGCTCGGCCAGCGGGTCGGGGCGGCCGTAGTTGCTTGCGCCCCAGTGACACTCGAGCAGCTGCGGTCGCACTGCCGCGAGCTGATCGCCTACTTCAAGCTGCCCGAGCGGCTGGCGATCGTCGACAGCATTCCTTACAACGCGACCGGCAAGGTCAGCCGCCGCCAGATCGCCGCGCTCATCTTGCACGAGACATGAGCTAGTGCCTGAACTCAGGGAGTGCCAGTGCTGTTTCTTCACGAGACCCACAAGGTGGTCGGCTCTCGGCAGGAGGAATTCGAAGCGGCCTACCGTGACGGCTGGATGCCCATGCTGGCCAAGGGGGACGATGCCCGGCTGCTCTGGTACACGAACCACGCCCACGGCTCCGGGGTGTCCTACAACGTCGTCACCATCACCGCGATCAGCGACGGCGCGGCGTGGGAGAGCCTGGTCCAGCGTGCCCAGACCGGCGACCTTCGGGCCTGGATGCGCGAGCTGGACACCCTGCGCCACGAGGTCACGGGCAAGATGCTGGTGCCCGTCTCCTGGTCACCGCTGCAGACGGTCGACCTGGCCAGCGTGCCCACCGATGGCGCGACGCATCCGCTGAGCCTGTTCATGGAGGACACCGGCTGGCCGTCCGCCCCGCTCGACGACTACATCCGCATGTGGGACGAGATCTACTACCGGGTGCTTTCCAAAGCCCCACGCGGGATGCGCATCCTGGACATCCAGGCGTGCTTCCAGGTCGCGCATGGGAGCTATCGGCGGCGAGAAGCCATGCTGTGGCAGAAGATTGACGACGCCAACAACTATGCGGCGCTCGTGCACCTGCTGACTACCGAGACCCCGCCCGAGCACCGCGCGCCGGGCAGCTACATGTACGAGGCCCTCAAGTACCGCGATCAGTGGGAGAGCCGGCTGCTGCGGACGTCGAGCTGGTCACCCCTGTACTGAGCACCGGACCTGCGCCCGGTTGAGGATCTCGCCGGCCTCGCCGACCATGTCACCGACGATGTCCGCGGCGGGACGGATTTGGCGGACGCGCCCGATTGCCTCGCCAATGATGATGGCCGCGGTGTCGAAATCCTCTGCGACCGTCGCCGTTTGGAAGGCTTCGACCGCCTCGGTGAGCGAACCGGACAGCTGCTCCTCGCGGTCATGCCAGGTGCCGAGGAAGGGGTTGGCCAGCGCCCGGACCGTGTATTCGGCGGGCCAATCCAGCCGCCGCACAAGGTCATAGACGCGGGTGCGAACGGTCTCGTCGCCGCTCGCTCCGATGGCGCGCTGCTGGGCCCGCGCCGACACCAGCGCTTCGGTCGACGCCCAGAACCTGGTTCCGACGAGCGCACCGTCGGCGCCGAGCGCCAGCGCCGCGGCCAGGCCGCGGCCGTCGGCGACGCCGCCGGCGGCCACCACCAGGGTTTGGGGCGAGCGTGCGGCGACGAGATCGGCGACGTCGGGCACCAGCGTGAAGGTGGAGCGGGCGGTCATTCCGTGCCCGCCGGCCTCGCCGCCTTGGGCCACAATGATTTCCGCGCCGGCGTCGAGGGCCCGCCGCGCGTGGTCGAGGTTCTGCACCTGCGCGATCAGCGGGACGCCGGCCCCGCGGATGCGGTCGGCGAACGGCTGCAGTTCACCGAACGACAGCATGATCGTGGCCGGCTGGCGCGCCAATGCTTCGTCGAGCAGGTCCGGCGTGCGGGCCAGGCTCCAGGTGATGAACCCGGCTCCGACCCTGGTCCCGGCGGCGTGGTCGAATTCCCGTTCCAGCCATGCCGCGTCACCGTAGCCCCCGCCGATGAGGCCCAGCCCGCCGGCCGCCGTCACCGCCGCCGCCAGCTGGCCCCCCGAGACCATGGCCATCGGGGCGAGCAGGATCGGGTGTTCGATCCCGAAAAATTCCGTGAGTCGGGTGCTGAGCGTCATGTCAGCTCCCCGGTGAGGAACTGGGCCCGTCCATATCCGAACGACCAGTCCTCGTCGCCGTTTTCGGTGATCGAGACGATCACGTCGGCCGGGTCGACCCCGCACCGCTCGGACAGATTGGTCACCAGCAGCTCATAGAACTTCTCCTTCATCGCGCGCGTGCGGCGCCGGCTCACCACGTGCACGACCACCTGCCCGGTCGAGCGGGTGATGCCGAGACCGGTGTCCCACGCGACGATCTCGTGGGCCGGATGCGTGCGCACCACCTGGTAGCGGTCGCGCGGCGGCACCCCGAACGCTTCGACAACTGTGTCGTGGACGGCATCCAGGAGGGCCCGAAGCTCCTCCGGCGTGCGGCCCTCGATGAGGTCTATGTACAGCAGCGGCATTGTGTCTCCTTGAGTCCTTGGTCTGATTACGACGCTAGGCCCGCCGAAAGCCGCTGTGAAATGCCCGATGTAATCGATCTATGCTTGCCAGACATGGGCGGTTTGGACGGCGGCCGGGTCGAGTTGCGCCACCTCCGGGTGTTCGAGGCGGTGGCGCGACTCAAGTCGTTCACGCAGGCCGCGGATGAGCTCAGCATCACCCAACCGGCGCTGAGCCGCACCATTCAACAGTTGGAGGACGCCCTGGGAGTGACGCTCCTGGACCGCAGTTCGCGCCACGTCGAGACGACGCAGGCCGGCCGGACTTTCCTCGACCATGTCGAACGAGTCCTCGCGGAACTGGAACGCGGGTTCGGCGCGGTGCGGCAGCAGGCAGTGATCCGCCTCGGATTCAGCTGGTTGCTGCCCGACCCCTGGGCGCAGGACACCCTCGCCCGCTTCGAGCGCGCCACCGGGACCGCGGTCGGGCTGGTCCGCACGGACGACGCGCCGGGCGCGGTGCAGCAGCGCAAGGTCGACGTCGCCGTCGTGCGCGGCCGGCTCACGGCGGCGGGCCTGCGCGTCGTGCACCTGTTCAACGAGTCTCGGGTCGCGGTGTGCTCGGTGCATTCGGCGCTGGCGGACCGATCGGAATTGGACTGGGCCGAGGTACCGCGGTGGCCCTTGGTCGTCAACACCGCCAGCGGCACCACCGGCCCGTGGTCGTGGGCCGCCGGCGCGGGACCCGAAACGATCGTGGAGACAGCGAATTTCGACGAGTGGATCGAATCCGTCGCGGCCGATCGCGGCCTCGGCGTGATCCCCGACGTCGCCGTCCGGCGCAACATCCACCCCGGGGTGCGCTTCATTCCGCTGCGGGGCGCGCCCCCGAGCCCGGTGGCGCTGGTGTTTCTGCCGCGCGGCCGCAACGCCGCGCTGCGCCGCTTCGTCGAGGCGGCCGTCGAGAGCGCGCAGGGGTTATCGGGACTTCCTGTTCGCGAACCTTGAAGCAGCGTCACGTTTCTCGGCGTGTCGTTGCAGCCTGTGCAGTGCCGCGGCGCGGTGACGCGCCGGTCACCGCCGCAGGCTGACCGATTCCAGGAACGGCTCGGCGACGGCGAGAAAGCCCTTGGGGTCCGACGAAAAGACCACGTGACCGGTGTCGAGGATCTCCAGCCGGGACCCGGCGATGGCGTCGTGGGTCGCGCGTCCCGCTCGCAACGGTATGGCGATGTCCTTCTTGCCCCACACGATCAGCGTGGGCACGGACAGTTCGCCGGCGCGGCCGCGCAGGTCGTGCTCGAGCGGCGCCGTGGCGTGGTTTCGCCACAGCGCCGCGCCATTGCGGACGCCCTCGGGCGTTTTCGCCACCGCGGTCGTACGCTCGACGATCCGCCGGTCGCTGTCGGTCTTGGCCTTCATGTAGCCGCGGACGAAGAAGGGAGCGACCCGGCGGAACACCGCCGGCGTGCCGAGCACCCGGCAAAAGGCCCGAACCGTCGGAGTGAGGGCAACAAACCCGCCCGTGTTGACGAGGATCAGACCCGCGACGCACTCGGGGCGATTGATCGCCAATCGCGCGGCCGCGAACCCGCCGACCGAATTCCCGATCAACAGAACCTTCGACAGACCCAGGCCGTCCACGACGTCCTCCAGCACGTCAGCGAAGAGCGGCGAGCTGGTCTCCATCGGGGAGACGAGCGGATCGGATTCGCCGTGCCCGGGCCAGTCCACCGCGATGGTGCGGTAGTTCGTGGCCAGCGTTTCGACAATGGGATCGAAGTCGTGCCGGTCGTGCAGCGTCGCATGCAGCAGCAAAACCGTTGGACCACTGCCGGATTCGTGGTAGCCCACGCGCCCAGCGCGGGTTTGAACAGTCGCCATCGGAGGTCCTCTCGCAGATGTTGACCGACTGGTCGGTCATGGCTTACGCTACAACGACACGATCGCCCTGACAAGAAGGGATCCCGCGATGCCGGCCCCGCCGCCCGAAGCGCCTTTTGCGGACAAGATGGCCTACTACCGAACCCAGCACACCTCGAAGGGGGTGCGGGCGACGCACCTCGTCGGCACGCCGATCATCGCGGCCGGCCTCCCGCTGGTGTGGGCCAAGCCGAGAGTGGGCGCCGCGATGTTCGTCGGCGGGTGGGCCCTGCAAATCATCGGGCACCGGGTGTTCGAGAAGAACCTGCCGTCGACCCACAAGGGATGGATCACCTATCAGCTCACCGGCGTGATCCACGTCTGCGAGCAGTACGGCGAAATGCTGGCCCGCCGCAGCCAACGTCGGGCGGGGGTGCGGTGAGATCGCCAGAGCCGGGGCGCAATGCGCTGCTGGACGCGGGACAGCGGTTGCTGGGATCGGCCGACCTGGCCCGGATTTCGGTCAACGCGATCGTCGGTGAGGCCGGCATGGCGAAGGGCAGCTTCTATCAGCATTGGCCCAGCCGGTCGGAGTATCTGCGGGCGCTGCACACCCGGTTCCATGACGACCTGCTGGAGTTGATTACCGCCGCCATGGGCGACCTGCCGCCCGGCGGCGAGCGGCTCGCGGCGGGGATGAACGCCTACCTCGACGGCTGCCTGGCCGAGGCGGCCACCAAGGCGTTGCTCGTGCAGTCGCGGACCGAGGCCGGGCTGAGCGATTTGGTCGCCGCCCGCAACGAAACCGCGGCCGCGCTGATCGCGCCCGATCTGGCCGCGCTCGGCTGGGCGCCCCCGGAACCGGTCGCGGTGCTGCTCGTCGCGGCGGTCGCGGAGATCGCCCTGATCGAGCTGGCCGCCGGTAAGCGCGACAAACGGCTGCGCCGCGGGTTAATTCGGCTCGCCACCCGGACACCGGCGGACTAGGAGGGCTTGCAGGCCGGCTCGAGGTTCAGGGTCGGGCCGCCCGATTGCAGCGACAGCAGGTACAGGTAGGTCGCGAGCGAATGCTCGCACGCCACCGAGTATTTGACCAGAACCTTCGGTGGCAGCGGCAGCAACCGAATCGGGTTCAGCCAAGTCGGATTGAGCACGTGTTCGTAGTCGACGGGGGGAGGCAGGGCGGTGACGATGTCCAACCGGTTCGCGATGCGAAACGAGTTCTTCACCACCTGGTCGAAGGTGGCGGCGAACAGCGAATCCCCGGTGCGCGGACTGGCATACGTGTAGACCGCGGGAGCGGCGAATGTGGTGTTGGCCGCCAGATCGAGGGCCAGCAGCGTCGCCAGGGCTCCGCCCAGGCTGTGCCCGCAGATCGTCACGGAGCCGACGGCCTGCGGGAACGCAAGGTTCGCAAGCGCGTCGACCACCTTCGGCGAACCCGACTGGGCCCCGGTGCGCAGCGACTCGTACATGTCGGTGAAGCCGTCCTCCGTGTGCCCGGCTCCCGTCAGGAAAGGGCATGGCACCAGCCCGAATTCGACGTCGTGGATCCATTCCAGCCACCCTGCGGTGCCGCGGATCGCGATCGCCACGTTGCCAGTCTTGTTTTCCTGGCAGATGAGCCCGATGGAGACTTCGTCGTCGGCGCGGGCCGGATTCATGTCGGTCGCCAGATCATTGGCGTAGATCGTCGTGACCACGGTGTAGTCGACGCCGCCGGCGCTCAGGGCCTGCCCGGCCTTGTTCGTCAAATCGCCGGGCGATGTCGCGCGGGTCGCATCGACGAGCTGGCCGAATTGTATCGCCAGCGTTACATCTAACGTGGGTTGTGCCGGCATGGCGCCCCCGCCTGGGTCATCAGCCCTCGAAGGTTCCGGTGAATTGCGCCTGGGCCGCCGCCGCCTTCGTGATCGCCTGCGCCGCCGGCACTCCCGTCAGTCCCGCGGGGAGCTGGTAGGTGGCGGGAAGCTGGTAAAGGGTGAACCGGTAGTGGTGCACCCCGGTGCCCGCGGGCGGGCAGGGCCCGCTGTAGCCGGCCTGCCCGGCCGAGTTCGGCAGGCTGCTGGCGCCGGCCGGGGTCTGGCCGTCCGCGGTGCTCCCGGGACCGGGTGGTATTCCGACGACGATCCAGTGAACGTAGGGTCCGCGCGGGGCGTCCGTATCGTCGACGACGAGTGCCCCGCCCAACGGCGCCGACCACGTCAAGGGCGGGGCGACGTTGGCGCCCTTGCAGGTGTATTGGGCGGGGATCGGCGCGCCGTCGGGGAACGCCGGGCTGCCGATGGTGAGCGGCCCGTCGCCGGGCGCCTGCGCGACGGTCCGGCCGAGGGTCGTCACCTTGGGTGTCTGCGGCGCCGTCGAATGGCTGCCCCCCTGGCCGCCGCAGCCGGCGAGCGTGACGAGGAGCGCCAGCCCGGCGGTGACCGGCGCGAAGCGGTGAAGCGATTCCATACAGGACAGTGTCGCTCGCCGACGGTCGGTCGGGAAGGACTCGTTTTCGAACCTACTTGCCGCCCTTGACCGCGAGCACGCGCTTGCGCAGGCCGTCGGTCGCGGTTTCCATCAGGCCCTTGGCCCCCCTCTTGACCAGGAACCCCGGCACCGGGGCGGAAAGGTCCACGGTCAGATCGAAACGCACGCGGGTGGAATCGCCGTCGGGCGTCAGGGTGTAGCGGCCCTCCTGCGCGCGCTGCTGTTTGGAGCTCTCCAGGGTCCAGCCCACTCCGTCGTCGTGAACGGAGTAGTCGAGCACCTGCTCGTCGCTGACGCCGACGATTTTCACCGTTTGCCGCGATTTGCTCGGATGGCCGTCGGCGTCGCGTTCCAGGATTTCGACCTTCTTGTGAAACGAGGACCACTCGGTCAAGGACTCGAGGTCGAACAGCACGTCCATGATTTCGTCGGGCGTCGCGTCGATGACGACTTCGCGGGAATCGGTGATAGCCATGACGGATTAGATAGCCATTGTCGCGGTGCTAAAACTCACGGCACCAGCACCACCTTGCCGACGTTCTCCCGGGCCGCCAGGATCCGGTGCGCTTCCGGCGCCCGGGCGAACGGCACCGCGGCATGGACGACGGGAGCGATGGTGCCGTCGTCGAGCGCCTTGGCCAGGGGGGTGATCCACGGCTCGAGCGTGCCGCGGTCGTCCCACAGCCGCAGCATGTTGATCCCGATCACGGCCTTCGACTCCGAGAGCTGATCGAGCAGGTTGAAACCGCGCAGCATCGCCACGGCATGCGGCGCCGCAGCGCGCAGCGAGCGCTTATCGCCGTGTTGCATGTTCGAAATGCCATAGCCCACAAGCCTTCCGCCCGGGCGGAGCAGCGCGTAGGACCGGCGCAGCGACGTGCCGCCGAGCGCGTCGAGCACCAGGTCGTAGGGCTCCAGGCCCTTCCACCAGCCGTCGCGGCGGTAGTCGATGGCCCGATCGACGCCCAGCTCGGTCAGCTTCGCGTGCTTTGCGGGCGACGCGGTGCCGTGCACCTCGGCGCCGGCCGCCTTGGCGAACTGGACGGCGGCGATGCCCACCCCGCCGGCCGCGGCGTGCACCAGCACCCGCTCGCCGGCGCGCAGCGACCCGTAACCGTGCAGCGCCGCCCAGGCGGTCGCGTAGTTCACCGGGACGGCGGCGCCCTGTTCGAAGCTCAACGCATCGGGCAGCGGGACGGAATCGCTCGCCGCCACGTTGACCACCTCGGCGTAGCCGCCAAATCGCGTGCCCGCCAACACGCGTTCGCCCACGCGGTCGGGGTCGACGCCGTCGCCGACGGACTCGACCGTCCCGGCGACCTCGTAGCCGACCACCGCCGGCAGCTTCGGCGCGTCCGGATACAGACCGACGCGGGCCAGGTGGTCGGCGAAGTTGACCCCGGCCGCCCGCACCGCGACCCGCAACTGTCCGGGGCCCGGCGGCGGCGGGTCCGGCCGCTCCTGGACCCGCAGGACCGACGGGTCGCCGTGCTTGGTGATGACGACTGCGCGCATCGTGTGATGGTCGCACACGGCGCCGGGCGCCTCAGGCCCGCGCGGTGGCCCCGGCGAGGCGGGGGAGAACGACGTCGCGCCAGCCGGGTCCCATGCGCTCGAAGGCCTCGGCCATCCTGGTGTCGTTCAGGTCAAATCCGCTGTGCTCCAAGAACACTCGAGTCCCGCTGCCTTCCGGCTCGAGGCGCCAGGTCAGGGTCCACGCCGCGGTGAATGTGTAGACGAAGCGGTGCGGGGGATCGACCTCGAGCACCTTGCAGGGTTGCCTGCCGTAGCCCGGCATGTCCAGGGTGAACTGGTGGCCGACCACCGCGGCCACCTCTCCCTCGGCCCACCACAACCGCATCAGCTCCGGTTCGGTCAGCAGCCGCCACACCTTCGCCGGTGGCGCCGCGACGAATTGGTCCACGCTGATTGTTGCGGGCGTCTCGCTCATTCCAGCTCCTCTGCCACCTCGGCCAGCCCGGCCAGCCGGGCGCGCCAGAACTTCTCGAACGGATGCAGCCACTCACCGAGCTCCGCCAGCGGTTCGGCGGTCAGGCGGTAGATGCGACGGCGGCCCTGCGGCTCGTCGGCCACCAGCCCGGCGTCACGCAACACCTTGAGGTGCTCGGCGACGGCCGGGCGGCTGAGCTCGAACCGGTCGCTGAGTTCGCCCGCGGACAGCGGGCGTCGGGCGAGGATCTCCAGCAGCTCCCGACGCACCGGGTTGGCCAGGGCGAGAAAGACCCGATCGGCGGCGGCCACCTCCGAAATATATGTCGGGAAATTCCGACATGTCAACTTTTTCCGACATGTTCTGCCACCGCGGCAGGAGCGGGGCTACCGTCCTTCTTGTGCACTTCGTCTGGGAACGGCTGACCGACACGGTCCATCGCTGCCGGCTGGCATTCTGCGACGTGACGATCGGGCTGGTGCAGGGCGCCGGCGGAACGCTGATCATCGACACCGGAACCACCCTCGCCGAGGCGACCGCCATCCACGCCGACGCGCGACGGCTCACCGGGCGCGATGTGACTCACGTCGTGCTGACACACAAGCACTTCGACCATGTCTTGGGTTGCTCGGCGTTCGGTGATGCCGAAATCCACTGCACGCCTGAGGTTGTCGAATATTTGACGTCGGGCACCGGTCACCTTCGCGCACACGCCCTTAGTTACGGCGCGAATGCCGCCGCAGTCGATCGCGCGATTTCGGCGCTGAAGCCACCTCGGCGCGGTCTATACGAAACCGCGATCGAGCTCGGCGACCGCACCGTTACGGTGACTCACCCGGGGCGTGGCCACACGACGGCCGACCTGGTCGTGGTGGTGCCCACCGGAGACGACGCCGGCGACCCGGTCGTGGTGTTCACCGGCGACCTGGTCGAGGAGTCCGCCGACCCGTATATCGACGCCGATTCCGACGTGGCGGCCTGGCCGGCCACCCTCGATCGGGTGCTCGAGATCGGCGGGCCCCAAGCCGTCTACGTCCCGGGCCACGGAAAGACTGTCGACGCCGAGTTCGTCCGCCGGCAGCGGGATTGGTTGAAGAAACGGGCGCTCTCGTCGCCCGGCTAGGCGCGGGCGGCTGTGCAGGCGGCAATGAGGGCGTCCCGATCGCCAGGCGCTTTGCTCGGTATCACCCGCGCGGAGTACGGCATGGCCACAGTTGCGGCTCGGGACTATCGACCCCTGATTCAACCGCCATGTCCGGGGATAAACTCACGATCAGCGGAGTCTGCTGAAGAGGAGCGAAACCCCATGGCCATCATCGAAACGGACACCGAGGTCCGCACGCCGTTCGAGCAGGACGTCGAGGCTACGCAGCGGTACTTCGAGAGTTCGCGCTTTGCCCGGATCACCCGCCTCTACACGGCCCGCCAAGTCGCGGAGCAGCGCGGAACGATTCCGACCGACTACACCGTGGCGCGGGAAGCGGCCGCGGCGTTTTACGACCGGCTGCGCGAACTCTTCGCGGCGAAGAAGAGCATCACGACGTTCGGCCCGTATTCGCCGGGCCAGGCGGTCAGCATGAAGCGGATGGGCATCGAGGGGATCTACCTCGGCGGCTGGGCGACCTCGGCCAAGGGCTCCACCACCGAAGACCCGGGACCCGACCTCGCCAGCTACCCGCTGAGCCAGGTGCCCGACGACGCGGCCGTGCTGGTGCGCGCGCTCCTCACCGCCGACCGCAATCAGCAGTACATGCGCCGGAACATGAGCGAACAGCAGCGGGCCACGACACCGGAGTACGACTACCGGCCGTTCATCATCGCCGACGCCGACACCGGTCACGGCGGTGACCCGCACGTGCGCAACCTGATCCGACGCTTCGTGGAGGTCGGCGTGCCCGGCTACCACATCGAGGACCAGCGCCCGGGCACCAAGAAGTGCGGCCATCAGGGCGGCAAGGTCCTGGTGCCGTCAGACGAACAGATCAAGCGCCTCAACGCCGCCCGCTTCCAGCTCGACGTGATGCGGGTGCCCGGCATCATCGTCGCGCGCACCGACGCCGAGGCGGCCAACCTGATCGACAGCCGCGCCGACGAGCGCGACCAGCCGTTCCTGCTCGGTGCCACCAACCTGAAGATTCCGTCCTACAAGGCGTGTTTCCTGGCGCTGGTTCGGCGCTTCTACGAGCTGGGAGTCAAGGAACTCAACGGCCACCTCCTCTACGCCATGTCCGACGCCGAGTACGCCAACGCCACCGCGTGGCTTGAGCGCCAAGGCATTCAGGGCGTGATCTCCGACGCCGTCAACACCTGGCGGGAGAACGGCAAGCAATCGATCGACGACCTCTTCGACCAGGTCGAGTCGCGGTTCGTCGCCGCCTGGGAGGACGACGCTGGGCTGATGACCTACGCCGAAGCCGTGGCGGAGGTCCTCGCGTTCGGGGAGAGCGAGGAGGAGGAGCCCAAGAGCATGCGCCCCGAGGAATGGCGCCAGTTCGCCGAGCACGCGTCGCTCTACGAGGCCAAGGAGAAGGCCAAGGAATTGGGCGCCGACTCGCCATGGGACTGCGAGCTGGCAAAGACGCCGGAGGGCTATTACCAGATCCGCGGCGGCATTCCGTATGCGATCGCGAAGTCGCTTGCCGCGGCGCCGTTCGCCGACATCCTCTGGATGGAAACCAAGACAGCGGACCTCGCCGACGCGCGACAGTTCGCCGACGCCATCCACGCCAAGTTCCCCGACCAGATGCTGGCGTACAACCTCTCGCCGTCGTTCAACTGGGACACCACCGGAATGACCGACGAGGAGATGAAGCAATTCCCCGTCGAGCTCGGGAAGATGGGCTTCGTCTTCAACTTCATCACCTACGGCGGGCACCAGATCGACGGTGTCGCCGCCGAGGAGTTCGCCACCGCCCTGAGGCAGGACGGCATGCTTGCGCTGGCGCGCTTGCAGCGCAAGATGCGCCTCGTCGAGTCGCCGTACCGCACACCGCAAACCCTGGTGGGCGGGCCGCGCAGCGACGCCGCCCTGGCCGCGTCCTCGGGACGCACCGCGACCACCAAGGCGATGGGCAAGGGCTCGACCCAGCACCAGCACCTCGTGCAGACCGAGGTGCCGAAGAAGCTGCTCGAGGAATGGCTGGCGTTGTGGAGCGAGCACTACCACCTCGGGGAAAAGCTCCGCGTGCAGCTGCGGCCACGCCGCGCCGGCTCGGACGTGCTGGTGCTGGGGATCCACGGCAACGGCGACGAGCAGCTTGCCAACGTCGTCTTCGATCCCATCAAGGATCGCCACGGCCGCAGCATCCTCACGGTGCGCGATCAGAACACGTTCGCCGAGAAGCTTCGCCAAAAGCGCCTGATGACCCTCATCCACCTCTGGCTGGTGCACCGCTTCAAGGCCGACGCGGTGTACTACGTGACGCCCACCGAAGACAACCTGTATCAGACCTCAAAGATGAAGTCGCACGGCATCTTCAGCGAAGTCAATCAGGAGGTGGGCGAGATCATCGTCGCCGAGGTGAACCACCCACGCATCGAGGAGCTGCTGAAGCCCGACCGCGTGGCGCTGCGCAGGCTGATCACCAAGGAAGACTAGGCACCCGCGACGGGTGACGTCGCTAACTGTTTGCTGATCTCGCCGCGGCCCTCGCCGGGCTCATCTCGTCGCGCGCCCATTCGACCCGCGCGGCGGCCCGCCCGCGCGGCCGGCTCCGCCTGATGCCTGTTACCCGGGTGCCCCCGTGCCGCGTTGTACGCGTTAGAAACTCTTCCTTGTGGCAATAGTTGCACATGCGTATGATTGGTCCTAGCAAGCGATCCTGCGAGGAAGGGACGGACCCATGAAGGCACAGGTTAAGAAGGCAATCGCGGTGCTCGGCGGCACGGCCGTCCTCGCTGCGACAATCGGATTCGGCGGCGTTAGCCCGGTGGCCACTGCGTCGTCGCCGGCGCACCCGTCGCCCAGCGCGACCGGGACCCACCCGGGCGCGACGGCTAACGCGGGCGGCAGCGGCGTGCACATCGCCACTCTCACCGCGTGCGTTTCCGGCCTCGACTGCTAGGCAGACCAAGTTCCCCACCGTTAGCGCTCCAACCCGTTTGTGCACCCGCACGCCCGGGTACGGAGAAGTGGACCGCAGCTACAGCGGCGCGAGTGGAGAGTGGGGATTGGCGATGAGATCAGGAGCTAGGAACGCCGTAGCGCTTTTCGGCGGCGCGGCAATGCTCGTGTTGGCAGTCGGATGTGGCGGCGGCAATAAGGGGCCGAGCAGCAGCAGCACGACGCCGTCGACCACCACTACAACTACGACCAGCGTGGCGCCCGCCCCGACGACGGAACCGGGTGGCCCGACTGGCGGCGGCGGTCCGGGCGGCGGAGGCGGCGGGGTCCCCGGCGGCCCGACCGGCGGCGGCGGTCCCGGCGGCGGCGGTGGCGGGGTCCCCGGCGGCCCGACCGGCGGCGGCGGTCCCGGCGGCGGGGGCGGCAGCATCCCCGGTGTCGGTGGCGGCGGCGGTGGACCGGGCGGCGGAGGCGGTTGCGTCGGCAACGTCTGCGGCGGCTACTGACACGCCGGTTACGGCGAAGACTTGCTCCCAAGCCGGTGGGGTCATGTGAATCTGGCCCCGCCGGCTGAGCAATATCTGGGGTCCGCCCTTTTGACCTAACCTTGGGCGGCTTGAGTTATGGTTCTCCGCAACTCGACCGCAAGGGGACTCCAATGGCCAAGCTCAGGTTTGGATATTTCATCGCCCCGTTCCACCGGGCCGGCACGAACCCGACGCTGGCCCTGCAGCGCGACCTGGAGTTCGTCGAACACCTCGACGCCGTCGGCTTCGACGAGGCGTGGATCGGCGAACATCATTCGGCGGGCAGCGAAATCATCAGCTCCCCGGAAGTCTTCATCGCCGCGGCCGCCGAACGCGCCAAGCGCATTCGCTTTGGCACCGGGGTCATTTCGCTCGCCTATCACAACCCGCTTTGGGTCGCCGACCGGTTGATGTTGCTCGATCACCTCACGCATGGGCGCATCATCGGCGGGATGGGACCCGGCTCATTGCCGACGGATTCCGCGATGATCGGGCTCAACCCCACCGACACGCGCGAGCTCTTGGAAACCAACCTCGACATCGTCGTGCGGCTGCTGGCGGGGGAGACCGTGAGCGCGAAAACCGCCACGCATCAGCTCTTTGACGCCAAGTTGCAGCTGGCCCCCTACTCGGACGGCGGGATCCCGCTGGCGGTCGCCGCGGTCGCCTCGCCGACCGGCGCGCGGCTGGCCGGCAAGCACGGCATTGGGCTGTTGTCCATCGGGGCGACGCTGATCGTTGAGGGCTTCGATGCGCTGTCCTATCACTGGGGCATCGTGGAGGAGCGCGCCGCGGCCTTCGGGACGCAGGTCGACCGCAAGGACTGGAGCCTGGTCGGGCCGATGCACATCGCCGAGACGGACGAGCAGGCCCGCGCCGACGTGAAATTCGGCATCGAGTCGTGGTTCAACTACTTCCAGAAGGTCGCGGCCTTCCCGCAGATGACCATGCCGGGGGAGCAGCTCGACGAGATGATCGACATCATCAACGAGAGCGGGGCCGGGGTGATCGGCACGCCCGAGCGGGCGCGGGCCCAGGTGCAGCGGCTCTGGGACCAATCCGGCGGGTTCGGCTGCTTCCTGCAGATGGGCCACGAGTGGGCCAATCCCGCCGCCACCAAGCGGTCCGCCGAGCTGTTTGCCGCCGAGGTGATCCCGCACTTCCAGGGTCAGGCCCAGCCGACCCTGGACGCCGCCGCGCGCGCCGGGCAGGTTCGCGAGGGCCTCGCGCAGTCTCAGCTGCAGGCCGTCGAGCACATGACCAAGAAATATGAAAGCGAGAAAGGCAGCTAGCGGCGGCCCTTTATCGGTCGGTGTCCGCGTGGACCTCATATCCGGGCAATAGCCCCTTCCCAGCCTGCGGCTAGCGACAGGGCGGATACCTGAGGGATGACAACCACAGCTCCAGATCGGCGCCGGCGACCGCGAATGCTGCGGCTGGTTTTGGCCGGCGCCGCGGCCCTGGCGATGCTCGCGCTGTTCGACGCCGCGCGCCCCGACACCACACACGCCGCAATTGGACCCGTGCGCCTGACCGATGTGGCACTATCGGCTCCCGCCGGCGGCCCCTTCGGGGGCTTCGCCGCCGACGACGACGATTGGGCTCAGCAGCAGGCCCAGCTGCAGCAACAGCAGCAGGCGCAGCTGCAGGACCAGCTTGCGCAGCAGCAGATGCAACAGTCGATGCAGCAGGCCGAGCAACAAAACGAAGCGGCCCAGCAGCAGTTCTTACAGGACATGCAGCAGGCGCAGACGACCGAGCAACAGGCCAACGACCCCTAAACCGTTACGCGTCTCGAAACCCGTTGCGCACCAAGGTAATCGCTACGATCCGCCGGATGATTCGCGTTCGGCCGCCTTCACCAGCCGGCCCGAAAAAAACCGGACGGCGCCGCCGAGCGCCGCCCGCATCACCGGTCCCGTCCCGGGGACTCCCTCGACGAACGCACCGGTCCAGCGAATGTCGGTGCCGCCCGCCGGATTCGGCGTGAATACCACCTCGCCCGAGTAGTCCTTGGCGGGGCTCGGCGGTCCGACCAGCTTGTAGGCATGGCGGTGATCCTGCTCGTAGGCGACGGTTTCCTCCTGCACGAGCAAGGGCCACATGCCCACCTTGCGAATCGCTCCGATGCCGCCCGGCGTCGCCGGATCGCCCTGGCGTGCCCAACTCGACTGAAGGACGACCGGCTTGGCCCACTTCGACCAGTTGGCGCCGTCGACCACCAGCCGGAACAACGTGGCCGCAGGCGCGCTGCTGGTCCGGTTGATCTCGAACGAGAACTTACGACCCGACATCCCGACTCCCTGAAGATCGCTGAGTGACCCGGATGGCACTGCCGCGTACCATACCTCCGCCACCTCGAACACCACCCCGAAGCGTCGTTTCTCTGCGGGGCCTCGCGCCGAGCGCGATTATTCACGGTATGGCTCGGCGGTTCGCGTGTCTCGCGGTCTTGCTGTTGGTCGGCGCCTGCGGCGGCGGACGCGGCCCGGGGCCCAGCACCACCACGTCGGCAACCGATCACGCCGACGCGGCCGCTCGCAGCCAGAGCGTGCTGGACGACGCGATCAAGGCCGCCGTGCCGGGATGCTCGGCAGCGGTCGGCGTCAAGGGAAAGGTGGTGTGGACGGGCGTTCGCGGTGTCGCCGACATGTCGAGCGGCCAGGCCATCACCGCACAGACGGTGTTCGACATCGCCTCGGTATCCAAGCAGTTCACCGCCACCGGGCTGCTCCTGCTCGTCGCCGAAGGCAAGCTGGCCCTCGACGACCCGCTCTTCCGCTACCTGCCCGAGCTGCCGACGTGGGCGGCCACCGTCACCCTTGCGCAGCTGATGCACCAGACCAGCGGAATCCCCGAGTACGTCGGGCTTCTCGAGGCACAGGGATATCAGCTCGCCGACCGCACCACCGAGGACCAGGCCCTGCAGGCCCTGGCCGGCGTGCCCAAGCTGGAATTTCAGCCCGGCTCCCAATTCGAGTACTCCAACTCCAATTACCTGCTGCTCGGCGAGATCGTCCGCCGGGTCGCGCGGCAACCGCTGCCGCAGTTCCTCACCGAACAAATCTTCCGCCCGCTCGGGCTGGCCATGGTTCTGGACCCCACCGGCAAGATTCCTGACAAAGCCGTTCCATACGAGAACAGCAGCAGCGGTTACCGGGCGACCGAATCTGGTTGGGAGCAGGTCGGTGACGGCGGAATCCAAACGACGCCAAGCCAATTGGTCGGGTGGGCCGACAATTACCGAACCGGCCGGGTGGGTGGCCCCGCGCTCCTCGATGCGCAACTGGCCGGCGCGGTGCCGACCGAACCGGGCGGCGCCGATCGGTACGGGGCCGGCATCTATTTGATGGCCAACGGCACGCTCGATCACGACGGCGCATGGGGCGGGTTCGTCACGGCATTCCGCGTGAGCAAGGACCGAAACACGTCCCTGGCCATCACCTGCAACACCGACAAGCAGGACCCCGAAACCCTGGCCGACTCGTTGG
Source organism: Mycobacterium sp. NGS64 (assembly GCF_059812245.1). NCBI lineage: Bacteria > Bacillati > Actinomycetota > Actinomycetes > Mycobacteriales > Mycobacteriaceae > Mycobacterium > Mycobacterium sp. NGS64. The sequence continues at coordinate 98,209 of NZ_JCALCI010000006.1, read as the reverse complement.
CCAAACTGTGGATGTAGCCGCCGGTCAGCCCTTTTCGGTGAGCCCGGTGACCGTGCGGCCGTCGTCGAGTTCGACCGTGGTCAGCGTCGCGGGCGCGGGAAGGTCCGCCAGCAGCCGCCCCAGCCCGGCTTCCGAGACACGAAACAGCTCGCCATCCGACGGCGCTCCCGGTCCGGGCTTTGCGGTGACCCGACCCTCGTGGCGGGCGCCCAGGAGTTCGAGTCGCCGGCGCAGGGATTCAAAGCCGAATAGCGCTACCTCGCGGCCACTTTCGACCAGTGGCGGGGGTGGCGCTCCGCTGAGGCGGGCGGCGATGTCGACTGCGATTTGGTCATGGAACGCGGGCACCACGATCATCACGCCGAACGGGCCACCGCCGGCCGTCGCCACACCGGGAACGGCGACCGCGGCCATGTCGAGCAGGTTGCAGAAATTGGTGTAGGTGCCCATGCGCCGGTTGATCGAGAACGGATCGGCTGCGACATCGGCCAACGCGGGGTGTTCGGTCGTCGTCGGGAGCAGCAGCGCATCGAAGCCGGCGAGGAGGTCGGCGGCGGCGACCCGCGCGCGGGCCAGCGCGTCGGAGTCCGCGGCGAATGCGGCGCCGGTGATTGCGCGCCCCGCGGTGATGATCGCCGCCACATGCGGGTCCGCGCCCGCGGGCGCCGTGTCGAGGAATTCGCCGACCGCGGCGTATCTTTCGGCGACGAACGCGCCGTCATACAGCAGCAGGGCCGCCGCCAGCAGAACCGAGACGTCGACCGGTTCGATGCTCAGCCCCGCGTCGGAAGCGCGAACCACGCTGCGCTCGAACGCGTCTCGGTACGCGTCGCTGAGCGCCGTGAGGTTCGCGGCCGCCGGGACCGCCACCCGCGGTACGCCGGGTGCGGCCAGGCGGACGTCGGCCGGCCAGGTGCGGCTGCGGGCGTCGCGGGAGTCGGGCCCGGCCATCACCCGCGCCGCGGCGGCCGCGAGGGCGAGGTCCGCCGCGAGCACCGAGACGGCGTCGAAGCTCGGGCAGGCCGGAACGACCCCGTGGGTGGGGACGATGCCGAGCGTGGGTTTGATGCCGACGATCCCGTTGAGCGCGGCCGGGACCCGGACCGAACCCGCGGTGTCGGTGCCGATACCGATGTCGGCGATGCCCAGCGCGACCGCCACGGCGGACCCGGAACTGGAGCCGCCGGCGACCAGGTGGGGATGGCGCGAATTGCGCACGGCGCCATAGGGACTGCGGGTGCCGACCAACCCGGTGCCGAATTGGTCGAGGTTCGTCTTGCCGAGCACGACGGCCCCGGCGCCGCGGAGCCGCTCCACCGCGGCCGCCGTGCTCGCGGGCCGGTAAGCGAATTCGGGGCAGCCGGCGGTGGTCGGCAGACCTGCCACATCGATGTTGTCCTTGACGGCGACCACCCGCCCCGCCAGGGGCAGGCGCTCTCCCGCGCCGAGCCGACCTTCGACGGCGCGGGCGTCGGCCAGTACGTCGTCCGGCGCGCGCAGTGTGATCCAGATTTCCGGCCGGTCGACTTCGGCGATGCGCCGATACGCGGCGTCGACGCGCGTGGTGGGGGAGCCCTGCACCGAAGCGGGCGCGTCAGATGACATACGGCGCAATGAGGACCATGGCGCTGGCGACCGCGAAACCGATCAGGAAGGCGATCACTGTAAAACCCATCACCTGGCGGACGTTGAGCTTCGCAATGGCGAGCACGGGCAGCAGCCAGAACGGCTGAATCATGTTCGCCACCCCCTCACCGACCGCGACCGACATCGAGGTTAGCCCGAGGTAGGCCGGCGAGTGCTGGCCGATGGCGAGCGCCGAGTCGACGGCGATGGGTCCCTGCACCGCCCAGTGGCCGCCGCCGGACGGCACGAACAACGAGATGATGACCGACCCGACGAACGTCAGGAACGGCAGCGTGTACTGATCGGCGCCCCGCACCAGCGCCTCGGCCAGCACCGTCTGCAGCGCCTTGCCCGACCCGGTGGGCAGATAACCCAACAGACCGACGATCCCGCCGTACAGGGGATACTGCAGCAGCAGCGGGCCGGACACCTTCGCCGCGCCCGAAAACGCCCGGATGAAGCGAATCGGCGTCCGGTGCAGCAGGGCGCTGGTGATGGTGAACAGCATGATCATCGACGAGATGTTCAGCGCGAAGCCGCTCAGCACGAAGTAAGTGATGCCCGCGACGAACACGATGACGTTGAGGATCCACAGGTTTTCCAACCACTCGGCAAACGTCCGCTTGCCGTCGGGCGCGGGTGGCTCCGGCTCCTCGTCGAAGACCGCCGGGTCGGGTTCGAGACCGTGTCGGGGCTCCATGCGCCAGATCGCGACGGCGAGCAGGGCGACCATGGTGATGACGGCGATCAAGTTGTAGGGCTGGAAAACCGTCAGCGTCAACGGCACGGTGATCCCGGCGATCTTGTGGATCACGTTGATCGGGCTGGTCGTGTCGGTGTTCGCGAGCGCGATCGATGACGACAGGCCCTGCGTCCAGACGATGTAGCCCATGAACCCGGTCGCGATCAGGTAGCCGAAATGCGCCCCCCGCAGGCGTTTTGCGACCTGACGCGCCACCAGGGCGCCCGCCACCAAACCGAGTCCCCAGTTCAGCAGGGAGAAGACGGTGCTGACCCCGAAACACAACAGCGCCCCCTGGACCTGGTTCTTCGGCTTGCTCGCGAGCCGGACGATGGCGCGCTTGAGGGCGGGCGCCTCGGCCAGCGTGTAACCCGTCACCAGCACGAGCACCATCTGGAACGCGAAGGTGAAGATGTTCTGCGGTCCCCACACCCCGCCGTACCACGCCTTGAGGATGCCGGAGGCCGACGCACCCCGGACGAGCAGCGCCACCAGCGCCACGACGATGAGCGTGAGGATGACCGCGAACAAGTAGGGGTCGGGCATGATGCGCTCGACGTAGCGGACGCACACCTCGGTCAGCCGCTGGATCAACCCGCGTCGTTCCGTTGCTCGATGCTCTGTTGTGGTCATCTGTCGCCCCTAACTCCCCGTTCCCGAAATCCCCGCCCAAGGCAACCCCAATTTTGTTGCGGCCGGGTGAATTAAGCGGCACCCGACCGCGATGACAACCGAGGTTGCCAGAAGTCGCCGGCCCGCGGCGCGGCGGGCGCGGAAATTGGGATCCGACTTTGCGATGAGTTTCGGCGACGGAACCTGTCTATACCTGTAGTTACACCGACACAACATCGACGCCCCCGCACCCCGTGCGGGGGCTTTTCGCTGGAGAGGGGCTTGTCATGGGTTTGGCAGAGGACACACTCGCGGACAAAACGGTCTTGGTCACGGGTGCCAACCGCGGCATCGGTCGGGCTTTCGTAGAGGAAGCCCTGCGCCGAGGTGCCGGCCGGGTGTACGCGGGCACGCGAGACGGTTCCTCGTTTCCCGACGAGCGGGTGGTCCCCGTCGCGCTCGACGTGACCGACGCGGCACAGATCCGCGCGGCCGCCGCCGCGGCGGAATCGCTTGACGTGCTGATCAACAACGCCGGCATCGCGCTCTACGACGACCTGAGCGATCCCGCGGTGCTCGAACGCCACCTGTCCGTGAACCTGTTCGGCACCCATGCGGTGACGCGGGCGTTCCTCCCGGCGCTGATTCGTTCCGGGGGAGCGGTGATCAACAACCTGTCGGTCAACGCGCTGGCGCCGCTGCCGATCATTCCGGCGTACTCGGTCTCCAAGGCGGCCGCGCTCAACCTCACCCAATCGCTGCGCGCCGTCCTGGCGCCCCAGGGCGTGCGGGTTTTCGCGGTTTTCACCGGCCCCGTCGACACCGATATGAGCCGCGAGCTCGACATCCCGAAAGCCACCCCGCAGTCGGTCGCGGCGGCCGTCTTCGACGCGCTGCAGCGCGGCGAACAGGACATCTTCCCCGACCCGATCTCCCAATCCATCGCCGCGGGCTGGGACAGCACCCCGGCCAAGGAGCTCGAGCGTCAATACGCCCAGCTGCTTGCGACGGCAACCCCCGCATAACACCATCACCAGGAGGACAAGATGAACAACCTATCCGGCCAGACCGCACTCATCGTGGGCGCCAGCCGGGGCCTGGGCCGCGGCATCGCAACGGCCGTGGCCGAAGCCGGCGCCTCGGTGGTCGCCGTGTCCCGCACCGCGACGACGTTTCCCCAGCCGACCGACGGCGCCGGCGGCATCGAAGCGGTGGTCGCCGACGCGGCCGACCCATCGGTGCCGGGTACCCTGCTGGATCGGTACGACCCGCAGGTTTTGGTGCTGGTGGCCGGGGCAAGCCCGTTGCCTCGCCCGCTGCAACACCACACCTGGGAAACGTTCTCGGCCAACTGGAACACCGACGTGCGCATCGCCTTCCACTGGCTGCGCGAGGCGCTGCTCAAGCCGCTGAGCCCCGGCAGCAGGGTGGTGGTTTTCAGCAGCGGTGCCGCCCTGGCCGGATCCCCGCTCAGCGGCGGGTACGCCGGCGCCAAGGCCACCCAGCGTTTCATCACCGGCTACGCCCAGGACGAGGCGAACCGCGCCGAACTCGGCATCAGCTTCACCGCCCTGATGCCCCGCATCACCCCGCTGACCGAACTCGGCCGCCCCGCCGTGCGGGCGTACGCGGCCCGCGAGGGCCGATCCGAGGAGGAATACGTCAAGCAGCTCGGCGAACTGGTCAACCCGCAGGTGGCCGGAGCGGCCGTCGTCGAGCTGGCGCAGGCCGACACGGACGCCGTCGCCGCGGGCTACCTGCTGACCGGCGCGGGCCTGCAGAAGATTGCCTGAAAGACCTTCCACCACAACCGAAAGGCTGCAGATGAACATGCAAACGCCCCCGATCGTGTCGGCGCAGGAATGGGAGGCCGCGCGCCAGCGGCTGCTCGTCAAGGAGAAGGAGCTTGTCCGGGCCCGCGACGCGCTGGCGGCCCAGCGCCGCCGGATGCCGTGGCTTGAGGTGGACAAGCCCTACCAGTTCGACGCGCCCGACGGCAGGGTGAGCCTGCTGGACCTGTTCGGCGGCCGGCGTCAACTGGTCGTCTACCGGGCGTTCCTCGAGCCGGGGGTGGACGGCTGGCCCGACCACGCCTGCCGCGGCTGCTCCATGATCGCCGATCACGTCGGCAACCTGGCGCATCTCAACGCGCGCAGCACCACCCTGGTGTTCGCCTCGCGCGCCGGCCAGGCCGACATCGAGCGGGTGAAGGACCGGATGGGGTGGCGGATGCCGTGGTACACCATCACGGACGACTTCGACCGCGACTTCGGGGTCGACGAGTGGCACGGCACCAACGCGTTCATCCGCGACGGCGAACGGGTGTTCCGCACGTACTTCATCAACAACCGCGGCGACGAGGCGCTGGGTACCACCTGGAGCTACCTGGACATGACCGCGCTTGGGCGCCAAGAGGATTGGGAGGATTCCCCAGAAGGCTACCCGCAAGGTCCCGCGTATGCGTGGTGGAACTGGCACGACGCGTACGGCGATCAGCCGGCGCAATGGTGGGAGGACCCCGAGCCGGGCGAGCGGAGTCCCAGCGATCCCCGGCCGTCGCGCAGCGGGTCGTGAAAGGCTTTGGGCCATGCCGGACGTCAGCGTCGACGATTTCGCCCACGTCGCCGAGCGGTACCGATCCGAGTTGCGGGCGTACTGCTATCGCATGCTCGGATCCGTCGACGAATGCGAGGATCTGGTTCAGGACACCTACCTTCGCGCGTGGCAGGCCTACGAGAAGTTCGAGGGCCGCTCCTCGGTGCGGTTGTGGCTGTACAAGATCGCGACGAACACGTACCTGAATGCGTTGCAGACGCGCAAGCGGCGTCCGCTGCCCTCCGGGCTCAGCGCCCCGGCCGACAGCCCGACGGCCGCGCTGGCCCCGGCGCAATCCGAGATCCCGTGGTTGCAACCCGCCCCCGACAGCCTGCTGTACGGCGCCACCGACGATCCCGCGGTGGTGGTGGCGGTGCGCAGCAGCGTCCGCTTGGCGTTCGTCGCTGCGCTGCAACACTTGTCGTCGTTGCAGCGCGCGGTTCTGGTGCTGCGCGACGTATTGGGTTGGCAGGCAGGTGAAGTCGCCGAGATATTGGAGACCTCGACGCCGGCGGTGAACAGCGCGTTGCAACGCGCCCGGACGCGACTGGCCGAGGCCGGCCCGACGCTCGACGAGCTTGGTGAGCCCGCCGAACCGGAACTGCGCGGCGTGCTCGACCGCTACATGGCCGCCTTCGAACACGCCGACGTCGACCAACTGGCGGAACTGCTGCGCGCTGACGTCGAACTCGAAATGCCGCCCATCCCAACGTGGTTCACGGGGCGGGAGGCGGTGCGCGGATTCATTGCCCGGGTGGTGCTGCATAAGCCGGATCAATGGCGGCTGGCCTACACCCGCGCCAACGGTGCCCCGGCGTTCGCCATGTACCGGCGCGCGGCGGACGGTTCCTTCCAGGCTCACGGCCTGGACGTGCTGTCGCTGGCCGCCGGCCGCATCTCCCGCATCGTCGCCTTCAACGACGCCACGCTGGTCGCCAAGTTCGGGTTGCCCGAGACGTTCCCGGGCTGAGGGCCCGGACCGTGTCCGACACCGACGAACTCCGCGTGCTGGCCGAGGCGACCCGGTACCTGTTCGGCAACCTCCTCTTGGTTCGCGAGGCCGACCTCTCGGCGCCGACGCCCTGCACGGACTGGGACCTGCGCCGGCTGCTGGGCCATGTGCGCAGCTCGCTGACGGATGTCGCCGACGTGCTGGCGGCGCGCGGCCCAGCGTCCCGGCGGGCGGCGGGCGGCGGCGATCCCAACGATCCCGTCGCCGCGTTGCGGGTCGCGATCGTCGACTTGCTCCTCGTGTCGAACACGGAACCCACCACGGGCCAATGGTGTGAAATCTATGGCCGCTCCGTTCCCGCCAAAACCGTTGTCCACGTTGGGGCGATCGAGATGGTGTTGCACGCGTGGGACATCGCCCAGGCGTGCCGAACCGATCGAACCATTCCGTCGGATGTCGCCTCGGCGCTGTTGTGCGTTTCGCCACCCCTGGCCGAGGCCGGACTGGCCGGCGGGGTGTTCGCCGCGCCGCTGGAGTCGCCCACGACCGCGACGCCAAGTGACCAGCTACTCGCCCTGTTCGGCCGTCGAGCGAGCCGCCGATAAGCGCGGGGGAGGTTCGCCCGGCCGCCGCGCGGGCGCCCGCCGCGGGCCGACCCGGCAGCCCGGGGCCGCCCCGCCGGGCCCCTAGACTGCGCTCATGGATTGCGGTACCCGCCACGAAGCCGCGGCTCCAAAAGGCCTGCTGCTGATAGAGGACTGCCTGGACGCCGACGGCGGCGTCGCGTTGCCGCCGGGCACCACCCTGATCTCTCTCATCGATCGCAACATCGCCAATGTCGGTGACGCCGTGGCGTATCGCTACCTGGACTACGCCCGCTCCGAAGGCCAGGTCTCGGAGGTGACGTGGACCCAACTGGGAGTCCGGTTGCGGGCCATCGCCGCGGAGGTGCAGAAGTTCGCGGCCGAGGGCGACCGGGTGGCGGTCCTGGCGCCGCAGGGCATCGACTACGTCGCCGGCTTCTACGCCGCGATCAAGGCGGGCGCCATCGCGGTCCCGCTGTTCGCGCCCGAGCTGCCGGGCCACGCCGAGCGGCTGCAGACCGCGCTTCGCGACTCCCAACCCGCCGCGGTCCTCACGACGGTGGCGGCGAAAGAGGCGGTCGAGCACTTTCTGGAAAGCCTGCCGGACCTGCGCACGCCGCAGCTGATCGTCATCGATGCGGTCCCCGACTCGGCGGGGGAGCTGTTCGTCCCCGTCGAGCTGGACATCGACCGCGTGTCGCATCTGCAGTACACCTCGGGCGCGACGCGGCCGCCGGTCGGAGTGGAGATCACCCACCGCGCGGTCGGCACCAACCTGGTGCAGATGATCCTCTCGATCGACCTGCTGGACCGAAACACCCACGGCGTCAGCTGGTTACCGCTCTACCACGACATGGGCCTGTCGATGATCGGCTTTCCCGCGGTGTACGGCGGGCACTCGACCCTGATGGCGCCCACCGCCTTTGTCCGCAGGCCGCTGCGCTGGATCCACGCGCTGTCCGCCGGGTCGAAGCAGGGCCGGGTGGTGACCGCCGCGCCGAACTTCGCCTACGAGTGGACCGCGCAGCGGGGCTTGCCCGCGCCCGGTGACGACGTCGACCTGCGCAACGTGGTGATGATCATCGGTTCCGAACCGGTCAGCATCGACGCGATCCGCACGTTCAACAAGGCCTTCGCTCCGTATGGGTTGCCGCGCACCGCCTTCAAGCCCTCCTACGGCATCGCGGAGGCGACCCTGCTCATCGCCACCATCGACGCTTCCGCCGAGGCATCCGTCGTATATCTCGACCGCGAACAACTGAGCGCCTGTCACGCGGTGCGCGTCGACGCGGACGCGCCCAACGCCGTGGCGCAGGTGTCCTGCGGCCGGGTCGCCCGCAGCCTGTGGGCGGTGATCGTCGACCCCGACAGCGGATCCGAGTTGCCCGACGGTGAGGTCGGCGAGGTCTGGTTGCAGGGCGACAACGTCGGTCGCGGCTACTGGGGCCTGCCCGAGGAAACCCAGCTCGCCTTCGGCGCCAAGCTGCAGTCGCGGCTGGCCGAGGGCAGCCACGCCGAGGGCTCGGCGGCCGGGCGAACCTGGCTGCGGACCGGGGATCTGGCGGTCTACCTCGACGGGGAGATCTACGTGACGGGGCGCATCGCGGACCTGATCACCATCGCGGGGCGCAACCACTACCCGCAAGACATCGAGGCCACCGTCGCGGAAGCCTCGCCGATGGTGCGCCGCGGATACGTCGCCGCGTTCGCCGTACCCGCGAACGGCGAAGAACGCCTCGTCGTGATCGCCGAACGCGCCGCCGGCACCAGCCGCACCGATCCGCAACCGGCCATCGAGGCGATCGAGAACGCGGTCTCGCGCCGGCACGGTGTGGCGGTCGCCGATGTGCGCTTCCTGCCGGCCGGCGCCATCCCGCGCACCACCAGCGGGAAGCTGGCCCGTCGGGCCTGCCGCGCCGAATACCTCAGCGGCACACTGGGCGTGCGTTAGATGGCATCCTGGCGGTGTGGGTTTGCTGATCCGCCTGGCGGAGCTGTTGATCGTGATCCTGCCGCTGACGGGCATGGTCATCGCCGCGGTGCGGGCGTTCGGCGCCAATAGGCGCCGCACCGAAGCGCGCCCCGAACTCGATCGACCGGCCGAGCCCGCGAGCCCGCCGACCGACCGCAGTGTGAATAGTCAAGCGGCGCAATGGCGTTCGCTGCGCCGCGTCATCGATGAGCACGGCCGCACCGACGCCCGATGGCTGGATTACGAACTCGACGTGGCCAAGCTCCTCGACTTTCCTTTGATGACCGACATGCGGGACCCGCTCACGGTCGGCTTCCACAAAGCCAAGCTGCGGGCGGACTTCCTGCGCCCCGTCAAGGCCGAAGACCTGCTCGATGACCGGGAGGCGGCGAAGCTCTATCAAACCGCGGTCGAGGACTACGTGACCGCGTTCAACGTCGCCGAGGCCGAGGCGATGCGCAAACGCCGCGGCGACTTCTCCCGGGAAGCCCAACAGCGGATCGCGCGCGCCCAGAGCCTGTTGCGGGTGGCGTCGGACCCCGCCGCCGCGCCGCAGGAACGCCAGCAGGCCTTCGACCGGGCCCGCAAAGAACTCGACGGCCTCCTCGTGTTGCCGTCCACGACGCAGGCCAGCATCGAGCGCGGGATCTCCGGGCAGTTGGAGGGATAGGCCGCAAACGCGGCTCATGCAACGATGTGCGAATGGCCGCCATACCCGACCTGCCGGACGCGCAAACAGGCCTCGTGGGTTTCCCCGTCAACCCGCCCCCGCTTTCCGGCCCGGTCACGTTCGAGCAGCGCTGGGACGACCTGACCTTCCTCCATTGGCCGGTGCGGCCCGAGAGCGTCGAACGCTTCTACCCGCCCGGCACCCGGCCGGATGTGTTCGCCGACGGGATGACCTACGTCGGCCTGATCCCGTTCATGTTGACCAGGACCAAGGTCGGCACCGCGTTCCCGGTGCCGTATTTCGGCGGCTTCGCGGAGACCAACGTCCGGCTGTATTCGATCGATGACGCCGGCCGGCACGGCGTGTTGTTCCGGTCGCTGGAGACGTCCCGGCTGGCCGTCGTGCCGGTGATCCGGATGGCCCTCGGCGTGCCCTACGTCTGGTCGCGGATGCGGGTGACGCGGCGTGGTGAACACATCGCGTACGACAGCGTGCGACGCTGGCCGCGGCGCGGCCTGCGCAGCCGGCTGACGGTCGTCGTCGGAGACCCGGTCGAGCCGACACCGGTCGAGATCTGGCTTACCGCCCGCTGGGGGGCACACACCCGCAAGGCCGGCCGGACCTGGTGGGTGCCGAACGTGCATGAACCGTGGCCGTTTCGCAGCGCGGAGATCGTCGAGCTCAGCGACGACCTGCTCGGCGCCAGCGCGGTGCGCCCCGCCGGCGAGCGCCTGCGCCCGCTCTTTTCGCCGGGTGTGCGGACCCGGTTCGGTCGCCCGTTCGTCGTCGGCTGACCTCTCGGTCAGGGGTAGGTCAGGGGCAGGCGTAGCCGCCGTCGATCACGACGTCCGAACCGGTCATGTAGCTGGACGCCGCGCTGGCCAGGTACAGGTAGAGGCCGGTGAGTTCTTCGGGCCGGCCCAAACGGCCCATCGGGATCTTCGGTTCCCACTGCGCGTGGTAGTGCGCGAGCGGTTCGACAAGCTCGGTGAGGATGTAGCCCGGGCTGACGCTGTTGACCCGGATGTTGTGCGGCGCGAACTCGACGGCCATTGCCTTGGTCAGGTGAATGACCGCGGCCTTGGAGGCGCAGTAGTGGCCGACGTGCTGCGGGATGTTGATGATGTGGCCCGACATCGACGCGGTGGTGATGATGGACCCGCCCTGCCCTTGCCGCACCATCGCCCGGGCCGCCGCCTGGGCGGTGAGGAAGACGCCGGTCACATTGGTGTCCTGGATGCGCTGAAATTCTTCCAGCGGCATCTGAAGCATCGGGGTATCCGTGACGATTCCGGCGTTGCAGACCGCAATGTCAATGCCACCCAACTCCGCGGTCGCCCGGTCCAGCATGGCGTCGACCTGCTCGGGTTGCGTCACGTCGCAACCGATGGGCACGACCCGGCCGCCCCCCGCGGTGAGCTCTGCCGCGACCTCGTCCAAGACGTCGGAATGCCTTGCCGCGATGGCCACTTCGGCGCCGGCCTGAACGTAGGCCAGCGCCACCTCCTTGCCGATGCCGCTGGACCCCCCGGTCACCAGAGCCCTCTTGCCGCGCAAGTCAAACAGGTCCAGCACACTCATCGCACGTCCCCATTCAAAGCGTCGCCTTCAACAAAAACACGTTCTAGTGTGTCCGACATGGGCAAATTCACCAGGGCAGAAATCGAGCGAGCCGTCGAAAACTACACGAAAGTCGCCGAGGGTTGCAGCACCTCGGGCGACTGGCGACCTTTCGCCGATCTCTTCACCGAGGACGTCGTCTACACCGAGCATCACTACGGCGTCTTTCACGGCCGGGAGGCGGTGCGCGACTGGATCGTTGCGGTGATGGCCCCGTTCCCGCACATGCGCTTTCCCAGCGACTGGGTCGCCTACGACGACGACAACGACGCCGTGGTGCTCATGATCAGGAACCTGCTCGACCACCCGACCGACCCCAACGGCGAGCCGTTCTGGTTCCCCAACTGGACGCGGCTCGTCTACGCCGGCGACGGCCTGTTCTCCAGCGAAGAAGACATCTACAACCCGAACCGGGACGCCCCCGGCGTAGTGGGGGCGTGGCTGCAGGCCGGCGGCCAGCTGGCCTCCACCGAGTTCCTGCAGCCCAACGCCTAGCGTCGAGCGGCGCTCACCACTACCCATAACAATTGCAGTGTGCAATAATTGCAGTTGTCTACTGTAGTGCGCGCAAAGGCGGCCAATCATGAAGATCGTCAAGAACATTCAGCCACCGGCGGGACTCACCCGGTTCCTTTTCCGCGTTCCGATCCACCTTTACCGGCTCGGGCTCGGATGGGTGTTCGGCAGCCGCCTGCTGCTGCTCAACCACACCGGCCGCGTCTCCGGCAAGCCTCGCCAGACCGTTCTCGAGGTCGCCGAGCGCGACGGCGACACCTATGTCGTCGCCTCGGGGTGGGGACCTGACGCCGCGTGGTACCGCAACATCCTGCGCAACCCCGACGTCAGCATTCAGGTGGGGACGCGAACGATACCCGTCACCGCCACACCGCTCGACAAGGACGAAGGGGCACAAGTCTTCCTCCGGTACGCGTCGCGGCACCGCGCGGCGGCCAAGTTCGTGCTGCCGCGCGTGCTGGGATTCTCCGTCGACGGGTCGGACGCCGACTTCCGCGCCGTCGGCGAGAACCTGCCCTTCGTCCGGTTCGTCCCGCGGGCAGACGCGTCCTAGCCGGACGGAACCGAAGCAGCGGGCGAGACCCGCCTCCGCCGCCGCGATCGCACCGCCGCCAGCGCCTGCTCCCACGCCAGCATCGTGGTGGCCTTCAGGTTGGCCGGCTTGGCGCTGTCCTTCGACAGCAGCGCCGTCGCGGCGGCCTTGGTGGTTGCCGACGCCTTCGACATGTGACCGGAGTCGAACGGGGGCTGCGGGTCGTATTCGATCGCGAGCTGGATCGCCTTCGCGCGGCCTTCGCCGCCGATCTGGCCGGCCAGCCAGAACGCGAGGTCAAGCCCCGCGGACACGCCCGCGCTGGTGACGACGTCGCCCTCGTGCACCACCCGCTCGTCGGCGATGGGGATGGCGCCGAACCCCTTCAACAACGGAATGGCCAGCCAGTGCGACGTCGCGCGCCGGCCCTCGAGCAGGCCCGCGGCCGCGAGGATCACCGAACCCGAACACACCGACGTCGTCCAGCTCGCGGTCCGGTGCGCCCGACGCAGCCACTCCAGCAGCGCCTCGTCGCGCGCGTGCACCGGGGTCGACGGGCCGCCCGGCACCAAAATCACGTCGGGGGAAGGGGTTTCGGCCAGCGAGTGGGTCGCGCCGATGACCAGCACACCGGAGTCGGCGGTGATCGGCCCGGAATCGTGCCACACGAACCGCACCTCGGCGTCGGGCAGGTTGCGCAGCACCTCGTAGGGGCCGATCATGTCGAGCGCGGTGAATCCTGGATAGGCCACGAATGCGATCTGGGTCATGGCTCGTTTCCTCTCTTGTTTATGCGAAAGCCTTGCGGTACTGGTCCGGTGAGATGCCGACGCGCCGAATGAAGTTGCGCCGCATGGTTTCCGCGGTGCCGAAGCCGCACCGGGTGGCGATGGCGACGACGGTGTCGTCGGTCTCCTCCAACTGGCGGCGCGCGGCCTCGGTGCGAATGCGCTCGACGTACTGGCCGGGCGCCTCGCCGACCTCGTCGGTGAACACCCGGGTGAAGTGGCGCGGGCTCATCGCCGCGCGGCGGGCCAGCTCGCCGATGCTGTGCTGACCGCCCGGTTCGGCCTCGATGGCCTCCTGCACCTGACGCACGGAGGTGCGCTTGGCGCGCGGCATCCATACCGGCGCCGCGAATTGTGTCTGCCCGCCGGGGCGGCGCAAGTACAGGACGAGCCAGCGGGCGACCGTCTGGGCGACCTCGGTGCCGTGGTCGTCCTCGACCAGGGAGAGCGCGAGGTCGATGCCGGCGGTGACGCCCGCGGCCGTCCAGACGGTGTCCGAGCTGCGGACGAAGATCGGGTCGGGATCGACGTCGACGGCGGGGAACTCGCGGGCCAACCGGCCGGCGAACGCCCAGTGCGTGGTGACGCGCCGGCCGTCCAGCAGCCCCGCTTCGGCAGCGAGGAAAGCGCCGGTGCAGACGGTGACGACGCGGCGGGCGTTTCCGGTCACCCGTTTGATCCAGCCCACCAGCTCGGGATCGGATCGCGCCGCGTCGACCCCGCCGCCGCCGGGCAGCACCACCGTGTCGATCGGTTCGCTCGGGTCGGGCAGCAGCGTTGTGAGGAAGGCCAGGCCGTTGGCGGTGGTGACCGGTTGGCCATCCACCGACGCCATGGCGACGTCGTACCCGCCGTCGGTCAGCTGCGACGCCCCGGTGAACACGTCGTGGGGGCCCACGACGTCCAGCGCCTGAACGCCCGGAAACCCGACGATCACCACCCTCCGAGCCATGGTTTCAGTCTCGGCCAGCCCGGCGATGGCGTCTATGCCGTGTACCCCACGAATTAGGACATGTGGACCTGACCCGAAGCGGTCGCACCGGCCTTGGCAGACTGTGCGCATGGCACAGATAACCTTGCGTGGAAACCCGATCAACACCGTCGGCGAGCTGCCGGCCGTCGGATCTTCGGCCCCGGCCTTCAATTTGACCGGCACGGACCTGGGCGCGATCAGCAACGACCAGTACAGCGGTAAGCCCGTGGTGCTGAACATCTTTCCGTCCATCGACACCCCGGTGTGCGCGACCAGCGTGAGGACCTTCAACGAGCGCGCCGCCGCGACCGGCGCGTCGGTGCTGTGCGTGTCGAACGATCTGCCGTTCGCACAGGCGCGGTTCTGCGGCGCGGAGGGCATCGAGAATGTCAAGACCGGCTCGGCGTTCCGGGACAACTTCGGCAAGGACTACGGCGTCAGCATCGTCGACGGCCCGATGGCCGGGCTGCTCGCGCGCGCGGTGGTCGTGATCGGCGCCGACGGCAACGTCGCCTACACCGAGCTGGTTCCCGAGATCGCGCAGGAGCCCGACTACGACGCGGCGCTGGCCGCGGTCGGCTGACGCCGGCTGTTTGCAGCGCAACACGGCGCACGGCTCTGAGCTGCCGTAGCGCCGGAATCGCCGCCATTGCGTGTTAGCCTGACGATCCGATCACGATCGTCAACGGCGAATGGCGGCTGAGCAATGACCAAACTTGTCGAGCGGGCCGCGGCGGGGATGCTCGCGACGGCGGCCCTGCTGACCGCGTGTCACGCGAAGTCGACGGTCAAGCCCGACGGCGCGGCGCAATCCGTCGTCGACGTCGTCTCCAGTCAGACCGGCTTTCATCCGTCGGACGTGCACTGCCCGTCGGGAGTGGAGGCCAAGGTCGGCCAGGAGTTCGACTGCCACTTCACCGGCCCGGAGGGCAAGCAGTACACCGCACACATGCGCATCACCAAGGTCGACGGCGAGCGGGTCGAATTCGACGTCAGAAGCCGTCCGTCGTAACCGGTCCCAGCCGATCGGCGGTGGCGGTCAGGACCTGACGGCACTCTGTCCACATCCGCTCGATGATGTCGGCGGCCGGCGCGATGTCCTCGATCCGGCCGGCCACCTGACCGGTGTTGGCGACGCTGGCGTCCATGTCGCCGTCGAAGTAGAGCCGCTGCACGCGTTGCAGCGCCGCCCCGCCTTCACCCAAAGACGTTGAGGAGTCGATCTTTTCGGCGGCCGCGGTGCGGATCACCCGCATCATCCGTTTGCCGTCGAGGGGCAGCAGCACGGTCGCCGTGTCGTCGGCGCGCACGACCGCCTGCTTGAGGTTGACGTGCACGGGCGACTCCGCCGAGGCCATCAGCCGGGTGCCCATCTGCACGCCGTCCGCGCCGAGAACCATTGCGGCGGCCATGGATCGGGCGTCGCAGATCCCGCCCGCGGCCACGATGGGCACGTCGACGTGGGCCGCGACCAAAGGCAGCAGCACCATCGTGGAGGCGCCGAATCGGTTCTTGAACCCGCCGCCTTCGACGCCCTCGACCACCAGTCCGTCCACGCCGGCGTCGACGGCCTTGCGGGCGGCGGCCAGCGTGCCCACCACGTGGAACACGGTGATGCCCGCGTCGTGGAGCCGATCCGTGAACAGCGCCGGATCGCCCGCCGACGTGGTGACGAACCGGATGTCGTTGGCGACCAGGAGATCCACCACGGCCGGGTCGCGGTTGAACAGCAGCGCGATGTTGGCGCCCACCGAACGGTCGGTGAGCTCGCGGACCCGTCGGACGTCGGCGCGGCCCTCCTCGGAGGTGGTCTCGATGATGCCCAGAGCGCCGGCGTTGGAGACCGCGGCGGCCAGCTGGGCACCGGCGATGTAGGTCATCGGCGCCTGGATGATCGGGACCTCGATCCGCGCGAGCTCGCAGACCCGGTTCGGTGCGGGGACACCGCCCTGGGCCGCCATCAGCCGCGCGGGTCGATCAGGTCGCGGAAACTCGCCGCGGGTTGGACCGAGGCACCGAGGGCGCCGACGCGATCGGCGAGCCCCTTGTCCGACGTCACCACCCGAATCTCCTCCGGGCGGGCGTCGGCCTGCACCAGCCGGACGATCTGGTCGTCGGCCGAGTTCGCGCCCGCCTTCGGGGCATGCGCCACCTCGATCACCGACGAGGTGATCGCGGTCGCCGGCGGTCGCTCGAACACCACGGTCACGTCCTCTCCTTGGGCCCCTGCCCATCGGTCGAGCCGTTCCACCAGCGTGACCATGGCCGCGCCACGGTCCTTCCACCACCCGTCGGGACGGCTCCCGATCACGTTCATGCCGTCGACGATCCACCGCACAGGGCCACGGTAGGGCACCGCGTTGAGCGTGAGTCCTGGGCGTTGAGTGTGCGCTCAGGGCGGCGACACGCCGGGCGAGCCGCCCTGGATACACGCGAAAAGCCGTCAGCGCACACTAATTCCTGACTGCCCGCCCGGAAAGGCGCAGCAATGGTATTAACTACGGTCACCGGTATCAGTTTTCACCAACCGATGATGGGAAACGACAATGACGTCGATAGCCGACACGGACGATCGGGTGGTCTCGCTGGCCCGCGGCATGCGGGACCTCGTGCAGGCCGAAGCCGCCGAGTCCGAGCGGGCGCGCACGCTCACCCCGGCGATCGTCGACGAGATGTGGGCGAGCGGGCTGATGTCCTCGTTCAACCCCGTCGAGGCCGGTGGCGTCGAACCATCGTTTGCCGCGATGATCGAAACCTGGATCGAAATGGGTTGGCAGGACGGGTCGTTCGGATGGATCGGCATCGCCAACCTGCCGTCGTCGTTCGCCGCCGCGGCGTACCTGCCGGACGAGGGTTTCGCCGAGGTGTTCACGGCCAACGACAACCACGTCACCCTGGGCGGCCAGTTCTTCCCGAACGGGCAGGGGACCGTCGTCGACGGCGGCTACACGGTGAGCGGGTCCTGGAACTTCGGCTCGGGCATCGGCCACTCGCAGTACATCGCGGCCGGGTTTTTTCCGATGGACAACGGCGAGATGCGTTGGATCAGTGAGGGCTTCCCGGAGATGCGCGTCGCGGTCATCCCGCGCGACCAGATCAGCTTCAACGACGGCTGGTACGTGCAGGGGCTCAAAGGAACCGGGTCCTATGACTACAGCGCCCAGGACGTGTTCGTCCCCGACAGCCGCACGTTCGAGCTGTTCGTCCGGCAGCCATACCGGGGCACGTCGCCGGCCACCCGCATGGGCCTGATGCCCGTCACCGCCGCGGGCCACGCCTCGTGGGCGCTCGGGGTCGCCAAGAGCATGCTCGACGACGTCCAGGAACTCGCCGCCACAAAGTTCCGGATGAGCGACATGGCGTCGCTGGCCAGCCGCCCGACGTTCCAGAAGGGCCTGGCGCACCATCGGGCGGCCTGGCGCGCCGCCCGCCTGCTGGTGCTCGACGCGTTCACCACCGCCGAGGCCGCCGTCGCCGCCGGCGACGACCTGACGCCAGCCCTGCGGGCCGACATGCGGGTGGCCGCCGTCTACGCGACCGACACGGCCCGGGGCTGTGCCGAGTGGGCGCACCTGGTGGCGGGCACCAGCTCGATCCGGGAGGGCAGCCGCCTCGAGCGCGCCTTCCGCGACATCTACACCGGTACCCAGCACGCCTTCATCAGCGAGAAGGTGGCCATCGACGTGGCGCAGATCTGGCTGGGCATCATCGACGACCAGCCGGGGCTGTAGCGGGCGTTCACCCGTTTCTGGGCCGGGCAGTGCCCGGCTGAGCACAATGCGCAAAAGCACGTAATCGTCGCTTATTTCGACTATCGCCCACAACAGCGACAGCGGCACCTTCCCTTTCGTAAATTCGGTTTCAGCAAACAACCGAATAAGCCGCGACAGCGCACCGCAGAAACCCAATTCCATTTGGCAAGAAGGGAATTCGCGAGAAGCGCGCGGAAAAACAAAGGGACGGGGAAATGGTCACACTGGGCAACATCAACGGATGGCAGCCGGGCGAAGGCACGGTTATCACCTGGTCGGCCTCGGCCGCGTCGCGGGCGGCGGCCCGGAATGCGCGGCGCAGCGAGCTGGCACCGACTTACCAGCGGAGCCGCCACCTTCGTGCGGCATTCGACGCGAAAAAGACCGACACTGCGCTGCCCCGCCTGATGGTGGTGGCGTGGGACATGCCCGGCGTCTGCGACATCACGGCGATGACGGCGACCATCAATGCGCACGTCCGTCGTCACGACGCCTACCACGACTGGTTCGAATTCGACGGCGGCATCATTGTCCGCCGGATGATCGAGGACCCCGACGCCATCGGCCTGGTGCCGACCGACTTCGGGCACATGGACAGCGAACAGATACGCGCACACGCCCTGACGACCACGCCGGGAACGCTTGAGTGGGATTGCTTTACGTTCGGCATCGTCCAGCACGCCGGCTATTTCACGTTCTACGCCAGCGTCGACCATCTGCACATGGACGGCATGTCCGCCGGCCTGATCTTCTTCGACATCAACCTGATGTACGAGCAGCTGTCCCAGGGCGGCACCGACGCCTCCGAAGGCCCCGTCCTTCCGGGGATCGCAAGCTACCGCAGCTACGCCGCACGGCAGCGCGAGCAAGTGGCGAGCCTGACCGAGTCCTCCCCGGGGATCCGGGACTGGATCGAGTTCGCGCGCGCCACCCGCGGCGACTGGCCGAGCTTTCCGCTTTCGGTCGGCGACACGGAGGCCGGCACCAAGGGCACGTTCCTGACGGTCGACTTGCTGGACGCCGCCGGAACCGAGGCGTTCGAGATCGCCTGCCACGCGGCCGATGCCCGGTTCAGCGGGGGAGTGCTGGCGTGCGCGGCCCTGGCCGAGCACGAGTTCACCGGCACCGAGACCTACCACGGCTTTACGGCATACGACACCCGGACGCCAGGCGTCGACTCGATGACCGTGGGCTGGTTCGCCAACCTAGTTCCGGTCACCGTGCCGATCGGCGCCGCCACGTTTGGCGAGGCGGCCCGGGCGGCCCAGAAGTCCTACGACGACGCCAAGCACCTCGCGGATGTGCCGGTGGAGCGGGCGCTCGCGCTCGCAGCCCCGCAGGGCATCGCACCCCCAACGGCCCGGGCAATGATGGTGTCTTTCATGGACTTTCGCAAGATACCCGGCGCCACGCTGTTCGAGCAGGCCAACTTCGGCACCTACGCCGACAATCTCTCGCACGGCGGAATCAACTTGTGGATCAACCGTCAGAACGACAAGACCACGGCGACGATTTCCTTCCCGGACAACGCGACGGCCCGCAAGTCGGTCCATCGCTACCTCGCCGCATTGACCCAGGCGTTCGCGTATGCCGTCAACACCACCTCGGACTGGGTGGACGCCGTTGCAGAGCACGCGAATTCGCAACACGGCATTCCGGTCATCAGCCTCTGACTCAACCACGACAAAGAAAGGACCAAGCGAAATGAACAACCTACTCGATCTGTTCGACCAGACCGTCTTCCGCTTCGGGGAGGCGACCAACGTCACCAGCGTGGGGCAGTGCGTCTGGGTGTACAACCGCGCCATCGATCTCGACGGCCTGCGCCGGTTCCACCGCCACCTGCAGCGGGGACGGTTTTCGCGCCGGATCGAACGCTCGCCCCTGCCGTTCGGCCGCCACCGCTGGGTGTCGCCCAGCCACGAGTCCGAGCTCGAGATCGTCGCGACGCCGCGGCCACGCGAGGAATTCGACGCCTGGCTGCGCGAGCAGGCCGCCACGCGGCTCGACGCCGAGCGCGGGCCCGGCTGGCACCTGGCGGTGCTCCCGTTCACCGACGGCGGCGCCGGCGTGAGCCTCGTCGGCCTGCACAGCCTGGCCGACGGCATGGCCGGCTGCCTGGCCGTGGTGGAAGCGGCCTGCGGCTACGACAGCGCCATCGACTGGCCCGCCGAGGGGTCGCGCCGGCGGTGGCAGGCCCTGCGCGAGGACGCCCGCCAAGCGGCGCGCGACCTTCCCAGTGTCGGGCGCGCCATGGTCGCGGCGGCCGCGGCGGCCCGACTGGCGCGGCGCAACCGCGTCGGCGCCGCACCGGCCGGCCCCCCGCCCGTGCCCGTGGCCGTGGACGGGCCCATCACCATCCCGACGGCGACGATCTTCATCGACGCCGACGAGTGGGACGCCCGCGCGGAGGCGCTCGGCGGGACCAGCAACGCGCTGCTCGCGGGCGTCGCCGCCCGGCTCGCCGAGCGGGTGGGACGGGTCGGTGCGGACGGTTCGGTCACCCTGTCGATTCCCGTCAGCGAGCGCACCGCGAACGACACCCGCGCCAACGCCGTCGCCAACGTCGACGTCCTGGTCGACCCGGCACCGGCGGCGACGGACCTGGGCCAGATCCGCGCGGCCATCAAGCAGGCGTTGATCCAGCGTCACGAGACGCCCGACGAGCGGGAGGCGCTGTTGCCCCTCGTTCCGCTGCTGCCGAAGCGGCTCGCCAGGCGATGCGTCGGCGTCGCCACCGGCAACGCGACCGGCGTCGTCTCGTCCAACATCGGCGCCGCCCCGGCGGCGGTGAGCCGGCCGGACGGCACCGACGCCGACTTCGTCTGGGTGGCATCGCTTTACCCGGGCATGACCAAGGCGACGCTGCATCGCGTCGGCGGGGTGCTGGCCCTGCTCTCGGCGCGGGTGAACGGACAGGTGTTCATCTCGGTGCAGGCCTATCAACCGGGGCGCTCCAACTCGAAGGAGATTCTGCACCAAGCCCTTTCGAGCGTCCTGAGCGAGTTCTTGCTCAACCTCATCGATGACTGGTCGCGTCCACTTGCGGCCCAAGCGATCTGATCAGAGGAAGGACTTGAAGACAATGAACAACACACTGGACCTGTTCGACCAGACCTGCTCCAGCCTGGACCGCGCGACCGGGGTCCTCGGCCTGCTGCAGTGCGTCTGGGTGTACGACCGGGAGATCGACATCGAAGGCCTGCGGCGATTTCACCGAAACCTGCTGCGGGGCCGGCTATCGCGGCGCATCGAACGATCGGCCCTGCCGTTCGGCCGCGACCGCTGGGTCTCGACAAGCGGCCGGTCCCGGCTGGAGATCGCCGCGACGCCGAGGCCACGCGAGGAGTTCGACGCCTGGCTGCACGACCAGGCGGCGACGCCGCTGGACATCGAGCGCGGACCCGAATGGCACCTGGCGGTGCTGCCGTTCACCGACGGCGGCGCGGGCGTCAGCCTGGTCATCCCGCACGCCCTCACCGACGGCATCGGCCTGTGCGATGCGCTGGCGGACGCCGCATCCGGCCGGCCCGATCCGGTCAGCTGGCCCGCCGCGGCATCCCGCCCGCGGTGGCAGGCGCTGCGCGAGGACGCCCGCCAGACCGCGCGCGACCTCCCGGGCATCGGGCGGGCCCTGGCCAACGTGGCGCGACAGGCGCGGGCGGGCGCCGCGCAGCCCGGCCCGGCCACCACGCCGCCGGCGCGTCTACCCGCCGGCCCGGACCAATGCGTAGCGCTCCCAACGGAAACGGTGTTCGTCGACGCCGGCGAATGGGACGCCCGCGCGGCGGCACTCGGCGGGACCAGCAACACCCTGCTCGCCGGACTGGCCGCACTGCTGGCCCGCCGCGCGGGACGGGTCACCCCGGACGACCGGGTCGCCTTGGCGATACCCGTCAACGAGCGCACCCTCGGTGACACCCGCGCCAACGCCGTCGCCAACGCCGACCTCACCGTCGACCCCGCGCCCGCGCCGACCGACCTGCGCGACATCCGGGCCGCGACCAAGTCCGCGCTGACGCGGCTTCGGGACACCCCCGACCGGCGGCGCGAATTGCTGCCCCTCGTTCCGCTGATGCCGCAACGGCTGATCAGGCGCCTCATCGGAGTGGCGGCCGGGAGCCCAACCGCCGTCGTCGCGTCCAACCTCGGTGACCTCAACCCGGGCGCGTGCCGCCCGGACGGCACCGACGCCGACCACTTCGCCATCAGGGCTCCCCATCCCGACACGACCACGGCCATCATGGACCGGTTCGGCGGAATGCTGTCGCTGGCCTCGGGGCGGTGGAACGGACAGGTCTTCGTCTCGGTCGTGGCCTATCAGCAGGGCCGCCCCACCTCGAATGACGGGTTGCGGGAGGACCTTTCGGACGCGCTGCGTGACTTTTCGCTCGACGCCACGATCGGCTTTGCGTGCCCTCGCATCGAGACTGCGCTCAGCGCGCCTCCCTGTGGCTCCACCACAGTCTGAGCGCAGACTCGACGCCACCACCGCCGCCACGCGCGAGCACAACGCGCAAAACCGTGGAATCGCGGCTAATTCCGACTATCGCCGACAAGCGAGACGCGGCCGCCGGCGGCGCCATAAATTCCGAGTAACCGAGGCGAAAGTCGTTCGCGGCCCGACTATGAGGGGTTCTTCACCATGATCAACGAGTCCGCTACGTCCAGTGCAGGCACCGGCGCATTTTGGGCACTGGGCCGCGTCGTCGTGCGCGCGCCCTGGCTCATGATCGCCGCCTGGGCCGCCGTGGTGGCCGTGCTGGCCGTGGCTTTCCCCCCGCTGACGAAGGTGGTCGGAGGCCAGACTGTGCAACCGCTGCCGCCCAAGACGATGGCCGCGGCCGAGCAGATGGCCAAGGACTTCGGGGAATCCGCCCAGAACGTCCTGATCGTCGTGCTCACCGACAACCGGGGTCTGCAGCCGGCGGACGAGGATGCTTACCGCAGGCTGGCCACCACATTGCGTGACGACACCCGCGATGTGACCGGCGTGCAGGACGTCGCGACCACGCCCGCCCTGCGCCCGCTCATGGTCAGCGCGGACAACAAGGCGTTCTACCTTGCGGTGATGCTGCGCGCGCCCGCCGGGTCTCCCGAGTCTTCGCGGGCGTACCAACGGATCACGGACACCGTCAAGCACTCCACCGCGGGCACGACGCTGACCGCGGACGTGACCGGGCAGGCCGCCATGGTTGGTGACATGTCGCTGGTGACCGCCCGCGACTTGCACATCACCGAGATCGTCACCGCGTTGTTCGTACTGATCATCCTGCTGGTGATCTACCGGCGGCCCGTGACCGTCCTGCTGCCGTTGATCACCATCGGGGTTTCGGTGGCGTCGGCCCAGGGCGTGGTGTCCGCGCTGACTCAGGTCGGGCTCGGGATCTCCGCGCTGACGATCGGGCTGATGACGGCCATGATCTTCGGCGCCGGCACCGACTACGCGGTGTTCCTGATCAGCCGCTACCACGAATACATCCGGTCCGGCGTCGAGTCCGACCTGGCCGTGCAAAAGGCGCTCAGTTCCATCGGGGAGGTGATCGCCGGGTCCGCGGCCACCGTGGCCGTCACCTTCCTCGGCATGGTCTTCACCCGCCTGCCCGCGTTCACGAGTATCGGCCCGGCGCTTGCCATTTCGATCGCGATCGCGTTCCTCGCCGCCGTCACGCTGCTGCCCGCCATCCTGGTGCTGGCCGGCCGGCGCGGTTGGGTGGCGCCGCGCCCGCCGCTGACCGGACGCCTGTGGCAGCGTTCCGCCGTTCACCTGGTCCGCCGCCCCAAAACGCACCTGCTGGTGAGCCTTTCGGTGCTGATCGCGCTGGCCGGGTGCGCGGCCTTCCTTCGGCCCACCTTCAACGACCGCCTGCAGTTGCCGCGGTCGGCGCCGAGCAACGTCGGCTTCACCGCGATGGAGAACCACTTTTCGACGAGCGCCCTGCTGCCGCAATACATCTACGTCCGCTCGCCGCAGGATCTGCGGACGTCGCGCGCCCTGGCCGACCTGGATCAGATGGCGCAACGCGTGTCACAGTTGCCCAACATCGCCGCGGTGCGGGGCATCACGCGGCCCGACGGCCGGCCGCTCGATCAGGCCAAGCTCAGCTCCCAGGCTGGGGCGGTCGGTTCCAAGCTCGAAGACGCCTCGACGCAGATCAGCGACCGCACCGGCGACCTCGACGCACTGACC
The DNA here is from genome assembly GCF_059812245.1 of Mycobacterium sp. NGS64. Lineage (NCBI taxonomy): Bacteria > Bacillati > Actinomycetota > Actinomycetes > Mycobacteriales > Mycobacteriaceae > Mycobacterium > Mycobacterium sp. NGS64. The sequence goes on along the minus strand of NZ_JCALCI010000006.1, from coordinate 74,085 downwards.
CGCGGCGCCGACCAACTGGCGGCAAGCCTCGCTGAGGTCCGCGACCAGCTCCGCGGCGCCAGCGGGCCCATGACCCAGCTCACCGCGACGCTGAACCAGGCCCAGCAACAGCTCGGCGCCGCGGCCAACCTCCTGGACAACGTGCGCGGGCTGGCGAACGGGTCCGTGTCGACGCTGGCGGACGCCGTCGCCGCCGCGGGGTTCGCGGAACCGCCCGCGGCACAAGGCGTGCAGTCGGCCGTGCAGAGCCTGACCACACTGTTGGCGACGGCCTCCAACAGCCTGCGGGCGGCCGGCGGCAACACCGCCGGCATGGCGCAGAAGATCACCGGCCTGCAGGCCGCCGCCGACCAGCTGGCCGACGGCAGCCGGCGGCTCGCCGACGGTGTGCGGACACTCGTCGACCAAACCAAGCGGATGGGCACCGGAATGAACCAGGCGGCCGACCTGCTGCTGTCGATGAAGCGTGACGCCGCAGCGCAGTCCATGGCGGGCATGTACATCCCGCCGCAGGTGCTGAACTCGAACGACTTCAAGAACGCCGCCAAGCTGTTCATCTCGCCCGACGGGCATTCGGCGCGCTACCTGGTCGAAACCAAGTTCGACCCGTTCAGCACGGCTGCCATGGATCAGGTCGCGTCGATCCTCGACACGGCGCGCGGCGCGCAGCCCAACACCTCGCTCTCGGACGCGTCGATATCGATGGTCGGCACGACCGCGATGTACAGCGCGATTCGCGGCTACTACGACCACGACGTTCGATTGATCGTGGCGATGACGCTGCTGATCGTCTTCGTGATCCTCATCCTGCTGCTGCGCGCGATCGTGGCGCCGCTGTATCTCATGGCCTCCGTGGTGATTTCATTCCTGTCGGCGATGGGCGTGGGGGTGGTCTTCTTCCAATTCCTGCTCCATCAGCAGATCTACTGGAACGTGCAGGCGACGGCGTTCATCGTGTTGGTCGCCGTCGGGGCGGACTACAACCTGCTACTGATCACGCGGATTCGTGAGGAGTCGCGCACGGGCATGCGCTCGGGCATCATCCGCGCGGTCCGTTCGACGGGTGGCGTCATCACCTCGGCCGGCATCATCTTCGCCGCGTCGATGTCCGGCTTGCTGTTCGGCAGCCTCTCGACCATGGTGCAGACCGGATTCATCATCGGCATGGGCATTTTGATCGACACCTTCGTGGTTCGCACGGTGACGGTGCCGGCCCTGGCGGCATTGGTCGGCAAGGCGAATTGGTGGCCTTCCAGGACGAAAGCGAGCGTCGCCAGGGTTTCGGTCCCGGCAGCGGGCAACTGCGTTCACGGCGACACCTCTCACGCTCTGGCCACGAGCAACATTCGCCGTTCCGCGGCGCACCGGCGGCACGAGCTGTCTCCGCAGGGCGAAGGGATACGCCGCGTGCCCGTCGCGGGGACCCGCCCGCGGCGAGGGACCGGCGGTGCGCCGTTCGCCCCGGGCTATCCGCTCTCGTCGCGGAATCGCAAAGCCAAGGCGTCGCCCGCGCCGGTATCGGTGAGCAGTTTGCGCAGCAGGGCGGTCAGGTCGCCGATCTCCTGAGGCGTCAGATGCGCGGCGATGTGGTCACGCAGGCCGCCGTGCTTGACCACCTCGTCGACGGTCTCATCGCCCAACGCGGTCAACGTCAGTGTCACAGTGCGTCTGTCTTCTTCGCCGCGCTCGCGTGAGATGTAGCCGCGTTGCACGAGGGTGTCGACGAGGCGGCTGGGACTTCCCGTTTCACAGACCAGCCGCTTCCCGAGCTCGGCCAGTGTGAGCGGGCCATGCTGCCTCACCACCTCGAGCACCTCGGCTTGGGCTGGTGTCAGCCCGGTCTCCCGCAAGCTGGTGGCCATCATCCGACCGCCCTCTCGCTGAGCGCCGAGGATGAGGTAGCGGATCCGGTCGAGGTCCGCGGCCGGCCTCGACGGTACCCGGTGGGCTTGCCGCACCGATTGCTTCATGACGTCGATATCCCCTCTTGACACCTGCTCTCGACCAAGCGTATCAATGACGCATCATCGGTGATACGTCATTAATTGATATGACATGAATTGAGGGTTCTGATGCTCGAAACCGATCCCGCGGCCCAAGTGGCCGGTTACCTCGCGAACGGCGCGGCGGCATGAGCGCCGACAACGTTCTCCTGCTCGGGGCGACGGGTGTTTCCGGGCGCAGCATCGCGCGCCGCCTGCACGACCACGGCCTGGCGCTGACGCTGGCGGCCCGCGACCGCACCCGCCTCGACGAGATGGCCGACGCGCTGCCCGGTTCGCGGGTGCTGCCCGGCGACGTCCTCGATCCAGGACCACTTCCGGAATCCGTCGCCCTCGTCGTCAACACGGTCGGACCGTTCAGCACACACGCCCGGCCGGTGCGCCAGGCCTGCCTCGAGCAATCGGTTCCCTACCTGGAAATCCCGAATGAGCATGACGCCGTCCAACAGTTAATGTCCCTCGATTCGCAAGCGCGCCAACGGCACATCCCGATGCTGACTGCGGTCGGCATGGGCCCGACGGTGGGGGAGGCTCTGCTCGCCGAGGTCATCACCGGCGCGAGCCAACCACCCGCCGATGTCCGGCTGATCACCGCCCCGGCGGGCGAGGTGGCCAGCCCGGGATTGCAGGCCACGTTCGCCGACGCCATGGCCCGCGGTGCGATCTGGCTGGAGGACGGCGAGTTGCGCACCGCGCCGTTCGGTTCCGGCATGGCCGAGGTTCAGTTGGGCGGCCGAAACCGGCCGGTCCTTCCCGCGCCAACCGCCGACGTCGTCGTCGCGCAGCGAATGAGCAACGCGCGCAACGTGACAGGGTTCTTCGCCGCCCCGGGGAACCTCGCGGATGCCGGCGGCGACTCCTACGTGTACGTCGAAGCGCGGTGGTCGGACGGGCGACAGCGCGGCCGACAGGCCCGGATGGGCAACGGCAACGAGGTTTCGGCTGCCATCGTCACCGAGACCGCGATCCGCATCCTGGCCAGTGACCGAGCCGCGATCGCCGGCGCATGGACACCGGTTAGCCTCTTCGGTCCGACGGTCGTGTTCGACGCGACTTCGATGGAGGTCACCGACGCAGCACCCCAACAGGTCTGGGTGAAGACCGGCGAGGCCGTCGAGTGACCGCCGGCGCCGTCACCGTTCATCGGCTCGGCGACCGGCATGTCAACTTCTGGGCCGTCGCGGAGGGCGGCTGGGTGACACTCGTTGACGCCGGGGTCCCCAGGCATTGGCAGCACCTGGTCGCCACCCTCAACGCGGCCGGCTACGGCATCGAGCACATCAGCGCAATCGTCTTGACCCACGCGCATTTCGACCACCTCGGACTTGCGGCCCGCATACAGCGCATCACCGGCGCGCGCATCTGGGTCCACCACGCCGACGCGTCGCTTGCCGCCCGACCCAGGGAGGTCCGCACGTACACGCCATCGGAGCGCCCGGTATTGCCGTACCTGCTGCGTCATCCCTCGGCGATCCGGGCTCCACTGCACTTCGCGAGGATGGGCGCGCTGAAAACCCAGGGTGTCGCCGAAGTCAGCACCATCACCGCGGACGCCGAACTCGACGTCCCCGGCCGGCTGCACGCCTTCCACACCCCGGGACACACCCCCGGCAGCAGCGTCTACCTGCTCCCGGGCGGGGCGGGGGCCTTCACCGGAGACGCCCTGGTGACCCACGACGCCGTCGGGCACCACCGCGGTCCCTGCGCAATCTGCCGGGGCATCACCCACGATGGACAGCAGGCGCTGGCGTCCCTGCGCAAAATGCTTCGGCTAGACGCTGCCGTCGTTTATCCGGGCCACGGCGGGCCCACCGCCACAAGCCTTTCCGACGCAGCGTCGGCCGCCGTTGACTACGGGGTTCACTGATCCAAACCTGACTCTCCGCTCATCGCCGAGACTGCGTACAGATCGCGTTCGGCCGGACAAATCGCGCGCTGAGCGCAGTCTCGGCGCGACTCTTCATCGCAGTGGGCGGGTGGGCCGTTTGTCCTTTGCGGCGAATTCTTGCTCGGGCCGCCCCGTCGTGCCGTACCGCAACCCGACGGAGACGTCGCCGGTGGTGGCCAGGCCCGCGAGATACCGCTGGGCGGTTGCCCTCGATATCCCGATCGATGCGGACACCTCGGCGGCCGACATGGGTTTCTCCGAGGCGCGCAAGGCTTGCAGCACAAGCTGTTTGGTGGAAGATGCTGCGAGGGTGGGCGGTGCCGCGGGAGCGACCCGGGGACGCAGCGCATCCAGTGCCGCGTCCACGTCGCTGGAGGTGAGGTTGGGGCTCGCCAGAATCTTGCGGTAGCGCGCGTAGCCGGCCAACCGCGCGGCCAGCTCGGTCGTCGCGAACGGCTTGACGAGGAAGCTCAGCGCGCCCGCCGACATCGCGGCGCGGATGGTGGCCGCCTCGGTCGCCGCCGTCAATACCATGCTGTCCCCATGCAATTCGCGGACGAAGTCGATTCCGGAACCGTCGGGCAGGTACACGTCGACCAGCGCGAGGTCGACGGCCGGGGCCTCCCGCGCCGCCCCCAGCGTGTTCACGGTGGCGCTCACCGTGAAACCCGGCAGCGTGTTGACCACCTCGGCGTGCAGGTTGGCAACGCGGAAGTCGTCGTCGACCACGAGCACCGTCAGGTCTGCGTCGCCCATTGCGCCTCCTCAACCATCACGCCCGGAAGCCGGGCGATGAATTCCGCACCGCGCAGCGCCAGCTCCGGATTGCCGGGGCTGGCCAGCCACAGGTCACCACCGAGGGCGCGGCTGATCTGCCGCGACAATGCCAGCCCGATGCCGCGGCCGCCCGGTATGCCGGAGTCCGGCTTGGTCGAGGTGCCCTCGGTGAAAAGGTGCTCGACGAAGTCGGGCGCGACCCCATCACCGCTGTCGGCCACCGTGATGTGCAGCGTCGTACCCTCTTGCAGCAGTTCGACTTCCACCTGTTTGGTGGGGTTATGGCTCGTGCGGGCCGCGTCGATGGCGTTGTCGAGCAGGTTCCCGACGACGGTGGTGACGTCGACCGGCAGCACCAGCCGACCGGACACCCAGGTGTTTTCACCGATCGTCAGCGTCACGCCGGCCTCGCGGGCGGCGGCGCCCTTGGCCGCCAGGAACGCCTGCAGGTAGGCGTCGCGGATGGCGTCGATGCCGGGCAGCGCGGATCCCAGCGGGCCCGACCCGAGGAGCTCCTCGAGATATTGCAGCCCCTCCTCGACGTGGCCGCCGTGCAACAGCCCGGTCAGCAGGTGCAGGCGGTTGGCGAACTCGTGGCGCTGGGCGCGCAGCACCGTGCTCATCACCTGCACCGCGTCGAGCTGGCGGGTCAGCGACTCGACGTCGGTTCGGTCCCGCACCACCAAAACCGTTCCCAGCGGGCGCCCTTCGCGCGACACCGGCCGCGCCGAAACCACGACGATGCGCTCGCCGACCGTCGCCAACGTGGGGGTCGCATCGGCGGCGTTGAACACGTCGAGCACGCGCGGGGTCAACCCGATCTCGTCGACGGGCCGGCCCGTTTCACTGCCGATCTCGAGCAGCCGGCACGCCTCGTCGTTGACGAAGGTCGTCTTGCCGGCCGTGTCGGTCGCGAGCACGCCCTCTCCGATGCCCTGCAACACCGCAGCTTGGCTGCGCACCAGCTCGGTGATCTCGGCCGGCCGCAAACCCAGGGTCAGCCCTCGCCACCGGCGGGCCAGTAGCACCGAGCCGGCGACCGAGATCAGCAGCAGGGCACCGGCCATCGCGCCGAGCACGACCAGGTTCTTCGAAAACTGCTCGTCGAAGGCCTTGGTGGAGAGGCCGACGATGACCACCCCCAGCACCCGATTGGAACCTGGCTCGAACACCGGGACTTTCGCCACGATCGCGCGCCCGAGAACCGTGTCGTCATGCGATGTCATCTCATGTCCGGCCAGCGATGGTGCGATGTCGGACCGGACAGGGAGACCCATCCTGTCGCGTTCGGGATCCGCGACCCTGATGCCGCTTGCGTTGGCGATGACGACGAACGCCACATGGGTGCGTTGTTGAACCCGGGTTGCAACGCCCTGGATCGGACCGGTGGCAAGTTCGCCGACCAGTTCCGGGCTCGGGGTCAGCGGCCCGTTGTCGTAGCGAGCGATGTTGGTGACCACCGTGGGGGATGAGCCCACGACGCGAGCGATATCCAGCGCATGGACGTGGTATTGACTGTCCAGGCGCGCGCGGTTGAAAACGGCGAACAACACGAAGGCGATGATCAGTGTCAGCGTCACGACGACGAGCTGCAGTACCAACACCTGCGTGGCGAGTCGCAAGTCGATGCGACCCCTGGCGGCCATGGAAGGGACCCTACCGCGCGGGTGAGCACAATGCGCGAAAGTCGGTCATCGTCTGCACGCCGTGGCGCTCACCTACTATCAGCGCATGCGCGGATCCAAGATCCTGATCACCGGCCCGACCGGTCAACTGGCCACCCCCATCGCCATGGCGCTCGCACCGGACAACGAGGTGTGGGGCGTCGCCCGCTTCACCAATCCCGCGGCGCGGGAAGGCCTCGAGAAAGCCGGTGTCCGGTGCGAGACGGTCGACCTGGCGGCCGGGGACTTCACCGGTCTCCCAACCGATTTCGACTACGTCCTCAACCTGGCGGTCGCCAAGAGCGGGGACTGGGACACCGACCTCGGCGCCAACGCCGAGTCGGTCGGCCTGCTGATGGCGCACTGTCGGGGGGCGAAGGCCTTCCTGCACTGCTCCTCGGCCGCCGTGTACGACCCGCCCGGCGACGAGCCTCGCACCGAGCGGTCCGCCCTGGGCGACAACCACAAGTTTCTGTTCCCCACGTACTCGATTTCCAAGGTCGCGGGGGAGGTCGTCGCCCGGTCGATGGCGCGCATCCTCGACGTGCCCACCGTCATCGCCCGCCTCAACGTCCCCTACGGGAACAACGGCGGGTGGCCGTACTACCACATGGAGATGATGCTGGCCGGCATCCCGATCCCGGTCCCGCCCGGAGGACCGGCGCAATACAACCCGATCCACGAGGACGACATCATCGCGACGGTGCCGAAGCTGCTCGACGCGGCGTCGGTCCCGGCGACCACGGTCAACTGGTGCGGCGACCAAACCGTCAGCCTCCAGGAGTGGTGTGGCTACCTCGGCTCCCTCGTCGGCAAGGAGCCGGTCTTCACCGAGGACGCGCACGCGCTGCGCGGCAACCCCACCGACCTCACCCGCATGCACGAGCTCATCGGCGGCACGACGGTCGACTGGCAGGACGGGATGCGCCGCCTGGCCGCGAAGTTCCACCCCGAGCTGGTCGACGCCTAGCCCCGGTAGGCCCCAATCACAGGTGGGCCAAGAGCCGTTCGGCGAAGGTCCCGGGATGCTCCCGGTGCATGAAATGCCCGCCGGGGACCTCCTCCACGACGTACTCGTTCTCGAACATGCGCGCGGCGCCGCGGTAGTCGGACGGCTCGGCGACCGGGTCGTCCAGCCCCGCGAAGACAACCGTCGGCACCTTGATCTTCGCCTTCAGTGATGCGCTGGGGATGGGGGAGAGCTTGCGGTAGTAGCCGAACGCCGCGTTCAGGCTCGCCGGGTTTGCGAAGCTGGCGCGGACTGCATCGAACTCGTGCGGATCCGGATTCCAGGTCGGCGACCAGCGCCGGCAAATGGCGGGCAGCGCCGCAAAGTCGTTGCGCGCGAAGCGCTTCGGTGCGCCGGGCAACTTGTACTCCGCGAAATGACGGACGCCCCAGAGTTTCTTGAGCGTCGGCTTGAGCGCCGCCGGGTGCGGAATGCCAATGACGAACAGCTTTTTGACCCGATCCGGTCCGAGCGCGGCGGCGCCGTAGGCGGCCGAGGCTCCCCAGTCGTGCCCGACGACGACGGCCTCGCGGACGCCGAGCGCTTCGATCAGCGCGAGCGGATCGCGCGCCAACGTTTCTTGGTCGGCGTCGCGGGCAGGGATCGCGCTGGGATGGTATCCGCGCATATACGGGCTGACCGCGCGATAGCCCTGCGCGGCCAGCCGCGGGCGCAGATCGTCCCAGGTGTGCGGGGTGTCCGGGAACCCGTGCAGCAACAGGACGAGCGGCCCCGAGCCGTCCTCCAGGTAGGCGAATCTCAGCCCGTTGGCTTCGACGAAACGGATCTCATCGGCCATGGCCTGGGACACTACGCGCTTTGCGTTGCGCCGTTCACTTTCGCCGATTGACGATGCGGGCCGCCGCCTCGACGGCGGCGGCGCGCCGGCTGGCGATGACCGCCTTGTCGGTGGTGGCCGCCGCAGGGTCGGGCCAGTGCGCCCACGCCAGCGCGATCGCAAAGAGGAGAACCAGCAGCTGCTGCGGGTCCCACGCCGGGTCGACATGGCCGTCGGCCTGCGCCTGCTCCAGCGCGGCGATGGCCCGCTCGGGCGGGTGCTCCTCGTCGAATTCCGGGATGTCCAGCGGGAAGCCTTCCAGCCGGGCCCACGTGATCATGCGATCGTGCTCGGGCCGGCTCTGCGCCAGGTCGAAGATGCCGCCGACGAACTCGGGCACCGCGTCGGGGCGCAGCTCCACGGCCCGGAAAAACTCCGCGCCGTCGGTGGCGACCACGTCGCGAAACAGGGTCTCCTTGTCGCCGAAATGCGCGTACAGCCGTTCCTTGCTCGCGCTGGCGGCGCGCGCGATGCGGTCGATGCGCGCACCCGCCAAGCCGTACTGAGCGAACTCCGCGCGGGCGGCCGCGAGTATCTCGCCGCGGAGCTCTGTCTTCGATCTCACAGGAACATCATAAGCAGACGAACTGGTTCGTTTGTTATGGTGGCTCAAGAACGGGCTGACGAAATGACAAGGAGAGCCGTGATGGTGACGACAGACACGCTGGACCAGGCGATCGCCACGATGCCGAGGGGCGGCCCCGGCGCGTCGTGGCTGGATCGCCGATTTCAAACCGACGCGCTCGAGTACCTGGACCGCGACGACGTGGCCGACGAGGTCAAGCAGAAGGTCATCGGCATGCTCGACCGGGTCGGCACGCTGACCAAGCAACACGAGAAGTACGCGCGCACGGCGCTCAGCGTCGTCGCCGACATCCCCAACCCGCGCATCCTGGAAATCGGCGCCGGCCACGGAAAGCTCTCGGCGCAGATTCTCAAGCTTCACCCGACCGCCACCGTCACCGTCAGCGACGTGAACCCGAATTCGGTGGCCAACATCGCCGCGCGGGAGCTGGGGCAGCACCCGCGGGCGCGCACCCAGGTGGTGGACGCGACGGCTATCGACGCCGCCGACGGCAGCTACGACCTCGTCGTGTTCGCGCTGGCGTTCCACCACCTCCCGCCGGCGGTCGCGACCCGCGCCATCGCCGAGGCCACCCGCGTGGCCAAGCGGTTCCTCGTCATCGACCTCAAACGGCAGAGCCCGCTGGCCACGATGCTGTTTCCTGTTTTCGCGCTGCCCCTGAATCTGGTGCTGATGCCGTGGTCGTCGATCCAGCCCGGGCTGCACGACGGGTTCATCAGCGCGCTGCGTGCCTACAGCCCGTCGGCGATGCGGGCGCTAGGCCGCGCCGCCGACCCACGGATGAACATCGAGATGCTGCCCAGCCCGACCCGGTTCGGCCCTCCGTCACTGACCGTCGTGTTCTCCCGCCCGCGAGCGGACGACCGTGGCTGACAACACCGACCTCTCCGCGATCACGAAGCCAAGCGCGCGGGTGCAGACATTGCGTCGAGCCCTCGACGAGGTGAGCGAGCGGCTGCGCCCCGTAATCGACCTTTCCCGGCCCTACGTCGACGGCGTCGAACGCCTACCCGCGGACGGGCGATTCCTGTTGGTGGGCAACCACACTCAGTTCGGCTCCGAGGTCTTCCTGATCTCCGATACGGTGCGCCGCACCATCGGGACCCGGGTCCGACCCCTGGCCGAACGGGGTTTCGGCCGGATGCGTGGGCTGCCCGGCGATCTGATCGCGGCGTATGGCGCCGTGGTCGGCGCACCGGAGACCGCGCGCGAACTGATGCGAAACGACGAGACCATCCTCGTGTTCCCCGGCGGCGGCCGCGAGATCGCCAAGTTCAAGGGCGAGGAGTACCGGCTGCGCTGGCAGGGACGCGCGGGATTCGCACGGCTGTCGATAGAGAACGGCTACCCGATCGTGCCGGCCGGTCTCGTCGGCGGCGACGACGTCTATCGCAGCCTGACCACGCGCGACAGCGCCTACGGGCGGTTCAGTGCGGCGTTGGGCCGCAGGCTGAACGGGCGCGCGGACATGGCGAGGCCATTGATGCGGGGGATCGGGCCAACCCTGATTCCCCGGCCCCAGCGCATGTATCTCCGGTTCGGTTCGCCGATCGACACGAGCAGGCCGCTGGGCGTCACGGACCAGGAGTGGGTGGACATCGTCAAGGACCAGACGCAACGGGCGCTGGAGAACATCCTGGGTGACCTGCGGCGGCTGCGCGACGGCGATCCGTATCGCGGGCTCAACCCGCTGGCGTGGCACCGGGCGACGACACCGTAACTGGCTGGCCGCGTGGCAGTATCGGCTTGGTGACCAGTAGCTCCGCCGAGCAGCGACTGCGCGACCTCGCGCTGCTGCGTCGCGTCCGCGACCGCATCGACCGGGACTACGCGCAGCCACTGGACGTCGAGGCGCTCGCGCGCGGGGTGCACATGTCCGCCGGGCACCTCAGTCGCGAATTTCGGCGTGCTTACGGCGAATCGCCGTACTCGTACCTGATGACGAGGCGCATCGAGCGTGCGATGGCACTGCTGCGCCGCGGCGACCTCAGCGTCACCGAGGTCTGCTTCGCGGTCGGCTGCTCGTCGCTGGGCACCTTCAGCACCCGCTTCACGGAGCTGGTCGGCATGCCGCCCAGCGTGTTTCGCAGGCATGCGGCCGACGCGACGGCGGGGATAGCGCCGTGCGTCGCGAAGCAAGTCAGCAGACCGATCAGGAATCGAGAAGCGCCCCTGACGCGGCCGAACCTAACCTGACGCCATGGACATCACGATTCATTCGAGCATGCTTCCGCACGACGACCCGGAGGCCTCGCTGGCCTTCTATCGGGACACCCTCGGCTTCGAGGTTCGCCTCGACGTCGGGCAGGGCAAGATGCGCTGGATCACGGTCGGGCCGCCGAACCAGCCCGACACGTCCATCGTGCTGAGCCCGCCGGCCGCCAACCCGGGCATCACCGACGACGAGCGACGCACCATCGCCGCGATGATGGCCAAGGGCACCTACGCCATGCTCATGCTGGCCACCAAGGACCTCGACGGCGCGTTCGAGCGGCTGCAGGCCGCCGACGCCGAAATCGTCCAGGAGCCAACCGAACAACCATACGGGCTGCGCGACTGCGCGGTGCGCGATCCCGCCGGGAACCTGATCCGCATTCAGCAGATCCGCTGAGAGCCCACGACGGGAAAAGTCCCGAACCCCAAGTGGGTTCGGGACTTTTCGACCGCAGCGTGCGCGAGTCACGACTCCCTGAAGTAGCGGGTCAGGAACCCGAAGGCGACGACCCCCGCGATGACGCCGATCACGCCCCAGAGCAGCACCTGAGGAATCATCGCCCCGGTGACCCAACTGAACGTCATCGCCAGGTAGAGCCCCCAGAACACCCGGTACAGGCACCAGAGGGCAACCAACGCGTTGCCGATCCCGATGTACAGGCTGCGCTGACGGTCGACGCGGTTGATCTGCTGTTCGAGCGCGGCGGGAACAAGCTTCATTTCTGACTTCCTTTCAGGTGGCGCCGCCGGGTTGGCGTCGTCGTTGGGATAAGTACAGAGGCCGCGATTCGCTACCGATCCCAAGAACGGCGGGTGTCAGGCGGCGGGCGTGGCCTCGGCCGTTTCGCCGACGGGCTTGTTCATCTCGGCCTGGAACCGGCGATACGTCTCGGCGCGCCCGGGCCGGCGCCGCACCACCAGCCAGCCGGCGGCGAGCACCGCGAACCAGAGGGGAAACCACGCCAGGGCGATCGCGGTCTCGCGTTCGGTGCACAGCGTCCAGATCACGAACGCGAAAAAGCCCAGGATGGCCCAGCACATCGCCGCGCCGATGGGCATCTTGTAGGACGAGTCGGCGTGCCGTCGCGAGTGCCGGCGCCGGTAGACGAGATAGCTGACGACGATCACGGCCCACACGAACATGAACAACAGCGACGCGACCGTGGTCACCAACGTGAACGCGCCCATGACCGAACCGCCGACGTAGAGCAGCGGGATGGAGGTCAGCAGCAGCGCCCCGGTGAGAATGAGGGCGACCGACGGCACGCCGCGACGGTTCAGGCGCCGAAAGGGCGACGGGGCGCTTCCGTTGTCGGCCAGGCCGAAAAGCATGCGACCGGTGGAGAACACGCCGGAGTTGGCCGACGAGGCGGCCGCCGTGGTCACCACGAAGTTGACGATCGACGCCGCGGCGCCGAGTCCCGCCAGCGCGAACAACGTCACGAACGGGGATTGGCCGCCGGCGAAGTGCCGCCACGGGACGACAGTGAGGATCGCCAGCAGCGCACCGATGTAGAAGATCGCCACCCGAATGGGCACCGCGTTGATGGCGCGGGGGAGGGTGCGGCGCGGATCCGCTGTTTCGGCCGCCGCGGCGCCGACGAGTTCCACCCCGACGAACGCGAAGAAGGCGATCTGAAACCCGCCGACCACGCCCATGAACCCCGTCGCGAAGAATCCGCCGTCGTTCCACAGGTTCTCGACCGTCGCCCGATTGCCTTGCGGCGAAACGAAATCCGTCGCCACCAGCACGACGCCAACGACGATGAGGCACCCGATCGCCGCGACCTTGATCAGGGCGAACCAGAACTCCATCTCCCCGAAGTTGCGCACGCTGGACAAGTTCAACACCAGGATCACGCAGCCGGTCACCAGCGGCGGTAGCCACAACGGCACGTCGGGCCACCAGAACCTCGCGTAGCCGGCGATCGCAACGATCTCGGCGATGCCCGTGACAATCCAGGCGAACCAATACGACCAGCCGACGAAAAAGCCCGCGGCGGGTCCCAATAGGTCGGCGGCGAAGTCGACGAACGACTTGTAGTTCAGGTTCGACAGCAGCAGTTCGCCCATCGCGCGCAGCACGAAGAACACGAAAAGCCCGATGATTCCGTACACCAGCAGCACCGCCGGGCCGGCCAGCGAGATCGTTTTTCCGCTCCCCATGAAAAGCCCGGTGCCGATCGCCCCGCCGATCGCGATCAACTGGATGTGACGGTTGGCGAGACCCCGGCGCAGTTGCGGGGCGGCGGATGTCATGGCGAAGACATTAGAGGCGAGGGCGCCGGCCCGCGACCGTTGTAAATTGCCCCGGCTTATGCCAAAAAGGCGCCTGACGAGGTGATTACGTCCCCGGAGGCAACATCGCTCTTGTCGAGCGATTTGAAAAGCAATCCGACGTTGTCACCGGTTGTCGCGGTGTCGATTTTCTTGCGAAAAGCCTCGATAGCGTCCACCCGGACCGTCGGCCCGTCGTTGATCTTCACCTGGTCGCCGACGCGCAGCTCCCCGTACTCCACGCGGCCGGTGGCCACCGCGCCGCGACCGCGGATCACGAACACGTCCTGGACCGTCATGCGAAACATGTATCTAGTCCGACAGCTTCACCACGAGCTTGCCGACGTTCTTGCCGTCGAAGAGCATGTTGATCGCCGTCGGCAGCTGCTCGAAGCCCTCGACCACCGTCTCGAGCGGGGTGAGCTTGCCGCCGGCGATCAGGCCCGCGATCTCGGTGGCCGCCTCCGCCGCGCGCCCCAGGTGGTCGAGGACGATGAAGCCCTGCAGCGTCGCGCGCTGGACGAGCAGGTTGCCGAACGCGCGAGGTCCCGGCGGCGGATCGGCCGCGTTGTAGCCGGAGATCAGGCCGCAAAGCGCAACGCGGGCACCGATGTTGAGGCGCGCGAAGACGGCGTCCATGATGTCGCCGCCGACGTTCTCGAAGTCGACGTCGATGCCGTCGGGGGTCGCCGCGACGAGCTGGGCGGCCCAGTCGTCGGCGCGGTGGTCGACCGCCGCGTCGAAGCCGAGCTGCTCGGTGAGCAGGGCGCACTTCTCGGGGCCGCCGGCGATGCCGACGACGCGTGCGCCGTCGACCTTGGCGAGTTGCCCGGCGATCGACCCGACCGCGCCCGCCGCGGCCGACACCACGACCGTCTCACCTTGCTTGGGCCTGCCGATGTCCCGGATGCCGACCCACGCGGTCAGCCCCGTCGTGCCCAGCGCGCCCAGGTAGGCGCTCGGCGAAATGCCCTCGGAGACGTCGACCGGCATCACCAGCGCCGAGTCCGACAGCACCGCATACTCCTGCCAGCCGAGGAGTCCCTGCACCCGCTGCCCGACCGGGAACCGCGCACTCTTCGACGCGACGACCTCGCCCAGACCGCCCGCGCGCATGACCTCGCCGATGCCCACCGGTGGCAGGTAGGTCGGGGTGTCGTTGATCCACATCCGGTTTGTCGGGTCGAGCGATATCCAGTCGACGCGCACCAGCGCCTCGCCGTCGGCGAGCTCGGGCACGGCCTCCTCGCTCAACTCGAAGGTGTCGGGGCCGATACGGCCGGTGGGGCGTTCGCGGAGCAGAAAACGGCGATTTCGATCGGGCATAAGCGCACCGTACTGGACCGGCGCCGCGACAACTACGCTTCAAAAAAGGGGGCCCGCCGGACGGGAGGTTTAGCACGGTGAACCTGGTGTCGCGAATTGTCCTGATTCCCACCGCCGTGGTGATGGCGGCTTTGACGCCGTCCGTAGCCGCCAACGCCGATCCGCCACCCACGCAGCAGATCACCGTCATGGCCGTCGGCCCCGGCGGCGAACCGATCAACGGTTACCAAGTGGCGTCCGGACCCGGCAACGTCGGCCAGGCCAGCGACTGCACGACGCCGTCGCCGTCGGCCGTCGCCGACAACGTCTACTACTGCTCGCCGACCGCGGCGGGTGCCGGCACCTGTTGGCCCTCGACGCCCGGATCGCTGTTGTGCGTTGACAATCCGTGGGACAAGAGCATGCATCGGGTGACCTATGACGGCCCGCTGCCGCCGGTGCAGGCTCCGGCGACGCCCGACCCGTTCGCGCTGACCCTCGACGATGGCACCCAGTGCCTGTTCCGCAACGGCGGCGCCTGGGGCGGGCGCGCCGACGGGTACGTCGGCGTCTACGGCTGTGGCCCTCACGGTGGCGGGCCCCTTGCGGTGCTGTGGCAGCCGAGCCAGGGCGCCGGGAGTTGCATCGACCGCTCGTCGGCGGCGTGGACGGTCAAGGTCGGCACACTCGGCGCACCCGACGCCGTCCTTCCGCCGCCCCAGACGCGCGCGGTGACCGCCGTGTGGTTTGCCGGAGGTAAGGCGGGTCAGTAGGGCGGTGGGACGGCTGTTCTGACCGTCTACCTCGAACTTGACCGCGGCGGCAGCCGGTGGTGCTTGTGCAACGGTCCCGCAATCGGTGTGGTGGGGCGTTTATTTCGGGCGATCGAGCATCGTCCCTGCGGTCAAGACCCGTTGCCGGCGTTGCGGGTTGAAGGTAGCTCATAGCCCTGGATCTCTGCTATGAGCTTGGCGACAATCCCGTGCAGGTAAGCCTCTTCGTCTTGAGTCAAATGGAAACGTTCTTCCGCAAGTGCCGATGCGTAGATGATCTCGAGCTGGCCCCACAGTCGAAGCAATGAGCTCGTCCAGGATGGATCCCCGACTTCTTCGAGAGATCGAATTATCGACTTCAGGTCACGATCGACCCGTTCGAGTCCGGCGAATCCCCCGCTGTAATTTGTCAGCGAGTCAAGTGCTAGTTGCCGAAGATAGGCAACCCGGTCGCGAGAAATTTCTTCGTTCGTCAAGGTCGTAGATCCCCGAAGCTCACAGTGACAATCCTGCCATTCGAAGCCTGGACCACGCTGACATTGTTGACAGGATCGTAGAAAACGGTCCTATCTCCCCAGCTCGGTGCGGACAGACCGGTCCGAAGAGTATTTTGTACGACGCTCACCGGTATGCCGTCGCTTTGCATTTCGTCAAGAGCGTGTCCGCTGAACGACGTCCCATCGATGGTCTCAGGAGCATTCGTTCCGGGAGGAACATCCATGGGGCTACCGCGCTGACCAGTAGGCGTCCTGGGATCGGGTGCAGGAGGATGCGGCTGCTCAGGTGCAGGCTGTGTCCAGGACGGTATGTCCGTGCGTACGGCGTCTTTCGCGGGCGTGTATTCCGCATTCGACGATTTTAATTGGTTTTCGAGTTGCGCCTTCTGAGAGTTGTAGGTCCACGCTTCTTGGTTATATGCGTTTACCGCGTCCAAATTGGTGGGATCAGGCCGCCAAGAATTGTGGTGCTCTATAGCCCGCATGAGGTCCTCATATGCCCGCTTCGCCGCCTCCACCGACTTCGGCACCGGAGGGCTGGCCCAGGACGGAGGAGACGGAGGCCGTAGCGGCGGGTTGCCCGGCGATGGAGGGGGAGGCGGGGGGACGGGCGGTTGCGGAGCGAGCGGCGGTGGAATGGGCGGCGCCTGGGGTGCTTGGCCCGGTCCGGTGCCGAGCATCTGAGCGCCGGGGCTGCTCGGACCGTTGCCGTCGGGAGCCGGCCCGTGGGGACCACTTTGCGGTGCAGGTGGCGGGGGCGCCGGCGGTGGCGAGGTCGGCGGATGTTGCGGTGGCGGTGGGGAATTCAAGGTGCGGGCGGTGTCGCCGAGGTCCAGCTGGGGCCGTGGCGACGGGGTGGAGGCAACGGTTGGCCTTGGTGGTTCGGGCGGGACGTAGGCCAGCGGCTGAGCGGTCGTCAGCGTCGGGCTCGTGGTCAAGGCGGCGGCGTTGAGCATGCCGGGACTCGCGCCGCTGGCCTGGTCGGCCGTCGGCGGGTTAAAACCGTCGCCCTTGGGGCGGACGTAGCTGGTCAATCCAGCACCCGGATAACCGCTGGCCACGCCACCCGGCCCCGGCGCCGATCCCGTTGGCGGGGTTAGGGTTTCGGCCCGCGCGGTCAATGCTTGCTGAACCTGGGAAGGGCCTAGACCCTGGCCGGGTGTGGCGGCGGTCGGTGCAGGAAGCCCTCCGGCCGGCGATGGCCTGGCGAACATTCCCGCCGGCGGTTGCGGGGCCGCCGTCACCGTATGGGCCGGGGTTTGTGTGGCCGCCAACGGGGCCGCCGCCTGCGCCGCGGCTGCTGCCGGAGTTATCGCCGCTTGGACGGCTTGCTCGCTGGCCTGCATCGTCGCCCCGGCGGCGGCCATGGCCTCGTTTTCGGCCAACGCCGCCGCGGCGACGGCAGGCGCCGCCGCCGACGCTCCAGCCACGGCCGGCGGAAAGGGAACCATGATCGCCGCCGTACTCGCGCGCAACGCCGCGCCATAGGCCGCGCCCGCGCCGGCGTTGCGTGGCCACATCTGCCCGTAGTACTCGAGATTCAACGCCGTGATCCGCGGGGTCAGCGCGCCCAAGACGGCCGGGTTGATCTTCTGGGCGGCCGATTCTTCCATCCGGTTGGCCACGGCCTGCTCAGCGGTCACCATCGACGCCAGCGCCGTCTGGTGAGCACTGGCCGCCGCCGCCACATGCGGCACCTTCTCCAAGAGCGCCGCGGCGAGCAGTTGGTGCTGGGTGTCCATCGCAGTCTGGGTGGTCGCCGCGCCGGTCGCACCCGCGCCCTGCCAACTGGCGCCATAGGTCGCTGCGCCGGTCGCGGTCGACGCCGCCATCACCGTCTGCAGGTTCGCCGCCTCGGCGCTTAACGTCTCGCCATAGGCCAAGGTGGACGCCGGGCCTGACCCCGACGCCAACGCCGTGTAGTTGGCCTCCGGGCTAAACGTTGGCCACGGATGCGACACCAAAGCCCCTTGCCGCTACAGCGTCATGGCCGCCGCGCGCGTCGCCTCGCTGGCCACGGTGGTGGTCTCCGCCAACGACTGGGCGTCGGAGAACAACCCGCGCTGGGCCGCATGCTCACCCGCGGTCGCCACATACGCGGCAGCCACTGCGGCCAGTGCCGCGGCGAACGCCACCGAATCGGCGTCGGCGCCCATCGGCATGACTCCCAACAGCGTCGGCGCACCCGCGGCCGCGCTGGCGCCAGTCTGCGCAGCCAGCTCCGCCTGGGCCGAAGCCGCGGCCCCCACCGCGGCCGGCTCCATCGCAAAAACCATCGCCCATCACCTCCCTGAACACCCCGAGGGCGAATATCAGCCAAGCTTAACCAGCACCCGCCGCCCGTCGCAGTTCACCAAAACCCCGACCGAGTCGTCAGATCCGCCAACTACTGTCAGAACCCATGCACTCGATCACCCATGTGTCGGACACGGCCCGCTGGACGGCGCTGCACCGTGCCACCGAATCCGCCCGCCCCGACGCGCTTTTCAGCGACCCGCTCGCCGAGCGCCTCGCCGGTGAACACGGCCGCGCGATCGTCGCCAACGTCCCGCGGTCGACACGCAACGGGTGGTGGCTCGTCGCGCGGACCAAGATCATCGACGACGCCATCGCCGAGGCGATCGCCGGCGGCTGCGACCGGGTGCTGAACCTGGCCGCCGGCCTGGACACCCGGCCCTACCGACTCAACCTGCCGCCGGAGTTCACCTGGGTAGAGGCCGACCTGCCGAAGTTGCTCGAGGAAAAGACGCAGGTTCTCGCGGATCAGACGCCACGGTGCCGGTTGACCCGGGTCGCCGTCGACCTGGCCGACCCGCAGGCCCGCGACGCCTTCCTCGACGAAGCCCTCGACGGCGCGACCAAAGCGCTGGTGTTGACCGAGGGCCTGTTGATGTATCTGGAAGACAGCGACGTCGTGTCGCTTTCGGCGGCGATCAAGCGGCCCGAGGTGGCCTGGTGGATGCTTGATTTCGCCGGCCCCGGCCTCAAACGGCTGATGAACAAGAAGATGGCCGGGATGCTGGAAAACGCGCCGTTCAAGTTCGCGCCCGAGAACGGGTTGGCTTATTTCGAAGATCTCGGTTGGCGCACGGTAGAGGTGCAGGCGCTGTATCTGGCGGCCCATCGGTTCCGGCGGTTACCGATGTTCATGCGCCCGCTCACCTGGTTGCCCCAGCCTGACCCACGTCGTCCCGGCGGCAGGGCCTGGAGCGCGACGGCGCTGCTCACCCACTGAGCTACCAGACGCGGATCCAGTCGATGAGCATGTCCGCGGGGTAGGTTCCCGGCCCGGGGTCGCCGCCGCCCGATCCGGCGACCGCAAGGTTGAACACCGGGTAGACGGCGTAGCCGGGGTTGTTGAACGGCCAGTCCGGAAGCGAGCTGGCGGGCACGTCGAAGTAGGGCTGGGCGCCGTCGGAGTAGTCCTTCCAGAATCGGATCCCGGCCGCGTCCCACTGAGTGCGCCAGGTGTGCCAGGCGCTGTCCATCGCGATGTTGTGGGTCTTCCACTCGCCGCCGTTCGCCTTCGCGTGCACGGTGGTGGCCGAGGGCCAGTTACCGTTGCCGTACCACTCCATGACATCGATCTCGCCCTGGTCGTCGTTGCCCAGCCAGTAGGCGGGCCAGGCGCCGGCGGTCAGGCAATTCAGCTTGATCCGGGCCTCCCACGTGTGCCCGACGCCGCCCCGCCACAGGCTTTGGACCTTGCCGCTGAAGTAGGTGGGCCCGTCCTTGGCCGCGCGCAGCACCAGGTTGGAGTTGCCGTCCAGAAACACGTTCTTGCGATCGTCGCGGTACTGCCCGATGTGCTCCGGCAACTCCCAGTACGTCGGGTCCTTGATCGTCTCGCGGGCCTTGGCCACCGCCCACTTGGACGCGTCGGGGGCCGAGCCGGCCGGCCCGTCGAATTCGTCCTGGAAGATGTAGCTCTGGCCGCTGGGTGTGTCTGGTCGACTCGGAAAGGCGCAGGCCTCGGGGAGCGGCAGCGCTGCTG
Organism: Mycobacterium sp. NGS64; assembly: GCF_059812245.1. Classification (NCBI taxonomy): domain Bacteria; kingdom Bacillati; phylum Actinomycetota; class Actinomycetes; order Mycobacteriales; family Mycobacteriaceae; genus Mycobacterium; species Mycobacterium sp. NGS64. The sequence continues at coordinate 54,260 of NZ_JCALCI010000006.1, read as the reverse complement.
CCAGCACGCCGATCCCGGTCGTCAACATCATCCGGCGGCGGTCTATCTGCGGCATAAGCAAGGCACCCTAGCAGCCGGTGCCGTCCTAGGTCGAAACGGAAAATTCTGTCGGTGGCCGCCGCTAACGTGTGGATCGCCAGGCCAGCCGGTTCAGGATGACGCCGCAATTCATGGCTAATTCTCAACTTGGCGCGTGGTTTGGTCTCAGGATTCGCAGGGCATCCTGAAATTACGAACCGATAAACATTGTTCATTCTTTTGCGGATTGCTCGGGAGGAGTTGGAATCATGGCGGACGCAGACGGCGCGACGGTCATTTTCCTTCAATCGCATCCCGCATGGGTCGCGGCCCGGCGGCGGGACCGGGAGTGCCGCGACGCGATGCGCCGCCATCCTTCTTCCCTTGCCCGGCGGCACGCCGCCGCGGCGGGTGGCCAGGTCACCCGCAACTTCAAGGTGTACTCGAGCACCGACACCCCGGCCTGAAATCCGCCGCCTTTAACCGCGAAATGCGGACCAATTGCACTTTCGAGGGGTTCGGCCATTAATCCGAATTCCTTTGTAATGCAATCCATTAGCATCGGATGCGCGACGGTCCAAGCCGCGGCATAATCCTCCGCGTGGCCCAGACACGCAGGACGAAGGCGCTCGCGAACCCCGCCCAGCCCCACGGCGCGCTGCTGCACGAGTTGGAGCGCTACATCGAGGCCCACAATCCGGGCGTGACGGACGTCAACGTCGTCAGCGCGACGGACACCGGCCAGGCGGACAAGAGCCACAAGCCGGTACGCCACTGGTATCAGGTCACGTACGAAGCCTGAATCGCCAGCTTACAGTTTGCCCGCGACAAAATCGGCGGCCTGATTGGCCATGCCCGCGTCGATGTACGCGCCGGCGAGGTGTTGCGGCCAGTTCTCTTTCCAGGTGTTCGGGTCGGCCGGGTTGCAGACGGGGTCGGCACCATGGCACAACTCGATGGTCCGGTCGTTGTAGAGCGGGTTGAAGTTCGTGATCGGACCCACCCACTGGCTTCCGTTGCCGAACAGCGCGACCGCGGCAACGTGCTGGTCGATGCCCGGCGGCAGCGGGCTGTCGAAACCGAACGCGGCGATGGGCGCGGCGAGCACCACGTCGGTGACTGCCGCACCAAGCGAATAGCCTCCCAGCACCAGTCGGGTGTCCGGGCAGTTGTTGGCCATGTCCTGGATGTGATGGCTCATGTCGTTGGCACCGACGTCGACGTCCGTGTCGGCGCCGTACTTCACCGCATACACGCCGATGTTCTTCGAAACCTTGGATCGCAGCGCACTGATGAACGCGCTGCCGAGCGCGCCGGTGCCGGGCGACTCGAACCGTCCGCGGGCGAAGACGACCTGCACGGCGGGACAGCTCGCGGCGGCGGCCCGGGGCGTCCCCACCGGCACCACAGCGGGCGCCACAGTCAACGCCGCCGCGGCGACGACGGCGGCCATACCGATATCAAGCAACTTGCGGACAGGCAAAGCGCGCACAGCACGATCGTAAAGCGAGCGCGCCGCTTGGGCAGGGCGAATTCCGGTCGGATAGGTTCGCCTCATGAGCCACACCGACGCCGAGTCACCCGAGCGCTTGTTTGCGCTCGCCGAGCAGGTGCAGGGCTTCATGCCGCCCGACGAGGGACGCGCCCTCTACGACGCCGCGCTGCGGTACCTCGACGGCGGCGTCGGCGTCGAGGTCGGCACCTACTGCGGCAAATCCACCCTCTTGCTCGGCGCGGCGGCGCAACAGACGAACAGCGTGCTCTACACCGTCGACCATCACCACGGCTCGGAGGAACACCAACCCGGGTGGGAGTACCACGACGCCTCGATGGTCGACGACGTGACGGGTCTGTTCGACACGCTGCCGACGTTTCGCCGCACGCTGGACGCCGCCGGGCTCGACGACTACGTCGTCGCCGTCGTGGGCAAGTCGCCGGTGGTCGCCCGCGGGTGGCGGGCACCGCTGTCGTTCTTGTTCATCGACGGCGGCCACTCCGAGAAGGCCGCGAACGAGGACTTCGACGGATGGGCGAAGTGGGTGGACACCGGCGGTGCCCTGCTCATCCACGACGTGTTCCCCGACCCACGCGACGGCGGCCGCCCGCCCTACTACATCTATCGCCGCGCGATGGATTCCGGTCAGTTCCGGGAGGTTTCGGCCACCGGGTCGCTGCGGGTGCTCGAGCGCACCGCCGGTCGGGCCGGTGAGGAAATAATCACCGGCCCGGACCGGTAACCACGCATTCGCAGTCGAAGTCGGTCTGCAGCCCCATGGGCAGCCCGTCGCCGCGGAAGATGCCGCTGCCCTTGGTGGTGTCCGACAGCGCGTCGGCCGCCAGGATCACCGCCGCGCCGGTCCAGGTGGTGCGCTCCTCGGGCCACCGCTTGCCGTCGGCGAAAACCAAACCGGTCCAATAGGAGCCGTCGTCTTCGCGCAGGTGCTGCATCGCGGCGAACTGGCGGTGCGCGGCGGAGCGGTGGCCGATGGCGTCGAGGGCCATCACCAGTTCGCAGGTTTCGGCGCCGGTCACCCAGGGCCGATCGTCGACGCAGCGGATGCCGAGGCCGCCGACCACGAAGTCGTCCCAGCGCTGCCGGATCCGCCGGGCGGCCGCCGGGCCCCGCAGGGCACCGCCCAGGATCGGGTAGTACCAGTCCATCGAGTAGCGGTCCTTCTCGGTGAACGCCTCGGGGTGCACGGCGATCGCGTGGCCCAGGCGCCCGAGCGCCAACTCCCATTCCGGCTGGGGGTCCCCGACCAGGACGGCCAGCGCCAGCGCGCAGCGGATGCTGTGGAACACGCTGGCGCACCCGGTCAGCAACGCTTCCGGGACAGGCCCGGCTTCGCTTCGGGCCCAGGCGATTTCGCCGTAGCCGAACTGCAAATCGATGACGAAGTCGATCGCCTTGTGCACCACCGGCCACATCTCGGCGGCGAACGACCTGTCGCCGGTGATCAACACGTGATGCCAGACCCCGGTGGCGATGTATGCGCAGAAGTTGCTGTCGCTGTTGGCGTCTTCGATTGTCCCCTCGCGCATTTGGATGGGCCAGGAACCGTCGGTCCGCTGCGTGCGGCGGCTCCATTCGAACGCGGCCCGCGCCGGCTCCAGCAGTCCGGCTGCGGTGAGCGCCATCGCGCATTCCACGTGGTCCCACGGATCGGTGTGGCCACCCGCGAACCAGGGGATGGCTCCCGACGGTTCCTGGTCGGCCGCTATCGACTTCGCGGTCTGCCGGCATTGGTCCGGGGTGAGGATACCCGGAATCGCCGGCACGCTAACTCGACGCAACTGAATATCCCGGGGCGGCTTCGCTTTCCGCGGCAGGCGGCGCTGCATAGTACTTCGCGAAATACAGGACCACGCTCTTACCGACGAGCGGGTTGAGCAGGGACTCGGCCAGCTGCGTCACCTTGGGCCGTTGCATCAGGTCCCACACCAGGAGCTTGTGGTAGGCGGTCACGGCGGGATGGTCCGAATTCGAAACGCCCACTGCGCATTTCAGCCACCAGAACGGCGAGTGCAAGGCGTGTGCGTGGTGGGCGTGGATCAATTCGATTCCGCCGCCCGCGATCTTGCCGCGCAACTCGTCGGCCCGGTAGATGCGAACGTGCCCGCCCTCGTTGGCATGGTATTCGTCGGAAAGCAGCCAGCAAATCCGCTCCGGAAGCCAGCGCGGGACGCTGACCGCCAGCGTCCCACCGACTTTGAGGACCCTGATCAATTCGGTGATGGCGGCGTCGTCCTGCGGGACGTGCTCGAGGATCTCCGAGGCGATGACGCAGTCGAACGTCTCGTCGGCGTACGGCAGGCTCAGCGCGTCACCGAGCACGACCTTCGCCGAGGCCCCCTCGGGTGCCTCTCCGGTCTCGGCCATCGCCTTCAGGATGGTGTCGACGGAACGCAGTTCGTCCGGATCGCGGTCGAAGGCGACGACGTCGGCGCCGCGCCGGTAGGCCTCGAAGGCGTGCCGGCCGGCCCCGCATCCCACGTCGATCACCTTGGTGGACGGCCCGATACGCAGCCGGTCGAAATCTATCGTCAGCATCGCGCGATCGCCCGCTCGTAGACCTGCACGGTCTGGGCGGCCACCGCTTCCCAGCTGAACACGTTGATCGCGCGCTCCCTGCCCGCCTTGCCCATGGTGCGGCGTTTTTCCGGCGAGTCGAGCAGCTCGCCGAGCGCGCCGGTCAGGGCATCGACGTCGGCCGGGGGCACCAGCTCGGCGCAGGCGCCGTCGGTCCCCAGGACTTCGGGCAGCGCGCCCACCCGGCTGGCCACGATCGGCGTCCCGCTCGCCATGGCTTCCACCGCGGGCAGCGAAAACCCTTCGTAGAGAGAGGGAATGCAGGCGACCTCGGCCGACGCGAACAGGGCGGCGAGCGCTTCGTCGGACAGCCCGCTGGTGATGTGGACGATGTCCGATATTCCCAGCTCCGCGATGAGTTTGTGGGTAGGACCGTTGGGTTCAACCTTGGCGACCAGCCGCAATTCGACGTCTCGGCGCGTGCGCAGCCTGGCAACCGCGTGCAACAGGGTCCGCACGCCCTTCAGGGGAGTGTCGGCGCTGGCGATCGCGATGATGCGGCCGGGTTGGCGGGGGCCGGATGCCGGCCGGAACAGCTCGGTGTTCACACCCAGCGGCACGACGTGCAGTTGTTCGCGTGAGACGCCGAAGTCGGCGACGATGTCCGCGGCCGACGACGACGAGACCGTCAACAGGTCGGGGATCCGGCGGGCCACCTGCTCCTGCATTTTGGAGAACCCGTACCAGCGGTGCACCAGCGGTTTGCGCCACCAGCGCGCGGCGGCGACGTCGAGCACGCGGTCGCGGGTGATGGGGTGATGCACGGTGGCAACCACCGGCAGGCCCGAGTCGGCGATCGCCAGCAGCCCGGTGCCCAGGCTCTGGTTGTCGTGCACCAGGTCGAAGTCGTTCGCGCGCTCGGCCAACAGCCGCGCCACGCGCATGGTGAACGTGCGCGGTTCGGGAAAGCCCGCCGTCCACACGGTCAGCAGCTCGAGCAGATCGATCGAGTCGCGGATCTCGCTGGGGCGCGGCACCCGGAAGGGGTCGGGCTCACGGTAAAGATCCAGGCTGGGCACCTTGGTCAACCGCACCCGCGGATCGAGCAGCTCGGGGTAGGGCTGCCCGGAGAACACCTCGACGTCGTGGCCTAGCTCGACCAGGCCGCGGCTGAGATGGCGCACGTAGACGCCCTGTCCGCCGCAATGGTCCTTACTGCGATAGGACAGCAGGGCAATTCGCATACTCAACTCTTATCCGCCGAAGAAAAATGGCAGGCGGGCGGCCCCCAATCCATCGCGATCAACGGACTCCCGAACTCCGTGACAGCAAACTGGACATGTGTCCAGACTATAGTTCGCCGACCTAATTGATGCAATCGAGGGCGGAACGCCGTGTTCAGTCTGCCCTCAAGGGCGTCGGCGCGTGCGAAGCGGCCACCGCTAGCTGCAGGGATATTGCCCGTTGAGCACGCAGTTCACCGGCGGAGAGTAGGTGCCGCTCAGCACGCCCCTCATGCCGCCCGTGGCTGAACCAAGGGGCGGAATGACGCGATTCCAGTTCGCGGGGCTCAGCACGAAGTGCGTTCCGTATTGGGTAAACGAGCTGTTCCAGGTATGGGAGATGCCTTCTCCCGCCGGCAAGTCGAACTCGATCTTCCAATCGCTCATCGGCACCGCGCTCGCGTTGGTGACGGTGAAGTTGGCGATGAAGCCGGTCTGCCACGTGTGTTCCACCGACAACGTCGCCGCGGCCGCGGCCGCATGAGCGTCGGGGGCGCCGGCGAGTCCCAGGGCGGCAACCAGCATTGCCGGCATGGTCACGTGAAGCGCTGCGCGCCAGCGTTTCACGCAATTGTTCAGGCGGGCCATAGTGGCCAACAGTAAGGACAAGCAGGCGGTGTCGGCCCGCGCAGCGCGGGTATGCTGCACGACCTTTGCCCAATCGAAACCGTCACGAAATCGGCGGAGAGTGCCGGCCGGCGCGATGAGCCCGCTTTGTTACCATCGCGCCGTGCACGACGGATGGCGATCGATCTCGCGACGCGACGCCCTCAAGTATGCGTTCGCGCCGGCCCTGCTGGGCCTGGCCGCGCCGCTCGCGCAGCAGCGGGCCTCGGCGGCCGACCTGCAACTGATCGATTTCGCCGAGAAGAGGATCGCGCCGGGCGAGATCAAGGCGGCGGGCTACGGCGGGGTGGTCAACTACGTGTCAGCGTCGCGACCGGGCGCGAACTTCGAGGCCAAGCCCATCACACGCGAGTACGCGGACGCGCTGCGCGCGGCGGGCCTGCAGATCGTCAGCAACTTCCAGTACGGCAAACCCGGCTGGCCCGACCCGTCGGATTACACCCGCGGGTTCGACGGCGGCGTGGCCGACGCGCACACCGCCCTGCAACTGCACAACGCGGCAGGCGGGACGGCGTCGGCCCCGATCTTTTTCAGCGTCGACGACAACATCGACGAGAACACCTGGAACGGCCCTGCGGTGCAATGGTTTCGGGGCATCAACTCGGTGTTGGGAGTGGGCCGCACCGGTATCTACGGGCACGCCCGGGCGTGCGGCTGGGCGATCCGCGACGGCGTCATCGGCAACTCGACCACCCCGGGCCACCGCTGGGCGTGGCAGACCAGGTCGTGGTCGAACGGGGAGCGCGAACCTGCGGCGGTGCTGTATCAGACCGTGGTCAACAGCCCGTCCAACCCGAGCCCGCTGCTCGGCGGGATCAACGTGGACATCGACGACGTCCTCGCCGCCGACTACGGCCAGTGGGACCTCCCGCGCTGATTTGGCGCTACATCCCTAGGTGTACCGAACTGTCAGCGTTCTTCTCGGGGATCGACGGGGTCGTCGACGCGATGAAGTCCTCCAGGATCTCCGCCACCGCCGATGGAGCCTCCACATGAGGAAAGTGCCCGATTCCCTCGAGCACCTCGAGGCGACTGCCCTCCAGCGCATCGTGGGCAGCGTAGGCGTGGGCCACGGGAATGATCCGGTCCTGGTCGCCCCAGATCAGCACGACGGGCATCCCAGCAGTGAGGTGGATCTTGTTCAAAGCGCTGACCGCCTGACCGCGGTAGTCCACCACTGAGCGCAACGTCCGCAAAAAGGCTTGGCGGGTCCGTCGATCGGACAGCGAGGAGTAGGCGTGCCACATCTCACCGGCTCGCGGCGACTGAACCCCGGCAGAGGTCAGCCAGGAACCCAGCTTGTTCCCGAGGTTCAGCACCGACTGCGGTGCGACGACGGGCAATACGAACTCGGCGCCCGGTGCCGACAGGATCCGCAGCACGGGGCTGAGGTCTGGCCCGAGGCCACCGCTGCCGATGAGGGCCAGCCGCTCGCAATGCTCCCGGTGCTGATGCGCGAACTGCATCGCGATGCCGCCGCCGAGAGACTGCCCAATCACCGTTGCCCGGTCCACCCCGAGTTCGTCGAGCAGGTCGCGCAGAAAGACGGCGAAGGCTCCCAGTGAGTAGTCGCCACGCGGCTTCGCGGACATGCCGTGGCCGAGCAGGTCCGGCGCGATGACGCGGTAATTCTTCGATAGCTGCGGAATGATCGCGTGCCACGTCGCGGAACTGCCGGCCATCCCGTGTATCAGCAATACGACAGGGCCGTCGCCGGCATCCCGGTAGGCGATCCGGTCTCCGTGAAGTTCGAGATACTTCAATTCGCTCATGTCACCGTTTACCCAGCTTCGGTAGTCGGACGCATCGGCCATCAGCCATTGGTACATAACTTACGCCGTCGTAGGTTACCCGTGGGTAGTAGTGTGGCTGGCCTCACGGTCCGAAATAGCCGACGCCCCGCGAGCCTGTGGCCCACGGGGCGTCGCTTCGTATCCGACTGCTACTTGAGGTCGAACCGGTCGGCGTTCATCACCTTCACCCAGGCCGCGACGAAGTCCTCGACGAACTTCCCCTGGTTGTCGTCCTGGGCGTAGACCTCGGACAGCGCGCGCAGCACCGAGTTCGACCCGAACACCAGGTCGTTGGCCGTGGCCGTCCACTTCTTCTGTCCCGACTTGCGGTCGACGACCTCGTAGACGTTCTCCGACGTCTCCGACGCCTTCCACGCGTTGTCCATGTCGAGCAGGTTGACGAAGAAGTCGTTGGTCAGCGTGCCGGGCCTGTCGGTGAACACGCCGTGCTTGCTGCCGCCGTGGTTCGCGCCGAGGGCACGCAGCCCGCCGACGAGCACCGTCATTTCGGGCCCTGTCACGCCCAGCAGGTAGGCCCGCTCCACGAGCAGCTGCTCCAGCGGCGCCTTCTCGCCGGGACGGATGTAATTGCGGAACCCGTCGGCCCGCGGTTCGAGCACCGCGAACGACTCCACGTCGGTGCTCTCCTGCGAGGCGTCGGTGCGTCCGGGCGCGAAGTGCACCGAGATCTCGTAGCCGGCGTCCTTGGCCGCCTTCTCCACCGCCGCCGAGCCGGCCAGCACGATCAAGTCGGCCAGCGAGATCTTCTTGCCGCCCGAGGCCGACGCGTTGAAGTCCTGCTGGATCTTCTCCAGCACGGGCAGCACCTTGTCCAGCTCGGAGGGCTCGTTGACCTCCCAGTTGCGTTGCGGCTCCAAGCGCAGCCGCGCCCCGTTGGCGCCGCCCCGCTTGTCGGTGCGGCGGTAGCTCGACGCCGCCGACCAGGCCGTCTTGACCAGCTGCGGCACGGTCAGGCCGGAGTCGAGCACCTTGCTCTTCAGAGCGGCGACGTCGTTCTCGTCGACCAGCTCGTGGTCGACGGCCGGAACCGGGTCCTGCCACAGCTGCGGTTCGGCGACCCAGGGCCCGAGGTAGCGGCTGATCGGCCCCATGTCGCGGTGCAGCAGCTTGTACCAGGCCTTGGCGAACGCGTCCGCCAGCTCTTCGGGGTGATCGAGCCAGCGACGGGTGATGTCGCGGTAGATGGGCGATTCACGCATCGAGATGTCGGTAACCAGCATCGTCGGCGCGCGGCCCGGCCCGCCGAACGGGTCCGGGATGGTGCCCGCACCCGCGCCGTCCTTGGCGACGAACTGCCACGCATCGCCCGGGCTCTTGGTCAGCTCCCACTCGTAGCCGTACAGGGTCTCCAGGAAGGTGTTGTCCCACTTGGTCGGGGTGGGCGTCCACACCACCTCGAGGCCGCTGGTGATGGCGTCCTTGCCCACGCCGGTGCCGTAGGAGCTCTTCCAGCCCAGCCCCTGCTGCTCGATGGGGGCGGCCTCCGGCTCGGGGCCCACCAGGTCGCCAGGACCGGCGCCGTGGGTCTTGCCGAAGCTGTGACCACCAACGATGAGGGCGGCGGTTTCCTCGTCGTTCATCGCCATGCGGCCGAAGGTCTCGCGGATGTCGATCGCCGCGGCGATCGGGTCCGGCTTGCCTTCCGGGCCCTCCGGGTTCACGTAGATCAGGCCCATGGTGGTCGCGCCGTAGGGCTGGGCGAGGTCACGCTCGCCGGAGTAGCGCTTGTCGGTGCCGAGCCAGGTGTCTTCTTCACCCCACAGGATCTCTTCGGGCCCCCAGACGTCTTCGCGGCCGAAGGCGAAGCCGAAGGTCTTGAATCCCATGGACTCCAGGGCGCAGTTGCCGGCGAAGATGATCAGGTCGGCCCAGGAGACCTTGTTGCCGTACTTCTTCTTGACCGGCCACAGCAGCCGGCGGGCCTTGTCCAGGCTGACGTTGTCCGGCCAGCTGTTGAGCGGGGCGAAGCGCTGCATGCCCTGCCCGCCGCCGCCGCGCCCGTCGAAGATCCGGTAGGTACCCGCGGCGTGCCAGCTCATCCGGATGAACAGGCCGCCGTAGTGGCCATAGTCGGCGGGCCACCAGTCCTGCGAGGTGGTCATGACCTCGAACACGTCGCGCTTGAGCGCCTCGACATCGAGCTTGGCGAACTCCTCGGCGTAGTTGAAATCTTCGCCGTACGGGCTGGCATCGGGGTGGTTCGGATGCAGCGTCGACACGTCGATCTGGTCGGGCCACCAGTCCCGGTTCGTCAGCGGCGCGTGCGATTTCGGTTTGGGGGAAGGGATTGCCGGGTTTTCGCTCTCGCTGTTGCTCGTCGTCTTGGTGTCGTCGTGGGGTGGGCGGCTGTCAGATGTTGACACAGCATTCCTTTCCGGTGGTTGTAATGCGGGCTGCGATCACGGGAGTGATCAGGACTCTGCCGTCGAGCAGTCGGGGCATATGCCCCAGTAGATGACCTCGGCCTCATCGAGGACGAAGCCATCCAGAACGTTGTTGTCGTCCGATGGGGTCAAGCAGGGCGCCTCGCCGACCGCACAGTCGACGTCGTTGATGACCCCGCAGGAGCGGCACACGACGTGGTGGTGGTTGTCGCCGACGCGGGATTCGTAGCGGGCGACCAGGCCCAGCGGCTGGATCCGTCGCACCAGGCCGGCGGCGGTCAGCGCGTTGAGCACGTCGTACACGGCCTGGCGGGAAACGTCGGGCAAATCCCCCCGCACCGCGTTGAAGATCGTGTCGGTGTCGGCGTGGGGGTGGGCGTGCACCGCCTCCAGGACGGCGACCCGGGGGCGGGTCACCCGCAGGTCGGCCATGCGCAGCCGGTCCGCGTAACTCGCCGATGAGGACACGTGGTCCATATCACACTCTTATTTGGAATCAGTCAAGACTTTCTCGGGGGCGAGCCGCCGAATTGGTGGTGAACCGTGCCCATCCGGTCGGTGCGTCGGACCGAATGACGTTGCGCCAGAGCGCGACTGCGTGATCTCAGGACGCCGGCTTCAGGGCGCTGCCGTTGCGCCACTGGTCCCAGCTCAGCGTCCAGTCACCGTTCTGAGCCAGCGTCAGCGGCGGCCCTCCGCTGTTGCGGACCTCGACGACGTCCCCGGGTACCGAGAAGTCGTAGAACCACTTCGCGTTGTCGGCATTGAGGTTCAGGCACCCGTGCGAGGTGTCCCGGTGGCCCTGGGCCCACACCGTCGCGTCGAGCTCGTGCAGGTAGATGCCATCGGTGCTGATCTTGGTCGCGTAGTTGATGGTCTCGCGATAGCCGAGGCGCGAGTTCTTGGGCAGGCCGAAGGTCGAGGAGTCCATCACGACGGGGTTGCCCTTGTCGAGCACGGTGTAGATGCCCGGCGGGGTCCACAGCGAGATGGTGCGCCCGCCGACGTCCTCGGTGCCGCCCATTCCCATCGAGGTTGGCATTGTGCGGACGAGCTTGCCATTGTCGAAGACGCTGACCTGTTTGGTGGCGTCGTCGGCGATGGATATGTGCGCGTCGCCGATCCGGAACGACACCCGCGTGTCGTCTTGCCCGAACAGCCCGTCGCCCAAGGCAATTCCGTAGATCTTGGCTTCGGCGGTGACGGTCGTTCCCGGGGCGTAGTAGTGCTCGGGTCGCCAGTGGGCGTTTTGGCTGTCGACCCAGAACCATGAGCCCTGCACCGGCGGGTTGGTGGTCACACTCAGCTGTCGCTCGGCGGCGGCCCGGTCGGTGATCTGCTCGTCGAAGTGGGCGACGATCACCATTCCGACGCCGTAGGTGCCGCCGTCGTGCAGCGCGGCCTCCGAGGTGGTGGTGAACGAAACCTTGGTCTGGTTGGACGGCCGCAGCGTCGAGAACGACGAGACCTGCGTCGCCGCAACGCCGTTGGGCCCGCGGGCGGTGACGGTCAGCGTGTAGGTGCGCCCGTATCCCAGCGGGACGGTGGGCTTCCAGACGGTGTTGTCCGGTGTGGCGATGCCCTCGATCGGTTTGCCGCTCTCGTTGACCATGCGCACGTCCGTCAGGGTCCCCGCGTCGGCCTTCACCATGACCGGCGCGACGGGGTCGACGTCGTGCGCATTGGGTCCGGGCGTGATCGTTATCCGAGCCGCGCCAGGCTCTTTCGCGCCGGGGCCGGGGCACGCGCCGTGCGGGCACCTGACCGACGTTGCCAGCTGGATCGCGCCCACCACCCCGGCCACGAGCAACACCGCGAACAGGAGCGGGCGCAGCCATCCAACTGCCGGGCGAGGGGCGATCATGTGCATCACATAGCCCGGGGCGTACGCCCTGAAACGTGGCGCAGTCCGCGTCGCTCGCGCGGAGGATCATGGGGTCATGGCCGACGACGAACTCGACAGTCTGTACTGGACCGAGCCGGAGGCTTTCACCGCCGAACGCAACAGACTCGCCAAGGCCGCGAAGGACCGGGGTGACGCGGCGGCCGCAAAACGAATCTCCGCGGCGCGCAAACCCACGGCCGCGGCCTGGATCGTCAACCGGGTCGCGCTCTCGCACAAGGACACCAAGAAACGCCTCGCCGACCTCGGTGACCGCCTGCGCGACGCGCACGCCGCGATGGACGGCGAACGCATCCGGGCGTTGTCCGCCGAGCAACACAAGCTGATCGAGGGGCTCGCCCGCGCCGCGTTCGAAGCGGCCGACGTCAACCGGCCGTCCGCGTCGGTGCGCGAGGACGTGACCGCCACCCTGCAAGCCGCGATCGCCGACCCCGAGGTCAGGGAGCGACTCGGCCGATTGGCCAAACCCGAGCGATGGTCGGGTTTCGGCGGGTTCGGTGACGCGGCGCCGGCCCTGCCGGCGAAGCGCTCGCAGACGGCCGCGGAGCGGCGCCGGGAGAAGTTGACCGCTGCCGTCACCGACGCCGAGCAAGCCCGGGCCGCCGCCGACGACGCCCTCTCGAAGCGGCAAGCCGAGCGCGACGCGGCCCGGCAACGACGCGACGAAGCGATCGCGACCCTGCGCAAGGCCGAGCGTGAACTCGACAAGGCCGAGGCCGCCTACGACAAGGCGAAGCGTGCCGGCCGCGCGGCCGCCGAATCGCTGAAAGAGGCGAAAGCACAGCTCAACAGGGCGTGACAGCCATTCCGCGGGCGGCGGCAGTTTCCGTCGACGCTGCGGGGGTATCAGCCCAGCCGTGACTTCTTTATGGCTATCCGACCGCGCCGACCCGACCTGGACCGCAAGCCGGCTCGAGGACGGCCCACGTTCCGCCGATGTCATCATCGTCGGCGCCGGGATCACCGGGCTGATGACCGCCGTCCTGCTGGCCCGCGCGGGCAAGGACGTGTTGGTGGTCGAGGCCCGCACGGTCGGTTCCTGCGCGACGGGAAACACCACGGCGAAGATCAGCTTGTTGCAGGGCAGCCAGCTGTCCAGGATCCTGCCCAGGCACGGTCCGGATGTGGCCCGTGCCTACGTCGACGGCAATCGCGAGGGCCAGGAGTGGGTGCTGCAGCACTGCGAGTCGAACGGCGTCGCCGTACAGCGCGAGGACGCCTATACCTACGCCCAGTCAGCTCGGGGCGTGTTGTCGGCGCGCGCGGAGCTGGCGGCCTGCCAGGCGGTGGGCTTGGGCGCCGTGTGGGACGACGACGCCGACGTGCCGTTTCCGTACCACGGTGGCGTGCGGCTGCCCGACCAGGCCCAGTTCGACCCCATGCCGTTCCTCGACTCGCTGGCCACCGAGCTGCTCGGCCGCGGGGGGCGGCTGGTCGAGCACACCCGGGTGCGGCGGGTGTCCTGGCGCGGCAAGGGGGTGCGGGTGCACGTCAACGACGCCGCGCGGCAGGACGTCGAATTGCAGGCCGGGCAGCTGGTGCTCGCCACCGGAATCCCGATCCTGGATCGCGGCGGCTATTTCGCGCGCGTGAAGCCAAGCCGGTCCTACTGCCTGGCGTTCAAGGTCCCAGGCGACATCACCCGGCCGATGATGATCTCCACCGACTCGCCGACGCGTTCGGTCCGCTATGCGCCGGTCGCGGACGGCGAGCGGCTGATCGTCGGCGGGGCCGGCCACACGGTGGGCCGCAAGAAGAGCCCGTCGAAATCGTTGCAGGAACTCTCCTCGTGGGCGCGCAAGCACTACCCGGGGTCCGTGCAGACCCATTTCTGGTCGGCGCAGGACTACACGCCCATCGACTACCTGCCGTATGTGGGCCCCATCCTGCCGAACAGCGAAACCATCTTCGTCGCAACGGGTTTCAACAAGTGGGGCATGACCAACGGCCCCGCGGCCGCGTTGGCGTTGTCCAGCCGCATCCTGGGCGGGCGGATGGATTGGGCCGGCGCGTTCGCCAGCTGGAGCCCGCACGAGCTGTCGGGCTTGCTGATGGCGCTGCAGGCCAACCTCGAGGTGGGCTTCGACCTGGCGAAGGGTTGGATCACCCCGGCGATACGCACCGGCCGCCGCAGCCCCGTCAACGGCGAGGGCGGCGTGGTGAGCGGGCCCCCGTGGCACCTGGAGGCCCGCTGCCGCGTGAACGGCACCGAGCACCGCGTTTCCCCGGTGTGCCCGCACCTGGGTGGGATCGTCAACTGGAACGACGCCGACGAGGCGTGGGAATGCCCGCTGCACGGGTCGCGGTTCGCCCCGGACGGCACCCTTCTGGAAGGGCCCGCAACGCGCGATCTGACCGCCTAGGCGTCAGACCTGACGCCACGACGGCTGCGCGGGATCGGCGAGCTGCATGTCCACCGGACCAACCCCGAAGACAGCGATCACCGCCGGGTCGGGCTGGTTCGCCGGGACGCCATCGTAGTGCGGGGTCCGGGCGGTCCGCTTGACATAACCGCCCGGGCCGACGGGCGCCGCGTCCTGAGGCCGGAAGTCATTGCCGCTGTTGACGAACCACGTCCCGAACACAACGACCTGAATCCGGTCGGTTGCATAGGTGTGGGGCGCGCTGAACCAGCCCGGATGCCATTTCATCATGACCAGGTAGGGTCCGGGCTGATTGAAATCGCCATACAGCATGGCCATTTCGCCACTGCGCGGCGGCAGGTTGCCCCATGGCTGGAAACCGATCTTGTCGTAGGGCTGGACGAACGTTTGGGCCGGGTCCGGGCCGGTGCCGGGCGGCGGCGACAAGCCGATGTCTGCCAGGCGGCCCGTATTGCGCGACTTGTCGCCGGCCGCGACCGCCGCCAGCAGCAATGGCGCCGTCATGAGCAAAGAGCGCCGATTCGGTTCCATTTCGCCCACCACGTGTCTCCAATACCCCGCCGATTCAGGGTTATTCGAACGATTCAGCCCGTCTTCTGATAGACGAGCCAGCGCAACTCGATCGGGGACTGATCGCGGGGGATGTCGAAGACGTCGAGGCCGCTGGCCCAGCTCTCGAACCAGCCCGTCGGGGGCCAGGCGCCCTCCGGTAGGTGGGCCTTCTCGTAGTCGTAGGCCGAATCGTCGGCGACGAGGTCGAACGGCAGCCCGGTCGCCGCGTTCGCCACCTCGTCACGGGTGAAGATCATCGTGTTGCACTGCTGCCCGAGCTCGATCGCGGCTCTGTCGGGGGTATAGCCGGGCCGCGGCAGGAACGTGTTGAACACCAGCCGCCCACCCGGGGCCAACACATCGGCGGCCAGTTCGAACACGCCGCGCAATTCGTGCGGCGTGCGGAAGTCGGGCACCACCTCGGAGAGGACCATCAGCTGGTACTCGTCGCGGACGCCCTCCATAGCGGTGAAGACGTCGCTGGGCATGACGCGCACGCCGAGCGATTCGCGTTCCACGTCCGCGCGCATGAGCTCGGCGAACTTCGGCGCCATCTCCACGGCGTCCACGGGAAAGCCGCGCCGCGCCAGGGCCACCGCGTTGCGCCCGGTTCCGGCGCCGACGTCCAGTACCCGACAGCTCGCCGGGTCGGCCGCCTCGCAGGCCAGCGCGAGCACGCGCGCGTCGGGTTCGGCGCCGAACAGGGGCGCCGGCCGGGTCTCGACCCAGTTGTCGTAGTCGGCCTCGACGGTGCGCCATTCGGCATTGACGCGGTAGTTCAGACCCGTTCCGAAGGGAACCTGAAACGAGATGATGATCTCCGAACGCTGGGAGGCCTTGAAGGCCTTTGCCAGCTCGGTCTCCAGCACCTTGTTGAGCTGACGAGCTTGTTCGGGCGTATACGGCACACCCAGCGTCGCGCACAGGTTGGCGCACAACTGCGCGTACTCGTCGATCATGCCGGGGACGGCGGGCACCGAAATCTGGCCCTCGGCCATCGATCGGCGGTACACCCGGCTGACCATCGCTTCGCGCAGCCTCGGCGTGTCGAACGGTTTGGGCTGCGGCGCGTCCACGAGACTCTTCTACACGACCCGATCCGCGGTCGCACAGGGGCCGCCGTCCTACACCACCCGTTAACACTGCCGTTTGGCGGGGTATTAGCCACGTTCACGTCCCGGACATGTACTACTGAGGGAAGTGCGATCGTTTGCCGGTCCGATTCCGGCCGCGCCGCCCAACTAGTCGGGAAGCCGTCCGTGTCCTGGCGGCGTTTGGCTCGATCGGAGGGAACGACATGGACTTTGCGGCATTACCGCCCGAGATCAACTCCGCCCGGATGTACACCGGCCCCGGCTCGGGACCCCTCCTGGCCGCCGCGACGGCCTGGGACGGGCTGGCCGCCGCCCTGCACGCGGCGGCGAGTTCCTACCAATCGGAGGTGGCGGCGCTGACCGCCGGGCCCTGGCTGGGGCCGACCTCGGGGTTGATGGCCGCCGCGGCCGCTCCCTACTTGGCGTGGACGAGAACCTCCGCCACGCAGGCCGAGCAGACCGCCAACCAGGCCAAGGCCGCGGCCGGCGCCTACGAGACGGCGTTCGCGGAGACGATTCCGCCGCCGGTGGTCGCGGCCAACCGCAGCCTGCTGCTGGCACTGGTCGCGACCAATATCTTCGGTCAGAACACCCCCGCGATCGCGACCACCGAGGCGCAGTACGCCGAGATGTGGGCCCAGGACGCTGCCGCCATGTACGGCTATGCCGCCGCGTCGGCGCTGGCGACGACGCTCACGCCGTTCGCGCCGCCGCCGCGAAACACCAGTTCCGCCGGGCCGGCCGCGCAGGCCGCGGCGGTGGCGCAAGCCACCGGCACCTCCGCGGGAAACGCGCAGAGCACCGTGTCCAGCGCGCAGGCCATCGCGGCGGTGCCCAACGCGCTGAGCAGCCTGGCGGCCACCCCCGCCCAAGCCGGGCCGCTCGACCTGCTGGCCGTGCTGGCCAACTTGAGCGGTGTTTTCATCGACCCCGAATTGAGCGCGGCGGGCCTCAGCGCCGACACGGTGCTCGGCACCACCGCCCTTCCCTACGACGTCGCCGGGTACTACGTCGGTATCCACACCGACGACATCGTCAGCGGCTGGGCGGGAATACAGACCTGGCCCGGCACGGAACCGGTGCCCCCTTCGCCGTTCCCGGTGATCACCAACCTGGCCGGCGGGTCGGCGGCCACGGCCGGCCTCGCCGAAGCGAAAACCATTGGGGCCCTGTCGGTTCCGCCGGCCTGGGCCGCCGAGACGACGATGATACGGCCCTTGGCTGTCGCGTTGCCGGCGGCCAGCATGGGCGCCGCCGCCGAGGCCTCGACGGGGAGCATGGGAAGCCTGTTCAGCCAGATGGCCCTGGCGGGCATGGCCGGGCGCGCGATGGCCGGCACCGGTGGCGGGGGCGGCGCCCCGGCCCGCCGGGAGCGGATCGGGGCGCCGACGACAACCGACAAGAAGGCGCCCCCGGAAGCCCCGGCCGGGGGCCCGGTCACGAGCGTCGCCACCGAGCTTCGTGAGCTGGCCTCGCTGCGCGACGCGGGAATCCTCACCGATGAGGAATTCACCGAACAGAAGAAGAAACTCCTGTCTCAGATTCCCTAGCAAATCGTCGGCCACGGCAACAGTTGCCTTTTGACAGCAAATGAAGCTATGCACCGGTTGGTTACGCCGTTGGTTACGCCGTGTATTCGCCGGCGTTGCATTCTCGCCAACTCGCGGAGGACTTAAAAAACGGCCGCGCCTCGATCGTCGTCACCGGCCGAGGCATCGATCACCCAGGTCGGTCGACCGTCTGGCCACGAGTTTCGAAGTATTTAATATTCATGCCGGGCCGGACGACCATATACTGACGACACCTGAACGCCGACAAGAAAAGAAGGGCACGAAATGTCTGCACCTCGCTGGCTCGCCAAAGTGACAATTCCCGTGATGGTTGGCGCTGCCCTGACAGCAAGCACCGCGATTGCATCGGCCGACTCCACGGACGACGCATACCTCGCGAAACTGAAAAACCTCGGATTCAGCTGGCCCTCGTCGAGTGATTCCGACATGATCGCGATGGGGCATGCGGTCTGCGCCGACCGGATGGCCGGCAAGACGCCCGACGCGATCGCCGCCGACTTGCATTCCAACATGAGCTCGAAGGGCTTCTCGTTCGCGGACATGACCGGCTGGGTCAGCGCGGCGGAGTCGACCTACTGCCCGGGTTAATCGACACCCGGCCGCCGCGACCGCACTACTGTCGTCCCTGACGGTGAACGACGGGTCTCTCGCGGGGGAAAAGTGCACATGCGGGTGGAGAGTTTGCGCCGCTACCCGGTGAAGTCGATGCTCGGCGAAATCGTGGACTCCCTGTTCGTCGACGAACGCGGAGCCGAGGGCGACCGGCGGCTGGCGCTCGTCGACACCGAAACCGGCCACGTGGCCAGCGCCAAACAGGCGCGGCTCTGGCGCGGGCTGCTGAAATGCACCGCCCACGCCGACACCGGTCAGGTCAGGATCAGGCTGCCCGACGGGACCGACGTCACCGCCGACGACCCCGACGTCGACGACGTGCTCTCGCGGCTGCTTGGGCGGACGGTGCGACTGATCAGGCAGCGACCGCAAGGGGCGACGCTGGAGCGCCCGGATCCCGAGCAACTGCTCGAGTTCGGGTTGGACGCCGAAGTCGGCGGCCGCATCCTTGAGATCGCCCAGGCGACCCCGGGCGACTCGTTCACCGACGAGGCCCCGCTGCACGCGATCACCACGGCCACCCTCGAGCACATCGACGTGGAGGCGCTGCGCTACCGGCCCAACCTGGTGATCGCGACGCCACCGGGGCATCCTCCATATGCCGAAAATGATTGGGCGGGAAGGGAAATAGTGGTAGGGGAGGCACGGCTGCGAGCCCTGACGGCCACCTCACGGTGTGTGGTGCCCACGCTGGAGCACGGCCCGTTGCCCCGAGCCCCACACGCGCTTCGCATTCCCGCGGCCGAGAACCGTTGGGACACTGGCGGTCACGGACCGCAGCCGTGCGCGGGGGCCTACCTGGAGGTGGTTCGGCAGGGCGTCATTCGGGTCGGTGACCCCGTCACCGTCGGCCCGTAATCAGTGGGCCCCAACCATTTTCATGACGAGCAGCACAGCCACCGCGAGGAACGCCACAGAGAACACGCAGACGGCGAGGACCGTGAGCGTGGCGCCGGGAGTGAATCGCCGGCGATTGGGCGGTTGAGCCTCGGCCACACCCGAGGTCTGCGGCGCGGCCGGCGGTGTCGCGCCGGGCGTGACGCCTCCGCCCCGCTCGAGGTCGGGGGTTTGCGTGGGGTCGGGGTCGGGAGGTTGCGCAGTCATGGCTGGTGTTGCGATACCCGCCCGAGCGGCACCCAAACGCGCGAATCAGGCTGAACGCCACTTGATGCCGCACCCGATCGACGGGCGCTGATCGGCGTCGACCGGCTTCCCGGCAAGCACCGCGTCGACCGCCGCCCGCACGTCGGCGGCCGTCACCGGCTTGTCGTTTCCCGGGCGGGAATCGTCGAGCTGTCCGCGGTAGACGAGGCGGCGCTCGCCGTCGAACACGAACGTGTCGGGCGTGCAGGCCGCCGAGAAGGCGCGTGCGACGTCCTGGCTCTCGTCGTAGAGGTAGGGAAACGTCCAGCCGTGGGCACGGGCCTCGGCGACCATCTGCTCGGGCCCGTCCTGCGGGTAGGTGACGACGTCGTTGCTCGAGATGCCGACCATCGCGACGCCCTGGTCCGCGAGGTCGCGGCCCAGCGCGGCGAGCCCGGCGGCGACGTGCTTGACGTACGGGCAGTGGTTGCAGATGAACGTGACGACCAGCGCGGGGCCGGTGAGGTCGTCGAGGCTGACCGTGGCGCCGGTGGCCGGCTCGGGCAGCGAGAACGGCGGCGCGGGGGTGCCGAGGGCAAGCATGGTGGACTCGATGGCCATGCCAGCCAGATTAGCCGCGGATCACAGCTTGGAGCCCAGCCCGGCGATCAAATTGATGGTGACCGCAAGGACAACGGCGCCGAGCAGATAGGACAGCAGCGCCTGGCGCAACACCGTCGCCCGGATGGATGTCAGCCCGATCTCGGTGTCCGACACCTGATAGGTCATGCCGACGGTGAAGGCCAGGTACGCGAAGTCCCGGAACCGGGGCGGCTCAGGGTCGTGAAAGTTGATCCCGCCCGGCTCGCCGGAGTAGTAGAGCCGCGCGTAGTGCACGGTGAACAGCGTGTGCACCGCGAACCAGGACGCCGAGACGGCCAGGATGCCCAGCAGGGCGGCGACGACGGCCGCGGCGCCGGAGCGCGACCCGGCGGCGACCACGTAGGCCACCCCGACCAGGCTGGCGAGGCTTGCCGACACGACGACGGTGTCGGCGATCCAGCGGGTGGGGTCCTCTTGGGTGACGTATTCGCGGGTTCGGTCGGCGTCCATGCCGCCTAACAGGAGCCACGTCCACACCACATACACGCCGGCGGTGACGACCCACCCGACGAGGGCGAATCGCCAGCCGATTGTGTTGCCCACCGCGACTGCGACCGCGGCGCCGAGCACCACGGCGATCAGGATCCGAACCGCTACAAGGGATCTCACAGTCGGGTGGCTCGGAGGCCGCTAGCCGTTCTGTGCCCGGGCGGGCGCCTGACCGATCTTGTTGGCGGCGAACATCGCGGCCTGGTTGACCATGCCGGAGTCGATGTACGACATGTGCGACAAGATGTTGCCGCCGGGGGAGCAGATCGGGTCGTCGGGCGCGCACAGGCTGATAGTCCGGCCGACCAGCACCGGGCTGATCGTCGGAAGCGGCTGGCCGCCCCACAACATGCTGGAGAACCCGCTGGATGGCTCACCGAACAGGGCGACGGCGGCGACGTGGTCGGCCACCGGGCCCGGCAGGGTCTGGCTGGCGAGGTCGATCACGGTCGAGCCCTGGGAGTACCCGCCGAGCACCATCTTCGTGTTGGGGCAGCTGGCGGCGACGTCCTGGATGTGCGCGCTGGCGTCGTTGGAGCCGGCCGACGCGCTGTTGTGATAGTCGTCGTTCGCCGGGTAATTGACGGCGTAGGAACTGACCGACCGCCCCGCGAGCTGTGCAGTGAGCGAGTCGACGAATGCCTGCCCCATGTTGCCGAGGCCGGGCTCCTGGTGGGTGCCACGAGCAAACACGACCGCGACGTCGGTGCAGGGATCGGCGGACGCGACCGGGATGGCGATCGGCGCGCTCAGCGCCGCCCACGCCGTCACGGCCGACACTCCAGCGATGCGGGCAAGCCTGGGTGAATTCATTTCCAAATGCTGACACACCCGCGACGACGGCGGCGCATGCGGTGCCTCACATGCCGTCGCCGCGCGCGAGCCGATCGGCCCGCCAGCAGCGCGCCTGCATGGGCATCTCCACCGTCTCGGCGCCGGGGAACTGCGCCTGCAGGGCCGCTCGCGCTTCGGTCAGCCGCCGGGCGCGGTCGTCGGGGGAGGCGACGAGGAACCTGCTGTAGGTGCCCAGCATCGCGACGGCGTCGTCGATGGTCATGGTTCGCGTGAATCGGAACGTTTCGCGGGCGAAGTTGCGAAACGTCGTCGGCAACGGGAGGACGACGTCCAGGCGCCGACGGGCCCGGTCGGCCGCTTCGGCGTCGGAGGCCTCGTCGCCCGGCAGCCGGTCGAGGTCGCGGACCCAGCCCACCTCGCGGTCCCGGCTCGTCCAGATCAGTCCGAGCCGACCGCCGTCGCGCAGCACCCGGCCGATCTCCGGCACGGCGCGCTCGGGGTCCATCCAGTGCCACGCCGACGAGACGAACACCGCGTCCGCGCAGGCGTCGGGCAGCGGAATCGACTCGCCGCGGCCCTCGACGACGCGCACGCCGGGGGACCGGGCCGCGAGGACCTTCCGCATCCGCGCGTCGGGTTCGACGGCGATGACCTGCGTCGCCTTGGCCAGCAACGCCCGGGTGAACAGTCCGGTGCCCGCACCGACGTCGACGGCCACCCCACATCCGGGCGGGACCAGCCAGTTCACCGCCTCTGGTGGGGGTTGCGGCCGCAGCCCGTCGTAGTTTTCGGCAATCGCCCCGAAGGACATCGCGCGTTGTTGACGGTCGCTCACGGTGCCACGGTAGTCGCCGTCGGCGCCGACGGCCGTTGGCGCGGAAACGTTTGGTAAATACCGAGAATTTTGGCCCGGTTTTCCCTAGAGTCTGGCGTACCGGCTGGTGGCCTTAAGGCCCGTCCCCGGTGAAAACGCGAGGTCGTGGGGCAGAGGGAAGGACACCCGGGGGATGAGTTTTCTGACGTCACCGCCAGAGATTATTTCTTCTCTGCTCCATAGCGGCGCCGGCTCGACGCCCATGCTGGCCGCTTCCGCGGCGTGGGACGGGCTTGCCGCCGAACTCGGTACCGCGGCGCAGTCGTTCTCCTCTATCACCTCCGGTTTGGCCGCCGACGCCTGGCAGGGGCCCGCCTCGGCGGCGATGCTGTCGACCGCGGCGCAGTACTCGGCGTCGCTCAGCGCGGCGGCGGCGCATGCGCAGACGGCCGCCCTGCAAGCCCAGGCGGTGGCCGGCGAGTTCGAAGCCGCCCTGGCCGCCACGGTGCATCCCCTCGTGGTCGACGCGAACCGCAACCAGCTGGTGCAGCTGGTGTTCTCGAACCTGTTCGGGCAGAACGCGCCCGCGATCGCCGCCACGGAAGCCGCCTACGAGGAGATGTGGGCCACCGACGTGTCCGCGATGGTCGGCTACCACGGCGGGGTTTCGGCGGCCGCGGCCCAGCTCTCGTCCTGGGGTTCCGCGGTGCAGGCGCTGCCGGCGCAGGCGTCCGCCGCGATTGCCGGCGCCCCGGCGGCCACAAGTCCGGCAGCGATTGGTTCGCTGACCTCGGCGGCCAGCAATCCCATTGCGGGCCTGGTCGGGCGCGCCGAAACCTACGCCGCCGACATCATCAATTTCCCCACCGACATCTTGTTCGGGCGTCAGCTGATCCCGACCGGGCCGCAGTCGCTCGGCACCAGCGCGACGATAGTGAACTCCACAACGGCAACCGCACCGCTTTCGGTCTTCGCGGGAACCGAGCCGCTGGTGAACGCCTCCGTCGGCACCGGATCGCCCGTGCCGTTGCTGGTCGACACCGGATCCGAGGGCCTCGTCATCCCGTTCACCAAGGTCGGCGGGCTGTTGGGCGTCCTCCAGCTCGGCATCCCCATCGGAGGCGGCATCGGGGGTTACAGCGGGGGACTGGATTACCTGTACCTCACCTACAACGCGCCGGTGAATTTCGGCGGCGGCCTGATCACCGCAAACACGCCCGTCAATGTCGAGTTCCTGGCGTTCCCGGTGTCTATCCAGTCCGCGATGACCAACGGCCTGACGTTCCAGTCGTTCTTCGCCTCCGACGGCGCGGCGGGTGTTCTGGGTGTCGGGCCGAACGCGGGCGGCCCGGGTCCCAGCATTCCGCTGCAGGCGCTGCCGGGGAACTACAGTCATGGGTTGCTGATCAACCAGACCGCCGCCAACCCTTATCTACAGTTTGGTGATGCGCCGACGACTGGCGTGGGGTCCGTGTTGACGACCCTCCCGCAAATGCCGATTACCGGCTTGGACGTGACCGTCACTCACGGCGCCACAACAACGTCGTTTTCAAATGTCCAATCGATTGTCGATTCCGGCGGGGTAGAAGGCACGCTGCCAACGGGCCTTGGCGCGTCGCCCGGGGACGTGATTCAGGTCTTCGACGGCAGTAATCACCTCCTCTACTCGTTCACCTACAACGGCGACTACTTCCCGACGCCGATCTCGAGCGGGTTGATGAATACCGGCAACCTGCTTTTCCAGGAACACCCGGTCTACATCAACTACGCCACGGGCGGCGCGACCGTCTATCAGTGATCTGACGCCTCCGCCGCGTCCGCCAACCGACATGAACACGTGGGCGCCGCCCTTCCTCGAACGCCCCGTGTACATCTCGTGTAACCCGGGTGGCGTCGGGACGACGATCTTCTACCAGTGAGTCGCGCCCTCTCGCCGGGGAGGTTCGCGCCGCTTGAATGCTGGGTATGCACCCGGCCATGGGGTGGGTGGCGCTACACGCAGTGGCGATCGTGTCGGCGTTGCTCGCCGCATTCTGGGCCGCGGTCGGCATCGTCGTTCGGCAACGGGTCGCACGCGGCGTCCCTGACGACAAAGCCATGTCGGCAACGATGGCCACCACCCTGGTCCGCGAACCGCTGTGGTGGGCGGGCACTCTCGCCGCGGTCGCCGGGTACGTCTTCCAAGCGCTGGCGCTGGCCCACGGATCCTTGCTCTTGGTCCAGCCGCTGCTGGTGTCGTCGCTGCTGTTCGCACTGCCAATGAGCGCGAGGCTGTGCCACCAGCGCATCAGTTGGGCCGACTGGGGGTGGGCGACGCTGTTGACCGCCGCCCTGGCCGTCTTCGTGCTCGTCGGCCAGCCCCGCGAGGGCCATAACCGGGCCCCGGTGCCCGCGTGGACGATCGCCCTGATGATGACCGTGCCGCTGGTGGTCGTGTGCGTCGCCGCGGCCCGCCGCGCCGCCGGGCGGCCCCGCGCCATGCTGCTGGCGATCCCGGTGGCGGTCCTGCTGGGCATGATCGCCGTGCTGACCAAGATCTGCACGCACCGCTTCGCCGTGGCCGGGTGGCAGGGGCTGCTGACCGTGCCGGCCCTTTATGTGCTGGTCGGGCTGGCCGCGCTGCTCACCGTGGTGCAACAAGCGGCGTTTCACGCCGGCGCGTTGCAGGCGTCCGTACCGATCATGTTGGTCGGCGAACCGATCGTCGCGGTCGTGCTCGGTGTGGTGGTGCTCGGGGAGCACCTGGCGGTCCGAGGATCGGCGGCACTGGTCCTTGCCGTCGCGGTGATGGCGATGGCGGCGGCCGCGATCGCGCTGGGCCGCGACGAAGCCGCGGGAGCCAGTTTGCCGACCCGGCGGCAACCGCCGCTCGAGCCGATGACGGCCGCCAGTGCGCGAATCGGGACAGCGCATAGCGGCCGCCTCGCGTGTCGCTACCGTTGAGCTACCCCGAGTCGGATCGGACGGGAGGCACACTGTGAGCGGTAAACCGCGCGCCACGCTGATTGTCCTCGGCGCGATCCTGGTCGCCCTCGCCGGGGCGCCGGCTCCAACTGCATGCGCCACGACCACGACGCGGCCCGCGGCGCCGAGCATCCCCGCCGGCGCGCAGCCCCAGCTGGCTTCGGACCCCGCGCAAGTGGCCGACGACCTCGTCGCCGACGAGCACGCGCTGCGTGACGCATCGACGGGGGAAGCTGGGTTGGCGGCGGCGGCGCACCGCGAGCAGGCGGCGTATCGCGCCATCGGGCGCCACCCCGAATGGGATGCGACCATACGACCGCGGATCCCGGCATCGGTGCTCGATGTCTACGACCGCAACGTCGACGCCCGCCGGCAACTCACCGCGATGACGGCCGCGCGGGACACGCTGCCCGCGTGGAGCATCGAGCCGCCGCCGCCGGCCGACGAGCTGCTGGGCTACTACCACCAGGCGGAGTCGGAATCCGGCGTCGGCTGGAACTACCTGGCCGCCATCAACCTCGTCGAAACCCGCCTCGGCAGCATCCATGGCGTGAGCACCGCGGGCGCGCAGGGGCCGATGCAGTTCCTGCCCGGGACATTTGCCGGTTACGGGCAGGGCGGTGACATCAACTCGCCGCACGACAGCATCATGGCGGCGGGCCGATACCTGGCCGCCAATGGCTTTGCCGGCGACCGCGATCACGCGATCTACCGGTACAACCACGCGAACGAATACGTGCGCGCGGTCGATCAGTACGCGGCACTCATCGGGTCCGATCCCGCGACTTTTGCCGCCTACTACCGCTGGGACGTCTACTGCAACACCACCGCTGGCGACGTGCTGTTGCCCATCGGCTACGCCGCCTCGTCGCCGATCCCCGCCGCGGAGTACGTGGCCAGCCACCCGCAGTGATGGGGATCCCGGCGCGGACTTCGTAGCCGAAAACTTGTCGTACCCCGCTGCGATCATGGGGTCATGTCTTCAACCGCATCCGTTGGCGCGTGGGTGGTGAACACTCCGACGCGTCTTGACGTGCTGTTTGAGGAGTTGGCGGAGTTGTGCGGTCAACGCAATGCGATTGATGGGCGCATTGTGGAGATCGTCGCCGAGATCGATCGCGACGGATTGTGGGGTAACACCGGGGCGCGGTCGATCCCGGCGTTGGTGGCCTGGAAGACCGGCTGCTCGCCGGCCAACGCCCACACCATCGCCACGGTGGCCGGCCGGGCGCAGGAGTTTCCGCGCTGCACCCGGGCCTTGCGCCAGGGCCGGTTATCGCTAGATCAGGTCGGGGTGATCGCCGCCCGCGCGGGCGCGGGCTCGGATAAGCATTACCTCCAGCTGGCGAAGGTGGCCACGGTCACCCAGCTGCGCACCGCGATCAAACTCGAACCGCGCCCCGAACCCGAGGCCCGCCCGGAGCGGCAACCCTCGATCACCAAGACCTCGAGCGAGGACGGCAGCTGTTGGCGGATCAAGCTTCCGCATCCCGAGGCGGCGACGTTCGACGCGGCGCTGGCGTCGCACCGCGAGGCGCTGATCGCCCAGTGGAAGCGCGACCGCGACGATAGCGAGGCCGCCTCCGATGCGGCGCCGCCGTTCCCGGACACCGCCGACGCTTTCCTGCGGCTGGTGGAGGCCGGCTGGGACGCCGAAGCGGCGCGCCGCCCGCACGCCCAACACACCACGGTGGTCGTGCACCTCGATGTCGAGCGGCGTTCCGCCGCGCTGCACCTGGGCCCACTGCTGTCCGACGCCGAGCGCCAATACCTGACCTGTGATGCCACCTGCGAGGTGTGGTTCGAACGCGACGGGCGGCCCATCGGTGCCGGGCGCACAACGCGCACGGTCAACCGCCGGCTACGCCGCGCCCTCGAACACCGCCACCCCACCTGCGCGGTACCAGGCTGCGGGGCCACCCGCGGCCTGCACGCCCACCACATCGTGCACTGGGAAAACGGCGGCCCCACCGAGTTGACCAACCTGGTGCTGCTCTGCCCCTATCACCACCGGGCACACCACCGCGGCCTGATCACCATCACCGGACCCGCCGACCACCTCGTCGTCACCGACGACGACGGCCGACCACTGTCCGCGGGATCACTCGCGCGTCCACCGAAGCGCCCCCCGCCTGACGTCCCACCCTGCCGCGGACCCCTTGGCGAACGCGCCGACTGGTGGTGGTACACCCCCTTCGAACCCCAACCCCCACCGACAAACAACTAGGCCGGTTCCATATCTGAGCCGAAACAAGTTGTCGCATAGAGGATTTCGTTTGCGCTCGCAGCCAAGTCGGGTCTACAGCGCGTGGCGCAGATCGGGATCCCGGCGCTGCGGAGCCCTGTTCTGCTTGGCGGTGTACAGATTCGCGTCGGCGACCGCCCACAGCACGGCCACATTGGCGCTCGCTCCGTCGGCCGATGCGGTCCCGACGCTCGTGCCCGGGGTCTGTAACCGCACGGCGGCGACGAACCGCTCGGCCGCCGTAGGACCGGGGCCCGAGCGCTCGGCGATGCACACGGCGAACTCGTCGCCGCCGAGCCTGGCCAGAATCGCGTTGGGGGGAACCGCGTTTCGCCACGCTGTCGCTCGGCTGATCAGGTGCTGGTCGCCGGCCACATGCCCGTCGGTGTCATTGATGCGTTTGAAGTTGTCGATGTCCAGCGCGACGACCGTGATGACGGTAGATGTCGAACGCGATCGCGCCAATAGGTCGGCGGTGGCGATCTCCCAACCGGCGCGGTTGAGCGACCCGGTGAGCGGATCGGTGCACGCCGCGTCCACCAGCGTCCGCGTCACCAGGCCGAACGACTCCGCCGCTCCGACGATCGCGATCACAAAGATGAAGTAATCGATGCCGAGCGTCGCGGTGCGCGACACCGCCAGGCCGGCAACACACGCCAGGGCGAGCACGCCGACCAGGACCATGCCGCGGCGCGGCGAGTAGAACGCGCGCAGGTACATCGCCAGAAACATCGGCGCGATCAGACAGACGAACTCGGCGATGATCGCGATGTGGAAGGCCATCACGATCGGTGTGGCCGCGATCGCCGCCGCCGTCGCGGGCGCGGGTTTGTCGGGCCGGACGGCCAGCCACGCCAGCGCCACGACACCGAGGACGATCGCCACGATGCCGCCAACCGGATGCCCCCGGGGTCGGTCGGGGTGAAGCAGAATCACGGTGGTGAACACCAACCCGTAGGCGTACAGGAATGTCGTGGTGCCCAAGTAGATTCGCAGCAGCCGGACCTGGTGTTTGCCGTAAAAACCGCTTCCGGAGTCGGCGCGCAACCGCAGCTTGTATCGGCGGGGGTGGCCCACGGGCCCTGCGAGGCGTAGACCCATCCCGTCACTCTCTGGTCAGATGCGCCGATGCGGGCGCGCGGCCGATTATTTCACCGCCATTTTGGGAGCGCGCAACCGCCATTCGTCTGAACCGTAGTTCAGATCCCAGGAGACCGTTGATGGTTTATCGAAAACCCAGATCGGATGCAAAAAGAAGGGGCGGCTTTTAATCCGTCCCACTTCAACATATTACGCACCCGGGGGCTTGCGGCAAGACCGGGGTCATGCCGCAAAATCGCTGGTCGAAGCCAAACCGGACCGACTCGGGGGGCGAGATGAGTGTGTTGAGGGAACCAATGGCCGACCACGCGGTGGCAGTTGTCGGGGGAGGCCCGACCGGGCTGATGCTGGCGGGCGAGCTGGCGTTGGCGGGCGTCGACGTGGCCATTGTGGAGCGGCGCGCCAGCCAGGAGCTGATCGGGGCGCGGGCGGGCGGCTTGCATTCGCGCACCATCGAGGTCCTCGATCAGCGCGGCATCGCCGATCGTTTCCTTTCCGAGGGCCAAGTGGCGCAGGTCGCCGGGTTTTCCCAGATTCGGTTGGACATCAGCGACTTTCCCACCCGGCACCCCTACGGGCTCGCGCTGTGGCAAATCCACATCGAGCGCATCCTGGCCGGCTGGGTCGACGAGCTGAACGTGCCGACCTATCGCGGACGTGAGGTGACGAGGGTCGCCCAAGACGACGCCGGCGTCGACATCGAGCTCACCGACGGCCACTCCCTGCGTGCGGAATACGTCGTCGGCTGCGACGGGGGACGCAGTTCGGTCCGCAAATCGGCCGGCATCGACTTCCCGGGATGGGACCCGGCGATGAGCTACCTCCTCGCCGAGGTCGACATGGCGGGCGAAGCGCCGGAATGGGGCATCCGCCACGACGCCCTGGGTGTCCATTCGCTCAGCATGGTGGAGGACGGCGGGCCGGTGCGGGTCATGGTGACCGAGCGGCAGGTCAGGCCCGCCGGCGAGCCCACCCTGCGCGAGCTGAGTGAGGCGCTCATCGCCGTTTACGGGACGGATTACGGGATCCACAGTCCCGCATGGATTTCCAGGTTCACCGACGCGGCGCGGCAGGCGGCGACCTACCGCGCCGGGCGAATCCTGCTGGCCGGCGACGCGGCGCACGTGCACCATCCGATCGGCGGGCAGGGCCTCAACACCGGCGTGCAGGACGCGGTGAACCTGGGATGGAAGCTGGCCCAGGTGGTCAAAGGAGCGGCCCCGGAAAGCCTGCTGGACACCTACCACACCGAACGGCACCCGGTGGCTGCGCGCGTGCTGCGCAACGCCATGGCCCAAATGGCGCTGCTTCGCCCGGACGACCGCACAAAGGCCTTGCGAGAGGTCACTTCCGACCTGCTCAGCATGGCCGAGCCGCGGCGGCGATACGCCGCGATGATGTCGGGTCTCGACATCCGCTACGACCTGGGCGAGGGCCACCCGCTGCTCGGCCGTCGGATGCCCGATCTCGATCTGGTCACCGCCGACGGCACGGTGCGGGTATTCGCCCTGCTGCACGACGCGCGGCCGGTGCTGCTCAACCTCGGCGAGCCCGGCGCCGTCGACATCGCCGGCTGGGAGGATCGCGTCACGTTGGTCGACGCGAAATACGTTGAAACGTGGGAACTTCCGGACCTCGGCCCCGTCACCGCCCTCGACGCGGTGTTGATTCGCCCCGACGGATACGTCGCCTGGGTGGGGGAGCGACCCCTCGCCGACGCCCTGAAAGCCTGGTTCGGGCCGCCCGCGCGTGGGAGATGATCATCGCCGACCGAATGCGCCGGGCCCGGCGTGAAAGAGTCCGATCAAGAGCACCCCGATCGCCGCTGCGCAGAAAGGCCACAGTGGCTCGCGCCCCTCGAACGCCGTGTGCAGCGCCACCGCGGCCAGCACCAAACCAAGCCATCCCGCAACAACATTGGGAATGGGACCGCCACCCCACGCGTTCGGGTAGCGCTGCTTCGTGATTCCGCGGATGAAGTGAGGAATCGCATTGCCGCCCAGCAGGCCTCCCACAAAAGCGAGCACAAGCGCCCCGATCACGGCTTGCCCCTCCTCGAATCGCACGTCAGCACGGGCATCAACGCCGCGTCCACGATGCGCACGATCTCGTCGTCCCCAAGTGGCTGGCCCGTCACCAGGATGCGCGTGAAAACCAGTGCGGAGGCGATCTCGGACGCCAACTCGTGGTCCGCGCGGGTGGGCAGTTCCTTTCGCCTGACCGCACGCTCGACGAGTCGGCCGATGACCGCTCGCTTTTCACTTAGGACGTGACCGCGGACATGCTCGGCGAGCTCCGCGTTTTCGCGTATCGCGTTGAGCAGCCCCAAAATCACCGCACCGTCTTGGGATGCGAGTCCGTCGCGCATCTGGGTGACCGCTTGAATCAGGTCGCCGCGGAGGTCGCCGGTGTCAACCTCTGTGGCCGAGGCCGCGCCACGTCGCGCCAACGCCGCGATCACCAATTCGGATTTGCCGGGCCAGCGGCGGTAAATCGTGGCCTTGCTGGCTCTCGCGCGCGATGCGACAGCATCAATGGTGAGCCGGTCGTATCCGGTCGTCGCCATCAGCTCGATTGCCGAATCCAGAATCGCGTCGGTGCGGGCTTCTCCACGGACCACGCGACGCTCCTTGTGAACGAAACGGTTTCGTACACCTGATTAGGTTAGGGCCGCATGGATTGGCGGTCAAGGGTTCTCGAGGGCAATACCGCGGGCCTAATCCGGCGGCTCGTCCTGCGCGCCGGGCCCCGCGGCGTCACGTTCGCGGTCGCTGGGCTTGCCGGGGACGCCTTCGGCCTCCCGCTCATTGGCAACCTTCTCGTCGAGCTCGTCGACGATGTTTTCCAGCTCCTCGGCGTGGCTCAGCTGGTCTCGGTCGGGTCCGGTCATATCGCTTTCCATACCCCGCCCCGCGATCGATAACCGCGCAGATCGACCCCAACATGGGGCTGCACACACGGCGCTGCGATGGAAGGATCGCAAGGGTGGCCGACAAGAAACCGCAAACGATCTCTTACCCGGCGCCGGAGAAACGCCCGCGACGCCACGACACTGAACGGCTGGAGCCCCACGTCATCGTCCTGTTCGGCGCGACGGGGGACCTCGCCAAGCGCAAGCTGATCCCGGGCCTGGCCTATTTGGATCAGTCCGAACTGGCCCCCGACATCCAAATCGTCGCGACGTCGCTGGAAGACATGAGCGACGACGAGTTCCGTGATCTGGCCAAGAACGCGATCGATTCCTTCGGCACGCACAAGCTGACGGACGAGCAGTGGGCCAACTTCGCCAAAATCGTCACCTACGTCCCGCAGGGCGCCGGACCCGGCGCACTCGCCAGCGCGGTCGCCGAAGCCGAAGCCAACCTGGGACCCAACGTTCGGCGGCTGCATTACCTTTCCGTTCCGCCGAAGGCGGCGCGTGACGTCATCACCATGCTGCGCGACGCGGAGCTCGTCGACCGCTCCCGGGTGGTCATGGAGAAGCCGTTTGGCACGGACCTGGCCAGCGCGGTGGCGCTCAACGACTTCGTGCACGAAACGTTCGAGGAATCCCAGATTTTCCGCATCGACCACTTCCTGGGCAAGGAGGCCGCCCAGAACATCCTGGCGTTCCGCTTCGCCAACGGCCTGTTCGAGCCGATCTGGAACCGCAACTTCATCGACCACATCCAGATCGACATCCCCGAGGCGCTGGGGTTGGATCAGCGGGCCAACTTTTACGAGGACACCGGCGCGTACAAGGACATGGTGGTGACCCACCTGTTCCAGGTGATGGCGTTCGTGGTGATGGAGCCGCCGACGGCGCTCGAACCCTTTGCCATCAGCGAGGAAAAGAACAAGGTGTTCCGGTCGATGCTGCCGGTCAAGCCGTCCAACGTGGTGCGCGGCCAGTACAGCGGGTATCGCGACGAGAAGGGGGTGGCGAAGGACTCCGACACCGAGACCTTCATCGCGCTCAAGGTGGGCATCGACAACTGGCGCTGGGCCGGCGTGCCGATCTACCTGCGCACCGGCAAGAAGATGGCCGAGGGCATCCGCATTATCTCGATCGCCTTCAAAGAGGCTCCGCGAACGATGTTTCCGCCGGGGTCGGGCGTGGGGACCCAGGGTCCCGACCACCTCACCTTCGACCTCGCCGACAACTCGAAGGTCTCACTGTCCTTCTACGGCAAGCGGCCGGGCCCCGGCATGAAGCTGGACAAGTTGTCCATGCAGTTCTCCTCACAGGAGATCGACACCGTCGTCGACGTGCTGGAGGCCTACGAGCGGCTGATCCTCGACGCGATGCGCGGCGACCACACGCTGTTTAACACCGCCGAGGGCATCGAATCGTTGTGGGAACGTTCGCAGGACCTGCTCGACGACCCACCGCCGGCCAAGAGCTACCAGCCGGGCACGTGGGGGCCCAACGCGATTCACCAGTTGATCGCCCCCAACGCGTGGCGATTGCCGTTCGAGCGGGAGTGGCGCGAGAAAAAGGGCTAGTCCGCCGGCGGGACGGGCTGATCGAGCCAGTGATGTAACTTCGCGTAGATGTCGGCGTGGTTGAGCAGATCGAAGTGGTGCAGGCCGGTGAGCTTCAGCCCGTGATCCGGGTCGAACGGAATCTGGCGGGACTTGCCCACACCGGACGCGCTTTGCGGCCGCACCAGGCGATCGCCGAGCACCGCCCCGACCGCGCCCGGGCCCGCGCTGGTCGCCACGAAGTGGTAGACGGCGTGGGGGAGGAAGGGCACCTCGTTGCAGCGGTCCCGCAAAAACTCGTCGGGGTCGCAGTCGCTCCAGTCCTCGTCGAGCAGCGCGCCGTATCGCAGATCCTTGGTGCCCGAGCTGCGGGCGTTGAGAAATGAAGACAGGGCGCGGGTTTCGGGCAGTCGGGCCAGCGCCCACGAGGCGGCGTTGACACCCTTCTCCAGGTCGGCACCCAGGTGCGGGGAGCCGAGGCAGACGACGTGCCGAACGGCGCCGGGCCAGCCGTGCTCATCCTGGGTTCCGTAGTGGCAGGCGCTCCGGATCACCAGGCCGCCCATCGAATGACCGATCAGCGCGATCTCCTCGACGGGCACCGGCCAGAGCGCCTGCAGCTGATCCAGCAGGGCAGCGAGTGATTTTCCGTTGTCGGAGATGTGCAGGCCGGTGTTGTAGCGCAGGTAAACCGGGGTGAATCCCAGGTCGTCACGCAGCCGCGCGCCGTAGGACTTCACCTCTTCGCCGTCGCGCGGGCGCCGCCACCACGACATCTCGGTCATGCACCAGCCGTGCACGAAGACCGCGATCCGGCCCGTTGCCCGCGGGAACGCCGCCGCGATGTCGGGGGCGGTCATCGCGACCGGCTTGCCGCGATGGCGCAGCTGCATGGTCAGCGCAAAGCCGTTTCCGCGGTCGGTCAGCTCGTCGCCGTAGATGCCATTGAGCGCCGCGATGACCCCGGCGACCCTCGGATTGGCTTCGACGGTCTCGTCCTCGTCGCTGCCGCGCGTCTCGGCGGCCAGTTCACCGGCGGCGCGCAGGGCGCCCCGAATCGCGCGGTCGACGGCGTAGTACGTCGCCGCGGCGGTGGTGTTGTGGACGACCTCCACGGGTTTCGACACTGGTCCGACGGCGCCGAACACGCGTCGCGCGATGCCGCTGTGCGTATCGCGCACGAGCGTGGTCAAGACCCGGGTGCCCTCACCGGCCAAGTCGGCGAGTGACCGGATTTCGTCTCGCTGCATGAGCTGCTCCTCCCTGTTCCCACCGGGGTTCCCCATACGGGGGATTTCCCACTGTGGGCGAGGCTTATCCCAAAGGCCCTACTGTCGTGGCATGCCACCGACGCTGCGCCCGCGCCGATCCGCCCTGTACCTACCCGGTAATAACGCGCGTGCCCTGGAGAAGGGCCGCACGCTGCCGGCGGACGTGCTCATTTTCGACCTCGAGGACGCCGTCGGGCCCGACGCCAAGGCCGACTCGCGCTCGCGGGTGTGCGACGCCGTCGCTTCCGGGGCCTACCGACCTCGCGAGATCGTGGTGCGTATCAATGGCTTGGGCACCGACTGGCACGACGACGATCTGGCGGCCGTGGCCGGTTCGGCCGCCGACGGCGTGCTCGTGCCGAAGGTCGAGACGGGCGAACAGGTCCGGGCGCTGATCGCCGCGCTCGACCGGGCCGGCGCGCCGGAGTCGTTGCAGCTGTGGGTCATGATCGAAACGCCGAGGGCCATCTTGCGAGCCGAAGAGATCGCCTCGGCCAGCGATCGGTTGGCGGCGTTGGTGGTCGGCACCAACGATCTGGTGAACGATCTGCACGGATTGCACCTGCCCGGCCGGGCGCCGGTTCTCACGGCGCTGTCGCTCGCCGTGTTGGGGGCGAGGGCGGCCGGCAAGGTCGTCCTGGATGGCGTCTTCAACGACATCAGCGACGAGGGCGGCTTCCGGGCCGAGGCCCGGCAAGGCCGGGAGTTCGGTTTCGACGGCAAGACCCTCATTCACCCGTCCCAGATCGGACCGGCGAACGACGTGTTCGGACCGTCGGACCAGGAGCTGGCCGATGCCCGCAAGATCGTCTCGGCCTACGAAGAGGCCCAGGCCGCGGGGAACAGCGTCATCACGGTCGACGGCCGGATGATCGAGAGCCTGCACGTGCGCGACGCCCAGCGGATCCTCGCCCTCGGCGACCTGATCGCCGAAATGTAATCGGCATAACCGGATTCGCCGTCAAACAGCGTCGCAGCCGAATTGCCGGTAAGGTGCCTGCAGCAAATAGATCGTCGGGCAAAGGAGTGTCTGATGCGGCTAAACGGAACTGCGCTCGCGGGAGTGGTCGCCATTGCGGTCATCACCGCGGGCTGCTCGAACGGCAATACTCAATCGGCACCCACGTCGAGTGAGACGTCGACGTCGAGCTCGCCGACGGCGGCCCCGTCCCAGCCGACGACGGCACCCACCTCGTCCACGCCGGCCGCGCCACTCGACCAATCCACCTGCCTGGACATTTCGTTCGCCAAGGACAACTTGATGGTGGCGGCGAAACCGGAAAACGCGCGCAAGTGGGCAGACACGCTGGAGAAGTACGGTCCGCCCGATCCGGTGAAGGCCGCGATCGAGCACTTCGTCACCACCGTCGGCGCGCGGCCCGACGACCCCGACCTGAACTCCAACAGGGACTCGATCACCGGTTGGATCAAGCAGATCTGCCCGAATGTGAACCCATAGTTAGCCGTCTGCCGGCTACCCTGTGCCGTTTCGCTCGATCCACTGGGTGAGCGCATCTTCGAGCGCGGCCGAGACCCGCACCCCGGCGCCCTCCGCGGCCTGTTCGAACCGCTCGACCAACTCCGTCGGGACCTGCGCGTCCACCCTGCGATGCGTCGGCTTTGGCTTCGGCGGCTGCTCGGGGACGGCTGCGGCCGCGTGCCGCGCCGCGGTGGCGTCCATGGTTTCGCGCAGTGCCGGCATCTCGTCGAGCAAGCGGCCCAGGTCGTCGCGTTCGATGCGCAGCACCTCGGCCGGCCCGGTCGTCGTGACGGTCGCGGAACGCAATTTCCCACGGCGCAGCGCAGATTCGCCGATCACTTCGCCCGGCCCCACCACGGCAACGCGGTCATGGCCGACATAGACGCCGGCCTCGCCGGTCAGCAGGATGTAGCAGGCGTCCGACGGGGTCTGCTCGTGAATCAGCGGCAGGGGCGCGTGCGTGGAGGTGTGATGTGCCGCCGTGACAATGCGCCGCAAATCGCTATCCGAAAGCTTGTCGAATGTGGCGAATTCCCGTAGCCGGCGGACGTCTTTTTCCTCGTGTCCCTGCGCATCCACTTTCATAGCGGGCTCCTAATCTGCGATATGACCGGACATCGAGGAGCCTAACTCCAATTTGCGGCAACGCCGGAAACAAATTTTTGCGGCAAAAGGTGCGGCAGATGGGCTTACTTCGAACGTGCGTCCAATGCGGCGCGCGCCGCCGCATGGGTCCGCGCGGCATACCCTCCACCGAACAACGCGACATGCGCCAGAAGTGGGTAAAGCTGGTGCAGTCCGATCCTGTTGTGCCAGCCCGGGTTCAGCGATCGCACGCGCTGGTAACCGGTGAGGACCGTGTCGTAGTGCAAGCAGCCGAACAGCGCGAGCATCGCCAGGTCGGTCTCGCGGTGACCGGCATGGGCGGCCGGATCGATGAGGACCACCCCGTCAGGTGTCCACATCACGTTGCCGCTCCACAAATCGCCGTGCAGCCGCGCCGGAAAGTCGTCATCGGAGTCGTAGTCGCCGGCGCGGCAACGCGCCACGACGGCGTCGATCGTGGCGCGGACGGAAGCATCGAGGCGCGGCGCCGCCATTTCGGCCATCGGGATCAGCCGCTCCTCGGCGTAGAACTCACCCCAGCTTGGGTGCCCACGCAGCGACATCGGCAGTGGCTGGGACAAGGGACCGAAGAACCCGGGCCCGTCCCAGTCGTCGGGCCCGGCGCCGAAC
Source organism: Mycobacterium sp. NGS64 (assembly GCF_059812245.1). NCBI lineage: Bacteria > Bacillati > Actinomycetota > Actinomycetes > Mycobacteriales > Mycobacteriaceae > Mycobacterium > Mycobacterium sp. NGS64. The sequence goes on along the minus strand of NZ_JCALCI010000006.1, from coordinate 17,383 downwards.
GCGGGTGCGCCCGCGTCGTGTGTCACGGCGAGTCGGCTCCCGAATTCGTACGCCGCTTCGGGGCTGGGAGGCACCGATTCCAGCCGCCCTAGCGTGAGGTGGTCGGCGCCGACAGAGACAACCGTCGCGCACGGCACGCCACCCGCGACGGCCGAAAGCCATCGCAGCCCCGCGGCTTCCCACGCGAAGTAGCCGGCGGGTGCGCCCGGCCGGCGCTTGACGAAGTCGGTCACCCGGTAACCGCCGACGCGTTCATCGCGCTCCAACTGTAGACGTTGCGGCTGCGCCCTTCCGCTCCCGCGCGAACCGGTAGGTTGAACCCGGATTCCGAACGAACCGGGAAGGAGAGGCTGTGCCCCAAACCGCGGCCATGGCGGAGGCCGACCGCGCGTGGATGATCGACACGCTGCTCGCACTGCTGCAGACCCCGAGTCCGGCGGGACGCACGGATGCGGTGATGCAGCTGATCGGCGACATCTTCGACGACTTCGGGGTGCCGTTCACCCTCACGCGCCGCGGCGCGCTGACCGCCGAATTGCCGGGGGAGTCCGCGACCATCGACCGGGCGCTGGCGGTTCACGCGGACACCATCGGTTGCATGGTGCGCAGCCTCAAGGACAACGGCCGCCTCGAGCTGATTCCGGTCGGCACCTTTTCGGCCCGGTTCGCCACGGGTGCCCGCGTGCGGATTTTCAGCGACGACCCCGACGAGTTCATCACCGGAACGGTCTTGCCGCTCAAGGCAAGTGGGCACCGGTTCGGCGACGAGATCGACACGCAACCCACCGACTGGGACAACATCGAGGTCCGCGTCGACCGCAAGGTGTCCTCGCGCGAGGACCTGGTCAGACTGGGCTTGAACGTCGGTGACTTCGTCGCGCTGATCGCCAGCCCCGAACTCACCGCCGACGGTTTCATCGTTTCGCGTCACCTCGACGGGAAGGCCGGCGTCGCAATCGCCCTCGCGCTGGCCAAGAACTTCTCCGAGAACAAGGTGGTGTTGCCGCACCGCACCACGATCATGGTCACCATCACCGAGGAGGTTGGCCATGGCGCCAGCCACGGCCTGCCGGCGGATGTCGCGGAGCTGGTCTCGGTGGACAACGCGGTGTGCGCGCCCGGCCAGCACTCGATCGAGGACGGCGTGACCATCCCGATGGCCGACATGCACGGCCCCTTCGACTATCACCTGACCCGGAGGATGTGCCGGCTCGCCGAGGAGCAAGGGATTCCCTTCGTGCGGGACGTGTTTCGCTACTACCGCTCCGACGCCGCCGCGGCGATCGAGGCGGGCGCGGGCACCCGGGCCGCGCTGGTCGGCTTCGGCGTCGACGGCAGCCACGGCTGGGAGCGCACCCACATCGACTCGCTGGAGGCGGCGTACAACCTGCTGCATTGCTGGCTACGGACGCCGCTGACCTTCGCCAAGTGGGACGCCAAGCCGTCGGGTCCGCTGCGGGACTTCCCGTCGTCCAAGCAGCCCGCGCCAACCGAGCAATGGGTTCCGCTGTCCCGTGGCGAGCACGCCGAACCCGGCGATGCGTCGCCGGGCGCGCACTGGCCGCCCTCGGAGGGCCCCCAGGCCTGAGGCGCGCGTCGCGGCAGCTCGTCGTCGCGTCGGGTCTTTACCCGACCCGATCGAAGGGATAGCGTGATTGGCCTGGCATTAAATCAACCGGTTTATTTAGGTCGTCCTCGTCGGGAGTTAGGGAAAAGACCATGCCCCAGGCCGTTGCGAAAAATGAGAACGAAAAGCTCGTGCTCGACTTCCTCCATGCGGCCTATGGCGAGCGCATGGACGTCGACGCGATGACCGCGTTGATGGCGGACGACTTCGTTTGGCAACTCCATGTGCCTCTCTCGCCGGTGGTCGTGGGGCGCGACGCGGCGCGCGCCGAGCTCGAGAAACACAGCAGCCTGTCGACGGGAATGATCGAGGGGAGCGAGATTCGCACGGTCGTGTCGAACGCGGACACGGTGGTGGTCGAACGGGTCGACGTGAACGCGATGAACGGTGTCGCGGTCACGTTCAACGTCACCGCCCTCTTCGAGGTCCGCGACGGCACGATCACTCACTGGCGCGAGTATTGGACACCAGCCACGTCGCTCAGCAACTTGGGATAGACCCGGCGCACATGTTCGACCCGCTCGCCGGCTGAGCGATCGGCTCCTAGGAAGCGTGCACGTCGGGCGTGCGCACGTGCTCCGGGCGAAAGCCGCGGCCGACGATGATCGGCGGGATGAACTGCAAGGGACCGCGACCGATGAAGCTGGGAACCTTGATCGGGGAGAGGTCGCCGGTCAAATTGGGTTCGACCGCCCTGTCCTGGATGAAGACCTGACCGGCCTGGATTATTCGGGTGGGCAGCTCGCGGCGCCGCTGAACCTTGGCAAGATCCGCGTCGGTCAACCGGTTTTCGCGAAGTGGGGCGCACAAAATATTCGCCGCGGCGACGGCGTCGGCGACGGCGAGGTTGATGCCGACCCCTCCGGCGGGCGACATGGCGTGCGCGGCGTCGCCGATGCAGAGGAGGCCTGTGCGCCACCAAGTCTCGAGCCGGTCCACCCGCACGTCGAGGTAGCTGGCGTCGTCCCAGGAGTGCAAATCGTTGACGTGTTCGCGCAGCCTTGGTAAGGCGCGGACCAGGCGCTCCTTGAACGCCTCGAGCGAACCGTCGCGTGGATCGGTTCCCTTGGGCATGAGATGGGCGACCTGCCAGTAGTCCCCCCGGTAGATCATGGCCATGAGCAGGCCCTTGCGGAGGACTCCGAAGAGCTCTTGTGGATCGCCCGGACGCCATTTCAGCCGGAACCATAAAACGTCCATCGGGGAGTGTGCGGCGGCGATGTTCAGGCCGGACGCCTCTCGCACGGTGGACTTGCGTCCGTCCGCGCCGACCACCAGCTCGGCGCGCACCTCCAGTTCTGGCGTACGCACCCCGGCGACGCGGTCGCCGTCGAAGATCAACTCCTTGACCTCGGCGTTGCGGATCAAGGTGAATTCCGGGTAGGCGCTTGCCTTTTCAGCCAGGAAGTCGAGGAAGTCCCACTGCGGCATCAGCGCGATGTAGGGCTGGTTGAAACCCAACCGTTTGAGCGCGCTGAAGTTCCCGAAGGTGCGAAGCGTTCCGTCGGTGTCGAAGGCGACACGCGTGATTTTGGTGTGGGGCAGACGCAAGAACTCGTCAATGAATCCCAGCTCGTCCATGATCCGAAGGGTGGTGGGGTGCACGGTGTCGCCGCGGAAGTCGCGCAAGAAGTCGTTGTGCTTCTCCAGGACGACGACCTGGACGCCGGCACGGGCGAGCAGAAGCGCGTGGACGAGTCCGGCGGGACCGCCGCCGGCTACACAGACCTGGGTTCGCAGAGCGGTCATGCGCTGACCCTACCCGGGGACGCTTTCGTGCAACTCTTTGCTTCTCTAAGAACGACGCGCGCCCCGCAGGGGGCGATATCGCGCCTCACGTCCCAGGGCCGCGCGAGCAGTGGGGACACGAATTACAGTGCTAACAAACGTGTTTCGGTGACGCCAGGTGGCGTAGCCGAGGCAGGAGTGCGCGAGCACCCCCGCTCGATCTAAACGTTATCTAAGAAGCTCTTACTATTCCCTTAATCTTCGGGTAGCGTCGGGGCAGTGGATCGTCGAGCGATTGGGGGAGCGGTGTGAACCGATTCGATGTCGTGGTGGTGGGTGCGCGCTGCGCCGGTTCGCCGCTGGCGACGATGCTCGCCCGCCGGGGATTGCGCGTCTGCCTTATCGACCGCGCGCAGTTTCCATCGGAGACGCCATCGACCCACATAATCCAGTCCAGCGGGGTGCAAGTGCTGGAGCAGCTCGGCGTGCTGGACGACGTCTTGGCGGCAGGGGCCGTCCCGCTCGACCGCATGACGATGGTGATCGATGACGCCGTGCGGATCGAGGCGACGGTCGACCTCGCGCTCAAGGCCCCCCGCGGCCTGTGCGTCCGGCGGGTGACGCTGGATGCGTTGCTGGTCGAGGCGGCCGCTGCGGCCGGCGCCGACGTCCGCACTGGCCTGCGCGTCACGAACCTCATCACCGAAGGCGGGCGCGTCACGGGGGTGGACACGGTCGCCGGCCCCATCAAAGGGCGGTTGGTGGTCGGCGCCGACGGCCGCCACTCGACGATCGCCGCGCTGGCCGGGGCCCGCGAATACCACGTCGCCGAGCCGGGGAAGATGTTTGCCTGGGCATATTTCGAGCAGGTGCGCGATCGGGAAGGGCACGCGCGGCTTGGGCGCCGCGGAAACCTGGCCTTCCTCGCCGGGCCCACTGACGGCGATCTCTACATGGCCGCGATCGGGATCGATATGGCCAAACAGGCCGAGTTCCACGCGAATCGTGACGCAAACTTCGCCGCCGGACTGCAGGCCTGGCCTGAACTCGCCGACGTGATCGGAGACGGGCGACGCGTCGGCCCGATCCGGGTAGTGACGAAGTGGCACGGATACTTCCGCGAGGCCGCCGGCCCCGGATGGGTCCTCGTCGGCGACGCCGGCCACTTCAAGGACCCATCGCCGGGGCAGGGCATCGGCGACGCGTTCCGGCAGGCCCGTCGGCTGGCCGATTCCATTGAGGGCGGCCTGGGCTACACGACTCCCGACGAGGAAATGCAGCGGTGGTGGCAGTGGCGCGACGACGACGGCTATGAAATGCACTGGATGGCAAGTGATTTTGGCGCACCGGGTGCGTCGACGCCGTTCAATACCCGCTTGATGAAGGATATCGCCGCCGATCCCGAAGCCACACAGACGCTGCTTCGCGTCCTTAACCATGAAGTCCGCCCGTCACAGCTCTTCACGACGCGCCGTGTCATCCGGGCCGCCGCGCGCGCACTGCGGGATCGGCCCGACCGGCTGCTCGCAACCGTCAAGGAAATCGTCGGCGCGGGGCGACGGGACGCGCACCGCTCCCGGCAGAGGCGGGTCGCCGCGGCGGACCGGGAAGGCGCTAAGCCTCGCTCGGCGATCGAAAATCCTGCCCTTGCCACCAGCCCACGGCGGCACTGATCCGTTCCGGGGGAGCGCCGGCGCCGGCGCAGGTTTCCGCGACTACCTCGGCAGAATCGGCGGCGAACACGCCGAACGCGTAGTCGTCCGCGGGAACGGCCACCGCCATGAGCAATCGGATCAGTCCACCGCGGGCCGACATTGCCGCGGCGTGGTCGTTGAGGCGTTGAGCGGTTTCGCCGATCCAGTGCGCGGGCGCACGGGGGCCATACCACTCGACAAGAAATGAGTGTGTTCCCGCCGCGTCGGTGCTCGCCACCCCGGCCACGCTATAGATGATGGCGGCCCCTTACATCAGGGGTTTACCTACTCATATCCGATTCTGATCTCCAGACTTGGAGCGCTTGGTAGAGCTCCGCGCGCGAGCGGATGTTGAGCTTGCGGTAGACGCGACTGAGGTTGACCTCGACCGTCTTGGGACTGACGAACAGCGCGGCGGCGATGTCGCGGTTGATCATGCCCGAGGCGGCCAGCTCCGCGATACGCGCTTCGGTCGCGGTCAATCCCTGCTCGCGCCGCCTGCCCGGAGGCCGACGCGCCAGTTCGGCCTCGGCGCGGGCGGCCCATGCCGTCGTACCGAGCTGCTGGAACGTCCGGAGCGCCTCGCGCAAGGTCGGAGTCGCATCCCGGCGCCGCTGGCGGCGTTGCAGCTGACCGAGCAACAGCTGGGTCCGGGCGCGCTCGAATGGCATCGTCAGTCGCTGATGCTCGGCCATAGCCAGCTCGGCGGTTGTCACCCCGGCGGCGACATCACCGCTTCCCGCTTGCAGCATCGCGCGGCAGCGCGTACCGACCGCCAGCGTCCATGCGCGATCAAGTCGACGGCCGTTGCGCTCGAGGGTTTCGACCAACGGCTCGGCCTCGCCCAAGCGGCCGAGGCCGATCATGGCCTCGACCGCCTCGGGCACGAAAGACGACGAAATGATCTCGCTGGCCTCCGGAAAACTTTGCACCATCGGTATCAGCGGTTCGAGCGCATCGAGAGCCGCTTGATAGTCACCACGTGACACCTCGACAAACCCGGCTAGCGTCGCGGGCCACTCGGCCAAACGCGTTGAGCCGCAACGCTGGCCGGCTGCGATCGCTTCGCCCAGATCGTGTCGCGCGTCGTCGAGGCGGCCGACATAGGCGGCGACCGCGCCACGAAGGATCAGCGCAATGAACAGTGGGAAGTCACCGCCGAGCTGTGCCGCCCGTTCCATCGTCGCGTCGACGGTACTGGCCGCGCTGTCGAGTCGGCCGAGCCAAATGTCAACGAGAACAAGTTGAAAGCTGACGAAGATCAGCTCCCCTTCCTCGCCCAGGACGAGACACTGCTGACCCAGCTCGACCAGGTCCTCACGCGCCTGCTCGAGTTCACCCGTCCAGGCACGCAGAAGTGTCAGCTGCACGTGCGGGCGAAATGGCAAAGGAATGCGGGAGGTGGGCTCTTGCATCTCGACGGCGCGACGCACTGCGGACCGGTCGAAGCCCCGGCCCAACATAAAGTCGATCATCGCCCGCATCCCGAGGGCGAGGCTCAGCGATACTCGTGCGCCGAGGCGCTCGGCGTCACCGAGGGCCTGCTGAACACGCTCATAGGCGTCCATGGGTCGCCCGGCGTTCAGGAGGGCAAACGACAAGCTGATCGAAATGCCTCCGCGCAAGCCGGCGTCGCCAGTGCTGTCGAGCAGCGCGGCCTCGAGTAACTCCGCCGCCTCAAGAAAACCGTCGCCGTAGAGGCGCACCAACCCCAGCTGATGCAGGGCCTCGGCACGGATCAAGCCAGCCGGGAGCGCCGTTACGACCGCATCGAGGATCTGCCGTGCGCGTCCCGGGTCACCCGCGTCGAAATAGTGTGTCGCACAACGAATCTTGCGACGTGGGTCGTCGGCCCCGAGGCTGAAGGCGAGTTCGAGCAGTTCGGCAGCGGCGGCCGGCGCCCCCCTGTCGCGGGCGATGTCCGCGGCAGCGTCGAGGGCGGCCACGGTCTCCGCCTCTCCAGACGTGTCGGCCAGGGCGAGATGGCGGGCGCGCAACTCGGGCTCGTCGACGAGTTCGGCCAGGCGGCGGTGCATTTCGCGGCGGCGGCGAGGCAGCGCGGCGCTATAGACCCCGTGCGCCAGGATCGGGTGGGTGAAGCGAAGCTGGTGCCCCTCGATGGCAACCACCGCCTGCGACTCGGCCTCTGCAAGCGACTGGACCACCTGATCCGGCGTCGAGTGAGTGGCGCGGGCCACCACCGGTACCGTCGGATCGGGAAGACTGGCCATGGCCAGCAACACGTCTCGGGCGCCGACCCGGCCAATCCGTGACTCGACCAGATCATTGAGGCTGCCCGGCAGGCTCAATTGGGAGGTGCGACCCTGCGAGCCGAGTTCTCGCGCCAACTCTAATGCGAAGAACGGATTCCCCCCGGCGATTTCATGGATGCGCAGCAACGTGGGACGGGCTACCGAGCGACCCAATCGCAGCAGTAAGACGCGATGTAGTTCGCCAACCGACAAGGGCCGCAGTCGGATTCGGCGCATCCCATCGGGACTTAGCAGCTGCAGGCGTGAAGCGGCCTGCTCGGTGCGCGTCGTGCACAGCAAGGCGGCCCCGGCCGGGAGCCGACGCGCGGCATAGGACACCGCATTTGCGCTGGAGATATCCATCCACTGCAGGTCGTCGATCGCAACGATTACCGAATTTTTGGCGGCGAGCCGGTCGATGACCGTGACAAAGGCCGCCGCCACCGCTCGAGGATCGATGTTGTGGGCCTCGATGCGATGGCGCAACAGCGCGCCGTCCAGGGCTTGCTGTTGCGGGATGGGCAAGTCCGCCCGAATGGAGTCGTCAACATCGCCGAGCAGGTCGGCCAACACCGTGTAGGCCAACACCGACTCGGCGGGAGCTGCGCGACAGCTCAACACCCGGTACCCACGCGCGCTGGCGCGGCCTACCGCGTCCAACCAGAGCGTCGTCTTGCCGATGCCGGGCTCGCCCTCCATGACCAGCGCACATGTCTCATGCGGCACACGATCGAGAAATTCGGTAACGACTTGTTCTTCAGCTCGCCGTCCGACGACCTGCTCTGCCATGTCCAATCCCCACGCCCGGGCGCGCCCGCCGTCGCATGCACCTTTGTCCTTAGACAGGCTAAGACAGCGCGCGCCGTTTGGCGCTCCATCTAACTTTCGGGCGGCGGCTGGGGCTCTGCCGTCAGGACATCGCCGCCGGCGCGGGGGAGCGGTGGTGTCGAGCTTGGTTTCCGCCGCATCTCTTGGCTTCGTACATAGCGGTATCGGCATCGGCGACCAGTTGCCGCAGCGCTTGTTCCACGTCGTCGCAGCCCACGTTGCGCAGCGGCAGGGTGGCGGTCCCCACGCTGGCCGTTACCGAGGCGGGAATCGCCGCGACCGCATTGCAGAACTTATGCCCCCATCCCCGTGGTCGTTGTGTCGCGACAACGTCCGCGATCAAAAACTCTTCTCCGCCGACACGGCCGACGACCGCGCTCTCTTGGCACGCGGCGGTTATCGCGCGGGCCGCCGCGACAAGCGCCTCGTCGCCCGCGGCATGTCCTCTGCTGTCGTTGACCGCTTTGAAGTGGTCGAGGTCGACCATCGCCACCGCCAGGAACATGTGGTCGTGGCCGGCAAGCATCCGGCCGATGATGGCGCGATCGCAGGCGCGCCGATTCAGCAGACCGGTGAGCGGGTCTCGGTCGGCGCGTAACAGATCTACACCCAGCGCCCGGACGACGATATGGATAGCGAAGGGGACCACCACGTTGAGTTCGAGCACCAGAAAGTAGCCAGTGAGGGCCAGCGTTGTCTCACCGGCCATGACCAGGCGGGCCACCTCGACACCGCCCGCCGCGCCGGCCAGCAGGAAATTCACGACCATATATCGGGCGGTGTGGAAAAACGCGAGGTATCCGCCCGACACGGCCAAGGCCGAGCATGCCATCAGCGCGACCATCGGCTGGGTCTGCGTCACGCAGCCGGTCACGATGCTGGCGCTGCCCATCATCGCGAAAAAGATCGATTGCCGGCGCGTGGGCCAGCGCGTCAGCCAAAGCGCCGCCATGAACAGCCCGATCAATCCGGCCAACACCGACACCGCCAGCGAAAGGCCCGGCAAATACGGGGGCACTCCCCACAGGACGTTTGCCGGCCACAAGGCCAGCGATGCCGAAACCCCCGCCATGATGCGGCGGGTGGGGGTGCTCAGGCCGTGAGCCTGCAGGTAACCGGTCAGCCAGTCGAAGTGGTCAGGCCGTCTCCACGACGCCGCTAACCAACTCATGCGCGCCTTCCCGATTGGTGCATTCCGCGACCGACGTCGCTGAAGTCTGGCTTGGATTTCTACCAAAGTAAACCGGATGGCGCGAATTGGGGAGACCAATTCGGGACTGCCGTTTTCGCGCGAATGCGCGCACAAAACACCTGGTCTAACCGAAAACCGCGGAATTCGATCCCGTCGTCTTCATTCGGCGCCCCGACAAGGAAATGGGTTTTGTAGACGCCGCTTTGACGTACCCGAGGGCTGTACGACGATTGTCAATTCGCGACGGATTTTTCCAGGGTCGCCAGCGACGCGGCGAGGTAGTCCTCGCCGAAGATCGGCATCTCGCCGACGCGCTCGCGGAAGTCCTGCGGCGTACCGCTCCAGTCGTAGGTGAGGGTGACATCGGTGCCGTCCCCGTTCGGTGCGAGGTCGTAGCGCCAGGACCAGCCGCCGGGATTGTGGTTGCCCGCCTCGTCGAGCTGGCCCGGAATCCACCCGATCGCGCGGTCCTTGTCGAACACGTTCACCAGGTTGTAGACGACGTAGTGACCGCCGGCCTGGGTGAGGAACATGTTCATCGCGAACATCTGTCCCGTGCCGGTGATCGGTCCGGTGTCCACCGCGTCGCGGACCCAGTCGGTGGGCTCGGTGTTGCAGTGGCGGGCGGGGTCGGCGAGGACGGTGAAAATCTGGTCCGGCCTCGCGGCGATGGTGCGGGTGACGACGTAGCGTTCGGTGGTCGTGGTCATGCGTTGTCCTCGGGTCCATAGGCCGCGGCGATATCGGGGGAGTCGAGCCAACCCGAGTATGTCGGCCGGGAGGGCCAGCCTGCGGGCGAATCGAGCCATTCCTCCTGCCGGCCCCACGGCAGGATGTCGATCAGCCCGAACGAGTGGCTGAGCTGCTCGGTGCCCCGCCCGTTCGTATGCCAGGTGCGGTACACGGTGTCGCCGTCGCGCAGGAACACGTTGACCCCGAAGCCCCCGCCCGGCGGGGCGTCCATGTCGGCGCCGAACGAGCTCTCCGCCGACGAATACCATTCCATCCGGTTACCGACCTTGCGCTTATAGGCGAGTGCCTCCTCGATCGGTCCGTTGGTGACGATGACGAAGCGGGCGTCGTAGTTGTCGAGGAACTCCAACCGGGTGAACTGCGACGTGAAGCCCGTGCACCCACCGCACTGCCACTCCGCGCCGTCGGACCACATGTGGTGGTAGACGATGAGCTGCGACCGGCCGTCGAACACCTCGGCCAGGCGGATGGGTCCGTCGGCCCCGATCAGGGTGTAGTCGGGCAATTGGACCATGGGCAGCCGGCGCCGTTGGGCGGCGATCGCATCCAGCTCCCGGGTGGCCGCCTTCTCCCGCTTGCGCAGGTCGTCGAGTGCCGCGCGCCAGGTCCGCTGGTCGACGATTGGTGGTAGTGCCCTGCTGGTGGATGGCATGGGATCCAACCTCTTTCTTGGCGCTCTCGATTACTCCGATCTCACAGGTATGACTGCCGGCATGCGCGGAACTCATCGCTGATCATCGGGAAAATCTGATTTCCACGCTTGCAATGCTTGGTAGAGCTCCGCGCGCGAGTGGATGTTGAGTTTGCGGTAGACGCGACCGAGGTTGACTTCCACCGTCTTGGCACTGACGAACAGCGCGGCGGCGATGTCGCGGTTGATCATGCCCGAAGCGGCCAACTCGGCGACACGCCCTTCGGTCGCGGTCAATCCCTGCCCGCGCCGCCTGCCCTCGACGCCGCGTGCCAGTTCGGCTTCGGCGCGGGCGGCCCACGCCGAAGTGCCGAGTCGGCGAAATGTCTGTAACACCTCGTGCAGGGTCACGGCAGCGGCGTCGCGACGCCGTTGTCGACGTTGCAGTTGACCCAGCAGCAATTGCGTGCGCGCACGTTCGAATGGCATCGGCAGCCGGTCGTGCTCGGCCATGGCCTGTTTGGTGGCCGCGGTGGCCGCCCGCACATCGCCGCGCCCCGCCGCCAACATGGCCCGCCCGCGCGTGCCGGTGGCCAGCATCCATGGGCGATCCAACCGCCGGCCGTTGCGCTCGAGGGCTTGGACCAACGGCTCGGCGTCATCGAAGCGTCCCAGACCGGTCAACGCCTCGATGGCGTCGGGAAGAAATGGCGCGACGAAGATCTCAGTGCCCTCCGGCGCCTCTTTGAAGTTATCCAACAGGGGCTCAAGTGTTTTCAGCGCGGCGTCGTAGTCACCGACGGAGACGTCGAGGAACCCCAGGATTGTGATCGGCCACACCGTCACCAAGCCGGGGGAATCACACCGCGCGCCGACGGCGAGCGCCTGGGCGGCGTCGCGCCGCGCCTCGTCCTCCGCACCCGTATACGCCAAGATCGCGGCCCGCAGCATGAGGGCTACCGCTAGCGGTAGGTCCCGGCCCAGCTGTAACGCGCGCTCCATGGCGTCGTTCGCGATCAGCGTTGCCGCGGCGAAGTCGCCGCGCCAAATCTCGTTGAGACCGCTGTGGAACGCGAACACCAGCAGATCGCTTTCCTCGCCGCGCTCGATGTGGCTACGCCTGATGGCGTGCAATTCGGGCCGTGCCTCGTCGAGGCGACCTGTCCCGGCGAGCAGTATCGCCTTCTGCATCCGTGGACTCTGCTGCGCCGACACTGGGGTTTGGTAATCCTCCAACTCCAGGGCGCGTTGCAGGCGGGACTCGTCGAGGCCGGCGCCAAGCAGGTACCGCACCATCACCTGCATGCCCAGCGCCTGGCTGAGAAGGTCGGGCTGGCCATGCGACTCGGCACTGTCCACGGCGTCGTCGACGCATCGTGCGGCGCGGTCGCGCTGGCCGATGTTGAGTAGCGCGAACGACAGCGGGACCAATATCAGGGTCCGCAACGCGAGGTCGTTCCCCGCGTCGTCGAGGGCGCGGTCGAGTAGTTCGGCAGCCTCGCGCGAACTGCCGTCGAGCAGGCTCCATTGCCCAAGCAATCGCAACGCCGCCGCCCGCACGGGGCGGGGTGCTGGCCGATCGACAGTCTGTTCCAGCACGGCCCGGGCACGCTCGGCGTCGCCGGCGGTGAAATGGTAAGCGGCCAACTGGATTCGACGCTCAGGAGAATCCCCGCCGAGGCCGATCGCCAGCTCCAGCAGCTCGGCCGCGGCGGCGGGGGCTCCGCGGCTGCGCGCCAGGTCCGCCGCGCCGTCGAGCGCTTCGATCGTTTGCGGTTCACCGGTCGCGTCCGACAGGGCAAGGTGGCGGGCGCGCAACTCAGGCTCGTCGACGAGTTCGGCCAGACGCCGGTGCATCTCGCGGCGACGACGTGAGGACGCGCCACTGTAGACGCCGTGCGCCAGGATCGGATGCGTGAAGCGGAGCTGGTTTCCTTCGATGGCCACCACGGCTTGAATCTCGGCTTCACCGAGCAACTCGGCCACCTGATCCGGTGTCATGTCCGTGGCGCGGGCCACCATCGGCACCGTCGGATCGGGCAGGCTGGCCATCGCAAGCAGGACGTCCTCGGCACCGACCCGGCCGATTCTCGAACGGACCACCTCATTGAGGCTGCTCGGCAGGCTCAACGCGGGGCCGCGCTGGGCGCCGAGTTCTCGGGCCAGCTCCAGCGCGAAAAAGGGGTTGCCGCCTGCGATCTCGTGGATACGCAATAAGGCAGGGCGGGTGACCGAGCGACCGAGCCGAAGAAACATAACCTGATGCAATTCACCGACCGTCAACGGCCGCAGCCGGATTCGCTGCACTCCATCGGGGCTGGGCAACTGCAGCCGCGCCGCCGCCTCTTCGGTACGCGTCGTGCACACCATGGCCGCCCCGGGCGGAAGCCGCCGTGCGGCATACGACACCACGCTCGCGCTGGACGCGTCGACCCACTGCAAGTCGTCGATCGCCAGTACCAGCGGATTGTCGGTGGCGAGCCGGCCAATGACGGTCACAAACGCCGCCGCCACCGCGCCGGGATCGATGTCGTGTGCCTCGACTCGGCGACGCAGGAGCGCCCCGTCCAACGCTTCCTGCTGTGGGACAGGCAGGTCGGCCAATATCGAATCGTCGACATCGCTGAGCAGATCGGCCAACACCGTGTAGGCCAACACGGATTCGGCGGAGGCCGCGCGACAGCTCAGCGCACGGAAACCGCGGCTGCGAGCCCGGTCTACCGCGTCCAACCACAGGGTGGTCTTGCCGATACCGGGCTCGCCCTCGATGACGAGGGCACATGCCTCATGTGGCACACGATCGAGAAAGTCGATGACGGCCTGTTCTTCAGCTCGCCTTCCGACGACTCGCTCGGCCATGTGAATCCCCGCGCCCGCGCCGTCAGACCGATAGACCGGCATGCGGGGAATTTGGCGGCTGCCGTTGCCAAGGCCCGACACCGACGCCCATATTCCCGGCAACCTTCCGCTCACCGGCGCACCTCGCGGCGCCGCCCTGCGGGAACGACTATCCATTAGACAGGCTAAGACAGCGCGCGAATTCGCGCCGCTTATCGGAGAAGTTCACCGGGCCGGCGAACGGGCGTCGGCGCCCCGGCGAACGGCGCTACGCGCTCACCGCCGTGATCGTCGCTATCGCGTCGACGACCGCATCCGGCTGATCAAGGGCGACAAATGTTTTCGCGTCGGGCACCTCGATCAGTTTCGCGTTGCTGAACAACCCGGAGAGCCGCCGGCCCAGGCCCGGGGTGAAGCAGCGGTCCCGTTGGCCCCATACCAGCGTGACGGGCTTGGTGAACCGGGGGAGGCGGGTGGCCACGTCGGTGAGATCGAAGCCGGCCACCCGCCGCAGCAGCGCCGCGAGATCGCGGCGGATGCGCGAGTCGTCGAGGCAGGGTTGCACCCACGCCAAGGTGAGGTCCGGATCGGCTTTGCTGACGAGCAGGCCGAACCCGAAGAGCGACTGGCGCACGGCGCGGAATCGCAGCGGTTGGGCCAGCGCCTTGATCGAGGCCGGGCCGCGGAGCACCGCGAACGCGACGTCGAAGGGGAAGGGTGGGCACTTGTCGAAGGCGTCGCAGTTGGTGAGCACGAGACGGCCGATCCGGTCCGGGTGAGCGTCGACGACCAGTTGGCATATCCCACCTCCGGTGTCGCTGCCGACCAGGGTCACGTCGGAGAGGTCGAGGGCGACGAGCGCGTCGTTGACCATCTCCGCGACGCCGGGCAGCGATAGCGCGGTGGCGTCCTTGACCGGGATGGTGTGCGAGCCCAGCGGCCACGTCGGGACGATGCAGCGGAACCCCCGGCGCGCCAGGCCGTCGGCGACGTCTCGCCACAGTTGCCCGTCGACCAGGATGCCGTGGACGAACAGCACAGGCGGGTGCGGCGAATCCTGCGGTCCGAATTCCCGGTATTCGATGGTGGCCTGGCGAAGTGCGAGCTGTGGCATGTCGGTTGTTCCTCCTGACGCGTTTCGTCCCGACCCTTATGTGTCATCGCACCTCAGGGCCGCTGCCAGGTGTACGCAAGGAACTGCCAACCACTGCCAATTGGGGCTCACGGCTCCAGGTTCAGCAGCGCTGCGCCGCTCGCCACCTCCAGAGGCACCGACACGTGGTCGTGCGCGATGAGCCAGTCGCCATCGAGTTTGCGGAAGCACGTCGTCGCCCTGACCCAGAAGCCGGGGCTCGTCGTCCCGCTCTTCAGCGTGCCGCTGAGCCGATTCAGGCTGTGCGCGAATGCCACGTCACCGGCGACCGTGATGGTGAGGTCGCGAATCTCGTAGCCGAGCGGGTGCTCGTATGCCGCGAACACGCGCTCCCAGTTTCGCCGTTTGGCTTCCGCCCCCACGTGTCGCAGGGGCGGTTCGAGGTCGAACGACACGACGTCGGGTGCGTAGATCGACATCACGCTTTCGAGGTCCGCGGCGCGGATCGCGCCGGCGAGCCGGCCGGTTCGCTGTCGTATGGCGGCTTGGTCATCCGAGTGTTCGCTAGCAACGGTCACTGCATCCACGCTAGCCGCGCCGGACGGCCCTTGACCTCGATGCCCGGCGTCGGTTCGATGAGGTGTATGCCGACATAGGGGGAGGCTCGCAATGATGACATCGATTCGCCGTGCATTAGCCGCTGTGACGGTGGCACTGGGCTCGATGGCCGCGGTGACGATCGCGATGCCGGCGGTGAGTTCGGCCCAATGCGCCGACGGCGAGTGGTGGGACGCGAAGGCCAACATGTGTCGATCCGCCGGGGCGCCGCTACCTCTTGCATGCGACCCCGGCCAATGGTGGGACCCGACGGCTAACGTGTGCCGGCCAGTCGGCGTCGGGCCGCAACCCTTGGCGTGCGATGCCGGCCAGTGGTGGGACCCGACGGCAAACGTGTGTCGGCCACTCGGCGTCGGGCCGCAACCGCTGGCGTGCGACAACGGCTGGTGGTGGGATCCGACCGCCAACGCCTGCCGTCCTCCGCTGGTGCCGCCGGCCGGCTGATCAGCATTTCGGGTTGGCGGTTCTTGGCACTGTCACGCGTCGAGATGGCAGCACACCGGTCGACATCGTGGGGGAGTGAAGAAGCGCTCCGCCCCTGAAGAGTTCGTCACCAAGTTCGCCGACTTCTGGCGCGACCCGTCGCCACAACGGCTGCCGGAGCTCCTGCACACCAACGTGGTCCTCGTGCAACCACTCGCAGGCCCGATGGTCGGGATCGAGGCCGCACAACGAGAGTTCCGACGCATCTGGCGCTGCCTTCCAGATTTGCGCGCTCGCGTCGACCGATGGTGCGCAGACGGCGACCTCTTGTTCATTGAGTTCCGGCTCCATGCCCGGGTTGGCGGCCGAATCATCGAATGGCCCAGCGTGAACCGGCTCGTGCTACACGACGGCAAGGCGATTGAACGGGTCACCTATTTCGATCCTCTCGCGATCCTGCCGACGCTCCTTGGGCATCCGTCAATCTGGTGGCGATGGTGGCGCGCGCGCAGCGGCAACTCGTGACACCGGCGACGTCAGCGGTCGCCCGCGTGGGGATCGATGAGAGCGTTGAACTCGCCCACGCTGTACACGCCATCGAGATAGTTGAACGACCCGCTGTCGAGCACCTCACGCGCGGCACGGACGACGGCGGTCAGGGCGGCACGGCAAAACGAGGTGCCGATAGTCACCCTGCGCACCCCGAATTCCTTGAGCTCGGCGACGGTGAAACGGGTCGGCCCGATCCCGGCAACGTAGTTGAGCGGCTTGGACACGCTGCTGCACGCGAGGCGAAGGGCCGCTTCGTCGGGAATGCCGGGCGCGTAAAGCACGTCGGCGCCGGCGGCTTCGAAGGCCTGAAGCCGTGACAGCGTGTCTTCGAGGTCGGGTCGGCCACGGATGAAGTTCTCGCAGCGAGCCGTCAGGGTAAAGGGGAACGGCAGCGACCGCGCGGCCTCCACGGCGGCCTGGATCCGTTCGATCGCCAGTTTGCGGTTGAAGATCGGGTCCTCAGGCCGGTACGTTGCGTCTTCGATCGAGGCTCCCGCCAGGCCGACCTGGCCCGCGAGACGCACCGTCTCTGCCACGGTCTCGGGCGACGCTCCGAAGCCGTTCTCTAAATCCGCGGTCACCGGCAACGATGTCGCGTCGACGATGTTGCGCACATGCTCGAGGGTTTCGCTCCTGCTGACCGCGCCATCGCCATCGCGCCGACCCAACGAAAACGCCAGTCCCGCACTGGTAGTCGCCAGTCCCTGAAATCCGAGATTGGCGAATAACCGTGCGGTGCCGACGTCCCAGGGGTTGGGGAGCACCAGCATCTCGTCACTGTCGTGTAGCTGGCGGAACCGTTCGCCGCGCTGGGCCAAAGCTGCGCTGTCCATCCCGACTCCAATCTGTTGCTGCTTAAGAAATAGCAGCAGCCACCGACAACCGCGTGAACGTTCTCCGTAAGTCAACACACGAGTCCGCGCCGGTAGCCTTGCGAGGCATGAACGACTCCGTCGTCGTCAAGGTCAAGCCCGGCAGCCGCAAGGGGCCCCTCGTCGAGGTCGGCCCCGACGGTGAGCTGACGATCTACGTCCGGGAGGCAGCGGTGGATGGCAAGGCCAACGAAGCGGTCATCCGCCTGCTGGCGGCGCACCTTCAATTGCCAAGAAGCCGAGTCGAATTGGTATCCGGAACGGCGTCGCGGGTCAAGCGAT
>NZ_JCALCI010000005.1:0-416093 GCF_059812245.1 Mycobacterium sp. NGS64 | reverse complement strand
GGGCACTGATCAGCGCTTATTACCCGCGAGATGCCCGGCGGCGCCCAGGCCGATCTCCGACGCTCACCGCCCTGGCCGACACGCGGTATGCCCCGGTTTAACCGCCGGACGGCATGACTATGCTCGGCAGGATGAGTGTCGATGCGGCCTACCCGAACGCGCCAGTAGCGCTGGTAACCATGGAAATCCGTCACCCAGCAACGGATTCCCTGACCGAATCATCGAGCGGGGAGCTCAGGCGTCTGCTCGCGGATCTGCTTCCTATCGAACGCCAGGCGCAGGACGTGGCCTGGGCGATGGGCGCCGGCGGACAACCACAACCGGCCGCCGAGCGGTTCGTCCGTTACGTCAACCGCGACAACACCCTCGCCGCGTCGATGAAGGCGCAGGCGGTGGTGATCGAGACCACCGCCTACAGCAACTTCGAGGCGCTGCTCGACCTGGTGATGCGCGTCGTCGACGCCCGCGCGCAGTTCTCGCCGATCGTCGGGGTGGAACGTCTCGGCCTGCGCTACGTCCTCGAAATTCGGGTCCCACAGGGCGTCGACGGCCGCATCGAATGGAGCAACTGGATCGCCGAGCCGCTGCTCGGCCCGCAGCGCATCGCGCCCGCCGGCCTGACTCTGACCGAATGGCAGGGCGCGGCGGTCTACCGCGAAGCGCAGCCGGGCAAGTCGATGATCGTGCGCTATGGCCCGGGCGTAGGTCAGGCGCTGGACGCGAGCTATCACCTGCGCCGGACCATGCCGGCCCAGCAGGGACCGTTCTTCCTGATGGACATCGACAGCTTCTGGACTCCGCTGGGATCTATCCCGGAATACGACCGGAACACGGTGCTGCTCACCTTCCAGGACCTATACGAGCCGGCTCGCACGGTGTTCCAGGAGATGCTCACCAACCGCCTGAAGGACGACCTGCTCAGCCGCTGAGCGTCGCGCTGCTGTAAGTCACGTCGCCGAAGGCCTCGGCGAGTTCGTCGTCGGGATAGACGAAGCCATTGGCCGCATGCAACTCCTTCGTGGTTTGCGATGACGTCCGCCAGCCGCGCTGGTTCAGATGGTCCAGGATGTGGTTGCGGTGGCCGTGGTAGACGAGTTCGTTGAAGTCGATCTCAAAGCCGAGTTCGCTCATCCGGTCGTGGTGTGCGCGCCACCGCTCGTCGGCGAAAATGGTTG
Organism: Mycobacterium sp. NGS64; assembly: GCF_059812245.1. Classification (NCBI taxonomy): domain Bacteria; kingdom Bacillati; phylum Actinomycetota; class Actinomycetes; order Mycobacteriales; family Mycobacteriaceae; genus Mycobacterium; species Mycobacterium sp. NGS64. Next base: position 414,918 of record NZ_JCALCI010000005.1, on the reverse strand, counting down.
TGTCGGGCACGAATTCGAAAGCCAGGCGGCTGCCGGGGGCGCTCAATGCGGTGATGTTGTCGAACAGCGCGTCCTGCGCCTCGTCGGGCAGATATACCAATAGGCCTTCGGCGCTCCATGCCGCGGGAGCCTTCGGATCGAAGCCGGCCGCCCGCAGCGCCGCGGCCCAGTCGTCGCGCAGGTCGATGGCGACGGTGCGCCGCTCGGCGGTCGGCTCGGCGCCGAGGTCGCGCAGCGTCGACGTCTTGAACTCGATCACCTCCGGCATGTCGACCTCGTAGACGACGGTGCCCGCCGGCCACGGCAGGCGGTACGCGCGTGCGTCAAGTCCCGACGCGAGGATGACGACTTGGTTGACGCCGCTTTGCGCGGCGTCGAGGAAGAACCGGTCGTAGAACCTGGTGCGGCAGGCCATCGCCCGGGCCATGCGCTGCGGGTCGAACTCGGATTTCGTGCCGACCGGGATCTCGCCGTTCACCAGCCGCACGTAGACGTCGATGCCCACGGCGCGCACCAGCGGCGCCGCGTACGGGTCGTCGATCAACTTCTCGTCGGTCGACAGCGCCCGCTGGGCGGCGACCATGGTCGCCGTCGCCCCGACGCTCGTCGCCAAGTCCCAACGATCACGATCGGTCCGCGCCATGAAATTCCCTCGTCCCCAAGCCGAAAAATATAGACAGTCTAGTTACTATCACAGCGCTGATCGCGTGCCCGCTCGGGACTACTCTGCGTACCTGTGACGGACTTCGCCCAACGGACGATCGAACTTGCCCGCCAGAACGTCGCCGAGGGCGGTCGCCCGTTCGCCACGGTGATCGTCAACGACGGCCAGGTCCTCGCCGAGAGCGCCAACAAGGTGGCCCAAACGCACGATCCGACCGCGCACGCGGAAATTCTGGCTATCCGGGAGGCGTGCATGCGACTCGGCACCGAGCACCTGGTCGACAGCACCATCTACGTGCTGGCCCACCCGTGCCCGATGTGCCTGGGCTCGCTGTACTACTGCTCGCCCCGCGAAGTCGTCTTCCTCACCACGCGCGAGGCCTACGAGCAGTACTACCTCGATGACCGGAAGTACTTCGAAGTCGCCACCTTCTACGACGAATTCACCAAGGCCTGGGACCGCCGTCGGCTGCCGATGCGCTACCAACCCGAAGAAGCCGCGGTGGACGTTTACCGGTTCTGGAACGAACGCAACGGCGGGCAACACCAGTCGACGGTCGTCCCGCCGGGGTGAAGCGGCTATTATCTGCGTATGCATGCAGATAATAGCGAAGGCCGCTTGCCCGATGACCAGGCCAGCCTGGTTGTCGAGGTGTTTCGGATGCTCGCCGACGCCACCCGAGTGCAGGTGCTTTGGTCGCTGACCAACCGCGAGATGTCAGTCAACGAACTGGCCGAACACGTGGGAAAGCCCGCGCCATCGGTTTCCCAGCACCTGGCCAAGTTGCGGATGGCGCGGTTGGTTCAGACGCGTCGCGAGGGAACCACCATCTTCTACAGCCTGGAGAACGACCACGTCCGCCAACTCGTCATCGATGCGGTCCGCAACGCGGAGCATGCTGGTCCGGGCGTGCCGCCCCACCACCGGGGCGAGAGCGCACTGAAGGCCGTGTCGTCGGCGAACGCCCCTAAACGACAAACCGTTTCACACTCGGAAGGTAAACGATGACCGAACAGCACGCCCATGACGCGCCGCACGCGCACGAACACGACCACGCCGGCGTCGTGCACTCACACGCGCACACCACGCACGAGCACGACCACGTCACACACGAGCACGCCCACACCCACGACGACGGAACCGAACACACTCATCAGCACGTGCACCAGCCCGACCTCGAAGGGTCGCACAGCCACGCTCACGAGTAACGCCATCCGCCCGGAAGGCGGTGGGCTAGGAGACGTTCGGGCAGTAGTGCTTCGGATTGCCGCGCTCGTCCGCCGGAGGGAGGTTGCGCGCCGGCGTGTGCACTAGCGGTGTGTCGCAAGGGATTCGGCCGGTCGCGCGATCCCAGCCGGCGCGCGCCCGCGGGTGTTTGCGGTATCGCGTTGGCACGCAGGCAAAGACGAGGCGAACGAGATCGCCGAACCGGCGGTGCAGCCATTCGTCGCGGCGCGACCACGAATACCCCATCAGCTCGCGCACCGGCGGGTCGTAGAGGCCCACAGTCAGCCAGACGAAGAACGGCGCCATCAGTTTGCGCTGCGCGACCCATAGCCGATCCGGAAGCCACTGGGCGAAAGGCGGTTTGGCCAGCTCGGTCAGATCGAGGACGGCGCGGGCCGCGTAGTTGTCCTCTAACACGTTGCGGCACATGTGGTCCCAGTACTCCTGGAACTCTTCCCAGGACGCCGGAACCGGCCGCATGCTCATGCCGTACATGCGATACCACTCGACATGTTCGTCGAAGAGCTGCCGCCGCTGCGCGTCGGTCAGCCCCCCGCAAAACCGCTCTGCCACATGGATTGTGCCCACGAAGAAGGTGGCGTGCGCCCAGTAGAAGACATCCGGGTTCAGCGCGTGGTAGCGGCGGCCCTGTTCGTCGACGCCCTTGATGTCGGTGTGATAGTCGCGCACCTCGGCGCCGGTGTCCGGGGCGCGCTCGCCGTCGAACACGACACCGCCAATGGGGTACAGCGAGCGCAGCAGGCGTGGCCAGCGCTCCCGGAAGAACGTCGAGTGGTCGATGACCGCCGCGCCGAGCTGCGGGTGCATGTTCTGCATGGATCCCGCCCACGGGCCTTGCAACATGCCGCGCCAGTCCCCGAAGTACCGCCAGGTCAAGGAATCAGGGCCGAGCGGGGCCGGTGGCGAGGCGTAGCCCAGCGGCGACACCGGACACCCGCCGGCCACGCCGTCGGGGGCGCCGCTGTTCAGCCGGCGGGCCGCGGACGTATGTTGGGTCACTATTAGATCCCTGTAAGTATCGGCGATTCTGACTACATGCGTTGTCACTTTAGAGCTTAGGAGCGATGTGCAGACGGGTCAACGACGGGGTCGTTGGACCGGTGTCCCCTTAGAGAGCCGCCTCGCCCTGCGCCGCGACAATCTCATCACCGCGGGCGTGCAGCTGCTCGGCAACGACAGCGGCCCCGCGCTGACGGTCCGTGCGGTGTGCCGCAAGGCCGCGCTCACCGAACGCTACTTCTACGAAAGCTTCTCCGACCGCGACGAATTCGTGCGCGCCGTTTATGATGACGTCTGCGCGCGCGCGATGAACACCCTCGTTTCGGCGAAGACGCCGCGCGAGGCCGTCGAACAATTCGTCGAGCTCATGGTCGACGATCCCGTGCGCGGACGGGTGCTGCTGCTGGCGCCCGCGGTGGAGCCGGTACTGACCCGGTCGGGCGCGGAGTGGATGCCCAACTTCATCGACCTGCTGCAGCGCAAGCTGTCGCGCATCGGCGATCCAGTGCTGCAGAAGATGATCGCCACCAGCCTGGTGGGCGGGCTGACGAGCCTGTTCACCGCCTACCTCAACGGCCAGCTCGGGGCCACCCGCAAGCAGTTCATCGACTATTGCGTGAACATGCTCTTCAACGCGGCGGCGCCCTACGTACCCCCCGCCGAGCAGGGCAAATCCGAGTAGCGGTTTCGCGCACACCCCGCAGCGGTTAGCCCTTCGAAATCTGCGGCGTGCCGCGCCGGGGAGGAACTTGATGCTACCGGGGGACACAGATATATTGACTGCTACCCGCAGACACAGATAACTGGAGGGACCATGTCAGCGGAGCTGACGGACTTGCAGCTTTTGCATGAACTCGAGCCGGTCGTGGAGAAATACCTGAACCGGCATCTGAGTGTGCACAAGCCCTGGAACCCGCACGACTACATCCCGTGGTCGGACGGCAAGAACTACTACGCGCTCGGCGGACAGGACTGGCACCCCGAGGAGAGCAAGCTGTCCGACGTCGCGCAGGTGGCGATGGTGCAGAACCTGGTCACCGAGGACAACCTGCCGTCGTACCACCGCGAGATCGCGATGAACATGGGCATGGACGGCGCCTGGGGCCAGTGGGTCAACCGGTGGACCGCCGAGGAGAACCGGCACGGCATCGCGCTGCGCGACTACCTCGTGGTGACTCGCGCGGTCGACCCCGTCGAGCTGGAGCTGCTGCGCCTCGAGGTGGTCAACCGGGGCTTCAGCCCGGGCCAGAACCACCAGGGCGAGTACTTCGCCGAGACCCTCACCCACTCCGTCTTGTACGTCAGTTTCCAGGAACTGGCGACCCGGATTTCGCACCGCAACACCGGCAAGGCCTGCAACGATCCCGTCGCCGAGCAGCTGATGGCCAAGATCTCGGCCGACGAGAACCTGCACATGATCTTCTACCGCGACGTCAGCGAGGCCGCGTTCGAGCTCGCCCCCAACACGGCGATGAAGGCGCTGCACCTGATCCTGCGGAACTTCCAGATGCCCGGCTTCCAGGTGCCCGAGTTCCGGCGCAAGGCCGTGATCATCGCCATGGGTGGCGTGTACGACCCGCGTATCCACCTCGATGACGTCGTCATGCCGATTCTGAAGAAGTGGCGCATCTTCGAGCGCGAGGACTTCACCGGCGAGGCGGCCGAATTGCGCGACGACCTCGGCGTGCTGATCAAGGAACTCGAGGCGTCCTGCGACAAGTTCGAGGTGTCCAAGCAGCGCCAGCTCGACCGCGAGGCCCGTACCGGCAAGAAGACCACCGCCTACGAGCTGCACAAGACCGCGGGCAAGCTCGCCATGAGTCGTCGGTGACCCTTCGGTAGACGCCTTGCGTATCGGTCCGATCACGCTCGCCAGCCCGGTCGTGCTGGCCCCCATGGCGGGCGTGACCAACGTCGCATTCCGGACTCTGTGCCGTGAGCTGGAGCTATCCAAGGTCGGCACGGTCAGCGGCTTGTACGTCTGCGAGATGGTGACCGCGCGCGCCCTGGTGGAGCGGCATCCGGCCACGATGCACATGACGACGTTCGCGCCCGACGAGTCGCCCCGCTCGCTGCAGCTCTACACCGTCGACCCCGCGACCACCTACGCGGCCGCCAGGATGATCGCGGACGAAGGCCTGGCCGACCACATCGACATGAACTTCGGCTGCCCGGTGCCCAAGGTCACCAAGCGTGGCGGCGGGGCCGCGCTGCCGTTCAAGCGGCGGCTGTTCGGCCAGATCGTGGCCGCGGCCGTGCGGGCCACCGAGGGCAGCCGTATTCCAGTGACCGTGAAGTTCCGCGTCGGCATCGACGACGAGCACCACACCCACCTGGACGCCGGCCGCATCGCCGAGGCCGAGGGCGCGGCCGCGGTCGCGTTGCACGCCCGCACGGCGGCGCAGCGCTACTCGGGCACCGCCGACTGGGACCAGATCGCCCGGCTCAAGCAGCAGGTGCGGACCATCCCGGTGCTGGGCAACGGCGACATCTACGACGCCAGCGACGCGCTGGCGATGATGGCCAGCACGGGATGCGACGGCGTGGTCATCGGTCGCGGTTGCCTGGGCCGGCCCTGGCTCTTCGCCGAGTTGTCGGCCGCGTTCACCGGCACCCCGGCCCCGACGCCGCCCACCCTGGGCGAGGTCGCCGACATCGTGCGCCGGCACGGCCGGCTGCTGGCCGCGCATTTCGGCGAGGACAAGGGCATGCGCGACATCCGCAAGCACGTCGCCTGGTACCTGCATGGCTTTCCCGCCGGATCGGAGTTGCGGCGGGCACTGGCGATGGTCACGACGGTGGATGAGCTTGACACTCTGCTCGACCGGTTGGACCGCACCGTCCCGTTTCCGGACGCCGCGTGCGGCCCTCGTGGCCGGCAGGGTTCACCGGCCCGGGTGGCCCTTCCCGAGGGCTGGCTGACCGACCCCGACGACTGCACGGTGCCCGCGGGTGCGGACGTGATGCACTCGGGTGGCTAAGCGTTAACACGCGCGAAATCGCGTCCGCGCCGATAACTCAGTACGATGTGGACCTTGCTGCATTGCGCTTCGGTGGGGGTCGGTTGCGTGCCGCCGCGGGAGCGTGAGAACACCGCGCGATCACGGGTGGCGCGGCTCGCGGCGCTGATGGCTAGCCCCGGCGTCGCATGGGAGTTGCATCAGAGATTCGGAGGCCGATAGGACATGGGCGATGGCGGCACTGACGCCACTCGTGGCCATCGGCGCACCGCGCAGCCGACGCCGGGAGCCGCCCCGTGGGAGCGGTTCGCGCAACCACCGTCCGATCACAGCGTCCACCGCTGGCTGACCGAGCCCGCCCCAGACGAGCCCGTCGAGGCCGTCGAGCCCGTCGAGCCGCCCGTCGAGACCGAAAAGGGCGGGTGCCACACGGACGGCGGGCTCACCGTCGCCGAGCTGATCGCGAAAGTCGGGGCCCCAAGCACCAGCCGGCGCAGTCGCCACCGCGTCGCGCCCGACCCCGAGCCTCCCGAGCCCGAGTCCGAGCCGCCGATCGACCTGCAGGAAACGCAGGTGATCGACGCCCCGGCGTATCTGCTCGACCCCCCTTCGGAGCTCCCCGACCTCGGGGCCGCCGACTACGCGGATTACGACGAGTTCGAGCCCGACGAACCCGAGGGCGGCCCGGCCCCCGAGCCGGGTTCCGAGAACCGCGAGCCGAAGGCCGAGCGGCGGCGGCGCCCGATATTGCTGGCCGCGCGCTCGATGGCGGCGTTCTCGGCCGTGCTGGCGCTGGTCCTGACCGGCGGGGCGTGGCAGTGGAGCGCGTCGAAGAACAACCGCCTCAACATCATCAACGCACTCGACCCGAACTCGAGCGACATCCGCGACCCCGGCGGCCAGTACGGCGACGAGGACTTCTTGATCGTCGGGATGGACTCCCGCTCCGGCGAAAACGCCAACATGGGCGCCGGCGACACCGAGGACGCCGGCGGGACGCGGTCGGACACCGTGATGCTGGTCAACATCCCCGCCAACCGCAAACGCGTCGTGGCGGTGTCGTTCCCCCGCGACCTCGCGATCACTCCGATCCAATGCGAGGCGTGGAACCCCGACACCGGCAAGTACGGACCCCTCTACGACCAGAAGACCAAGACCTGGGGTCCGAAGATGGTCTACACCGAGACCAAGCTGAACTCGACCTTCGCCTTCGGCGGCCCGAAGTGTCTGGTCAAGGAGATTCAGAAGCTGTCCGGCCTGAGCATCAACCACTTCATCGGCGTCGACTTCGCCGGCTTCGCGAAGATGGTCGATGCCCTCGGCGGAATCGAAGTATGCAGCAGCACACCGATCCACGACTACGAGCTGGGCACCGTCCTCGAGCACGGCGGACGCCAAGTGCTCGACGGATCGACGGCGCTCAACTACGTGCGGGCCCGCCAGGTCACCACCGAGACCAACGGTGACTACGGCCGCATCAAGCGCCAACAGCTATTCCTCTCGTCGCTGTTGCGCTCGCTGATCTCCGAGGACACCTTGCTCGACCTCAACAAGCTCAACAACGTCGTCAACATGGTCATCAACGACACCTACGTCGACAACGTCAAGACCAAGGATCTGGTCCAGCTCGGCCAGTCATTGCAGGGCATGGCGGCCGGACACATGACGTTTGTCACCGTGCCCACCGGTGTGACGGACCAGAACGGCGACGAGCCGCCGCGGATGGCCGACATGCGTGCGCTTTTCGACGCGATCATCAATGACGATCCGCTCCCGGAGGAAAACGACCAGAACGCGCTGAACTTGGGGAAGTCGTCCGCCCAGGGGTCCGGCTCGGGCTCGACCAAGGCGCCCACCACCAAGAAGGCGCCCAGTCCCACCGCGGCCCCGGAGGCGCAGCACCAGCAGGTGACGACGACCGCGCCGCAAGATGTCACGGTCCGGGTATCCAACGCGACCACGCAGAGCGGGTTGGCCGCCACCGCGACCAGCCAGCTGAAGCGGAACGGCTTCAACGTGATGACGCCGGATGACTATCCCAGTTCGGTGAGCACGACGACCGTGTTGTTCTCGCCCGGCAACGAGCAGGCCGCCGCCACGGTGGCCTCGTCGTTCGCCAACGCGAAGGTCCAGCGGGTGTCGGGCTACGGGCAAGTCATCCAGGTCGTGCTGGGGCCGGACTTCAACTCGGTCGCCACTCCCGCGCCCAGCGGCTCGTCGATCAGCATGCAGATCGAGCGCGGGTCGGGCAACACCCCGACCAAGCTGCCCGACGACCTGACGGTGACCAACGCGGCCGACACCACCTGCGAGTAAAGAATTTTGGCGCTACCGCGTCACCCGTTTCCGGCATCGAGAACGTAGGCTTGGCAGCATGCGGACGGCCTACCACGAGCAGCTCACTGAGTTATCTGAGCGCCTGGGCGAGATGTGCGGGCTGGCGGGTGTCGCCATGGAGCAGGCCACCCAGGCCCTGCTGCAAGCGGATCTGGTGCTGGCCGAACAGGTAATTTCCGACCACGAGAAGATTGCGACGCTGAGCGCCCAGGCCGAGGAAAGCGCGTTCGTGCTGTTGGCGCTGCAGGCACCGGTCGCCGGCGATCTGCGGTCCATCGTCAGTGCCATCCAGATGGTCGCGGATATCGACCGGATGGGCGCGCTGGCGCTGCACGTGGCCAAGATCGCGCGCCGGCGCCATCCCCAGCACGCGCTGCCCGAAGAGGTCAACGGATACTTCGCCGAAATGGGCAGGGTCGCAGTCGAATTGGGCAGCAACGCCCAAGAGGTGGTGTTGTCACGCGACCCGGAGAAGGCCGCCCGGATCCGCGAGGAAGACGACGCCATGGATGATCTGCATCGGCATTTGTTCTCGGTGCTGATGGACCGGGAATGGAAGCACGGTGTCGCCGCCGCCGTGGACGTGACGTTGCTGGGCCGCTTCTACGAGCGCTTCGCCGACCACGCCGTGGAAGTGGCTCGGCGCGTCATTTTCCAGGCGACCGGGCATCTTCCCGAGGACGAAACTAAACCGACTTCGCGCTAGCTGCGCTAGCCGAAGCGCCCGGAGATGTAGTCCTCCGTCGCCTTCTGTGTCGGGTTGGAGAAAATCTTCTCGGTGTCGTCGACCTCGATGAGTTTGCCAGGCTTTCCGGTGGCTTCCAGGTTGAAGAACGCGGTCTGATCGCTTACCCGGGCGGCCTGCTGCATGTTGTGCGTCACGATGACGATGGTGTAGTCCTGCTTCAACTCGCTGATCAGTTCTTCGATGGCCAGCGTCGAGATCGGGTCCAGCGCGGAGCACGGCTCGTCCATGAGCAACACGTCGGGTTGAACGGCGATGGCACGTGCGATGCACAGGCGTTGCTGCTGGCCACCGGACAGCCCACCGCCGGGCCTGTCCAACCGATCCTTGACCTCTTCCCAGAGGTTCGCCCCGCGCAGCGACTGTTCGGCGGTCTCGTCGAGCAGCTTGCGATTGCGTACCCCTTGCAGCTTCAGGCCGGCGACGACGTTGTCCCGAATCGACATGGCAGGGAACGGATTCGGCCGCTGAAACACCATCCCGATCGCCCGGCGCACACCGACCGGGTCGACGCCCGGGGCGTAGATGTCTTGATCGTCGAGCAGCACGCTGCCCTCGACACGCGCGCCGGGGATCACCTCATGCATCCGGTTCAAGGTGCGCAGCACGGTCGTCTTGCCGCAGCCCGACGAACCGATGAACGCGGTCACGCTGCGGGGCAGGATCGACATCGTCACATCGGCGACCGCCTTGAACGACCCGTAGTAGATGTTGATGGACTTGAGGTCCAACCGCTTGGCCACTAGTGCTCCTGCCTACGACTTCCTGGGGACATAGAATTTCGCGATCACCCTGGCCCCGACATTGATGACCGCGATGACCAGAATGAGGGTTAGCGCCGCACCCCACAACCGATCCGTGGGTACTGGGTTGACGCCCGCGCCCGCGACTGTCTGGTCGTACATCATGCCGGGCAACGATCCCATGAATCCGTGGAAGATGTCGAAGTTCATCGACTGCGAATACCCGACGAGGATCAGCAGGGGCGCCGTCTCACCGAGCACCCGGGCCACCGCCAGCATTATTCCGGTGATGATGCCGGACAGCCCGGTGGGAATCACGACGCTGGCAATGGTTTTCCACTTCGGGATGCCCAGCGCGTAGCTGGCCTCCCGCAGATCCACCGGCACGATCCGCAGCATCTCCTCGGTGGCCCGCACGATCACCGGCAGCATCATCAGGACCAACGCCAGCGACACCGCGAATTGGGAGCGGGGCAGTCCCAGCGTCGACACCCACAGCGCGTAGATGAACAACGCCGCCACGATCGAGGGCACGCCGGACAGGATGTCGACCATGAACGAGGCCAGCCTGCCCAGTGGTGTGCTGCCCCCGTATTCGACCAGATAGATAGCAACCATGATGCCGATCGGCACCGAGATGAGGGCGCACACCAATCCCTGCAGCAGCGTTCCTACGATCGCGTGGTAGGCGCCACCGCCGGCGACGAATGCCGTCATGCCGGCCTGGGAATGCGTCCACCACGCGGTGGAGGCGATCACCTTGAGCCCCTTGGCGATTACGGAGCACAGCACCAACAGCAACGGGATCACGGCGATCACCATCGCCAGCGTCACCAACACCGTCGCGGTGTTGTTTGCGACCCGGCGGCGCCGGCCGAGATCGGACAACGCCCGCGCCTTGAGCGGACGATCGAGCATCGAGGTCATCGGCGGCCCCTGCTGCTGCGGGCCCCGGCCGTGGCGCCGCGGGCCAGGGTGTCGACCAGGAAGCTGAGCACGAACAGGACCAACCCCGCGGCGATGTAGGCGCCGGCCTCGTACCGGTCGTCGAATTCCGCTGCCGCACCGGCGATCTTGGTCGCGAACGTCGAGCCGCCGTCGAACAGCGACCACCCGAATGCCGCCTGGGTGCCCCGCAAGATGATCAGCAGCGCGACCGTCTCGCCCAGGGCGCGGCCCAGGCCCAACATCGCGCCACTGACGTATCCGGATCGCCCGAACGGCAGCACGGTCGTCTTGACCACTTCCCAACGGGTGGCGCCGAGGGCCAGTGCCGCCTCGATCTCCTCGTGCGGTGTCTGGACGAACACTTCCCGGGTGACCGCGGTGATGATCGGCAAAATCATCACCGCCAACACGATCCCACCCGTAAAGATGGTGCCGCCGCCGGCCACCGACGCATTGCCGGTGGCGAACAGGAAACACCAACCGAGGCTGTGATTCAGCCAATTGGCGACCGGTCGCAGCTGCGGCGCCAGGACGTACAGGCCCCACACGCCGTAGACGATCGAGGGAACCGCGGCGAGTAGATCCACCGCATAGGACAGCGGACCTGCGACCCGCCGCGGCGCGTACTGGGTCATGAACAGGGCGACTCCCAGGGCGACCGGCATGGCCAGGACCAAGGCGAACACCGAGACGAACACGGTCACCTGCAGCAGATCGGGGATTCCGAAATGCATGGCCGACGTGTCGGTGGTGACCCAGCTACCGCCGTAGGTGAAGAAGTTCTCGTGGTTGCGCTTCAGGGCCGGGATCGCACGCAACAACAAGAATCCGCCGATGGCGGCGATCAGCACCACGATCAGAACGCCCGAACCCCTGGCGAGCCAACGGAATATCCGGTCCGCCATGCGCGGCTGGGCGCGTCCCCACGGGCTGATCGGCACGACGGGCGATTCCGGAAAGGGCGCAGCGACGACCGCACCCGCACCCGCTGCGGAAGGGTTCGGGACCGAAGACTCTGTCACTGTGATCCCGTCACAGTCGTGCTGTCGCTCATTGCGCCCACCGGTCACTGCATGGCGTTGATCGCGGTAACCAATCGCCCCTTGACCTTATCGGTCAGCGGGACATAACCGGCGGACGCGAGGCCCTGCTGCCCGTTGGTCGCCGCCACGCCGAGGAACGATTTGATCGCCGCGGAGGTACCCGGGTCGTAGCCCTTCGAGCAGACGATCTCGTAAGTGGCCAGCACCAGCGGGTACGCACCCGGCTGCTGGGCGGCGTACATCGGGTTCAGATCGAGCACCAGATCGTTGCCATCGGCCACGAAGCTGGCCGCCTGGATGGCCTGGTTGGCGGTGTCGCCGGTGAGCGGAACCACGCCGTTGCCGGTATCGATCAGCGCATACGGCAAACCGCCCTGGTCGGCAAACCCCTTCTCGACGTACCCGATGGCACCGGGTGTGGACCGCACGGCCTGGATCACGCCGGCCGACTTCGCGGCCCCTTCACCGACGCCGCCCTGGAACTCGGTGCCCACGCCGCGCGTCCAGCTCTGCGGCGCGGCCGCCGTCAGATACTTCTGGACGTTGTCGGTCGTTCCCGACGAGTCCGACCGGTAGATCGGCACCACTTTGGTAGCGGGTAGCGCCACGCCGGGATTGAGCGCCGCGAGTATCGGGTCGTTCCAGACCGTGATCCGGCCGCTGAAGACCTTGGCCAGGGCGTCACTGCTGAGAACCAGGTTCGAAACGCCCGGCAGGTTGTACACCAGCGCGACCGGGCCGAAGACGAGCGGCAGGTCCCACGCCGGGTTTCCGTCACAGCGCTTGGCAGCCGGGCCGATCTGGTCGGCGACCAGCGGGGAATCCGTTCCCGCGAAGTCGACGTGGCCCGCGATGAACTGCTCGCGGCCGGCACCCGACCCGGTCGGGTTGTACGACACGCCCTTGCCCGGGCAGTACTGCCCCCAGACCTGGTTGAACACCGACATCGCGTTCTGCTGAGCGGTCGAGCCCTCCGCCGTCAATCCGTTCTTCCCGCCGCACCCCGCCGTACCGGTGGGTCCCGAGAGGGTGCTCGGTGAAGCGCCGCTGTGGTTGTCGTCGCTGTGGCAGGCGGTCAGGGCTCCACTGCAAACGGCCAGCGCCAGCGCGACCCTCGCCAGCGCCCTCCCCTGCCTGTCGAGCCTCACCAATCTCGCTTTCTGACGCATTCCCCGACGCGTGCGGGCGCCGCTGGCCGCTTCCCCAAGAAGGTTGCCAAGCCACCGCGAAAATATGCGGCGACAAGACCCACAGAAGTCGCTAGAGATGAATGCAATGTGAACACTTCGCGTCCACACGGCTAGCGTCAGCCGGGCGCGGGCGCGTACGCGGTGTCGACGCTGTAGGTGGTGAACCCGAGGCGCTGGTAAGTCCGCACCGCGGCGACGTTGTCGGACTCCACGTAGAGCATCACGATCGGTTCGGCCGAGCCGGACAGCCGGCCTGCCAGGTACTGAATCCCGATGGCCGTCAGCGTCTGCCCCAGGCGCCGGCCCTGCGCCGCGGGGTCGACGCCGACGACATAGACCTCCCCGAGGCCCGGTCGGTCAAGGTGGACCTTGGTCCAGTGGAAGCCGAGCAACCTGCCCGCCTCGTCGCCATCGGGGGCGCCGAACGCCAGGAACAAGCCGGCCGGATCGAACCAGGGTTCACTGCGCCGCTCCGCCAAGTCGGCTTCGGTCCACCCACCCTGTTCGGGGTGGTAGGCGAACGCGGCGTTGTTGACCCGCAACAGCTCGGCGTCGTCGGAAGTCCCTTGGTAGGTCCGGATCTGCACCCCGGGGACGGGCGGCGCGGGGTCGCCGGCGTCGCGCAGCGATCGTCGCATCTGGACCAGCTCGCGGACCGCGACGAGGCCGAGCGCCGACGCGGTCGCCCGGGCGGGCTCCAGGGTGCCGTGCGCCCAGAACTGGTTGCGCCCGCCGGTCCTGGCCACCGCAGCGCGTCCCATCGCCGCACCGATACCGCGCCGGCGCGCCTGCGGGCGCACCACCATTTCGGCCATGCCCGCGCCGCCGTCGCGGGGCGGGCTGAGATTCAGATAGCCGTCGATCGGGCCCGATTGGCCGCCGGTGACCAGCAGGTGCTCGGTGCGGTCGTGCCCGAGTTCGCGCAGCACCTGTTCGCCGACCGGCGCCACGCCGTCGAAATCGGTTGCCGCCGAGACGAGTTCGCGCACTTCCCGCTGCTCATCGGCGGTCAGAGCGGAGCGCCACTCCGGCGAATTCACTGACTGCGCAGCGGGTCGCCCAGCGGGTGTTGCAGATCCTCGGCGTCGGCCTCGGCGTCGTCGACGGCGTCGACATCATCGGGCCCGGACAACGGCGCACGACCGCGCGCCGGGCGGACGGCCTTGTAACCCACATTGCGCACCGTGCCGATCAAGGCCTCGTACTCCGGGCCGAGTTTGGCCCGAAGCCGACGCACGTGGACGTCGACCGTGCGGGTGCCGCCGAAGAAGTCGTAACCCCACACTTCGTGCAGCAGTTGCGCCCGGGTGAACACCCGGCCCGCGTGCTGGGCCAGGTACTTGAGCAACTCGAACTCTTTGTAGGTCAGATCGAGCGGGCGGCCCCGCAGCCTCGCGGTGTAGGTGCCCTCATCGATCACGAGCTCGCCGAGGCTGACCTTGCCGGCACTCTCCTGGTCGGCCAGGCCGCCGCGGCGGCCGACCACCAGCCGCAGCCGCGCGTCGACCTCGGCGGGCCCGGTACTCGGCAGCAGGATCTCGTCGAGTCCCCAGTCGGCGCTCACGGCGACCAGGCCGCCTTCGCTCACCACCGCCAGGACGGGGACCGACCGGCCCGCCGTGCTCAGCAGCCGGCACAGGCCGCGCGCCGACGACAGGTCGGTGCGCGCGTCGACGAGCACGGCGTCCGCGGTTCCGGCCTCCAGCAACGACGACGGTTCTGGCGGCGCCGTCCGAATGGTGTGGGGAAGCAACGACAACGACGGCAGCACCGGATCGGGATGCAGCTCCGAGGTCAGCAGTAAAAGCTCCAAAAAGCCCCTCCAAATCGTGGGAAAGGCGTCTCCCAATTTCGATAACGCCACGACGCGTTGGTTGCCAGGTCATCTAACGATAACGTGCCACCTGCCATTTCGGTGCAGGGTATACGCCACTGTGAGGCCCGCCACCGGACGGTCCGCGGCACGGCGGCCATGCTATTACGCGACAATGTGCGCATGCGCAAGGTGCTGATCGGTGTCGGTGCGGCGGCCGTCGCCGTGGCCGTGACCGTGATCGGTGCCCTGGGCGTCGACTACGGAACCAGCATCTACGCCGAATACCGGCTGTCCACCAGCGTGCGCAAGGTGGCGAATCTGGGGTCCGACCCGTTCGTCGCCATCGTGGCTTTTCCCTTCATCCCGCAGGCGCTGCGGCGGCACTACAGCCAGGTGGAGATCAAGGCCAACGCGATCGAGCACGCGATGGTAGGCAAGGCCACCCTCGAGGCCACCATGTATACGGTCGACCTGAGCTATGCGTCCTGGCTGATCAGGCCCGACGCGAAGCTGCCGGTGGGCAGGCTGGAGAGCCGCATCATCGTCGACTCGATCCACCTGGGCCGCTACATGGGCATCACCGACCTGATGGTCGAGGCGCCTCCCAAGGAAACCAACACCGCCACCGGGGGCGTCACCGCCTCGGGCATCTCCGACAGCCACGGCCTGGTGTTCAGCGGCACCCCCAAATCGGCCGACTTCGACCACCGGGTCAGCGTCTCGGTCGACCTGTCCATCGCCCCCGACGACCCCGCGACGCTCGTGGTCACCGCCACCGGCGTCCTCACCGGGCCCGACACCGCCAACCAACCCGTTCCGGACGCCAAGCGGGACGCCGTCCTGCGCGCCTTCAGCACCAGGCTGCCCAATCAGCGGCTCCCGTTCGGCGTGGCGCCGACGTCGGAGGGCGCTCGCGGCTCCGACATCATCATCGAAGGCGTCACCCAGGGAGTAACCCTGACGCTCGACGGGTTTAAGCAGTCATGAGTCGCGCCGACGACGATGCAGAGCGAAGCGATGAGGGGAAGTGGTGCGCATGAGTACCGTCGTTGTCGCGATCGTGGCGGCCTTGCTGGTGGCAAGCCTCGCCGGATGGTTGCTTACGCGCCGCTCGGGACACGTCCGCGAGGTCGCCTCTAATCAAAGCGCCGAGCGCGACACCACGGACCTGGGCCTTTCCCGCAGCGGGCCCACCATCGTGCATTTCAGCGCCGCGTGGTGCGGGCCCTGCGATCGGGTCCGGCGGGTGGTGCATCAACTCTGCGAGGACATGGGCGATGTGGCCCACGTCGAGATCGACCTGGACGCCGATCCGGCTACGGCCCGGCGGTTTTCGGTGCTGTCCCTGCCCACCACACTGATCTTCGACGCCAACGGGCAACAGCGATACCGGGCCTCCGGGGTCCCGAAGGCCGCCGACCTGCGCTCGGTGCTGCAGCCGCTGTTGGCTTGAGCGCGGCGTCATTCGGTAAGCTTGCCGACGTGTCAGCCCGCCTCGAGCCCATGCTCACCATGCGTCGCACAGTCCATCTGTGCCGCATCGCGGGTTGTTGTTGTTGCTGTAGCTGCTGAGTAGCGGCGCCCCCGCGCGCACTCGGAGCAGCTTCGGAGCCCCACCGAGGCTTTCCAAGGCGCGCCTCCCCCTTTCCGCGCAACAAGATTTCTAGGAGTAAACCCGTGCCGAGCGACAACACCGCCGTCGAGCCGGACCGCGTGGACGTCCGCGGACCCAGGTTCGCGGCCTGGGTCACCACCGCGGTCTTGGTCGCCGCCCTCGTCGTTTCGGCCGCCAGCCCCCTGGCGGCCGCGGTCATTCTGGCGGCGCAGGCCGTGATCTTTGCGATCGGCGCCGCCGGCGGCCCGCGCCGGCATCCCTACGGGCGGGTGTTCGCCACCGTCGTTGCGCCCCGGCTAGGGCCGGTCACCGAACGCGAACCGGTCGCGCCACTGAAGTTCGCCCAACTCGTCGGCTTGATCTTCGCCGTCGTCGGGGCGGCGGGATTCGCCGCCGGCGCCTTCCTGGTCGGGGTCATCGCCACCGCGTTCGCGCTGGTTGCCGCCTTCCTGAACGCCGCCTTCGGCATCTGCCTGGGCTGCCAGCTCTACCCGCTGGTCGCGCGCCTGCGACCGACCCCCTCCTAGCCCCGTTCATCAGCAGCAACCGAAAGGAATCCATTCATGGCACGCTCCGACGTCCTGGTCTCCGCAGACTGGGCCCAGAGCAATCTCGACGCCGAGAACGTCGTCTTCGTGGAAGTGGACGAGGACACCAGCGCGTACGACACCGGCCACATCCCGGGAGCGGTCAGGCTGGACTGGCGCACCGATTTGCAGGACCCGGTCAAACGTGACTTCGTCGACGCGCAGCAATTCTCGAAGCTGCTGTCGGACCGCGGCATCGCCAACGACGACACCGTGATCCTCTATGGCGGTAACAACAACTGGTTCGCCGCCTACGCCTACTGGTATTTCAAGCTCTACGGCCACGAGAAGGTCAAGCTGCTCGACGGCGGCCGTAAGAAGTGGGAGCTCGACCGGCGCCCGCTGTCCACTGACCTGGTCAACCGGCCGGCGACGTCGTACACCGCGGCCCCGCCGGACAACACCATCCGGGCCTTCCGCGACGAGGTCATCGCGGCCATCAACGTCAAGAACCTCGTCGACGTGCGCTCCCCCGACGAGTTCTCGGGCAAGATCCTCGCGCCGGCGCACCTGCCCCAGGAGCAAAGCCAGCGGCCGGGGCACGTCCCGGGCGCGATCAACGTTCCGTGGAGCAAGGCCGCCAACGAGGACGGCACCTTCAAGTCCGACGAGGAGCTGGCCAAGCTGTACGCCGACGCCGGCCTGGATGGAACGAAGGAAACCATCGCGTACTGCCGAATCGGGGAACGCTCGTCGCACACCTGGTTCGTGCTGCGGGAATTACTCGGCCATAAAAACGTCAAGAACTACGACGGCAGTTGGACGGAATACGGCTCCCTGGTGGGTGCCCCGATCGAGTTGGGAAGCTGATATGTGCTCTGGACCGAAGCAAGGACTGACGTTGCCCGCCAGCGTCGATCTGGAGAAGGAAACGGTCATCACCGGTCGGGTCGTGGACGGCGACGGTCAGGCGGTGGGTGGCGCATTCGTCCGCCTGCTGGACGCGTCGGACGAGTTCACGGCCGAGGTGGTCGCGTCGGCCACCGGTGACTTCCGGTTCTTCGCGGCACCGGGGTCCTGGACACTGCGCGCGCTGTCCCCCGTCGGCAACGGCGACGCCGTGATCGCACCGTCGGGTGCCGGCATTCACGAGGTCGACGTCAAGATCGCCTGACGGACCGGCCGGTCCCCGGGGATCCGCGGGACGAATAGACTCGTCCCCGTGGTGCTCTTCTTCGAGATCATGCTGGTCGTCGCAGTCGTGGTCATCTCATGGTTCGCGCTGTACACCCTCTACCGACTCATCACTGACGAGTCGTGACGTCCGAGGATCCAGTCGTTTCCGGCGGCTCGGGCGACCGCGCCGTCGCGGCCGCCGCCGAACGCGCCAAGCTGACCGCGGCCCGCAACATCCCCGGCTTCGACGACCTGCCGGTGCCCGCCGACACCGCGAACCTGCGCGAAGGGGCGAACCTCAACGACGCGCTGCTGGCGCTGCTGCCGCTGGTCGGGGTGTGGCGCGGCGAGGGCGAGGGCCGCGGACCCGACGGGGATTACCGGTTCGGCCAGCAGATCGTGGTCTCGCACGACGGCGGCGACTATCTGAATTGGGAAGCCCGGTCCTGGCGGCTCGACGAGGCGGGCGGGTACCGCGAACCGGGCCTGCGTGAGACGGGCTTCTGGCGCTTCGTCAGCGATCCCGACGACGATCCCACCGAGTCGCAGGCGATCGAGTTGTTGTTGGCCCATTCGGCCGGGTACATCGAGTTGTTCTACGGGCGGCCCCGCACGCAGTCGTCGTGGGAGCTGGTGACCGACGCGCTGGCCCGCAGCCGGTCGGGATTGCTGGTCGGTGGCGCCAAGCGGCTCTACGGCATCGTCGAAGGCGGCGACTTGGCCTACGTCGAGGAGCGGGTGGACGCCGACGGCGGCCTGGTGCCCCATCTTTCGGCGCGGCTGTCGCGGTTCGCCGGATAGTCACCGGAAAGCCGACGCGCCGAGATAACCTCACCGCGACGACGCTCGGGTGAGGGAGGTCGGCCGATGGGTACACCCCGGCAGGTAGTTCGCTGGGTCGTGTCCGGGGTTGGCCTACTGCTGGTCGGGTATCTGGCCGCGCTGGCGTTGGTCCCCTCGATCCTCGACGCGCTGCCCGACTGGCTGCGATGGTTCGGACGGCCGGGATCGATGCCGACGCTCGCCATCGTCATCGCCGTGTTGATCGCGGCGTGCGTGCTGAGCTTCCGGTCGAGCGCCAGCCACCGGGTGGTGGGCGTCTCGTTCACCGTGATCGCCGTCTTCGTCGCCATGAGCGCCGTGCTGGGCCTCACCTCGTACTGGGGGTGCCACGACGCCAACCACCCCGCCTTCTTCACCCCGCTGATGGCGACGGCCCAGTTGGTCAAGGGCAGCACCAGTGACTTCTCGGTGGGCGGGCGCACCTGCCCGAGCCCCACCCCGGTCGGGCTGGAACTCGCGCGCATCGTGGCGCTGGCGGCGATCTTCACCGGCCTGGGTGGGATCGCGGTCGGGGTCTTTCGGTCCCAGGTGGACCGCTTGCGGGCCAACCTCGCCGAGCACGTCGCCGCGATCGTCGGCATCGACGACGACAGCCAATCGATGATCAGCGCGGTCGTGCGCACGCTGGACCGGCGCACCACCTTGGTCGTCATCACCAATGCCGGCGACGACCGCGTCCAGCGGGCCCGCAGGCAAGGTGCCCGGGTGGTGCTGGTGGACTTCAACAGGCCCGCCACCCTGGTGTCGCTGCGGCTGTGGCGCCACCTTTCCCGGTTGTACTTGGTGGCGCGCGACCCGGCGATCAACCTGTTGTGGCTCGACCAGATCAGCCGCCGGCTCGCGGAGCTGGACCACAAGCAGCGGTTGCCGCTCATCGTGCGCATCGACGACCCCTGGTTGGCCAAGGCGTGGCGGGCCCAGCAGTTCGGCGGGTCCGACACCCGCTGGGCGGCCGACGTCGTCGGCAAGTACGAGGTGACCGCCGGCCGGCTGCTCGACGGCATCATCGCGACCGGGCGGACAAAGCGTGTATTCGTGTGCGGCACTTCGCAATTGACGCTCGCGCTTTGCGCGGATCTGACCCGCCGCGCCCTGGAACGCGACTTTTTCACCCCGCCCGGCGCGTTGCCGTTGCCGGCGCTCACCCTCGTCGAACGGGACGCCGAAGAGTACGTGCGCGACCACGAGTTCTACCGGCAGCAAGCGGGATTCCTGTCGGAGGGCCCGACGATCGATGCGGTGCCGGAGGCGCCGACGGTGCCCACGATGCTCCGATTGCTCGGCGATGCCGAGCCGGCCGCGAGCGCGGTGATCTTGGTGGACACCCTGGCCGCGACGATCGGCACCCGGCTTGCCGCCCGCTTTCCCGACATGCCGGTGTTCGCCTCGGATCTCAACACCAACATCGCCGACGACGCCATCCAGGTCGTCGGCTCGCTGCAGTCCTACTCGCTGGTGCTGGACACTCGCGAGGGGTTGATTCAGGACGCGTGGGAACGTGCGGCGAGGCTGATTCACGAGCGCTACGTCGCCACCATCGACCCGCAGGCCCCGCGCTCCCCGGCGGCGATGCCGTGGGACGAGCTCAGTGAGTTTTATCGCGGTTCGAATAGACGTCAGGTGCGCAACGCGCTGTGGATGGTCGAACAGATCGCGGGCCATACATGGAACACCTGGGGCACCCCGCCGGCCCAGTTGTCCGGCCGCGACATGGCCGATTCGCCACCCCTGGAACAGCTCTCCCTGATGGGCTTCGACCGCCGCTCGGCGATGAGCATGGCGCGGGCGGAACACGAGGACTGGTGCCGCTACTACCGGCGCAACGGGTGGAAGTACGGGCCCGATCGCGACGACTCGCGCAAGGTCCACGACAAGCTGGTCGACTGGTCGGTGGTGGAAAGCAAGCCGGAGCTACTCACCGCGGCCGTGCGCAGCCTGGCGGCCACGCTGTGGAGCGTGCGGCAACTCGGCTACCGGTCACGCCCACTGTGGCAGAACTTCACCCGGTCGGGGACGGTGACCGCCGAACAACGAGACACGCCGTGGACCTGGACATCGGACTCGGGGCACACCATGCGTGCGGACGCGGGCGATTGGGCAGTGCAGGACGACGGAAAGGTGTGGTCGGTGCGTGACGACATCTTCCGGGACACCTACGAACCGGCCGGCGACGGCCGGTGGCGGCGCAAGGGCAGGGTTCAAGCGCGACCGGCCCAAGCCGGCGAGACGGTCAACACCCTGGAGGGCGCCGCAACGGCGGCCGAGGGCGACTGGGTCGTGCGGGGATCCAACGGCGAGCAATGGCCGGTTCCCGGTGAGGAGTTCGCGCGCCGATACACCGAACTGCCGGAGGCCCCCGCGCCAAAATGACAGTGAATGTTTGCGCATCCCTTTAGGGCCCAACACTGATACGGTATCCGCGCATGTGAAATAGCCGCATGCAGGCTTTCTGCCCCAGTCGTTCGCTCCGCCTCACGCTAGGAGACAGCGATGCCGCTGTTCATCAGCTACTCGAGCCAGGACAGGTCGACAGTCGACGCTCTGACTTCCGCCCTGCGGCGCGCCCAACAACAGGTTTGGTTCGACCAGGAACTGGGTGGCGGCGACTCGTGGTGGAACAGGATCCTCGAGCAGATCCGCTCCTGCGACGTGTTCGTCGTTGCGCTGTCGAACAACTGGCTGCAGTCAAAGCCCAGTCAGTCCGAGCTGCGCTACGCACAGGCCCTCAACCGGCCGATCCTGCCGGTGCGGATCGGCGATATCGACAGCATGCGCGTGAATCCGCTTGCCTCGTTGCAGATCATCGACTACCGGAACCCCACCGTGGACGCCGGCATCCAGTTGGTCACCGCAGTGCACTCGCTGCAGGCCAAGCCCCAGCCATTGCCCGACCCGCTGCCCGAGGAGCCGCCGGTGCCGTTCGGCTACATAACGCGGTTGGGCAACACCCTCGCCGAAAAGGAGCTCAGCCCCCAGCAGCAGCTGCAGCTGTTGGTTGAGCTCCGACAAGGGTTCGACGAGGACGGTGACGATCCCAGCGCTCGCGGCGACATCGCCCAGCTGCTGCGCATGCTGCGGCTGCGGCACGATGTCACCTACCGGACGCGAACCGAAATCGATAATGTGCTGGCCGAAATCGAGGCGAAAGACGGTGCGCCCGCGTCGGATGCCAACACGCCGACCGCGACGCCCCAAGCCGGCACCGGTCCCCAGCCCGTCGCGGAAACGACCCAACCGTCAACCGCTGCGGTCGGCAGCGGCGCGGCGAAGGGCGGCGGGGCCAATACCCGGCTGATCGTCATCGGTGCCGCCGCAGTGGTGGTGATCGCCGTCATCGCGGTGGTGGTGGTTCTCATGAGTCAGGGCGGCAAAAGCAAACCCGCCGCCAAGCCGGCATCGAACCCAAATTCCGCTGCCGCCCCGAATTCCGCTGCGCCACCGGCGAATTCCAATTTCACCGCCAATGCCACGAAGCTGGGCTCGTTCCTACTGGGACCACCGGAGGTGGGCGCCGTCGTCGCAGACCCCAATATGGTCGTCTCCGACAAAACCGACGGGATGCGCAATCCCAAGTGGACGCTGTCCAACCCGGACTGCATCGGCGCCTACGAGCCCATCGCCGAAGCCGCGTATCAGGCGAGCGGTTACATCGCGGTGGCCGCCCAGGCCGTGCACACGCCCGGAGAAGAGCCGACCCACCGCGTCTTCGAATCCGTGGTGGCGTTCCCGTCGGCCGACAAGGCGGCCGCCTTCGTGCAGACGTCCGCGGACAAATGGAAGGCCTGCGCGGGACAAGCGGTCACGCTGAGCTTCAACGGCAAGGACACCGGCTGGAAGTTCGAGGATGTCGCGGGCGCCCCGCCCAGGATCGCCCAAGGGCGGACGCAAACCGAAGGCACCAGGGCCTGCCACCACGCGCTGCGGGCAGTATCCGATGTGGTGATCGACGTGCTGGTGTGCGGGCCGGACGCCGAGACCGGTCAAGCCGGAAAGATTGCCGAGCAGATCACGGCAAGGGTGTCGCAGTAGCGCACCCCGGACATGGAGCGGCCCCCGAGCAAAGCTCCTGGTTGGACTGACCGGAAGCTCGGGGGCCGGGTGGCTACGGGGAATTCGCCAGCGCGCGTTGATCGCCGACTCTTCCGAGCCAATGCAGCTAGCGGGTAGCCACCTCACATGTCCATGAAGCTATCAATTTCGCGGACCACCTCCTTTCCTGTGTACGGCCGACCGTACCTGGCATTGCGCGAGCCGACAACAGAATTCAGCGCTCAGCGATCGCTGACGATGGCCGCGTCGACCAGCTCGGCGAATTCGGTGGCGATCGGGGACCGGAGCAGTCGCCGGCCATCAAGCGTGTGCACCCGAGCCGCCAGGGTCATGCTCGACACCAGCCAAATGCCTTGGGCGGCATGCAGGTCCGCGACCCGCAGCGCCCGGTAGTCGCAGTCGTAGCCCTTGGCCCGGGCCACCTCGAAGAGCGCCTGTTGCGTGGTGCCCCGCAGGATCGGATACCAGGGCGGCGGTGTCAGCAGGCACGGGCTCCCGTCCGCGCCCGGTTCGGCGGCGATGACGACCGTCGAGCGCGGGCCTTCCAGGATGTAGCCGTCGGAGCTGATGAAGATGACGTCGCCGGCGTTCTGCCGCGCGGCGTGCCGCAGGGCGGCCATGTTGACCGCGTACGACAGCGTCTTGGCCCCGGCCAGCAGCCACGGCATGGCGTCGGCCCCGCGGGCCGGCAGCCCGCGATCCAGCGTCATCGCGGACAGCCCGTCGCGGCGAACCGCGGTCACCCTTTCGGGGACGGGGTTCACCATCACGTAGGCGGTCGGAGGCGATCCGCTCTCGCGGCCGCGCGTGTAGATCAGGCGCATTGCACCTTCGTCGGAGGTGCCCGCGGCCCACCGGCGCGCCGCCTCGTCGATGGCACTGCGCCAGGCGGCGAGGTCCGGCTCAGGCAGGTCCATCATCTTGGCGGACTGCGTCAGGCGCTGCAGATGGGAGCCCACCAGGCAGGCACGGCCGTCGCGCACCAGCAGCGTCTCGAAGATTCCGTCGCCGCGAACCGCGGCCAGGTCGTCGGCGTGCAGCAGCGGCGCCCCCGGCGGGTGGGCCTCGCCGTCCAGCGTGAGGATCACACCCGTCTGGTCGGCCATGAAGGGTAAGCCTAGCCGCGAGGGTCCGTAGAGTTTGAGGGGTGAACGCCGTCCCCGCACCCGACCCCGGACCCGACGCCGGCGCGGTCTGGCATTACGGCGATCCGCTGGGCGAGCAGCGGGCGGCCGAGACCGACGCGGTGTTGGTCGACCGCTCGCACCGCGCGGTCCTCACCCTGACCGGCAAAGACCGGCAGACCTGGCTGCACACCATCTCCAGCCAGCACGTCAGCGAACTCCCCGAGGGCGCCAGCACGCAAAACCTCAGCCTCGACGGCCAGGGGCGCGTCGAGGACCACTGGATTCAGACGGAGCTGGGCGGCACGACCTACCTCGACACCGAACCGTGGCGGGGTGAGCCGCTGCTGGAATACCTGCGCAAGATGGTGTTCTGGTCCGAGGTCACCCCGAGCGGCGCGGATCTGGCGGTGTTGTCGCTACTGGGCCCACAGCTGGCCGAGCGGGCTGCGCTCGACACGCTGGGCGTGGACGCTTTGCCCGCCGAGTCGACCGCCGTTCCGCTCCCCGGCGGCGGCTTCGCGCGACGGATGCCGGGCGCCCACGCCGGCCAGATCGAACTGGACGTGCTGGTTCCGCGCGGCGAGGCCGCCGGCTGGCGCGACCGCCTGACGCGGGCCGGCGTGCGCTCGGCCGGGGTATGGGCCTACGAGGCGCACCGGGTGGCGGCGCTGCGGCCGCGACTCGGTGTCGACACCGACGAGCGCACGATCCCGCACGAGGTGGGGTGGATCGGCGGTCCCGGCGAGGGGGCCGTACACCTGGACAAGGGCTGCTATCGCGGGCAGGAGACCGTCGCGCGGGTGCACAACCTGGGCAAACCGCCGCGGATGCTGGTGTTGTTGCACCTCGACGGCTCGGTAGAGCGACCCTCGACCGGAGACTCAGTGCTCGCCGGCGGTCGCGCCGTCGGACGGCTCGGAACCGTGGTCGAGCACGTCGACCTCGGGCCGGTGGCACTGGCGCTCGTCAAGCGCGGCCTGCCCGCGGACACGCAACTGACGACCGGCCCGCAGGGCGACGTCGCCGCGGCAATCGACGCCGATTCCCTGCCCGCCACCGAACACGTCGGCGCGGGACGGCGAGCCGTTGAACGGTTGCGGGGCGGTGCGGGATAATCCTCGATGAGGTCCGCCACAGCGGCCAGGGGTCACCGACACCCGACCGTGAGGCACGGTAAACTGTCGGCAGGACAATAACGACACCAAGAGATCGGAGCCGCCTACTCGTTAGGCCGCTCCGTTATTGCGCGAGGGGGTTCCCCCATGGGCCGCGGCCGGGCTAAGGCAAAGCAGACCAAGGTTGCACGAGAACTCAAATACAGTTCTCCGCAGACCGATTTCCAGCGGCTACAGCAGGAGCTGTCGGGCTCGACCGCCGACGAACCCGGCGACGACGGCCAAGACGAATCTTGGGACGACCACGACGACTGGCGTCGCTGAACCTCTCACCACCACTGTGCCGATGCGCTGAGCGTCGGCACAGTTTCTGTCAGAACCTCGGGTGTTGCCCGACCAGTGTGGCCCGCGGGCCGTCTTTTCCGCCTTTGCCGACGGTGCCCAGCACCCAGCAGCTCAGATGCCGCGCGGTCAGGATGGCCAGCGCGCGGTCTTGATCTTCGGGAGCGACGACCGCGATCATGCCGACGCCCATGTTGAACGTCTTCTCCATCTCCTCGCGGGCCACCCGGCCGCGCTGGGCGATCATCGCGAACACCGGCGCGGGCGTCCAGGTGCCGCGGTCGACCTCGGCGACCAGCCCAGGCGGGATCACGCGTTGCAGGTTGCCGGCCAGCCCGCCGCCGGTGACGTGGCAGAACGTCCGGACATGGGTCTCGGCCGTCAGCGCCAGGCAGTCTTTGGCGTAGATCCGGGTCGGTTCCAGCAGCTCTTCACCGAGGGTGCGGCCGAACTCCTCGACGTAGCCGGCCAGGTTCATCCGGTCGATCTCGAGCAGGACGCTGCGGGCCAGCGAGTAGCCGTTGGAATGCAGGCCGGAGGAGCCCATCGCGATGATGACGTCGCCGGGTTTGACGCGGTCGGCGCCCAGCACGTCGTCGGCCTCGACGACCCCGACGCCGGTGGCCGAGATGTCGTAGTGGTCGGGCTCCATCAGGCCGGGATGTTCGGCGGTTTCGCCGCCCAGCAGCGCGCAGCCCGCGCGCACACAGCCCTCGGCGATGCCGCTGACGATCGCGCTCAGGCGTTCGGGGACCGTCCGGCCGACGGCGATGTAGTCCTGCAGGAAAAGCGGCTCGGCGCCGCAGACCACGAGATCATCGACCACCATGGCGACCAGGTCGAGGCCGACGGTGTCGTGCTTGTCCATCGCCTGGGCGACCGCCAGTTTGGTGCCGACGCCGTCCGTGGAGGCCGCCAGGACCGGCTCGCGGTAGTCGCCGCGCAAGGCGAACAGGCCCGCGAACCCGCCCAGCCCGCCGCGCACCTCGGGCCGGGTGGCCTTGGTGGCCAACGGCTTGAACAACGCGACGGCGCGCTCACCGGCTTCAATGTCCACCCCGGCCGCCGCGTAGGTGATGCCCTGGCTGCCCGGGTTTCGTCCGGGGCTCTTTCCGGGATCCGTCATCGCGATAAAGGCTACCGGGCGGCGCTTCGCGCCGGAATCAAACGTCTTTGAAGCACCGGCTCAGCGCACGATCGGCACTTCATCGGGTGCCAGATCATCGAGCGCGGCTCCGCGCGCGGCGTTGGCGAGCATGTGCTCGATGACGTTCTTGCCCAGCGCGGATTCCTCGGGCAGTTCGATCGGGTACTTGCCGTCGAAGCAAGCGGTGCACAGCCGTGACGCCGGCTGCTCGGAGGCCGCGACCAGGCCGCGCAGCGAGATGTAGCCCAGCGTGTCGGCGCCGATCGCGTGCCGTACCGCCTCGAGCATCTCCTCTTTGTCTTGCACGGCGTTGGCGATCAACTCGGCCGGCGACGGGAAGTCGATGCCGTAGAAGCACGGCCACTTCACCGGCGGCGACGCGATGCGCACGTGCACCTCGAGGGCGCCGGCCTCGCGCAGCATGCGCAACAGCGCCCGCTGGGTATTGCCCCGCACGATCGAATCGTCGACGACGATGAGCCGCTTGCCGCGGATCACCTCTTTGAGCGGGTTGAGCTTCAGCCGGATGCCGAGCTGGCGGATGGTCTGCGACGGCTGGATGAACGTGCGCCCGACGTAGGCGTTCTTCATCAGGCCCTGCCCGTACGGAATGCCGGATTCCTGGGCGTACCCGACGGCGGCCGGGGTGCCCGACTCCGGCACCCCGATCACCAGGTCGGCCTCGACCGGGCATTCGCGCGCCAGCCGGCGGCCGATGTCGACCCGAGTGGCGTGCACCGAGCGGCCGGCGAGCGTGCTGTCGGGGCGCGCCAGGTAGACGTATTCGAAGACGCAGCCCTTGGGCTCGGGGTTGGCGAACCGGGTGGAGCGCACACCGTCGGCGTCGATGGCCAGCAGCTCGCCGGGCTCGATGTCGCGGACGAACGAGGCGCCGACGATGTCGAGGGCGGCCGTTTCCGACGCCACCACCCACCCGCGGTCGAGGCGTCCGAGCGAAAGCGGCCGCACGCCATAGGGATCGCGGCACGCATACAGCGTGTTTTCGTCCATGAACGTCAGGCAGAACGCCCCGCGCACGGTCGGCAGCAGCTCCAGCGCCGCCTGTTCCAGCGTGGAGTCGGCGGCGCCGTGGGCCAGCAACGCGCCCAGGATGTCGGAGTCCGTCGTCGCCGGGGCGGGGTATCGGGTGCCCATCAAGCCCTCGTCGCGGGCGCGCGCGGCAAGCTCAGCAGTGTTGACCAGATTTCCGTTGTGCCCCAACGCAACCCCGGTGCCTGCCGCGGTGTTGCGGAACACCGGCTGGGCGTTTTCCCACGTGGTGTCGCCCGTGGTGGAGTACCGGCAGTGCCCGATGGCGACGTGACCCTGCATCGCCGCCAGCGTCTGCTCGTCGAACACCTGGCTGACCAGGCCGAGGTCCTTGAACACCAGCACCTGAGATCCGTCGGCGACGGCGATGCCCGCGGCTTCCTGCCCGCGATGCTGCAGCGCGTACAGGCCGTAATAGGTGAGTTTGGCGACGTCCTCGCCCGGGGCCCAGACCCCGAAGACGCCGCACTCTTCACGGGGGGAGTTCAAGTCCTGCTCGGATGCTTCTACTCCAGCGACGGTCACGGTTCGGCGGCTCCCTGGCGAACGATTGGTGACGCCTAGGAGTCTACGGGCAGCACGGGCTCCCCGACGAATCCGACGGGCGTGTTGGGCGGCGAAAATCCCGCTTCATAACTCTAAACCTGCAGTTCAGGGTTGTATTCAGCTGACACCGAACAGCGGCAACCAGTGGCCTATTTCACCCGCCCGCGAGCCGGACAGCGTCACGCCCCCGGTGGCTTTCGCCTCGTCCAGCGCCAAAAGGCCGGTCGCCAGCCGCAGCCAGGTCCGCGGATCGGTCTCCACCACGTTCGGCGGCGTGCCGCGGGTGTGCCGGGGTCCGGCGATGCACTGGACCGCCGCGAACGGCGGGATCCGGACCTCGACGCTGGCGCCCGGCGCCACCGTGGCGAGTGTCCGCGCGGTGAGCCGCACAGCGGTCGCCAGGGCGCTGCGGTCGGGCGCCGGGCGGGACTCGTCGCGCAGCCAGTCCAGTACGGCCAGCACCGCCTGCCGGGCCTGGGCCGGGTCTGCGCTTTGACGGGCGGGCATACCTCAGCGTTGCACGGCCACCGCGGCGATCGCACCGGCCTCGTTGATGGCCAGGTGGGCCAGCATCGGCGCGGCGAGGCTGCCAGATCGGTCGGCCAGCCAGCCGAACAACCAGCCCGCTGTCCCGGTCACCAGCACGGTGGCCACCACCGGCGCACCCGTTGCCCGCGCGTCCGGGATGTGCGAGAGCCCAAAAGTGGTGGCCTGCAACAACTTTCCGCCACGCCGGCCGAACGCGCGGGAGCCCACAGCGGCCAGCGCGGCGCGGAACGCGGCCTCCTCGGCCCAGACGGTGCCGACGGGAATGTTCAGCAGCAGCCAACCCGGCACGGAGACCGGCAAATCGCGGGCTGCCATCGAGGCCCGCACCATGGGCAGC
Organism: Mycobacterium sp. NGS64; assembly: GCF_059812245.1. Taxonomy (NCBI): domain Bacteria; kingdom Bacillati; phylum Actinomycetota; class Actinomycetes; order Mycobacteriales; family Mycobacteriaceae; genus Mycobacterium; species Mycobacterium sp. NGS64. The sequence goes on along the minus strand of NZ_JCALCI010000005.1, from coordinate 385,801 downwards.
GCGGCCGTCGCGGCGATCGCGCCCGCCGCGGCCGCCCCGGCGGCCGACCCGAGCCGCATCCCCGCCCACAGCGACGGCGGGCGCAGGCCCGGTGTGGCGCGGGTCACCGCCACTAGCAGCACGCCCGCGCCGGCCTGCAGGGTGACGCGCCACGCCGAGGGCAGCCGCGGGCTGATGAAGCTCCAGCCGACGAGCGCGGCGGCTAACGACAGCGCCCGAAGCCGGCTTACCCGAAGAATCGCGGCAGCACCGCCTCGGACGTCTCGCGCAGTTCCGCCAGCGACACGGTGAACAGGCCCTGAAACTCGACGGCGCCCGAGGCCTGATCGACGACGCCGATGCGGGTCGCGGGCAGGCCCCGCGCCTCGCACATCGACCGGAATCGGCTCTCCTCGGTGCGCGGGACCGCGACCAACACCCGGCCGGCCGACTCGGAGAACAACATCACGAACGGATCGGCGTCGTCGGGAAGCACGATGCGGCAACCGGTTTCACCCGCCAGCGCGGATTCCACGATGGCCTGGGCGAGGCCGCCCTCGGAGAGGTCGTGCGCCGCGGACACCAGCCCGTCGCGCGACGCCGACGTCAGCACCTCGGCCAGGAGCTTTTCCCGCGCCAGGTCCACCGCGGGCGGCAACCCCCCGAGGTGGTCGGCGGTCACCTGCGCCCACACCGAACCGTCAAGCTCGTCGCGGGTGTCGCCCAGCAGCAGCAGGGTCTCCCCCGGCTCGGCGCCCAGGCCGGTCGGGATTCGCCGCGCCACGTCGTCGATCACGCCGAGCACGCCGACCACCGGCGTGGGCAGGATCGCCGCCGACCCGGTCTGGTTGTAGAAGCTGACGTTGCCGCCGGTTACCGGAATCCCAAGGGCCGCACAGCCATCCGCGAGGCCGCGGACGGCCTGCGAGAACTGCCACATCACCCCGGGGTCCTCGGGGGAACCGAAGTTCAGGCAGTTCGTCACCGCCACCGGAGTCGCGCCCGTGACGGCGACGTTGCGGTACGCCTCGGCCAGCGCGAGTTGGGCGCCGGCGTAGGGATCCAGCAGCGTGTAGCGGCCCGACGCGTCAGTGGACACCGCGATGCCCCGCCCGGTCGACTCGTCGACGCGCAGCACGCCGCCATCGGCGTGCTCGGCGAGCACCGTGTTGCCGCGCACGTAACGGTCGTACTGCTCGGTGATGAACGCGCGGCTGCACAGGTGCGGACTGCCAAGCAGCGCAAGCAAAGTCGCGCGCAGCTCGTCGCCCGTGGCCGGCCGGGGCAGGCCCGTCGAACGGTCCGCGTTCAGCGCGTCCTGCGATTCGGGGCGCGCGACGGGACGCTGATACACCGGACCCTCGTGGGCCACGGTGCGCGGGGGCACGTCGACGACCGTCTCCCCGCCCCAGGTGATCCGCAACCGGTCGCCGTCGGTGACCTCGCCGATGACGGTGGCCAGCACCTCCCACTTGCGGCACACCGCCATGAAGGCGTCGACGTTCTCCGGCGCGACCACCGCGCACATGCGCTCCTGCGACTCGCTGCACAGAATCTCGGCGGGCGTCATCTCCTTGGCCCGCAGCGGAACATTGTCTAGCTGAATCGCCATCCCGCCGTCCCCGGCCGAGGCCAATTCCGAGGTGGCACAGGACAATCCGGCGCCACCGAGGTCCTGGATGCCGATCACAAGTCCGCCCGCGTAGAGCTCGAGGCAGCACTCGATGAGCACCTTTTCCATGAAGGGGTCGCCCACCTGAACCGACGGCAGCTTCTTGCGCGAATTTTCGGCGTCGAACGTGTCCGACGCCAGCACCGACACCCCGCCGATGCCGTCCAGCCCGGTGCGCGCGCCGAACAGGATGATCTTGTTGCCCGCACCCGACGCGAACGCCAAATGCAGGTCCTCCTGGCGCAGAACGCCGATGCACATTGCGTTGACCAACGGGTTGCCCGCGTAGCACGCGTCGAACACGGTCTCGCCGCCGATGTTGGGCAGGCCGAGCGAGTTGCCGTAGCCGCCGATGCCGCGGACCACGCCGTCGACGACGCGGCGGGTGTCAGGCGCGTCGGCGGCGCCGAACCGGAGTTGATCCATGACGGCGACCGGGCGGGCGCCCATGGCCATGATGTCGCGGACGATGCCGCCCACGCCGGTGGCGGCGCCCTGGTAGGGCTCGACGTAGGACGGGTGGTTGTGCGACTCGACCTTGAAGGTGACGGCCCAGCCGTCGCCGATGTCGACGACGCCGGCGTTCTCGCCGATGCCGGCCAGCATGCCGGAGCGCATCTCGTCGGTGGTGGTCTCACCGAAGTAGCGCAGGTGGACCTTCGACGATTTGTACGAGCAGTGCTCGCTCCACATCACCGAGTACATCGCCAGCTCGGTGTCGGTGGGCCGGCGGCCCAGGATCTCGCGGATCCGCTGGTATTCGTCGTCTTTGAGGCCGAGTTCGTGAAACGGTTGCGGCTGGTCAGGGGTGGTCGCGGCGTGTTCGACGGTGTCGATGACCTGGGTGCGCGCGGTTGTCACGGGAACAGTCTAGAGAGCTAGTCGCCGCGCAGCAGGCGGGCGCTTTCGGCGTCGGCCGGATAGAACAGCTCGACGGCGAGCTCGGCGAGGGTGACGTCGAGCGGGGTCCCGAAGGTGGTGAGCGTCGTGAACATCGATAACCGTTGTCCGCCACCGGCATCGAGTTCGAACGGCACCAGCAGCGAGGTGTTGTCCTGCGGCGAGCTCCATGCCCTGGCGGCGGACGCGACTCCCGGGTATCCGCGCACCTCCTCGTCGATCGCCCGCAATGCCGGGTCGCCGGTGAGCGCGATGGTGCGCCGCAGCTGGCCCAGCAGGTAGCCCGCCCATTCGGGGAAGTTCAGGGTCCGCGCGGCCAGCCCGTCGGGGTGCAGGGACAGCCGGTACACGTTGGCCGGCGGCCCGCGCAGGTCGTCGGGCAGACCCGCGGTCAGGGCGGACGCCGCGGCGTTGGCCCCGACGATGTTCCAGCAGCGGTCGATGACGATGCCCGGGTACGGGTCGTGGGCGTCGAGCAGCCGCTGCACCGCGTCGCGCGCCGGGGAGAGCGCGCCGTCCTCGAGCGGGCGCGACTGGTAGCGCGGGGCGAACCCGGCGGCGAGCAGCAGCGCGTTGCGTTCGCGAAGCGGAATGTCGAGCCCCTCGGCGAGGGCGAGCACCATCTCGGGGCTGGGCCGGGCGCGTCCCGTCTCGATGAAGCTCAGGTGCCGCGCCGACACCCCCACGCTGAGCGACAGGTCGAGCTGGCTCACCCGTCGGCGCGCCCGCCAGTCGCGCAACAGGACACCAACCGTCGCCTGGCTCACGAAGCCACGGTAACCACGCGCGGGTACCCGCCGCGATGACCTCGGAGGTAATTGTGCCGCCGCATGCGTGCCGCCCAGGCTTGAGATGACGCGCTCGACAGGGAGCGCCCGAGTCAAGGAGGAACGATGACCGACGTCCAATCCGCCCCGAAGTTCAGCGCCGAGGTGTTCGCCGCGTACTGGGCCGCGCCCACCATGTCGCGCGGCTTCGACATCCTGGCCGACGACATCGTGGGCTACTGGCCCGGCGACGCCGAGCCCGTCCGCGGCATCGCGGCGTACACGGCGAAGATCGGCGAATTGCTGGACGCTGCACCGGATTTGACGCTCGACGTGGTGGACAGCGCGACGGTTCCCGGCGCCGCCGAGGGCGAGGAGCTGGTGTTCTTGCACTATGTGGGTCGGGGCACCGGCCCGGATGGGCCGTTCCAGATCCGGGGGATCGACCGGGTGCGCACTCGCGACGGGATCGTCGTGGAGAACGTCATCCGCTACGACCCGCTGATCCTCACCCAGGGCTGAGCGCCGGGGGTGAGTGTGCGCTCACGGCTTTCGGTGTGAACCCTGGGCGGCGATTCGACGACTTTCCCGCCCAGGCTTCACAATCAAAGCCCAGGCTTCACACTCAGCGGCGCGACCGACCGCCGCCTCGTCTGCGAGCGTTCAGTGTGCGCTCACGGCTTTCGGTGTGAACCCTGGGCGGCGATCCAGCGATTTTTGCGCCCAGGCTTCACAATCAAAGCCCAGGGCGCACACCCAATGGCTTATTGCTTGACGATGCAGAACACGTTGCCCTCGGGGTCGGCCAGCACCACCCAGCGGAAGGTGTCGCCGAATTGGTGCCGGCCGACCTCGCTGGCCCCGGCCGCCGTCAGCCGCGCCACCTCGGCGTCGACGTCGGCCGCGCTCAGGTCGAGGTGCACCCGGTTCTTCCCCGGCGTCGGATCGGGCACCTTTTGAAACCCGAGCCGCAGCCCCTCCGGGAACGTCACCGCGGTGAACTCGTCGGCGAGGATGACGTGCGTCTTGCCGCCGAACTGCTCAGCCCACCAGCCGGCCAGCCCCGCCGGATCGCCGCAGTCGATCGTCACCATTTCCACGTTTAGCGCCATGGCCGGATCGTAGGTCAGCGGGGCGACAGAAACGCTTGCAATGCGGCCGAATAGGCCGCCACGTCGTGCGCGCCCATCAATTCCCGCGCGGAGTGCATCGCGAGCTGCGGGGCGCCGACGTCGACGGTCGGGATGCCGGTGCGGGCAGAGGCCAGCGGCCCGATCGTCGAGCCGCACGGCAGGTCGGCGCGGTGCTCATAACGCTGCAACTGAACCCCGGCCTGCCGGCAGGCGAGCTCGAAGGCCGCGGCGGTGCGCCCGTCGGTGGCGTACCGCAGATTCGGGTGCACCTTGAGCACCGGTCCGGCGTTGACGTCGATCAGGTGGCCGGGCTCGTGCCGCTCCGGGTAGTTGGGGTGGGTGGCATGGGCCATGTCGGCCGAGGCCAGCAGCGACGCCGGCAGCCGGCGCAGGAAGTCTTCGCGGGTGCCACCGGCCGCGAGCACGATCCGCTCCAGGACGGTGTTGAGCAGGTTGGACTGCGCGCCGCGGTCGGAGGTCGATCCGACCTCTTCGTGATCGAAGAGCACCAGCACCGGCACCAAGTCGCTCGGTTCGGCGGCGACCAACGCCTCCGTTCCCGCGTAGCAGCTGGCTTGGTTGTCCAGCCGGGGCGCGCTGATGAGGCTGGCGTCGGCGCCGATCACCGTCGACGGCGTCAGGTCGTGTGTCATCAGGTCGGCGCTCAGCACATCCGTCGCCACCAGACCGGCTCGCTCGGCGACGTACTCGAGGAACGAACCCCGTTGTTCCCCAACGCCCCAGACCGCGTTGACGTGTCGCTGCGGGTCCAGCGTGACCGACTTGCGATCCTCGGCCAGGTGGATCGCCAGCTGCGGCACCCGCAGGATCGGGTCGTCGATCCGGACCAGCCGGTGGCCAACCCCGTGAGCCGAATTCCCGTCCCGCACCGATAGCCGCCCGCTGATGCCCAGGTCTCGGTCCAGCCAGGAGTTGAGCCAGGCGCCGCCGTACGGCTCGAGCGCCACCACCCGCCACCCGGCGACCAGCCGGTCGGGGCGCTGCTTGACCCGCAGGTTGGGACTGTCGGTGTGGGCGCCGACGATCCGGAACGGCCCGTCGGGTCCGCTGGAGTTCCAGGCGACGAGCGAGCCGGCCCGCACCACGAAGTAGCGGCCCGGTCGGTCCGGCCAGCGGTCGGTTTCGTCGAGTTCGGCGTAGCCGGCCTCGATAAGGCGAGCGGCCACCGTCGCGCAGGCGTGAAACGGCGACGGTGATGCGTCGATGAATTCGCAGAGGCCTGCGGCGCTGGCCGGCATGGTGACCATCATGGCTGTCGGCCTCTGGATCGCCACGATAGGGTCGGCAGCGTGCCTCCGGTACAGCCCCAACCCATTCTCCAGCCGCTGACACCGGCTGCGATCTTCCTCGTGGTCACCATCGACGCCGGCGGCGAGGCGACGGTGCACGACGCGCTCCCCGGAATCTCCGGGCTGGTGCGCGCGATCGGTTTCCGTGAGCCGCCGAAGCGGTTGTCGGCGATCGCCTCGATTGGCTCCGACGCGTGGGATCGCCTGTTTTCCGGGCCGCGACCCGCCGAACTGCATCCGTTCATCGCGCTGAAGGGCCCGCGGCACACCGCCCCAGCCACACCGGGGGACCTGTTGTTCCACATTCGGGCCGAGAGCCTGGACGTCTGCTTCGAGTTAGCCGACCGCATCCTGCGATCCATGGCCGGCGCGGTAACCGTGGTCGACGAGGTGCACGGGTTCCGGTACTTCGACAACCGCGACCTGCTGGGCTTCGTCGACGGCACCGAAAACCCCGACGGCCCAATCGCCGTCAGCGCCACCGCGATCGGCGATGAGGATCCCGACTTCGCCGGCTCGTGTTACGTGCACGTGCAGAAGTACGTGCACGACATGTCGTCGTGGAATTCGCTGTCGGTCACCGAGCAAGAACTGGTAATCGGCCGGACCAAACTGGAAGACATCGAACTCGACGACGACGAAAAGCCCGACAACGCCCACATCGCCCTCAACGTCATCACCGACGACGACGGCACCGAGTTGAAGATCGTCCGGCACAACATGCCGTTCGGCGAGTTGGGGAAGGCCGAGTACGGCACCTACTTCATCGGGTACTCGCGGACCCCGGCGGTCACCGAGCGGATGCTGGAAAACATGTTCCTCGGCGACCCGCCGGGCAACACCGACCGCATCCTTGAGTTCTCCACCGCGGTCACCGGCGGACTGTTCTTCTCCCCCACCGTCGACTTTCTCGACGACCCACCGCCCCTCCCGGCACCCCTGGCCACGGCACGGCCAGCCGCTCCCCCCTCCAACGACGGTTCACTCGCGATCGGCAGCCTGAAAGGAACCTCTCGATGAACAACCTCTACCGCGACCTGGCACCCGTCACCGAAGTCGCCTGGGCGGAAATCGAATTGGAGGCCACCCGCACTTTCAAGCGCCATATCGCGGGGCGGCGCGTCGTCGACGTCAGCGAGCCCGGCGGACCGGTCACCGCGGCGGTCAGCACCGGCCGGCTCCTCGATGTCGACGCGCCCACCGACGGGGTCGTGGCGCACCTCCGAGAGAGCAAACCCCTTGTCCGCCTCCGTGTTCCGTTTACCCTGTCGCGCTATGAGGTCGACAACGTCGAGCGCGGCGCGAACGACTCCGACTGGGACCCGGTCAAAGAGGCGGCCAAGAAGCTGGCGTTCGTCGAGGACCGCGCCATCTTCGAGGGCTACGCGGCCGGGTCGATCGACGGCATCCGCACTTGCAGCTCCAACCCGACGTTGAAGTTGCCCGAGGATCCCCGCGACATGCCCGACGCCATTTCCCACGCGTTGACCGGGCTTCGGCTGGCCGGCGTCGACGGCCCGTATTCGGTGCTGCTGGCCGCCGATGTCTACACCAAGGTCAGCGAGACCACCGAACACGGCTATCCCATCCGCGAGCACCTGAACCGTCTGGTGGACGGGGACATCATCTGGGCGCCGGCCATCGACGGCGCCTTCGTGCTGACCACCCGCGGCGGCGATTTCGATTTGCAGCTGGGCACCGACGTCGCGATCGGCTACCTCAGCCACGACGCCGACACCGTGCAGCTGTATCTGCAGGAGACGCTGACGTTCTTGTGCTACACCGCCGAAGCGTCGGTCTGCCTGGCCCCGTAGGAATAAATCTCGCCGGGTCATCGCTTCGGGAGGAGCAACTGAACGTTTCCGAAGGCAGGGCTTTGATGAATGCAGCATTGGCTGGCTCGACCGCGCTGGTCACCGGTGCCACGTCTGGGATTGGCCGCGAAATTGCGCTTCAACTCGCGGATCGCGGTGCCGAGGTCGTGGTGCACGGTCGCAGCGCGGAACGTGGCGCAGAGGTAGTGCGGGAAATCGAAAATTCCGGCGGCAAAGCCCGTTTCATCGCCGCGGACCTCGGTCACGCCGACGACGTGCGACGGCTGGCCGCCGAAGTCGGACACGTGGACATCTTGATCAATAACGCCGGCATCTACAAATTCGGCGGAACCACCGACACCGATGACACAGTCTTCGACGAGCATGTGAACGTCAATATCCGCGCGCCGTTCATCCTGGTCCAGCAACTCGCACCGGTGATGGCTCAGCGTGGCGGCGGTGCGGTGGTCAACGTCAGTACCCTCGCCGCCTCGGTGGCGGCGCGCGGCGCGGGCATCTACGGTGCGAGCAAGGCCGCCCTCGAACAGCTGACGCGGGTGTGGGCCGACGAGTTCGGCAAGTCGGGAGTGCGGGTGAATGCCTTGGCCGCCGGTCCGACCGACACACCCGGCGCCAACGTGCTGCCGGGCTTGGTCGAGGGGTTAGGTGCAACCACGGCCTTAGGCCGACCGGCCGACGCTCGCGAAATCGCCAGCGCAGTCGTCTTCCTTGGCTCACCTGAAGCCAGCTACATCAATGGTGCTGTCCTGCACGCTACGGGCGGACAACTCGCGATCGCGCCTTAGCTCAGGTTTTTCGCGGCGCTATAGGTCCAAAACAAGGTCGCCGTCCGGCGCCGCCGAGCAGATCAGCACTTCACCCGCACCGGGCTCCTCCAACGGCGGCTGGACGTATGTCGTCGCCCCGGCGACGATGCCGGTGACACACACGTGGCACACCCCGCTTCGGCACGAAAAACGGGTCGGCACGTCGCACGCTTCGGCGAGGTCGAGGATGCTCGCATAATCGGGCGACCAGTTCACGGTCAGCCCGCTTCGCGAGAACGTGACCGGCGGTCCGGTGCCCGGGGTCCCGGCCGGCGGATGGGGCGGCCTGCGGTCACCCGTTTCGACGACGCCCGGGTTGATCGCTGGTAGTGCACCGAACAGTTCGCTGTGAATGCGGTTGGGGTCGAGTCCGAGGATGGTGAGGTGGTCGCGGATGTCGGCCATGAATTGCGTTGGGCCGCAGAGGTAAACGGTGGCCTCGGGCGGGAGGCCCAGGGCAGCGATCGAGTCTCGGTTAAGACGCCCCTGCGTCTCGGTGTAGAAGACCCGCTGCCGAGCGTGGGGCAAGGACTCAACGAGGGCCGCGACTTCGGCCGCGAACGCCTGGGTTTGGGGATTTCGGGTGGTGTGGACCCACCAGATGTCGCGGCCGCTGCCGGCGGCCGAGAGCGCGTGCAACATCGCCAGCACGGGCGTAACACCGATGCCCGCCGAAATGAGGACGACGGGATTGCCTTCCTCGATGAGATAGAAGTCACCGCGTGGCGCGGCCGCGTCTATCACCGCGCCCGGCTGGATGTGGGTGTGCAGCCAGGCGCTCACCAGGCCGTGTTCTTCGCGTTTGACGCTGATCCGGTAAACCCCCTCGGCGGGATCACCCGACAGCGAGTAGCTGCGCAGAGGCGCGGGCGTCCCCACCCCGGCGAGTCGCACCGGCAGGTACTGGCCGGGCAACGCAGGTGGCAACGGGGAACGGTCCTCGGACTCGAGGAGGATGGACAGCACCTCGGGGCTCTCCCTGCATATCCGGCCGACCCGCAACGGACGAAACCCGCCCCACGCCGGTTCGGCGCCGGCGTGTGTTTCGGTGCCGGCTGGTTCGGCCAGCATGTCACGGAAGGACTGTTGCCAGCCGGGGCTGAGCGCCGCGACGTCGACGACCTGTTGCAGTTGCTCATTGTTGCGGTTGGGCAGGTATAACAGCGCGTCGACGTCGGCGACGCTGAGCTCGTGACGGCCGCGCCGGGTCCGTACGATGTCGTCGCCCGCGCGCACGACGCCTTCGCTGATCACCCGGAAATAGAAGCCCGGGCGATGTTGGGAGACAAGCAAATTGGGCATCCTGGGTTCGTTGAGGCGCATGCCGACCCGGAAGCACGTGACGCGCGGCTGGGTGACCTCGAATTCCGCCTCGCCGATGCGATAGCGATCACCGATGCAGACCTCGTCGTCGGGGAGCCCGCTGACCGTGAAATTCTCGCCGAAGTGACCCGCTTCCAGGTCGTCACGACCGAGGTAGGTCCTCCAAAAGTCATACGACTCAACCTGATAGACCATGACCGCGCGTTGTTCGCCGCCATGGCCGCCGAGGTCGCCCTGACCGTCGCCGTCGATGTTGAGGCGGCGCACCATGACGGGCCCGTCGACCGGGGTCTTCCATATCCCGGTGTAGACGGTTTGGTCACGCCATTGGACATTCTTGGGCATGCCCACGTTTACCGAAACAAGCCTGCCCACGATGCCACCTCGAAGTGCCGCGACCTAGACCAGCGGTTCACCGCCGTCCACCTTCAACGTCATACCAGTCATGAACGTGTTAGTCATCGCGAACAGTACCGCCCCCGCGATGTCCTGCGGGGTTCCGATGCGCCGCGCCGGGTTGCCGTCGGCAATGTGCTTGAAGTAATCCCGCTTGCCGTCCTCACCCATAGCGTCCCAGGCCCCGGTGTCGATCACTCCCGGCGAAATCGCGTTGACCCTTACAGGAGCAAGTTCGACGGCGAGCCAGCGGGCAAGGAAGTCAACGGCGCCATTGGTGATACCGACGCCCAGATAGCCGACGTTGTGCTTGAACGCGTGCACCCCCGAGAACAGCACCAACGAGCCACCCGGTTTCATCTGTGGCGCAAAATATTTGGCCAGCATCGTAGGGCCTATGACCTTGGTGTCGAACGAGAGCCGCAGCTGCTGACGGTCGAGGTCACCCAGCTTTCCACGGGCGCGCGCCGACGCGGTCGACACCACGTGATCCACCGCTCCCGTTCGGCCGGCGAGGGCGGCGATCGACTCGTCGTCGGTGAGGTCGACAAACTCCGCGGCGATGTCGCCGTCGGCGTAGGCGGTCTCCAGTTTGGCCGTGTCTCGTCCGGCCACGACGACCCGAGCGCCCTCCGACTGCGCGAGCAACGCGACAGCTCGCGCAATCCCGCTGCCGCGCCCCACCACCACGACCGTCTTGCCCCCCAACGCGTTACCCATCGTGCCCTGCTCCTCCGGTACTTATAATGGGATAGCTGGCCCAGAATATGGCGACGCGGTGCTGACGGCAACCCGTCCTGCCACCCCGAGACTATTGCGCGCCGCCGATTTTGCTGCATACTGGGTTGTACGTCCCATAATTAGGCCCTCGGTCGGGTTGGAGGAACGTCGTGCCGGTTGTTCACCATCGCTACTCCACCGTTGACGGTCACCGGCTGTTTTTCCGCGAGGCCGGCAACGCGGGTGCTCCCGTTCTGGTTCTGTTGCACGGCTTTCCCACCAGCTCCTACATGTTCCGCAACCTGATCCCGGCGCTGGCCGACCGCTACCACGTGATCGCGCCCGACCACCTGGGCTTCGGCCTCTCCGACGCGCCCTCCGTGGCCGAGTTCGACTACACATTCGACGCGCTCACCGACCTGACCGCGGGCCTGCTTCGCACGCTCGGCATCGACCGATACGCCATCTACGTGCAGGACTACGGGGCCCCGATCGGCTGGCGCCTGGCCCTGCGCGATCCTTCCGCCATCACCGCGATCATCACCCAGAACGGCAACGGCTACGACGCGGGGTTCGTCGAGAGCTTCTGGAAAGTGGTGTGGGCCTACCAAACTGAGCCCACGCCTGACACCGAGGCCCCGGTGCGCCAGTTCCTCACGCTGGACGCCACCCGGTGGCAGTACGTCACCGGTGTCGCCGACGAAACGCTCGTCGACCCGGAATCCTGGCACCACGACTACGCGCTGATCTCTCGTCCCGGCAACGATGAGGTGCAGCTGAAGCTGCTGCGCGACTACGCCACCAATGCGCCGCTCTACCCGCGGCTGCACGAGTACTTCCGCGCGACCCGGGTGCCGCTGCTGGCGGCGTGGGGCCGAGGTGACCAGATCTTCGGCCCGGCCGGCGCGGACGCCTTCGCCGACGACCTGCCCGACGCCGAGATCCACCTGCTCGACGGCGGGCACTTCCTGCTCGAGTCCGCACTCGACGAAGCCACCGAGCTCATCCGCAACTTCCTCGCGAAGGTCCTCGTGACCGCCTGACGGGCCGGCGGGCGCCACGGCATCAATGGGTTGAATGTCCCATAGTCCGCGGTGCCCGCGGGTTAGCCTGACGCGATGGCCCATCCCGATGTTCACGTCGAACAACGGTTGACCGCCAAGGGGCGCGCCACCCGCGACAGGATTGTGGAGGCGGCCGCCCACCTCATCGTCACCGAGGGCCTGTCCGCGGCAAGCATGGAGAACGTGCGCGGGGCGGCATCCGTCAGCGGGTCCCAGCTCGCCCACTATTTTGCCGACAAAGGCGCATTGATCCGTGCGGTCATCAAGCGCCAGATCGGCGTGGTTTTGGACTTTCACCGGCAACCCAAGCTTGGCGGCCTGCGGTCGTTTGACGACTTCGAGCGGTGGATCGACCTCAACATGCGCTACCTGCGGCGCATCGGATATTTCGGCACGCCCACCTACCACGCCCTCGCCGCGCAGCTGGCGAAGTCGGACGATGCGACGCGGGCGACGCTGGGTGAGGGCTATCGGCAGTGGATCGAGCTCCTCGAGGAATCGATCCGGCACATGAAGGACGACGGCCTCCTAGTCGCGGATGCGGACCCTCGATGCATAGCACTGGTCATCGTCAGCGCTCATCAGGGCGGCGGCACCCTGGCCTTCACCTATCGGGCCGAGTGGCCGCACGCCGACGCGGTCCGTTTCGCGGTGAACTATCTGCGCAGGTTCGCCACCGATGCCGCGGATCGGGTACCGCGGCCCGCCCGCCGTGCCCGGGGTCGACGCAGGACGACAGCGACGTGAGTGACGACAGTGCATCGCGGTTGACCCGCAAGGGAATTGCGACCCGGGCGCGGATCGTCGACGCCGCCGCGCGGCTGATGTTCGAGCGCGGCGTCGCCAACACCAGCATCGAACAAGTGCGTCGCCGCGCCGGGGTGGGCGGGTCGCAGATCTCGCACTACTTCGGCGACAAGCGCGACCTGACCCGTCACGTCATCGCCGCGCGGCGGGACGACGTGCGGGCCTTTCACGCTCGACCGTCGTTGGGTGCGCTCGACAGTTTCGATGCCCTGCAGGCGTGGGCCGACGCCGTCGCGGCCGACATCGACACCGTTTACCGGGTCGGCGGTTGCGTCTACGGCTCGTTGGCCGGTGAGCTGATCGACGCCGACGACGAAATACACGACGACCTGTCCGCCGGCTACGACCTGTGGATCGGACTGTTTCAGGCCGGGCTCACGGCGATGCGGGACCGCGGCGAGCTGCGCCCCGACGCCGATCCGCGGCACCTCGCTACGTCACTGGTCGTGGCACACCAGGGTGGTGCGACGGTGACCCATGCAACCGGCGATCCGGAGCCGATGCGCGCCGCCGTCTTTGCCGCTGTCGACTATGTGCGTTCCTTCGCGCCGCCGCCCCGCAAGACACGCCGCAAAACCAAATCCTGACCGGACTATCGCAGACCCCCTCTGGACAGATTGGGTCTGATAACCCATAATATTGGGCTAGATAGCCCATTCACCATGGCTGCGGGCGGGATGATCGCTTCGGTTCGGCGCCGTATAGCCATATCCAAAGGGCGCCAACATATTAGGAAGAGGCAGCAATGTCAGTCATCTCTTCACCCCAGCTGCCCACCGCGCCCGCCGTGGTTCGAGAACAGCCCGGCGGCGCCACTATGCGGGCGATCATCCTGACGGGATTCGGCGGCCTCGACAGGCTCGTCTACACCGACATCCCCAAGCCGTTGCCCCGAGACGGCGAAGTGGTAATCGAGGTCAAGGGATTCGGAATCAACCACGCCGAGATCCACATGCGCCGGGGGGAATGGGCGGAAGCCGCGGAGGTCAGCGGCATCGAATGCGTGGGCATCGTCGACTCGTGCCCGGGAGGCGAGTTCCCGGTCGGCGCCAAGGTGGCGGCCCTGATGGGCGGCTTGGGACGGACGATCAACGGCAGCTATGCCGAGTTCACCCGCGTCCGCGCGGCGAACGTCGTCCTCATCGAGTCCGACCTACCGTGGTCAGCGCTGGCCGCGCTCCCGGAAACCTACGCGACCGCTTGGACATGCCTGTTCCGTAACCTCGAATTGACCGCAGGACAAACGCTGGTGATTCGCGGTGCGACGTCGGCGTTGGGGCAGGCGGCACTGAAAATGGCGGTGGCCACCGGTGCGAATGTCATTGCCACGGCACGCAGCCGCGATCGTTTTCCCTTGCTCGAGAACATCGGAGCCGTCCGCGTCGAGTTGGAGCGCACCGACCTTGCCGCCCACATCGCCGAAGCCAAGAATATCGACGCCGTCCTCGATTTCGTCGGCAACAGCACCATCCTGGACTCGCTCGACATGCTGCGCCGCGGCGGTTCGGCCTGTCTGGCCGGGTGGCTCGGCGGACTTGCGCCCATCGGTGATTTCAACCCGCTCGCGCGGATGGCCAGCGGCGTGAACTTCACCTTCTTCGCCAGCCCCGTCTTTGGCAATCCCGGCTTCCCGGTGTCGGACGTGCCGCTGAGTGACATCGCACGGCAGGTGGCGGAGGGCAAACTGGATGCAACGCCGGCACGCGTCTTTTCGTTCGACCAGATTCACGAGGCACACCGAGTGGCGGAGTCCGGAGAAGCTGGCGGCAAGGTGGTCGTCGTGATGGACTGAGGCCGGAGATTCACACACCGAGGGATGCCAAAGGTTAGCCATGCCGACTACCACGCCGTCCGTGCTCGTTTTCGACGTGAACGAGACGCTCATCGATATCCATTCGCTGGCACCGCTTTTCGCTGAGAAGTTCGGCGACGAGCGGGTGCTGCGCGAGTGGTTCGCGCAGCTGATCATGTACTCGATGACCGTCACGCTGGCGGATAGTTACGTGAATTTCCCAACGCTCGCCCAGGGCGTGCTGCGCATGCTCGGCGACGCCTACGGCGTAGCCGTCACCGACGACGACCTGCAGCGCCTCAAGACCGGCCTGCTGACGATGCCGGCGCACCCGGACGTGGCCCAGGGGCTCACCGCCCTGCGCGACAACGGATTCCGCCTGGTCACCCTGACCAACTCGCCGCCCAACCCGGACGGGCCGACGGCGCTGCAGCATTCGGGGCTCGCCGAGTACTTCGAGCACCAGTTGAGCGTCGATGCCTGCCGCGCCTTCAAGCCCGCTCCGGCGGTGTACCGGCACGCGTGCGAGACGCTCGGGGTGGCACCCGCCGATTGCATGATGGTGGCCGCGCACGCGTGGGACACCCTGGGCGCCCAACGCGTCGGCTACAGCTCCGCTCTCATCACCCGGCCGGGCAATCCACCGCTGGCGGTCGACGGGTTGCCGCAGCCGGACCTCGTGGTGAGCGACATCCGCGAGCTCGCCGAGCGACTCATCGAGGGGAGGCGTTGACAGATGGGAGCAGATGTCGAACGGGGCTACGACGTCATCGTGCTCGGTGCCGGGCCGATCGGTCAGAACGCCGCGGAACGTGCGCGGGCGGCGGGTCTCAGCGTCGCTGTGGTTGAGCGCGAGCTCGTCGGAGGCGAATGTTCGTATTGGGCCTGCGTGCCCAGTAAAGCGTTGCTGCGCCCGGTGATTGCCGTCGCGGACGCCCGACGGGTCGACGGCGCCCGCGAGGCGCTCAAGGGTTCGATCAGCAGCGCGGGGGTCTTCGGCCGCCGCAACCGCTACGTCAGCGACTGGGACGACAGTGGCCAGGCCGACTGGGTGGCTGGAATCGGCGCCACGCTGATACGCGGGCATGGACGGTTGGACGGCCCGCGACGGGTCGCCGTCAGTACGCCCGCCGGCGAGCAGCCGGTGCTGACCGCGCGGCACGCGGTCGTGGTCTGCACCGGCAGCCGGCCGGCGTTGCCCGACCTGCCCGGCATCGCCGAGGCCAGACCATGGACCAACCGGCAGGCCACCGACAGCAGCTATGTCCCGGAGCGGCTCGCCGTCGTCGGCGCCGGCGGCGTCGGCGTCGAAATGGCCACCGCCTGGCAAGGATTGGGCGCACAGGTGACCCTCCTCGCTCGCGGTTCTGGCCTGTTGCCCCGCATGGAGCCCTTCGTGGGCGAGCTCATCGGCCGCGGACTCGCCGCAGCCGGCGTGGATGTCCGCTTGGGGACATCGGTCCGAGCGCTGCGCCGGCCCGATGGCGGTCGTGTCGTCCTCCAATTGGACGACGGATCCGAATTGGAAGTCGACGAGGTGCTTTTCGCGACCGGCCGGGCGCCGCTCACCGACGACATCGGCCTGGACACGGTGGGGCTGACGCCGGGCAGCTGGCTCGACGTCGACGACACCTGCCGGGTGCGGGCCATCGAGGACGGCTGGCTCTACGCGGCGGGCGACGTCAACCACCGCGCCCTGCTGACCCATCAAGGCAAATACCAGGGACGCATCGCGGGCGCGGCCATCGGCGCCCTGGCGGCGGGAAGGCCGCTGGATACCGCGCCATGGGGCGTGCACGCGACCACCGCCGACCATTACGCGGTGCCGCAGGCCTTCTTCACCGACCCGGAAGCCGCCGCCGTCGGCCTGACCGCCCGGCAGGCCCAGGAAGCCGGACACCGCGCGCGGACAGTCGACGTGGAAATCGGTGACGCCGTGATGGGGGCCAAGCTCTACGCCGACGGCTACACCGGTCGAGCCCGGATGGTGGTCGATGCGGATCGCGGCCACCTGCTCGGCGTCACGCTGGTCGGACCCGGGGTCACCGAGATGCTGCACTCCGCGACCATCGCCGTCGCGGGCCAAGTTCCCATCGACCGGTTGTGGCACGCCGTTCCGTGCTTCCCGACGATCAGCGAAGTGTGGCTGAGGCTGCTCGAGGCCTACCGGGACGCCGCGGACAATAATTGACCCATGGCAACTGCAGACGGATTTCACCCTGACTTCGACGACGCGGCCCCGGTGGTTGCCCGCAACCGCGTGCACCACGTCAAGGCCTCGGACATCAGTTCCGACACCGCACAATCGGAGGGCCTGCGCCGGTTCGCCGCCCTGTCCGGCAAGTCGGTGGGCGCCGAGAAGCTGTGGATGGGTGAGACGCACGCGTCACCGGCGACCGCCTCGTCGAACCACCATCACGGCGAATCGGAGACCGCGATCTACGTCCGAAGCGGCAACCCGGAGTTCGTCTTTCACGACGGCGTCCACGAGGTGCGCATCGCCACCGCGCCTGGCGATTACGTCTTCATCCCGCCGTATCTGCCGCACCGGGAGGAAAACCCCGACCCCGACTCCCCCGCTGAGGTTGTGATCGCGCGCAGCACCCAAGAGGCCATCGTCGTCAATCTGCCAGAGCTGTATCCGCTGATCGAGGATCAGTAGACCGCGATTTCGACGAGGTTCCCGTCGACGTCGCGGCAGTAGTGCGAGGTCATCGGTCCCAACGCGCCGGTCTTGGTCACCGGCCCGGAGACGATGTCGACCCCGCAGGCGGCGAGGTGGGCGCGAACATCGTCCGGCGTCGCCTGCGTGACGAAGCACAAGTCCGCAGAGCCGGCCGCTTCGACGGTACCGGTCGCCCAGCCGGGATCGTCGGCCAGCGCCCCGACCGGTCGAAGGTTGATCTTCTGGTTCCCGAACGACAAGGCGGTTCGCTGCGACGGCCCGAACGTCTCTCGCCTCATGCCCAGCACCCGCTCATACCAAGCCGCGGTGGCCTCAATGTCGTTGCAGTTCAACACGATATGGTCGATGCGTTCCACCGCGAAGCCCACCCTCAAGCCTCCTCATTCGTGCGCAGCTGCGTCGCGAGGGCGGCCGCCAGCTGGTCGGCGGCGCTCTCGTCGAGCGCCTCGTGAGCGAAAATCATTCTGTACCAGAGTAATCCAAACGCCTGATCGATAACGGTCGCCGGCGGTTCGGCGGCGGGGATCTGGCCGCGGGCTCGCGCGCGGGCGAGGATTCCAGCCAACTCGTCCCGCCTCGCCGCGGTGAATGCCGCGAGCCGATCCATGGTGGCGTCGTCGGCAAGCGCCTCCCGCAGCACCCCGAGGAGCAGGCTCCGGCTATCGGGCGCGGCGGTGAAGGTGGCGCGCAGAAACAGGCGTAGGTCGGAGTGCAGGTCGCCGCTGTCCGGTGCCGGCGCGACCTGCCGCGCCCGGTGGATCATCGCATCGAGCAGCACCGCGCTCTTCGAAGGCCACCAGCGATAGATGGTCTGCTTGCCGACGCCCGCCCGCTCGGCGATGGCGTCGACACTGATCGGCCCACCGCCGTCGGCGAGCAACTCGGCCGCCGCCTGCAGGATCGCCCGCTCCGCCGCGTCGTTACGTCGGTTACCGGTGTGCGGCCGTCGGGGCGTCACAGCCTGAAGGCTAGCGCTCCCATTGCCGAGACCGCTAGTCTCGACAATGCTTGCGGCATGACCACCTCAGCCCGCGAACGCAAACGTCGCCGCACCGGCTTCTTCCATCGACGCATCGCCAACCCCATCACCCGGCGGCTGCCCACCCAGGTGCTGCTAGAGACCACCGGCCGCAACAGCGGGCGACCCCGGCGAACGCCGATCGGCGGGCGACTCGACGGCGCCACGTTCTGGCTGGTGTCCGACCACGGCGAGGCGTCCGACTATGTGCGAAACATCAAGGCGAACAACCGGGTTCGGATTCGCATTCGGGGCCGCTGGCGCGCGGGGACCGCCTCGCCGCTGCCCGACGACGACCCACACGCCCGCCTGGCAACGCTGCCGCGATTCAACAGCGCGATGGTGCGCGCGTTGGGCACCGACCTGCTGACCGTGCGTGTCGACCTGGAGGGAAAGTAGCAGGCGCCTTGACCCGGGCCGCGCGGCGATGCTAAGCAGGTGCTCAGCATCGGGGTTAGCGACTGCCCACGCTACGGGGACGAGGAGGAGACATGACGGCCACCGAGCTGGTCTTCGACCCGTTCTCGGAAGAGTTTTTCCGCGACCCATATCCGACCTATCGGCGGATGCGCGAAGAGGCGCCGGTCTACTACAACGCGGAGCACGACTTCTACGCGCTCACCCGCCACCAGGACGTCGCGGCCGCGTTCAAGGACCACGAGACGTATTCCTCGGCCCGCGGGATCGACCTCGCCATGGTCAAGAACGACAACCTCCCCGCGGAGGCCAAGTCGATGATCTTCATGGACCCCCCTGAGCATCGGCGGATGCGCAGCCTGGTCAACAAGGTCTTCACGCCGCGCGCGATCACCGCGTTGCAGGACAGCGTGACCGAGTTGATCGACTACCACCTGTCGCGGGTCGATCCCGAGCAATTCGATGTGGTAGCCGACTTCTCGGCGTTGTTTCCCGTCGAAGTGATCAGCACGGTCCTCGGAGTGCCCGCCGAGCACCGTCAGCAAATCCGGCATTGGGTCGACGCGTCGCTGCACCGCGAACCCGGCCAGATAGAGATGAACGAAAGCAACTGGGAGGCGGTCACTTCGGCGGGCGCGTTCTACTACAACCTGATACAGGAACGACGCAAGCAACCGCAGGACGACATGATCAGCGCCCTGATCGCCGCCGAGGTCGAGCGCGACGAAGGGGGAACCACCCGCCTTGATGACATCGAAATCACCGGATTTGCAACGCTTTTAGGTGGCGCGGGCGCGGAGACCGTCACCAAGCTGGTCGGCAACGCGATCGTGCAGTTCGCGCGCAACCCCGACCAATGGCAAAAGCTGCTCGACGACCGCTCGAAGGTGCCCGCGGCGATCGAGGAGGTGCTGCGCTACGAGGCACCCGCGCAGTACAACGTCCGCTGTTCGCTGAAAGACGTTCAGCTGCACGGCGTCACGATCCCCGCCGGCAAGCCGGTATTCCTGTTGGGGGGCGCGGCGAACCGCGATCCCGAGGCCTTCACCGACGCGGACAAATTCGACATCGACCGCGATCGCTCGGAGGCGCAGAACCTCGGGTTCGGATACGGTGTGCACAGTTGCCTGGGGGCCGCCCTGGCCCGGATGGAAAGCGCGATCGCCCTGGGCAAGCTGCTGGACCTGATGCCCCGCTACGAGGTGATCTGGGACGGCTGCAAACGGGTGACGATGCAAAACGTCGCGGGCTGGTCCAACGTCCCGGTGCGGGTGCTGTGATGACCCGAGGTCCCGCGCTCAGCTAATTCTCAACAATTTCTTCGCTCCCGGCTAGCTCGGCTCAAAGGATCCCCCAAGCCGGCGGCCTCAGTATCGACTCATGTCGAGTGAGCCGTTCTGCGCAGACCTGGTCGAGCGCTACCTGTGCACGCGCGGCAGCCGCTACTTCCGGGGCCGACACGACGGCGAGTTTTTCTATGTCGCCAACACCCGCCCGCGCCGGCTCCACGTCCACCTCGAGGTCTGCCCGACGCAGGGCGACGTGCTGATCGTACGGGTAACCCCCGCGTGCTTCTTCCCCGCCACCGACCGGCCGTGGTTGACGCACTTCGCCGACACGTGGAACGCGCAGGACCGGCAAGTTGTCGCTGTGGTGCACGGCTCGTCCGACCCGCAGCGCATCGGCGTGGTGGCGCGCAGGTCGCAGTGGATCCGGAAGGGCGTCTCGTTCGAGGACTTCGCTTCCTTCGTTGACGCTGCCATCGCCGACGCGATCGACCTGTTCGGCCAGCTAGAACCCACAGTCGTTCCGGGCGAAGTGCCTTCGACGGCACACCGGTTGGTGCGCGACGCCGGTTGAGGGGTCCGACGCGCGGACTAGGTCATGGCGGGCCCCGGCGTATCGGGCCGGGGCTCGCCGAACTCGGCCCTGATCGCGCCCCACGGGTCGGCGTAAATCCCCGGCCAATCCCGGTAGGCCGCACGCCTTTTGAGGAATTGACGCACGAGCGGTGAGATCACCCGTGCGGGTTTGCGCCGCCAGCCGGCGGCCGCGCGCATCTCGGCCAGCATGTCCGGCCAGGGATGGCGCTGGAATTGCAGCGCCTGCTGAGCGCGGGTGGTGTCCATCCAGTCGGTGACGTACCAGTTCTCGTCGCTGTCGGGATCTCCCGGCCTGCCGCCGGGCAGGACGTCGACCAGGCCGCGGGCGGCGGCCAATGCCTTGCCGACGTCTCCCTGGCGGAGCAGGTGTGACTCGTCGCCGCCGACCAGCAGGATTTCGCCGAGGACATCGGCGGTGGTCGCGGCGGCGAACGCGAGCGCTGCGTCGCGGACATCGATCGTGTGGAGACGCCCGTCGGTCGGCAGCGCGCTCTCCAAAAAGGGCGCGTCCATGTTGAGCGGCAGAGCGCCCAGGTCCACGCTCAGGACTCCGGCCAGCCGAAGGATCGCCCAGTCCAGGCCGGAACCCCGTACGTGGCCTTCGACCTCCGCCTTGTGCGCGCCGTATAGATCGACCGGCCGCAGCGGGGTGTCGCCGCGCAACAGCTCGGGGCGCCGGTGCGGGTTGCGCGCGCCGTGCACGGCATTGCTCGACGCCTGGATGAAGCGCACCCGACGCGGGCTCGACTGCGCGGCACGCAGCAGCGCCACGGTCGCGTCCACGTTGACGCGGCGGGCCAGGTCGGCGTAGCGATAGATCGACGGCGGAATGACCGCGGCAAGATGAATTATCACCGTCGGCGAGGTATCGGCGACGAGGCGATCGACCTGGTTCGGGTCGGTCAGGTCCGCCCAGTGCGCCTCCGCTCCCGCGGGCAGCGACCTCGCGGCCTTGCGCTGGTCGCGGGTGCCGAGATCGGTGGCGACGACGCGATGGCCGTCAGCAACCAGCCGGCGCACGGTCTGCGAACCAACCAGCCCGAAACCCCCGGTGACAAGAACCTTTTCGGACATCTCCCCCCGATGCGCGACTTGTTATCAGCAAACGGATATGCCATTCTCTAAAATGGAGAGTAGCATATGCCATGCTGGTGCTGAGGTTTGAGACCGGCATCACACCGGCTATCACTAGCAAATGGCAGAAACACGACGGCGGGGAGCGATGAAGGTTGTTGGGGCAGCGGACAATCCTGAAACCGCCAAGTGGGATCCGGCCTTCACCGAACAGGTCTCCAAGGCCCTCGGGCCGGTCATCAAGCGGTGGTATCGCGCCGAGGTGCGAAACATCGACAACATCCCGTCGACCGGCGGGGCGCTCGTGGTGTCCAATCACTCCGGCGGCATGTTCACTCCCGACGTGCTGATCTTCTCGCCGGCCTTCTACGAGAGGTTCGGCTACGACCGCCCCGTCTACACCCTCGGCCATTACGGGCTGTTCATGGGTCCGCTGGACGGATGGCTCCGCCGCCTCGGGGTCATCGAGGCGAGCCGCGAAAACGCCGCTGCCGCTTTGCATTCGGGTGCGGTGGTGCTGGTATTCCCCGGCGGCGACTACGACTCCTACCGGTCCACCTTCAGCGCGAACACCATCGACTTCGACGGTCGCACCGGCTACGTCAGGACGGCGATCGAAGCCGGGGTGCCGATCGTGCCCACCGTGTCCATCGGTGCCCAGGAGACGCAGCTGTTCCTGACCCGCGGCAACTGGCTGGCGCGCACGCTGCGACTGTCCAAGGCCCGGATCAACATCTTGCCGGTCAGCTTCGGTTTCCCGTTCGGCCTGAGCGTGATCTTCCCGCCCAACCTGCCGCTGCCGGCCAAGATCGTCACAGAGGTGCTCGAGCCGATCGACATCGCCGCCCGCTTCGGCGACGATCCCGACGTCGACGAGGTCGACGCGCATGTGCGAGCCGTGATGGAGGCCGCGCTCAAGCGCCTGGCCCGCGAGCGCCGGTTCCCCATCCTGGGCTGACGCGTTGGCGGGGCGAGGTGGCGCGTGAAGAGGCTCAACGGCATGGACGCCATGCTGCTGTACAGCGAGACGCCGAACCTGCACACGCACACGCTGAAAGTCGCCGTCCTCGACCCGTCCAGCTGCGACGCTGACTTCGGTTTCGAGGCGTTCCGGCGCCACGTGCGCCGCCGGCTGCATCTGCTAGAACCGTTGCGCTACAAGCTCGTCGACATCCCGTGGAAACTGCATCACCCGATGTGGCAGGAGAACTGCGAAGTCGATTTGGACTACCACCTACGGCGGGTGCGGGTACCCGCGCCAGGCGGCCGCCGAGAGCTCGACGGCGTCATCGGCGAGGTGGCCTCCACGCCGCTGGATCGCGGCCGCCCACTGTGGGAATTCCACTTCGCCGAGGGCCTGACGGGTGGCCGATTCGCGCTGATCGGCAAGATCCACCACGCGCTGGCCGACGGCGTCGCGTCGGTCAACCTGCTGGCGCGTGCGATGGACATCGAGGACGGGCCGACAGACGAGCGCGACGACGAACCCTGCGTCACCCCGTCGACGTCCGACCTGCTGCGCGCCGCCGCGCGCGACCACGCCCGGCAAGCCGCCAAGCTGCCGGGCCTGGTCAAAGACGCGGCCGTGGGGTTGGCGCGGGTCCGCCGCCGGTCCCGCGAGCGCGGGAATCACCCCGACCTGGCCGACGCGTTCGACGCGCCGCCGACCTTCCTCAACCACGTGGTATCACCGCGGCGGCGGTTCGCCAGCGCGACGCTGCCGCTGCCCGACGTCAAGGCGACCGCCAGGGCGCTGGGCATCACGATGACCGACATGGTGCTGGCGACGGCGGCCGGAGCGCTTCGGAAGCTGTTGTTGGCCTACGACGGCACGGCCGCCCGGCCGATCATCGCGTCCGTGCCGACCGCCACCGACAGGTCGAACCGGGTGACCGGCAACGAGATCAGTGGCCTGTCCATTTCGCTGCCCGTTCACATCGCCGACGCGGCCGAACGGGCGCGGCTGGTGGCGCTGGCGACCCGAATCGCGAAGGAAGACCACGAAATTCTCGGCCCCCGACTCTACGAGCGGACGATGGCCTACCTACCGACCGCGCTGGCCCCGGCCGCGTTCCGCTGGCTGGCCCAGCGGGAGGCGCCGAACAAGATGATGAACGTCGCGGTGTCCAGCGTCGTGGGCCCGCGAGAGCGTGGCCACTTCGGGGGCGCGACGGTCAGCGAAATCTACTCGACCGGCGTGCTGTCGCCGGGCGCCCCGGTCAACATCACCGTGTGGAGCTACGTCGACCAGCTCGGCATCGCAGTGCTCACCGACGACCGGACGTTCGACGACCCACACGAAGCGACCGACGCGCTCACCGCGGCCTTCTGCGAATTACGCTGTGCCGCAGGAATTTCCGCCTAAGCGGCGAGCACCGCGTCCAGCGCCGAATAGAACAGGCCCAGTCCGTCGTCGGAGGGCCCGGTCAGCGCCTCGATGGCGTGCTCGGGATGCGGCATCAGCCCGACGACGCGACCGTTGGCGGAGCTGATGCCGGCGATGTCACGCTGCGAGCCGTTGGGATTGTCGTGGTAACGGAAAACCACCCGGCCCTCGCCCTCCAGCTCGTCGAGCACGTTCGCGGGGGCGACGTAGCGGCCCTCGCCCGACTTCAGCGGCACCAGCAGGTCTGCGTCGGGCTCGAAACGCGACGTCCACGCCGTCGAGGTCGACGCCACCCGCAGCCACACGTCGCGGCACACGAAGTGCAAGCCCGCGTTGCGAGTCAGCGCCCCGGGCAGCAGCCCGGCCTCGCAGATCACCTGAAAACCGTTGCAGATCCCCAACACCGGCATCCCGCGTCCGGCGGCCTCGACCACTTCGGCCATCACCGGCGCGAATCTGGCGATCGCGCCGGCGCGCAGGTAGTCGCCGTAGGAAAAGCCGCCGGGGACCACCACGGCGTCGACCCCCTTCAGGTCGGCGTCGGCGTGCCATAGAGCGACCGCCTCGGCGCCGACGCGCCGCGCCGCCCGGGCGGCGTCCACGTCGTCGAGCGTCCCGGGGAAAGTGATGACTCCGATCCGCGCCGTCACTGCGTCTCCCGGCTGATCGTCCAGTCCTCGATCACGGTGTTCGCCAACAGCGACTCGGCGATCTCGGCGAGCTCCGCATCCCCGATCGTGTCGTCGACCTCCAGCTCAAATCTCTTGCCCTGCCGGACATCCGAGATCCCCGGGTGGCCGAGCCGACCCAGTGCGCCGACAATTGCCTGACCCTGCGGGTCCAGAATCTCCGCTTTGGGCATCACATGAACGACCACCCGGCTCACCGGCGCTCCTCCTCAGGGTTCATCTCGGCACCCAACTCTACCGGCGCGCGGTGCAAGCGGGCGGTCACGGGCACGAGGCGATATAGGCGTCGCACAGGGGCGCGACCATGGAGTTCAGCACGGAGTCGTCCGCCATCGCCGGCCAGGACACCTGCGGCGGCCCCTGCGACCACAGCGTGAGCTCGCTGACCGTGCTGCTCGCGACGTGGGCCACCAGGTAGGTGTGCATGATCACCGGGCCGCTGACCACCGCGGCCATCCGGTTCGGCTCGTCGCTGGTGATCGACGGCGACTGCGCCGGGACGCGTTGCTGGCAGCCGCGCAGGGCGGCGACGGCGGTGCTGAACACCCCGGCCGCGATGGAGCCGCCGCGGGCGGTGTCGCCGCGCCAATGCAGGATTTCGGCCTGCAACTGCCACTGTCCGTCCGGGTGGGTGACCGTCACGCGGGCCGCGACCGCCGAGGCGCGGGCGTCCTGCGACGCCTCCGGCGAGGCACACAGGTCCTCGAAGCGAAACCTCGCCGTCCCGGTGCCCGTCAACGGAACCGACGAACCGGCGAGCGCCGGCCAGTGGTACACCGAATCCAGCGGCACCGCGCGCTGCTGGATCCAGGCGCTGTTCGGGATCTGGTCGCACACCGTCGGGCAGGTCTCCGGGTCCGCATGGGCGGGTACCACCACGATCAGAGCCACCGCGAAGCCGCCGACAGCCAGCATCGCCGCCAGGATCAGCCGCATCGGCACCACCCCCGTCAGGGCACAATCGTAGATATGCAACTTACGCACTTCGGCCATTCCTGCCTACTTGCCGAGTTCGACAACACGCGTGTGCTTTTTGATCCCGGTTCCTTCGCGCACGGCTTCGAGGGAATCACCGGACTGTCCGCCATCCTGATCACCCACCAGCACCCCGACCACGTCGACGTCAGCCGGCTGCCCGCGCTGCTCGAGGGAAACCCCGACGCGGAGCTCTACGCCGATCCGCAAACCACCGAGCAGCTGGGCACACCCTGCCGGGTGGTGCACGTCGGCGACGAGCTGCAGATCGGCGAGCTGACCGTCCGCGCCGTCGGCGGCCGGCACGCCGTGATCCACCCGGAAATCCCTGTGATAGAGAACATTTCGTTTCTCATCGGCGACGGCGGCCACGCGGCGCGACTGATGCACCCCGGCGACGCGCTGTTTGTGCCCGACGAGCCGGTGGACGTGCTGGCCGCTCCGGCGGCGGCCCCTTGGATGAAGATCGCCGAGGCCGTCGACTACCTGCGCGCGGTGGCGCCGGCGCGGGCGGTGCCGATCCACCAGGGGATCATCGCCCCCGACGCGCGGGGGATTTACTACGGTCGGCTCACCGAGATGACCACCACCGACTTCCAGGTCCTGCCCGAAGAAAGCGCGGTCACCTTCTAATTCGGCCGAGCGTCGCGCTGGCGCGGCGTTCGGGCTCCAGCGTCACGCCAGCGCGGCGTTCGGCGAGCGGAAATCGGCTAGGTGATGTCGTCGGCGGCGCCGCGGCCGGCGGCGCGCCCGGAGAAAATGCAGCCGCCCAGAAACGTGCCCTCCAGCGCCCGGTAGCCGTGCACGCCGCCGCCGCCGAAGCCAGCCACCTCCCCGGCCGCGTACAGACCGGTCAGCGGGGTGCCGCCGGCCGTCAGAACCCGCCCGGCCAGGTCGGTCTCGATGCCGCCCAACGTCTTTCGGGTCAGGATGTGCAGCTTGACGGCGATCAGCGGCCCGGCCTTCGGGTCGGTCAGCCGGTGCGGCGCCACCACCCGGCCCAGCCGGTCGCCCAGGTAGCCGCGCGCGGCGCGGATCGCGGTGATCTGGCCGTCCTTGCTGAACCGGTTGGCCACCTCGCGGTCCCGGGCGGTCACCTCGGCCTCCACCGTGGCGTAGTCCAGGGGCTCCACATCGGGCAGCTTGTTCATCGCCCTCACCAGCTCGCGAAGCGAGTCCGCGCTGACGAAGTCCGCGCCCCGGTCGATGAAGGCCTGCACCGGTGCCGGCGGACCGGAGCTCGCCCGATTGCGCACCAGCTCGCGCACGCTCTGACCGGTCAGGTCGGGGTTCTGCTCCTGACCGGAGAGCGCGAACTCCTTCTCAATGATCTTGGCGTTCAACACAAACCAGGTGTAGTCATGGCCGGACTTGGTGATGTGCTCCAGCGTGCCGAGGGTGTCGAAGCCGGGATACAGGGGCACCGGCAACCGCTTGCCGGACGCGTCCAGCCACAACGACGACGGGCCCGGGATGATGCGGATGCCGTGCAGCGGCCAGATCGGGTCGTAGTTGGTGATGCCCTCGGTGTAATGCCACATCCGGTCGGGGTTGATGACCCGCGCGCCGGCCCCCTGGGCGATGCCGATCATCCTGCCGTCGACGTGGGCGGGCACCCCGCTGAGCAACTGCTCGGGCACGCGGCCCATCCGCGTCGGCCAGTTCTTGCGCACCAGCTCGTGATTGCCGCCGATGCCACCGCTGGTGACGATCACCGCAGAAGCCCGGAACTCGAACTCCCCCACCGCGGTTCGCGACGACGCCACGCCGCGCGCCTCAGCCGAGGGCTGCAGCACGGTGCCGCGGACGCCGGTCACCGCGTCACGCTCCACGATGAGCTCGTCGACCCGATGGCGGTGCGCGAACCGCACCGACGAGCGATCCCGCAACTGGCGCGCGAAGATCTCGACCAGCGCCGGCCCGGTGCCCCAGGTGATGTGAAAGCGGGGAACCGAATTGCCGTGTCCCTGCGCGCCGTAACCGCCGCGCTCGGCCCAGCCCACCAACGGAAAAATCTTGAGGCCCCGGGCGCGCAGCCAACTGCGTTTCTCCCCAGCCGCGAAATCAACATAGGCGTGCGCCCATTGGCGCGGCCAATAGTCCTCGGGCCGGTCGAACGCCGCTGTGCCCAGCCAATCTTGAAGGGCCAACTCGTGACTGTCGCGGATGCCCAGCCGGCGCTGCTCCGGGCTGTCGACGAAAAAGAGGCCGCCGAACGACCAGAAGGCCTGCCCGCCCAGATTGGCGCTGTTCTCCTGGTCGAGGATCAGCACTCGCAGGCCGCGCTCGACCAACTCGCAGGCGGCCACCAGACCCGAAAGACCGGCACCGACGATGATCGCGTCAGCGGCGAACCCCGCGACCGAAGAATCGCTCATGTGGCAACAGGGTAATGCCCGCGGCCGGCGGGCCAGTCAGACGCTCGGTCAGGCGGCGTCGAGGACGGCGCTGTGGGGCCGCCACTGGTAGACGGTCGGGGTGCAGCCGTGCATCGACGCCAGGTCGACGGCGTCCAGCATCGCCTGCAGCGGCCCGGGCTTGCGCAGTTGGTGCGCGGCGACGGCGACCCGCACGATGCCGCCGCGGCGCGCGATGCGTTCGGCGGACAGCACGACCATGCGGCACCACCACGGCTCGGTCAGGAAACCCTCGCCGATGCCCAGCACGCGGGTGCGGACCGTGCTGTGCCGGACCAGGTCGGTGATCCCGTGCAGATCTGCGAGCAGCCGAAAGCCGTTCTGCGGCAACGCCTTGACCACACCGGGGGACACCACCCAGCCCGGTGCCGCGAAGAGGCGGGTGCGCAGCCCGAGGTGCTCGAGCACCCGGTCGGCGCCCATCAATCGCAGGTTGGCCTCGTGCGCGCGCAGCACCGCGAATTCGCCGCGGCGCTTCTTGGTTGCGGGGTCGTCGTAGCCGTGCAGCACGATGGCGTCGCCGCCGGCCCGACGGGCGGTCAGCCACTCCACGGTGCGCGGGTCGCGGTCGAGCCGGTAGTCGCCCTTGAGCCGGGGAGCAACCAACAACGAGACCGGGACCTTGCGGGCATCCATTTGTGCGCAGAACGCCTCGACGTCGCCCAGGGTCCGCTCACCGATCCCGGACACCGAGACGATCAATTTTCCAGACACACCTGCAGTTTGACGATTCCAGGTGTCGGGATGGTGAAGGACACGCAGACGGCAGGCGTATATCGGCCCAGGCGGAAATTCGGCCGGGCAAGCCCGCAAGCAGCGAATCTGCGCGCCCCCGGGCGCCCGAACGGCCCGCAACAGCAAACGCGTCCCAGCGTCGGCGGGAGCAATCGATTCGATATGCTAAGCAACGCCATGGATAAGGCCCGTTCAGCAGCGGCCGACACCTCGCCGCCCACCGCTCCGCCTCAGCATCCGGGCGCCCATGTCTACCCCGACAAGCTGGACGCCAGGCTGTTACGGGTCTCCGGGGTGTGCCTGCTGGCCACCGTGATGGCAATCCTGGACGTCACCGTCGTCGCCGTCGCCCAACGCACTTTCATCGACCAATTCGGCTCGTCGCAGGCCATCGTCGCCTGGACGATGACCGGCTACACGCTGGCACTGGCGACCGTGATCCCGTTGACGGGCTGGGCCGCCGACCGGTTCGGCACCAAACGGCTTTTCATGGGATCGGTGGTGGCGTTCGCGCTGGGCTCGTTGCTGTGCGCGGTCGCGTCAACGATCCTGCAGCTCATCGTGTTTCGAGTGGTGCAGGGGATCGGCGGCGGCATGCTGATGCCGCTGGGATTCGTGATCATGACCCGGGAAGCCGGCCCCGGCCGCCTCGGCCGCCTGATGTCGATCCTGAGCATCCCCATGCTGCTCGCCCCGATCGGTGGGCCGATCCTGGGCGGCTGGCTCATCGACACCTCCAGCTGGAGGTGGATCTTCTTGATCAACCTGCCGATCGGGCTCTTGACGCTGGTTCTGGCGGGACTGGTGTTCCCCAGGGATCACCCCACACGCTCGGAGACGTTCGACGTCGTCGGCGGGCTGCTGCTGTCGCCCGGCCTGGCGACGTTCCTGTTCGCGGTGTCCTCCGTCCCGCGCTGCGGGACGGTTGCCGATCGCCGCGTCCTGATACCGGCGGCCGTCGGCCTGCTGTTGATCGCCGCGTTCGTCCTCCACGCGCGACGCCGCACCGACCACCCGCTGATCGACCTGCGGTTGTTCCAGAACAAGGTGATCAGCCAGGCCAACGTGACGATGGTGCTGTTCGCCATCGCGTTTTTCGGGGCGGGCCTGCTGCTCCCGAGCTACTTCCAGCAGGTGTTGCACCAGACACCGATGCAGGCCGGCGTGCACATGATCCCGCAGGGGCTGGGCGCAATGCTCACCATGCGGCTGACCGGGCCGCTGGTGGACAGGCAGGGCCCGGGCAAGATCGTGCTGATCGGCATCGCGCTGATCACCGCCGGCCTGGGCGCCTTCGCTTTCGGCGTGGCCCGGCAGGCGGCGTACCTGCCCACGCTGTTGGTTGCCCTGGCGGTCATGGGGCTGGGCATGGGTTGCACGATGATGCCGCTCTCGGTCGCGTCGGTGCAGGCACTCTCGCCGCACCAGATCGCCCGCGGCACAACGCTGATGAGCGTCAGCCATCAGGTCGGCGGCTCGATGGGAACCGCGCTGATGTCGATGATCATCACCAACCAGTTCAACCGCAGCGAGAATATCGCCGCGGCAAACAAACTCGCCGCCCTCCAACAGAAAGCCGCCGCCACCGGGACACCGGTCGACCCGTCGGCCATCCCACCGAAGGCGCTCGCCCCCGGCTTTGCCGACAGTGTCTTGCACGACCTTTCCCACGCGTACACAACGGTATTCGTGATCGCGGTCGTGCTGGTGAGTCTGACCGTCATCCCGGCGATGTTCCTGCCGAAGCAGCCCGCGATCGTAACGGCGGGCGAGGACCTCGACTAACCCTCGAACAGCATGGTGGCGATCCGCAGCACGGTGTCCATCGGATCGGCCTGTTTGACGGCATCGTTGACCGCGTCGTTGAGCCACAGCGTCGAAAACCCGTGCACCAGTGACCAGGCCGCCAGCTGAGCGCTGGCGGGATCGGCCCGCGCATTGGGATCCCGCAACGTCGCGACGCCGCGGGATAGCTCGGCCCCGGCGGCGGCCTCGGCGGCGGCCAGTTCGGCGTCCGCGGCGTCCAGGAGCGACCGGTTGAACATCACCTGATAGTGGCCGGGGTGCTCGAGGGCGAACCGCACGTAGGCCAGGGCGGCGTCGGTGAAGCGGCCCCGCGCGCGGGTCAGCGTCTCGGCCAACAGCCGGAAGCCCTCGGTGGCCAGCGCGGTGAACAACCCGCGCCGATCGGTGAAGTGGTGGGCAGGAGCGGCATGCGACACGCCCGCGCCGCGGGCCAGCTCGCGCAACGAGATCCCGTCGGCGCCGCGCTCGGCCACCTGGCGCGCGGCCTCGGCGAGGATCACCGCGCGCAGGTCGCCGTGGTGGTAGTTGGGACGGGCCATCAGGCCAGCATACCGACCAAACTTGACAGTGACTAGATATGAGGCTACCTTCTGGTGCTAGGATCTTGTCATTGTCTAGATTGGAATCGAAATGGCCCCGTTGATCACGTTGCTAGTGGCCACCATCGCCGCGCGGAGCATCGGCTGGCTCGGCGTCCCGTACGTCAACAGTTGGACGCCCGCGCTCGCGGTCGGGCTGGCGGCGATGTTCTTGCTGACCGGGTTTTCACACTTCGCCCCGCCGCTGCGGCGCGACCTCATCGCGATCGTGCCGCCGCGCCTGCCTGCCCCGGGCTACCTGGTCACCATCACCGGACTGCTGGAGCTGCTCGGGGCCGTGGGCCTGCTCATTCCGGTCACCCGGGTGGCGGCGGCAGTGTGCCTCCTGGTGCTGATGCTGGCCATGTTCCCGGCCAACGTCTACGCCTCCCGGATGCCCGATCCCCCCAAGTCGATGACGACCCGGCTACCTCTGCGCACCGCGATCCAGGCCATTTTCCTGGCCGCCGCCGTAGCGGTCGCGGTCGGCAGCGGCTAGCAGCCACGCGTACTGGAACGCCGTCTCCTGCCAGGCCTTGTAGCGACCGCTGACGCCGCCGTGTCCCGCATTCATCTGGGTCTTCAACAGGATCGGGTTACCGTCGGTGTTGGCGTGCCGCAGCGCTGCAACCCACTTGGCGGGCTCGACGTAGTAGACCCGGGTGTCGTTCAACGACGTCATCGCCAGGATGGCCGGGTAACGCCTGGCTTCGACGTTCTCGTAGGGCGAATACGACTTCATGTACGCGTAGACATCGCTGTCGCTCAACGGGTTTCCCCATTCGTCCCATTCGGTGACGGTCAGCGGCAACGAGGGATCGAGGATGGTGGTTAGCGGGTCCACGAAGGGAACCTGCGCGAGGATGCCGGCGAAGAGGTCCGGTGCCAGGTTGGCCACCGCACCCACCAAGAGGCCCCCCGCGCTACCGCCCAGCGCGACCAGCTGCTGCGGCCGGGTCAGGCCCGTATCCACCAAATGCCTTGCCACCGCGACAAAGTCGGTGAAGGTGTTCTTCTTCTCCAACAGCTTGCCGTGCTCGTACCACAGCCGGCCCATCTCACCGCCGCCGCGGACATGGGCGATGGCGAACACCATGCCCCGGTCCAGCAACGACAGGCGGGCGATGGAAAAGCTTGGGTCGGTGCATATCTCGTAGGCGCCGTAACCGTAGAGCAGTGCCGGCGCGGGTAACTCGACGTCGGCGCGGTGCACGATCGACACCGGGATTCGGGTCCCGTCGTCCGCGCGCGCCCAGTCCCGCCGCTCCACGTAGTCGGCGGGGCGGTAGCCGCCGAGGACGGGCTGCTCGCGCAGCAACGTGCGCTCACCGGTGGCGAGGTCGATGTCGTAAACCTGCGCCGGGGTGACCAACGACCCCGCCCTGATCCGCAGCTTGGGCGAATCCCAGGTGGGGTTTCCGCCAAGACCGCTCGACATCAGCTCGGAGTCGAAGGAGATTTCCTCGGGCTCACCGTATTGCCCGTCGGAACCGATGGGCCACAACTGAATCCGGGGCAACGCCTCGCGGCGGTAGCTGACGACGAGATGGCGGGCGAAGGCATCCATTCCGTCGAGCCGGACGTCGTCGCGGTGCGGGATCAGGGTGCGCTGTCGTGTCGGATCGCCGACGGGCGCCTCGGTGAGCGTGAAGTTCACTGCACCGTCGTTGTGCAGGATCAGGAACCGGTCCTCCCCGCCGACCACCGCGTGCTCGACCGAGTACTCGACGCCTTCGCGCCGCGGCAGCACGACTGTGAACGCTGCCCGCGGATCGGCGGCGTCCGCATACAGCATCTCCGAAGTGATCGACGAACCCGCCGCGATGAACACGTACTTCTCGCTTCGGGTGAGCCCGACGCCCAGCCAATACCGTTCGTCGGCTTCGTGATACACCAGCTCCGACGGTTCGTTGGAGCCGAGCCGGTAGCGCCAGACCTTGTCGGGGCGGTGAGCCGGGTCCAGGGTCAGGTAGTACACCGTGCGGTTGTCGGCCGCCCAGGTGGCTCCCGCGGCGATGTCGGCGATCTCGTCGGGGTACTGGTCGCCGGTGCGTAAGTCCCTGAACCGCAGGGTATAACGTTCGTCGCCGACGGTATCGACGGAGTACGCCAGCAGGTTGCTGTCCAGGCTGACCGTCGCGGCGCCCAGCGCGAAGAATTCGTGCCCTTCGGCTTCGGCGTTCGAGTCGAGTAGGACTTGCTCGCCGGGGATTTCGGTGTTCTCGTCGAGGACCGGCGGGTCCCAGTCATCGGGGTCGGTGACGGGGCAACGGCATTGGACGCGGTACTGCTTTCCCTCGAAGGTGCGGGCGTAGTACCACCAGTCGCCCTGCCGGGTGGGCACCGACAGATCCGTCTCCTTGGTGCGCGACTTGATCTCGTCGAAGATCTTCTGCCGCAACGGCTCCAGGTGAGCCGTCATCCGGTCGACGTAGTCGTTCTCGGCCTCCAGGTAGCCGATGACCTCGGGGTCGGCCTTGTCGCGCAACCACTCGTAGGGATCGATGAACACGTCACCGTGGAATTCCCGCCGGGTTTCCACCCGCTTCGCGACGGGCGGTGTGGGCGCGTCCGGTGCGGCGTCCGTCATGCGCCCGGACCGATCCAGTCGCCGAAGCTCAGACCCGAAATGCGCTCGTAAGCCTCGATGTAACGGCTTCGGGTCGCGTCGATGATGTCGTCGGGAAGCGGTGGCGGGGGCTGCGACCCGTGGCGGTCCCAGCCGGACTCGGGGCCGGTCAGCCAGTTGCGGACGAACTGCTTGTCGAAACTGGTCTGGACCACACCGGGCCGGTAATCGCTGGCCGGCCAGTACCGCGAGGAATCGGGCGTGAAGATCTCGTCGGCCAGCAGCAGGTTGCCACCCGCGTCGGTGCCGAACTCAAATTTGGTGTCGGCGATGATGATTCCCCTCGTGAGTGCGTGGTCGGCGGCCTGGACGTAGATCTGCAGGGTGCGGTCGCGCAGCTGGTTGGCCCGCACCCCACCGACCAGCTCGATCACCCGGGCGA
This sequence comes from Mycobacterium sp. NGS64, assembly GCF_059812245.1. Taxonomy (NCBI): domain Bacteria; kingdom Bacillati; phylum Actinomycetota; class Actinomycetes; order Mycobacteriales; family Mycobacteriaceae; genus Mycobacterium; species Mycobacterium sp. NGS64. The sequence goes on along the minus strand of NZ_JCALCI010000005.1, from coordinate 351,622 downwards.
ACGAAATGTTCTCGTCGTGGTCGCCCAGCGCCGCCTTCGTCGCCGGGGTGAACAGCGGGTTGGCGAACTTGCTGGCTTCCACCAGGCCCGGCGGCAGCGCGATGCCGCAGACCTTGCCGGTCGCCTGGTAGTCCAGCAGCCCGGAGCCGGTCAGGTACCCGCGGGCCACACATTCCACCGGAAGCATCTCGAGCCGTCGCACCACCAGCGCACGGCCGAGCACCTCGTCGGGGATGCGGGGGTCGTCGGGCGGACCGGCCAGATGGTTGGGCGCGTCGACGAGTCCGAAGAAGAAGACGCTCATCGCGGTCAGGATGCGTCCCTTGTCCGGGATCGTGCTGTCCAGGACGTAGTCGTACGCGGAGATCCGGTCGCTCGCCACCAGCAGCAGGTGCTCGTCGTCGACGCGGTAGATCTCGCGGACCTTGCCGCTGGCCAGATGCTCGTACTCGGACAGTGCAGGGCGCATCGAGCCAGCCTATCGGGCGCCGAACGCCCGGCCCTGTGCTGGTATTGCGCTATGACATCGCTGCCCTCGCGGGTTCTGCCCTATGCCACCACCCCCGGCCGGCTGGCCGTCCAACTGTTCAGCGACTTCGCCATCTTCCTGTGGACGGCGCTGTGGCTGGTCGTCGGCACCGCCGTCTACGACGCCATCTCGACCATCGCCGAGGCCGGCCGGCAGGTCGAGATCGGCGCGAACGGCGTCGCGGGCAACCTCGCGTCGGCCGGCCAGGGCGCGCACAACATCCCGGTGCTCGGCGATGCGGTCAGCAAGCCACTCGCGTCGGCCAGCGCCGCCGCCCTCGACATCGCGGCGGCCGGGCACAGCCTGGAGACCACCGCGGGCTGGCTCGCGGTGCTGGCGGCGCTGGCCGTCGTCGCCGTGCCGCTGCTCATCGTGGTCATCCCGTGGCTGTTGCTGCGGCTGCGCTTCTTCCGGCGCAAGTGGACCGTCAGCGGCCTGGCGGCGACCCCGGCCGGCGAACAGCTGCTGGCGCTGCGTGCCCTGACGAACCGGGCGCCGCGCAAGCTGGCCGCGATCAGCGCGGACCCGGTCGGCGGATGGCGGCGCGAGGATCCGGTCACCATCCGGGCGCTGGCCGCGCTGGAACTACGGTCGGCCGGAATCGCGCTGCGCGCCCGCTAACCGCGCTATGCGCCGAGCGCCGGTCCGACGGTGGTGTTCCAGGACTCCTGCATCTCCGACTCGAAGAGGCCCCAAGTGTGCGAGCCCTCGGGGCGAACGATGTAGGTGATCCGCAGCCCGGCGGCGTTCGCGGCATCGGCGAACCGCTTGGTGCTGTCGGCGGTGATGCGTTCGATGAGCCCGCCGGCGACGTTCGGCCCGAAGCCCGCGGGCAGCCGGTCGACGTCGCCCACGCCGCCGCTGCCGGACGCGGCGGCGTAAACCGCTACGCCCCTTAACCTTCCGGCGTTCTTCGAGGGGTCGTGGGCCACCCATTCGGGGCCGCCCAGCGGTCCCCACATGTTCTCGGCGCTTTGGCCGCCACTCGCCAAAGTCAGCGAGACCTGTTGCGCCTCATCCGGGTCGGAAACGGACGGAAAACCGCTGTAGGAAGCGACGGCCCGGAAGACTCCCGGCGCCTGGACGGCGTAGTCGATGGCGGTGCCGCCGGTGCTGGACAGTCCGCCGACGGCGTTCTTGCCGTTGGCGTGGTATTGAGCGTTGATCACTGGGGGCAGTTCCCTGGTCATGTACGTCTGGTATTGCTTGCCACCATCGTTGACCCAGTTGGTCCACCAACTGAAGGGACCGCCGAGCGGGGAGACGACGTTGACGTTCTTGTTGGCGAAGAAGCCTTGGATGTCGGTCATGCCGAACCAAGCTCTGTCGTCACCGCCGTCGATGCCGGGTAGTAGGTAGAAGACGGGTGCGCCAGCGTTGGGGGCCTTGTAGACATCGTTGACGATGACGGTGTTCATCGAGGGTGAGTAGACGGAAACCTTGTCCCAACGGTCGTTGACGTGCTGGATGTCGGTGATGTGTGCACCCTGCGGCGGGTCGGCGGCGGCGACCGGAATCGCCAGCATCGGCAACGCAGCGAGCAGTGCAACAACGAACGAGCGAACACGAGAGGTATTGGTCACCGGGAGATTATGCAGGTTCGGCGACGACTGTTCATTCCGAGGCGTTAATTTGCGCTTACGGGCGGTCACCCGCCGGCCGTGATACGCCCAGTAACCCGGCGAGGACCACAATCAGCCACGCCGCCAACGCGTCCCAGAAGAAGACCAGCGAAACCGTGGTCAGCCAACGTTGACCGATTTCGCCTGCCATGGCGTAGCTGGCGGCGGAGTACATGCCCAGCGGGAACACCAGCGCCCACCACACGCCGGCGAACCGCAGCGAATCGGGTCGACGGTTGATCCGGCGCAGGCCGAAGCAGATCAGCGGCGGTATCCACAAGGTGGCGGCCACCCACGTCACCACGGTCACTACCCGCACCGGCCCGGCCAGCCCGTGGGGTGCCACGGCGTGGATGTCGTCGCCGGCCAGAGTGGCGATGGCCAGGCCGCCCATCAGGATCCAGCTGTCCGGCTCGAACCCGTCACGATCCTGGCGCTCGGCGATCGCGCGCCACAGGATCAGCCAGGTCATCAGGCCGTAGATGCAGATCGCCGCCGCCCACATTGGCAGGGCAACGTTCAGCCACCAGCGATGGCCGGTGCGGTGCGCCAACTGAGCCATCACGATCGCCAGACCGGATGTCCCGACGCTGGCCAGTTCCCACGCGCCGTGGGCGTGATCGCGCAGCGCGGTCCGGCTGTGCGCCAACATGTTCCGCGCGCTGAGCGCGATCAGCACGACCCAGGCCGACAGCGCGACCGCACCGAGCACCCGCAGCACCCACACGTTGGTCGACAGGCGTGCGTCGATCACCGCGCACGCGGCCACGAAGGTGAACAGCCTCAGGGTGACGTCGGGGCCCGTGAGGTCCCAGCGGAGGTTGCGGCGCGCGGCGGCGATGACCGTGGCGGCGACCAGGACAGCCAGAGCGACGGTGGCCACGACGCCGAGCGCGTCGCTGGCCCAACGATATCCGTGATCGCGCGCGCCGATCGACAATATTCCGGTCGCCATCACCGCGGCGAACACATCGGGTGACGGCTCGGCATCGGCGAGCCGGGGCGTCACTGTTCCTCGCGCAGCTCCACGACCAGGTGCCGGATCCCGGTGTGCCGATTGCTGCGCGTCCATTCGACGGGCCGGGCGACCCGCACGGCGCCGAAGCGCGTCAGCAGCTCCTCGAACAGCACCCGCAGCTCCAGCCGCGCCAGATTGGCGCCCAGGCAATAGTGGATCCCCTGACCGAAGCCCAAGTGCGGGTTGGGCTTCCGGTTGATGTCGAATTCGTCGGCGCGGTCGAACACGTCGGCGTCGCGGTTGGCCGAGCCCTCCCAGATCTGGACCTTCTGTCCCGCCCGGATGGGCTGCCCACCGAGCGTGACGTCGCGGGTGGCGGTGCGCCGCTTCGACGGCGACGGCGACGTCCACCGCACCATCTCCTCGACCGCCGTCGGCAACAAGCCGAAATCCGAACGCAGCGCCCGCAATTGGTCAGGGTGGTCGGCCAGCGCCAGCAGGCCGCCGGCGACCGCGTTGCGCGTCGTCTCCGCGCCCGCGCTGAACAGCAGGCTGAAGAACAGGTACAGCTCGAGATCGGAGAGCGCCGGAGCGTCCTCGTCGTCGACCGTGGCGTTCGCGACGATCGACAGCATGTCGTCGGTGGGCTCGGCGCGCTTCGACGCGATCAGCTCCTGGCCGTAGGCGTACATCCGCGAACCGGCATCCGCCTCGGACAGTTGCGAAAGGGCGGCCTTGCGCGAGCCGCCGAAGTCGAATTGTGGTTCGATGGCCTGAAAGAGCCAATGCCGTTCGGATTCAGGCACTCCCAGCAGGATGCAGATCATCTGCATCGGCAGTTCGGCGGCGATGTCGACCAGGAAGTCGAACGGTTCGCCCGGCACCACCGAGTCGAGCAGCCGGCGCGCCCGGATGCGCAGGTCGTCCTCGACGCGGCCGATCATGCGCGGCGTCAGCCCGGAGCTGACGAGCCGCCGGATCTGGGTGTGGCGCGGATCGTCCATCATGTTGAGCACCTGGCCCGCGATGGCCAGGTCCTGCAGCAGCGTGCCCCCGTACGGCCGTTGCCCACCGGTGACCGACGAGTAGGTGGCCGGGTCCTTCAGCACCTCAAGGGTTTCCGCGTACGTGGCGACGGACCAGAAGCCCTCGCCGTCGGGGGTGTTGTCGGTCGGCTCGTGCCAGTAGACCGGCGCCTCTCGCCGATGCACCGCGAACAGCTCGTGCGGGAACCCACTGGCGAAGTTGTCGAGGTCGGTGAAGTCGATCCCCGAAAGCGCGCCCGCGAGAGTCACAGGATTGCGCCCGGGGTGTATTTGGCCGCGTCCGGGTAGCGACTGACCAACGCGTCCACCGCCGCGACCACCTCGTCCACCTGGTCACCGGCGGCACCGGTGAACGCCTTCTTGTCGGCCAGCGCGGCCTCCAGCGCCGTTCGGTCCAGCGGAAGTCGCTCGTCGGCGGCCAAGCGGTCGAGCAGGTCCGGCTCGGCGCCGCGCTCCCGCATGGCCAACGCCGTCGCCACCGCGTGCTCCCGGATCACATGGTGGGCCGCCTCGCGACCCATGCCGGCGCGCACCGCGGCCATGAGCACCTTGGTAGTGGCCAGGAACGGCAGGTAGCGATCCAGCTCGTGGGCGATCACCGCCGGGTAGGCGCCGAACTCGTCGAGCACGGTCAGGAATGTCTCGATCTGTCCGTCGATGGCGAAGAAGCTGTCCGGCAATGCGATTCGGCGCACCACCGAGCAGAACACGTCGCCCTCGTTCCACTGTGCGCCGGCCAGCTCGGCGGCCATGGAGGCGTAGCCGCGCAGCACCACCTGCAACCCGTTGACCCGTTCGCAACTGCGAGTGTTCATCTTGTGCGGCATCGCCGACGAGCCGACCTGCCCTTCGGCGAACCCTTCAGTGACGAGCTCGTGCCCGGCCATCAGCCGGATGGTGTGCGCCATCGACGACGGCCCGGCGCCGAGCTGCACCAGCGCGGAGATCACGTCGTGATCCAGCGATCGCGGGTAGATTTGCCCGACGCTGGTCAAAACCGTTGCGAAGCCGAGAAAGTCGGCGATGCGTCCCTCGAGTTCGGTCAGCTTGGCCGCGTCACCGCCGAGCAGGTCCAGCATGTCCTGCGCGGTGCCCATCGGTCCCTTGATGCCGCGCAGCGGGTAGCGGTCGATCAGCTCCCCCATGCGGTCCAAGGCGATCAGCGTCTCCTGGGCCGCCGAGGCGAACCGCTTGCCCAACGTGGTGGCCTGCGCGGCGACGTTGTGGCTGCGTCCGGCCATCACCAGGTCGCGATAGGTCACCGCCCGCTCGGCGAGCCGGGCCGCCACCGCAACACCGTGCGAGAAAACCAATTCCAGCGACCGCCGGATCTGCAACTGCTCGACGTTCTCGGTGAGATCGCGGCTCGTCATTCCCTTGTGCACGTGCTCGTGGCCGGCCAACGCGTTGAATTCCTCGATCCGGGCCTTGACGTCGTGGCGCAGCGCGCGTTCGCGGTTCGCGATCGAGGCCAGGTCGACGTCCTCGAGCACCCGCTCGTAGTCGGCGATCGCCTCGGGGGGAACGTCCACTCCCAGCTCGGCCTGGGCTCGCAGCACGGCCAGCCACAGCCGCCGCTCCGCGACGACCTTGGCCTCCGGCGACCAGATCGCGACCATCTCGGCGCTGGCGTACCGGGTGGCCAGCACGTTCGGAATGCTCACAAGCACACAGCTTACGGTGGCGGCCATACCCTGTGCGGGTGTACTTCGTCGGCGTGGACCTGGCCTGGGGCGGTCGCAAGCCCACCGGCGTCGCGGTGGTCGACGCCGACGGCCACCTCGTGCACCTCGGCGCCGCGCGCGACGACGCCGACGTGCTCGCCGCCTTGTCTCCCTATGTCGGGGGCGACTGCGTGGTGGCGTTCGACGCGCCGCTGGTGGTGACCAATCCCAGCGGCCAGCGGGCCGCCGAGGCGGCGCTCAACCGCGATTTCCGCAGGTTCGAGGCCGGCGCCCATCCATGTAATACCGCCAAACCGGAATTCGCCGAAACGCCGCGCGCGGCGCGGCTGGCCGAGACGCTGGGCCTCGACATGGACCCGCGGTCGCCGGCCGCTCGGCGCGCCATCGAGGTTTACCCCCATTCGGCGACCGTCGTGCTGTTCCGGCTCGAGCGGACCCTCAAGTACAAGGCCAAGCCGGGCCGCGACGTCGCGCGGCTCAAATCGGAACTCCTGCTCCTGATGGACGGCATCGAAAAGCTGGCGCACGCCGCGGTGCCGCTGCGCGTCGACGGTCACGACGGCTGGGCGCGGCTGCGCCGGGAAGTCGTCGCCGCGCAACGCAAAAGCGAGCTGCGCCGCGCCGAGGATCCGGTCGATGCCGTCGTCTGCGCCTACGTCGCGTTGTACGCCCAGCGCCGCCCGGCCGACGTCACGATCTACGGCGATGTAGCCAGCGGGGCCATCGTGACGCCGTCGCTGCCGTGACGGCTCAGATCTGCACCGGACGCGGGTCGATGGGGGCGAGCACGTCGACCAGCTCGACCACGGTGCCCAGCGCGGCGGCGGCGGGGTCGCCGCCCTCGACCAGGGCGGAGACCACCGAGCCGTCGACCGCGCAGATCAGCGTGCACACCAGCTCGATGCGCACCGATCGGCCGGATCGCTCCAGCGCCTCGGCCACTGCCTCGGCGCGCTGGCGCAGGCTGCGGCGCATGGTCTCGCGCAGGGCGGGCAGGCGTGTGCAGGCGATGTGCCGCTCGTAGCGCGAGATCAGTTGCTCGGTGAGCGCCGGATCGGACAGGTCGCCCACCAGCAGGTCCGCCAGGACTTCGGCGGTGGTCTCGGGTCCGCGGCGCCGCCGGGACAACGCGTTGACCCGGGAGCGCAGCTGCGCGATCTCGATCATTCCGATGTGCTCGACGGCGCGCGCGATCAGGTCGTCAAGCGATGAGAAGTAGTAGGTGGTGGACGCCAGGGGCAGGCCGGCGCGCCGGGCGACCGCCCGGTGCCGCACCGCCTCGAACCCGCCCTCGGCGAGCAGCTCGGCGGCGGCGCTCACGAGCGCATACCGTCGACGTTCTCCCTTTGGAGTAACTGCTGCAGTCACGAGTAGCCATCGTGCCAGCAAAAGTGGTACTGCATTGCCATTTCGACCAAACGGTCATGGCATGATGGCCCGCATGCCCGACCTGAGCCGCCGAACCCTGCTCGGTCTCGGCGTCGGCGCGGCCATCGGTGCTACGGGAGCATACGCCCTGTTCCAGCCCCGAACGTCACACGCCACGCCGGTGTCTTGGGGCGGCGGCCGCCCGCCCGCGGCACCCGCACCGCTCGAGCCCGCGGCGCCGGCCCAGGCTGCGCCGACGATGGTGACGGGCTCCTTCGTCTCTACGGCGCGCGGCGGGGTCAACACCAACTGGGCGATCGCCCGGCCGCCCGGCCAGACCAAGGCGCTGCGGCCGGTGATCGCACTGCACGGTAAGGGCAGCGACGCCGCCACCGTGATGGCCGGCGGCGTCGAACAGGGCCTCGCGCAGGCCGTCAACGCCGGGTTGCCGCCGTTTGCGGTGGTCGCCGTGGACGGCGGCGGCGGCTATTGGCACAAGAGGGCATCCGGCGAGGACGCCGGGGCCATGGTGCTGAACGAGCTGATCCCGATGCTTGGGAACCAGGATCTGGACACCTCCCGCGTGGCGTTCCTGGGCTGGTCGATGGGCGGGTACGGGGCATTGCTGCTCGGCGGGCGGCTGGGGGCGGGGCGCACCGCCGCGATCTGTGCTGTGAGCCCGGCGTTGTGGCTGTCCTCCGGCGCCGCCGCGCCCGGCGCGTTCGACGGGCCCGACGACTTCGCGGCGAACTCGGTGTTCGGAATGCCGGCGCTGGCGTCGATCCCGATCCGGATCGATTGCGGCGACAGCGACCCGTTCTACGGGGCGACGAAGCAGTTCATCGCGCAACTGCCCAACCCACCCGCGGGCGGCTTCTCGCCCGGCGGGCACAACGGCGAATTCTGGAGCTCGCAACTGCCGGCCGAGCTGACCTGGATGGCGCCGCTGCTGACGGCCTGAGTTGGCAGCCACGCGGTCTGAAGAGCCGGCTCTCCTTGGGGATATGCGAGTCCCGAATCCGATAGCACATGCGCTGTCAAGTTTGAGAACAGTCACATGGCCCCGACCTAGGGTTCACAGGGCGCCCGTGCGACGATCCGACCGTGACCACACCGTTCGGTTGGAGCCTCCCCTATGCCTGGCCGCGAAAGCCCGTCCTCGCGGCGAACGTCGTCTGCACATCGCAACCCCTCGCGGCCCAGGCGGGTCTGCGCATGCTGGCCGAGGGCGGCAGCGCGGTGGACGCCGCGATCGCGACCGCCGTCACCCTGACGTTGGTGGAGCCGGTGTCGAATGGCATCGGCTCGGACGCGTTCGCCATCGTCTGGGACGGGCAGCGCTTGCACGGCCTGAACGCGTCCGGTCGCTCCCCCGCCGGCTGGACGCCGGAATACTTCGGCGGCAACGCCGTTCCCCCGGCCGGCTGGAATTCGGTGACGGTGCCCGGGGCCGTGTCCGCGTGGTCGGAGCTCCATGCAAAATTCGGCAAACTTCCGTTCGATAAGCTCTTCGAACCCGCGATCTCCTACGGCCGCAACGGTTTTCTGGTCTCGCCGACCGTCGCCGAGCAATGGGCCGCCCAGGTGCCGCTGTTCAGGGACCAGCCCGGGTTCGCCGAGGCTTTCCTGCCGGGGGGCCGGACACCGAAACCCGGTGAGCTGTTTAGGTTTCCCGCTCATGCGGCCACGCTCGAGCGGATCGCCGCGACCAACGGCGAGGCGTTCTACCGCGGGGACATCGCCGCCGAACTCGAGGCGCACGCGTCGGCCCACGGCGGGGTGATGCGCGCCAGCGACCTCGCTGCGCACCGCGCCGACTGGGTCGGCACGATCGATGCCGGTTACCGCGGATACACCGTGCACGAGATACCGCCCAATGGTCAGGGGATCGTCGCGCTGATCGCGCTGGGCATCCTGGAGCACTTCGACATGTCTTCGTTGCCGGCGGATTCCGCCGACAGCGTGCACCTGCAGATCGAGGCGGTGAAGCTGGCGTTCGCCGACGCGCAGGCTTATGTCGCCGACATCGACCACATGGCCCTGGCCCCGGATCGCCTGCTGGACAAGGATTATCTGCGCGAGCGCGCGGCCTTGATCGATCGAAAGCGGGCAACGCCGGCATCGGCCGGCACCCCTAGTGGGGGGACGGTGTATCTGACCGCCGCCGACTCCAGCGGGATGATGGTGTCGATGATCCAGTCCAACTACATGGGGTTCGGCTCGGGTGTCGTGGTGCCGGGCACCGGTGTCTCCCTTCAGAACCGGGGCGCGGATTTCGTTGTGGCGGAGGGCCATCCGAACCGGGTCGGGCCCGGCAAACGCCCCTATCACACGATCATCCCGGGGTTCGTCACCAAGGACGGCGCCCCGGTGATGAGCTTCGGGGTGATGGGCGGCACCATGCAACCCCAGGGGCACGTGCAGGTGATGGTGCGCATCGCCGACCACGGGCAGAATCCGCAGACCGCGTGTGACGGCCCGCGGTTCCGCTGGGTGCAGGGCATGCAGGTCAGTTGCGAAAACGGCTTCCCGCCAGCCACTCTCGACGAACTCCGTCGGCGGGGACACGACCTCGTCGCCGTCGACGACTACAACCAGTTCGGCAGTTGCCAGGCGATCTGGCGCCTCGACGACGGGTACCTGGCCGTGAGCGATCCACGCAGGGATGGGCAGGCCGTGGGGTTCTAAGGGGTCCTACTCCGAGATGACGTGACTGTTCCGCAGACGCCTTTCCAAGGCCGCAATTCTGAGTAGTCGAGCGGTTATGTTTATGGACCCTAACATTGGACCCAACCCGATATAGATTCGAAGGGAGTGACTTCCATGCAGTTCCAGGTTGCCGAACACATAGAAGCATCCGAGGGTGAAGATTGCGGCGGGGATGGAGTAGGCCATCAGGGATCTGCAATCTGCAATGACTTGCATCGCAAAATCTATCTCGTCCTTCGACATCGGTTCACCGTTGCGCACTTTGCTTAAGACTTTTCCGACACTCCCGATTTCTTCGCCTATCGGGTTAGGTGCGCGCCCCAGGAGCCGTTTTACGTAAGCATAGAAGAAGACGGCGAACACGAATTCGGCCACGGCCGCGAGTATCGCCAGATAGCCAAATAGGCCCAACTTCGTTCACTCCTTTGCGGGACAAGGCCTGTTTGTGTCGCCCCTCAGCCGCGGACTTGGCTTGGGCGCGTTGGTGATTCGGGGGTTACTGCGGGGTCTCCGTCTTCCCACAGCAGCAGTTGACGCACCGCAGAACGCGGCCCGTACGGGCGGAGCATGGTGCTGGCCGGGCGCGGGCGCACGGGTTGTGGCCACCAGAACCACCGCCCGAGAAGCGCGGCGACGGACGGCGTCATGAACGAACGCACGATCAACGTGTCGAACAGTAGCCCCAGGCCGATCGTGGTCCCGATCTGACCCAGCACCAATAAGCTGGCGAACACGAATGACGACATCGTAAAGGCGAACACCAGGCCGGCGGAGGTCACCACCGCCCCGGTGCCAGCCATGGCACGGATGATGCCCGTCTTTAAACCGGCGTGGATTTCCTCCCTGAACCGGGAGATCAGCAGCAAATTATAGTCCGATCCCACCGCTAAAAGGATGATGACGGATAGCGCGAGACAAATCCAGTATAACTTTATGCCGAAAATATCCTGCCAGACGAGCACGGAAAGCCCGAAAGAGGCGCCCAGCGAAAGCGCCACCGTACCGACAATCACAAGCGCGGCGACCAGGCTTCGGGTGATGATCACCATGATGATCAAAATTAGGCTCAGCGCGGCTATTCCGGCGATCATGAGGTCGTATTTGGCGCCGTCAGCGATGTCCTTATAGGTCGCCGCGGTGCCGGCGAGATAGATGTTGGAGTCCCCGAGGGGGGTGTTCTTCACGGCCTGTTTGGCCGCATCCCTGATCGGCTCGATATGCGCGATGCCCTCGGGGGTCGCCGGATCACCTTCATGGGTGATGATCATGCGTGCCGCCTTGCCGTCCGGCGAGAGAAATTGTTTTAAACCCCTCTTGAGCTCCGGGTTGTCGAAAGCCTCCGGGGGTAAGTAGAACGAATCGTCGTTTTTGGCGGCGTCATAGGCCTGTCCCAGGGCGGTCGCGGTGTCGGTGTTGGCCCGCGTCTGAGCGTTGATCCCGAAGTTCGTGGCAAAGTTGGAGAGCGTCAGTCCCAGGTTCTTTTCCTGGTCGGCGATTTGGGGCGGCAAGAGGGTCACCAATTTCTGCTGGCCTGCGTCCAATTTGTCCAGACTGGCGGTGAGCTTTTCAAACTGCTCGCTCAGCCGATCTATGCCGTCGAGGGCGTTGAAGACGGATCTCAGCGCGAAGCAGGCCGGAATGTCGTAGCAGTGCCTTTCCCAGTAAAAATAACTGCGGATCGGCCTGAAGAAGTCGTCGAAATTCGCGATCTCATCCCGCAGCTCATTAATGGTGGCGATCGTGTCGTGAAAGCTTTGGGTCTCGTCGTGCGTCGAGGCGGCGAGGTCTTTTTGGAGGGCGTACTGCCGATTCAAAATGCCTATCGTATCCCGCAGCGTGTCTGCCTGCTTCCGGATGTCCTCCGCACGGTCTTTTTGGTATTGCAGGTTCTCGACGTTGCCGATGCTGCCCGCGCTGATCTGAAAGGCCAAGGAGGTGTGCTCGATCGGCGTTCCCAATGGCCTGGTCATGGACTGCACCTGGGCGATCCCGGGCAGATGGGCGATGGCTTTTGCCACCCTTTCCAAATTGATCATGTCGGCCGGGTTACGCATATCGTGATCGGTTTCGATCATCAGCAGTTCGGGATTGAGCCGGGCCTGGGAAAAATGGCGCTCGGCGGCCGCGTATCCGACGTTGGCCGGGGCGCTGGCCGGCATGTACGTGCGAGCGTCGTAGCTCGTCTTGTATGCCGGCAGGGCGAGCAGGCCTATGAGCGCGACGGCGGTAGCCACCACCAGGATCGGCCCCGGCCAGCGGACGATTGCGGTGCCGATGCGCCGCCATCCCTGGGTCGCGACCTTGCGCTTGGGGTCGAAGAGCCCGAAAAGACTGCCCACGGTGATCACTGCCGGGGCTAACGTGAGGGCGGCCGCCAGGGCGACGAGGATGCCCAATGCGGCGGGAATGCCGAGACTTTGGAAGTAGTTCAGCCGGGTGAAGCGCAGACAGAACACCGCGCCGGCCACGGTCAGGCCCGAGCCCAAGACGACGTGCGCGGTCCCGCGATACATCGTGTAGAAGGCGGTTTCCCGAGTCTCTCCGGCGTGGCGCGCCTCGTGATAGCGGCCGAGAAAGAATATCGCGTAGTCCGTGCCGGCGGCGATGACCAGCAGCGTGAGCAGATTCGTCGAATACGTCGACAAGCCGATCAACCCGACGCTTCCCAGAAAGGCGACAATCCCCCTGGCCGCGGCCATCTCAATAATGACGGTGAACAGCACCACGACCGAACTGACCACCGAACGGTAGACCGAAAACAACATCACCAAGATCACCACAATGGTGATCACCGTGGTCTTGAAGATGCCCTTGCTGCCCACTTCGAACTGGTCCGCAACCAGCGGCGCCGCGCCGGTCACATACGCCCTGACCCCGGGGGGTGCCGGCGTGTGAGCCACCAGGTCACGGATCGTGTCGACGGACTCGTTGGCCAACGCATCGCCCTGATTACCAGCCAGATACACCTGAACGTAGGCGGCCTTGCCGTCCTTGCTTTGCGAGCCCGCCGCCGTCAGCGGGTCCCCCCAGAAATCCTGGACGTGCTCCACATGCTTGGTGTCGCGCTCGAGCTTGCGGACCAGGGCGTCGTAGAACCGGTGGGCGTCGTCGCCCAGCGGCTTGTCTCCTTCCAGGACGACCATGGCCGCACTGTCGGAGTCGAACTCGTGGAAGACCTTGCCCATGTGTTTGATCGCCTGAAACGACGGCGCATCCGGTGAATTCAGCGACACGTTGTGCGCCTTGGCGACGTCTTCCAAATTCGGAACCGCAATATTCGAGATGGCGGCCAGACCCACCCACAGCAGCAAGATCGGCACGGCGAGCCGACGAATGTTGCGCGCCACCGCCGTTCTCGGGGCGTGATGGTCGCTCACGCCGACTTCACCAGGCAGAAGGTATAGGCGTTCACTTCGTTGACGATCCTCTCGTCCTTGATCTCGCCATCGACGGTGATGCGACAGCCCAGGGAATCGCTGTTGCCCTGTGCCACAAGGTTGCTGAAGGCCCCGGGCTGCGTCGTCACCATCGTCAATGACCACGGCAGTGCCGCGTTCGAGACTTGCCGCGGCTGAACATTGATGTCGACGTAGTTGATAGTTGCCACCGCCCCCGGGTCGCCAAAGACCTCGAGGGTGATGTGCTTGGGATTGAACGGCTCAGTCTGATCCGAGATGCCGCTTCCGGCCGACGTGTTGTTGTGAGAACCAAAGATCCCGTGAAGTCGATAGACGCAAAATCCCGCCACCGCCACCACCACGGTGACGACCAGCACCGTCCACCACCGTCTGACCAGACTGGTGAAGGGAATCCTTTTCACCGTTGGCCTTTCGATAGCCGGGACACCATCGCTGGAGAGGCTTCGATGCGTCGAGCGCGGATCGACAATTTGACAGTACGGTACGGGACCGTTTAGGACAAGAGGCGAGCCCGTCGACACGCCTGGATCCGCGAGCGGCAGCTATTATCCGACCGGTCGGCTAAGAGCAGGGATGATCACGTCGTCGACCAGGGCTTGCACGGTGCGCTGGGTGGGTGGCCGGTTGGCCATGATCGACCGGAATACGAGATAGCCGGGCAGCAGGTCCCAAAGCTCAGTGCTGATCGCGGCCTGGCTGATCTCACCTCGCTCGACGGCCTGCCGCAGGATGTGTTGGATCAAGGCCTTGCGCCGGCCGACAAACTCGTGCTGCATCACATCGTTGAGCGCGGGATTGCGTGACACCTCGACGAGCACCGCGCGCATGGTGCTCCCGTGCTTGCGCGCCTGCTCGCATACAATCTGCCCCACCCGCAGCAAATCGCCCCGCAGCGTGCCGGTCTCGGGTGCGACCGCGACCTGGCGAACAGCCTCGCTGACCGCGGCCAGTACCAACTCGGCCTTGGATGGCCAACGCCGGTAGACCGTCGCCTTGCTGGCCCTGGCGGTCACCGCCACGGCGTCCAACGTCAAGCGGTCATACCCGTGTTCCTGCAGCAGTCGCAGTGTCACCTCGAGGAACTCGGCCTCGCGCGGCGTCCACGGCGAGGACTCAGCGTCGCGATCGGAAATCTGGGTCACAGTGCCACCATAAGCTCTCTTTGGAGTAGTACAGACCGTTACCGTACCGCCGCCGTCAAGCCGCCAAACGCGGATCAGACGGATCCGTCGCTTTGGACGTTGCGGCTGTTGAAGCGCTCCGCCTCCGTAGTCCGCATCGTGAACGCGCCTAGACGCTGATCTTGCCCTCCGCCGCCGCGAGGGCGATGTCACTACGGAAGTGACTGCCGGGCAACTTAATCGAGCCCAGAACTTCGTACGCATTCGCGCGGGCGGCGGACAAGTCCGCGCCGGTGCCCACCACGGACAGCACCCGACCGCCCGACGAGACGACCGCGCCGTCGTCGCGGCGTGTCGTTCCCGCGTGCAGGACCCCGTCGGCTTCGGACCCGACGACGACGTCGCCGACCCGGGGGCGCCCCGGGTAGTTTTCGGCGGCCAGCACCACCGTCACCGCGGCGCCGTCACGCCAGCGCAGCTCCCCGAACTCGGCGAGCGTCCCGGTGCCCGCGGCGTGGAGCAGCTGGCCGAGCGGCGACTCCAGCAGCGCCAGCACGGCCTGAGTCTCGGGATCCCCGAAGCGGCAGTTGAATTCGACCACTGCGGGGCCCTTCGCGGTGATCGCCAGTCCGACGTAGAGCAATCCGGAAAACGGGCTGCCCCGGTTAACCAGTTCGGCGGCAACGGGTTCGACGATTCCACTGACGATTTCGCGGTACACGTCCTCGGGCAGCCACGGCAGCGGCGCGTAGGCGCCCATGCCGCCTGTGTTGGGTCCGCTGTCACCGTCACCGACCCGCTTGAAGTCCTGCGCCGGCAACAGCGGCACCACCGTGCGGCCGTCGACGACGCAGAACAGCGACACCTCGGGGCCCTCGAGAAACGACTCCAGCAGCACCGGGTGCCCCGACTCGAGCAGGCTGGCCGCGTGTGCGCGTGCCGCATCCCGATCCGGAGTCACCACCACCCCCTTGCCGGCGGCCAGTGCGTCGTCCTTCACCACCCAGGCGGGGTCGCCGGCGGGCGGCCCGAACCGGTCCAGAGCGGCATCCAAACGCGCTGGGCTGTCGACGATTTCGCTGGCCGCGGTGCGCACACCGGCGGCGGCCATGACCTCCTTGGCGAACGCCTTGGAGCCCTCGATGCGGGCGGCGTCCTTGCTGGGCCCGAAGCAGACGATGCCGGCGGCGCGCACGGCGTCGGCCACACCCAGCACCAGCGGCACCTCGGGACCGATGACCACCAGGTCGGCGCGGACTTCGCGCGCCAGGGCGACGACCTCCTCACCCGAGGTGATGTCGACGTCGTGCTGCTCGGCGAGCCGGCCGCTGCCGGCGTTCCCCGGCGCGACGGCCAGGCCCGTGACCTGCGGGTCTTCCCGAAGCGCCAACAGCAGCGCATGCTCACGGGCACCGGAACCGATCACCAGGACGCGCACGACACGTCAGACTAGCTCAGGCGTTCAAACGATTCGCTCCAGCAGGCCTTTGAACTCCTTTTGCTGCGCGGCCGTGAGACGACTGAGGCGCTTGTCGAACTCCGCCGAGAGCAGCCCCAGCCCGTCGGCGGCGACCTTGCGGCCGGCGGGGGTGAGCAGTAGTCGGTGGCGACGCAGATCGGTGGGGTCGATCTCCCGGTGCACGAATCCCGCGGCCTCGAGCCGTTTTAGGTAGACCGTCACCGTCGCCTTGGGCATGCACAACGTCGCCGCGAGTTCGGCCGGATAGGGATGCTCGTCGATCTCGGCGAGCACAAACAGCTCCTTGGACTCGAGCCCGAGCGCGCAAATGTCGGCCTCGGCGCCCGAGATGACTGAAACCAGCAACCGGTAATTCAACGACCAGATCTTGGCCGCGTCGCCCGATGACATCGACTTGCCAGATCGTTCAGTCGTAAACTAGTTTAGAACGGAACAAGCTCATAACCGGACAATCTACCAGAAAGCGATCCCATGTCTGTGGAAATGCGGCCGGACCAATACGTGACACTCGGACGCTCCGGATTGCGCGTCAGCCCGTTGTGCCTCGGCGCAATGACGTTCGGCGAGGACCTCGGCTGGGGCACCAGTGTGGAAGAGTCCCAACAGATCATCGATCGATACACCGAACTCGGCGGCAACTTCATCGACACCGCCAACTTCTACACCAGGAGCCACTCGGAGAAGATCATCGGCGACCACGTCGGGCGCAACGCCGCCCGCCGCGACCGCTTGGTGATCGCCACCAAGTTCAGCGGCAACCTGTATCCCGGCGATCCCAACGGTGGCGGCTCGGGCCGCAAATCACTGATCAGCGCGTGCGAAAACTCGCTGCGGCGCCTGCAGACCGACTACATCGACCTGTACTGGCTGCACATCTGGGATGCGAATACCCCCATCGAGGAGACGATGGCGGCGCTCGACGACCTCGTCCGGTCGGGCAAGGTGCGCTACATCGGCGTTTCCGACACCCCGGCGTGGAAGATCGCCCAAGCCAACCTCATCGCCGGCTTCCGCGGCTGGTCGGCATTCGTCGGCCTGCAGGTCGAGTACTCGTTGCTGGAACGTTCCATCGAACAGGAACTGGTGCCGATGGCGTCCGAATTCGGCCTCGGTATCACGCCGTGGTCGCCGCTCAAAAGCGGCGTGCTCAGCGGCAAGTACACCCGCCGAAACGCCGGCCAGCACAACCCCGGTCGCGGCGCGCTAGTTGACGCCTTCCTCAACGAGCAGACCTACGCGGTGGTCGACGAACTCGAGATCATCGCCAAGGCGCACGAGACGACGGTCGCCAGCGTGGCACTCGCCTGGGTGCGCGCCCAGCCTGCCGTCTCTTCCGTCATCATCGGGGCTCGCCGGCTCTCGCAACTCGACGACAACCTCCGCGCCGTCGACGTCGCCCTCGGCGCCGACGAACTCGCTCGGCTCGACGAGCTCACCAAACCGACGTTCGGATTTCCCAACAACATGCTGGAAATGGCGCCGGGCATCATCAACGGCGGAACGACGGTCAACGGCGTGTCCGGGCCGATATCGGAATATGTGATGCCGCAGGGCGTCCAGCCGTACTGAGGCCCGTCAGCACCGCGAGCGGAGTTAGTCGGAAGCGTTGCCCGAGTGCATCTTCAGCGCGGCGTCGACGTTGGCCTTCTTGTCTTCGCCGGCACCCTTCGCGGCGGCCTTCTTGCGCTTGGCCACGACGGCATCGACCGCGCCGTTGAGCGCCGAGCCGAGCGGGAACCCGAGGTAGTGGGTCAGGAAGACGGCCATCTCCTTCAGTTCGGTCTCGGACAGTTCCCCGTTGAGCAGCGCGGCGTTGATCTGGATCTCGGCGAGGTCGCGATTTCCGATCGCGGTCACCGCGGTCAGCGTCATGATCCGCTTGTCGCGCATCGACAGCTCGGGGCGGGTCCAGATGCTGCCGAACAGGTGGTCGACGGTCAGGTCGAAGTAGGGGTCGCCCTCGATGTTGGGCATCTCCCAGCCGTAGACCTCGTTCATCTTCTCGAGGCCCTTGCGGCGCAGCTCGTCCATGAGCCCTCTCCTATCAGTCCGACGCGGTGTGCGGCAGCCCCAGGCCGGCCGCCAGGTTTTCAAATGCCAGCTGCGCCAGCGGCAGGTCGACCGACAACGCCTCACCCAAACCTAGCGCCAGGCTGAGATCCTTCTCCCCGAGCCCACGCGTGTGCAGGAACGGCTGGTACAGGAAGTTTTCCGGCTCAAGGTCTTTCATGTTCTCGCGCACCATGATCGCCCCCGGCCCGCTGGTGAGCGCGTCGGTGTGGCGGACCACCCGGCCCAGCGCCTGCAGATCCAGCCCCGCCGCCTCGGCCAGTTTCATGGCCTCGCATGCCGCCGCGTACGAGGTGAACGTCAACATGTTGCGCGCCAACTTCATTCGCGTCCCCGCGCCGGGCTCACCGGCATGGACGACCATCGCGGCCCAGTGCTTGAACGCCGGCTTGATCCGTTCGTACACCTCACGATCGGCCCCCACCATGGTGGCGAGCTCGCCCTTCGCGGCGGCGGCCGCGCCACCGCTGACGGGCGCATCGACGACGTGAATGTCGCGCGGTTTCAGTTCGCGGGCCAGCTCGACGGCGGTGGTGTCGCTGATGGTCGAGTGGATCGCGATGACCGTGCCGGGCTTGGCGTGAGCCGCGAGTTCGCCGACGACCTCGCGCACCTGCGCATCGTCCAGGACGGTGACGTGGATGATGTCGGCGGCGGCAACGTCGGCGACGCTGTCGGCCAGGGCCGCGCCCTTCTCGGCCAGCGGCGTCATGGCCTCGGTCCGAATGTCGTAGACCGTCACCCCGCCGGGCCATTCCGTCATCTTGGTGGCCATCGGCGCGCCCATGTTGCCCAGGCCGATGTAGCCCAGGCGCAAGTGCTCAGTCATTTCCGCCGCTCCTCTCCCCCGCAAGCGGGAGGTGCCCCCACATCGCTTTTTCGCTCTGCATCGTCGCCGGCGCGGTCATGACCGAATTATCTGCCCGCCGTCGACGTTGAAAACCTGCCCGGTGATCCACGACGCCTCGTCGGACAGCAGGAAAAGGCACATCCCGACGACGTCGTCGGGAGTTCCCATCCGCGACAGCGGCAGCCCCTTGACGATGTCGGCGACCATCTCTTGCGGCGTGGTGGTCCGGTTGGCCTCGGTGTCGATGGGCCCGGGCGCGATCGCGTTGATCCGGATGTTCTGCCCGCCGAGTTCGCGCGAGAGCTGTTGGGTCAGGCCGTTGATGCCGACCTTGGCCAGTGCGTAGAAGTTCGCGTAAAGCCATGCCGCAGTGGAGGACTGGTTGACGATCGCCCCGCCGCCGCGCTTCGCCATCTTCTTGTACACGGCACGGGTGCACCACAGGGCGCCGTCGAGGTTCACGCTCATGAACTTCTTGTAGTACTCGGGGTCGACGGTCAGCAGGAAATCCAGCTTCATGCCCCCGAATATCGCGGCGTTGTTCACCAGGTAGTCGATGCCGCCGAACTCGGCCAGCGTGCGGTCGGCCATCTCCTTGGCCGACACCGGATCCGACACGTCGACGGGTAGGGCCAGCGCCGTACCACCGTCGCCCTTGATCCCGTCGGCCACCTTCTCGGCGCCCTGCGCGTTGATGTCGGCGACGACGACGGCCGCGCCCTCCCGGGCGAGCGCCTCGGCGTAGGCCTGGCCGATGCCGCCGCCCGATCCCGTGACGATGGCAACCTTGTTTTCGAACCGCATGCCGCTCCTCTAGCTAACCGCTGTCGCAATGGTTTTGATTTCCAGGTATTCCTCGAACCCGGCCAGGCCCATCTCGCGGCCGTTGCCGGACTGCTTGTACCCGCCGAACGGCGCGTCGGCCGAGTACCAGACACCGCCGTTGACGTTGATGGTGCCCGCCCGGATGCGCGCGGCAACCCCCGCGGCCCGCTCGGGGTCGGCGCCAAAGACGGTGCCAGACAGGCCGTATGGCGAGTCGTTGGCGATGCGCACGGCGTCGTCGTCGCCGTCGTAGGGGATGACGGTGAGCACCGGCCCGAAGATCTCCTCCCGCGCGACGCGGGCGTCGTTGCCGAGGCCGGCGATCACGGTGGGCTCGATGAAGAAGCCGACCTCGCGGTCCGCCGGGCGGCCGCCACCGCACGCGAACGTCCCTCCCTCGGCGACGGCCGAGTCCAGGTAGCCCTGCACGCGATCTCGCTGTCGCGCCGAAATCAATGGCCCGCAAATGGTTCCCGCGTCGTTGGGATCTCCGGCCCTGATCCCGCCCACCGTGGCGGCCGCGATGGAGACGGCCTCGTCGTAGCCGGCCCGCGGCACCAGCAGCCGGGTGGTGATCGCGCACCCCTGCCCGGCATGCATGCACACGGAGAACCCCGCGACCCCGACGGCGCCGCCGAGGTCGGCGTCGTCGAGCACGATGAACGCCGACTTGCCGCCCAGCTCCAGGAACACCTTCTTGATGGTCGCGGCGCCGTCGGCCATCACGCTGCGCCCGGTGGCCGTCGACCCGGTGAACGAAACCATGTCCACCCGTGGGTCTTTGGCCAGCAACGCGCCGACGGCGTGATCGCTGGAGGTCACGATGTTGACCACGCCGGGCGGGAAGTCGGTGTGTTCGGCGATGAGCTCGCCCAATACCGCCGCGCACCAGGGCGTGTCGGGAGCGGGCTTCAGGACGACGGTGTTGCCCGCCGCCAGCGCGGGGCCCAGCTTGGCGAGGTTGATCTGGTGGGGGAAGTTCCACGGCGTGATGGCGCCGACGACCCCGACGGCCTCCCGCGCGATGGTGCGCCGGGTGGGGATCCCCATCGGCGACGCCTCACCGAGATCCTGATTCCATACGTAGGACTCGGCCGTGTCGGCCGCGAACGCCAGGTCGTTGACCGGGACCTCGAGCTGGGCGATCGCGGTGAGCATCCGCGGCGCGCCGACCTCGGCGATGGTGATGTCGCGCAGCTCCTCGAGGTGGGCTTGCATCGCGTCGCGCAGCTGGCGCACGCACCGCACTCGCAACTCGGTGTTGCGCGACCAGTCCGTGTCGTCGAAGGCCCGCCGCGCCGCATCGATGGCGCGCCCCATGTCGTCGGCATCGGCGTCGGCGGCGACCCCCAGCACTTCCTCGGTTGCCGGGTTGATCGTCGGGAAGGTGCCCGCGTTGCCCGGTGCCAGTTTGCCGTCGATGAACAATGCGCTCGCGCCGTCGGCCAGTAACGCCATATCTCCCGCTCCCGACTAAGTCATGGCAAGTGGACAGTTGTCCGGTCGAACCCTAGTCGCCGGGCGGTCCGCGGTGCAAGGGCCGATCTCGTCGGCGGCCGCCGACCAGGGCGATATACCGCGTTAAGCTGGGTGTTCACAACTCGTGCTTGCTTCCCGTCGCCGACTTCCGATAGCGTGGACACGTGTCCAGCGATGCCCTGGTTACCGTCGCATCCCAGGCCGACCACCAGACCGGAGAGCCGGTGCGCAACCGTCGTCAGGAAGAGACGTTTCGCAAGGTGCTCGCCGCCGGCATCGAAACCCTGCGCGAGAAGTCCTACGCCGACCTGACCGTCCGCGCGGTGGCCGCCCGTGCCAAGGTCGCCCCGGCCACCGCCTACACCTATTTCTCGTCGAAGAACCACCTGATCGCCGAGGTCTACCTCGACCTGGTGCGGCGGGTCCCGTACTTCACCGACGTGAACGAAACCATGCAGGCCCGGGTGGACAAGGCGTTGCGCCAACTCGCCCTCGTGGTGGCCGACGAACCGGAGGTCGCCGCGGCGTGCACGACGGCACTGCTGTCGGGCGGCGCCGATCCGGCGGTGCGAACGGTGCGCGATCGCATTGGCGCCGAAATCCACCGGCGCATCACCTCGGCGATCGGCCCCGACGCCGACCCGCTGACGGTGTCCGCGCTCGAGATGACGTTTTTCGGCGCGCTGGTCAACGCCGCCAGCGGCGCCTACACCTACCACCAAATCGCCGACCGTCTCGGCTATGTCGTCGGCCTCATCCTGCCCCGCCCCGGAGAAGAGCAATGACCGTACAGACCGAAAAGCCGGTCTTGGATCCCTACGACTACGACTTCCACGAGGATCCCTACCCGTACTACAAGCGACTGCGCGACGAGGCCCCCCTGTATCGCAACGAGGAGCTGAAGTTCTGGGCGTTGTCGCGGCATCAAGACGTGCTGCAGGGATTCCGCAACAGCACAACGCTTTCCAACAAATACGGTGTCTCGCTCGATCCGGCGTCGCGCGGCCCGCACGCCAGCAAGACGATGTCGTTTCTGGCGATGGACGATCCCGCTCACCTGCGTCTGCGCACCCTGGTCTCAAAAGGCTTCACCCCGCGCCGGATTCGCGAACTCGAGCCCCGCGTCACCGAGATCGCGACGCGGCACCTGGACACCATGCTGGAAAAGTCCAAGGACGGCGCCGTTGATTACATCGACGAGTTCGCCGGGAAGCTGCCCATGGACGTCATCTCCGAGCTGATGGGTGTTCCCGAGCCGGATCGAGCACAGGTGCGGGCGTGGGCCGACGGCGTGATGCACCGCGACGAGGGCGTTACGGACGTGCCGCCGGAGGCCGTCGAGGCCTCGATCAACCTCATCGTCTACTACCAGGGAATGGTGGCAGAGAGGCGCAAGAAGCTGACCGATGATCTGACCTCCGCGCTGCTGGAGGCCGAGATCGACGGCGACCGCCTCACCGACGACGAGATCCTCGGCTTCATGTTCCTCATGGTGATCGCCGGCAACGAAACGACCACCAAACTCCTCGCCAACGCCGCCTTTTGGGGCCACAAGAACCCCGACCAGCTGGCGCCGGTCTACGCCGATCTGACCCGGGTTCCGCTGTGGGTCGAGGAGACGCTGCGTTATGACACCTCCAGCCAGATCCTGGCCCGCACCGTGTCGGGAGAGCTCACGCTCTACGACACCACGATCCCGGAGGGCGACGTCCTTCTGCTGCTGCCCGGCTCCGGGCATCGTGACGAGCGGGTCTTCGACCAGCCCGACGACTTCCTGATCGGTCGCGAAATCGGGCCCAAGCTACTGAGTTTCGGCAGCGGCGCGCACTTCTGCCTGGGCGCCCACCTCGCCCGGATGGAGGCCAGGGTGGCGCTGACCGAGTTGTTCAAGCGGATCCGCGGATATGAGGTCGACGAGGCCAACGCCGTCCGCGTCCACTCCAGCAACGTCCGCGGATTCGCTCACCTACCGATCACCGTGGAGGTCCGCTGAATGCCCCGCTTTGACCCGTTGCCCGAACGCCGGCCCACGATCGTCGCCGGCGCATCCTCCGGGATCGGGGAGGCCACCGCCATCGAACTCGCGGCGCACGGCTTCCCCGTCGCCCTGGGGGCGCGCCGGGTGGAAAAGCTCAACGACATCGTCGGCAAGATCAACGCCGAGGGCGGCGAGGCGGTCGGATTCCACCTCGACGTCACCGACCCCAACTCGGTGAAATCCTTTGTCGCACAGTCGGTCGACGCGCTCGGCGACATAGAGGTGCTGGTGACCGGCGCGGGTGACACCTACTTCGGCAAGCTCGCCGAGATCACCACGGACGAGTTCGAATCACAGCTGCAGATCCACCTCGTGGGCGCCAACCGGCTGGCCGCCGCGGTCCTGCCGGGCATGCTCGAACGTCAGCGCGGCGACCTCATCTTCGTCGGCTCCGACGTGGCCCTGCGCCAGCGGCCGCACATGGGCGCCTACGGCGCGGCCAAGGCCGCGCTCCTCGCGATGGTCACCAACTTCCAGATGGAACTCGAGGGCACCGGCGTGCGGGCGTCGATCGTGCACCCCGGCCCGACGAAGACGTCGATGGGCTGGAGCCTGCCGGCCGAGAAGATCGGCCCCGCCCTGGAGGACTGGGCCAAGTGGGGCCAGGCCCGCCACGACTACTTCCTGCGCGCGGCCGACCTGGCGCGAGCTATCACGTTCGTCGCCGAGACACCGCGCGGTGGCTTCATCGCGAACATGGAGCTTCAGCCCGAAGCCCCGTTGGCCGACAACAAACATCGCCAGAAACTCGCACTCGGCGAAGAGGGGATGCCGAAATGACAACCACCGCCATCGTGCCCCGGGTTTCCGGCGGCGAAGAAGAGCACGGTCATCTGGAGGAATTCCGCACCGACCCAATCGGTTTGATGCAACGCGTGCGCGACGAGTGCGGTGACGTCGGCTGGTTCCAGTTGGCCGGCAAGCACGTCATCTTGCTGTCCGGTGCCAGCGCCAACGAATTCTTCTTCCGCTCCGCCGACGAGGACCTGGACCAGGCCGAGGCCTATCCGTTCATGACGCCGATCTTCGGCAAGGGCGTGGTGTTCGACGCCAGCCCCGAGCGGCGCAAGGAGATGCTGCACAACTCGGCGCTGCGCGGCGAGCAGATGAAGGGCCACGCCGCCACCATCGAGGGCGAGGTCAAGAAGATGATCGCGGACTGGGGCGACGAGGGCGAGATCGAGTTGCTCGACTTCTTCGCCGAGCTGACCATCTACACCTCGACGGCCTGCCTGATCGGGCTGAAGTTCCGCGAGCAGCTCGACCACCGGTTCGCAGAGTACTACCACATGCTGGAGCGCGGCACCGACCCGCTGTGCTACGTCGACCCCTACCTGCCGATCGAGAGTTTCAAGCTCCGCGACGAGGCACGCGTGAAACTCGTTGCGCTGGTGCAGGAAATCATGGATCAGCGAATCGCGAACCCGCCCAAGGACAAGGCCGACCGCGACATGCTCGACGTGCTGGTCTCGATCAAGGACGAGGAGGGCAACCTGCGCTTCTCGGCCGACGAGGTCACCGGGATGTTCATCTCGCTGATGTTCGCCGGGCACCACACCAGCTCGGGAACCTCCGCATGGACCCTGATCGAGCTGATCCGCCATCCCGAGGTGTACGCCGAGGTGCTGGCCGAGCTCGACGAGCTGTATGCCGACGGTCAGGAGGTGAGTTTCCATGCGCTGCGCTCGATTCCGAAGCTGGACAACGTGGTGAAGGAAACCCTGCGATTGCACCCGCCACTGATCATCCTGATGCGGGTCGCCAAGGGCGAGTTCGAGGTCGAAGGCTTCCCGATTCACGACGGTGACTACGTCGCGGCCTCCCCGGCGATCTCGAATCGGATTCCCGAGGACTTTCCCGATCCGGACGCCTTCAACCCCGACCGCTACAACAAGCCCGAGCAGGCCGACATCGTCAACCGCTGGACCTGGATTCCGTTCGGCGCGGGCCGACACCGCTGCGTCGGCGCCGCATTCGCCCAGATGCAGATCAAGGCGATCTTCTCGGTCCTGTTGCGCGAGTACGAGTTCGAGATGGCGCAGCCCGCCGACAGCTACCACAACGACCACTCCAAGATGGTCGTCCAGCTCGCCCGGCCGGCCAAGGCCCGCTACCGCAAGCGCAGCGCGTAAGGAGTCAGTCCCATGGGCGGATTCAGGATCGAAGCGGATCTGGATTTGTGTCAGGGCCACGCCATGTGTGAATTGGAGGCGCCGGACTACTTCCGGGTGCCCAAGCGCGGCAAGGTCGAGATCGTCGACCCCGAACCGCCCGAAGACGCCCGCGACGAAGTCGAGCGCGCGGTCGCTATGTGCCCAACGCAAGCACTATTCATCAAAGAGAAAGAAGACTGACAATGACGTCGGAGCCGTCACACTCACGCGCGGAACTCGAGGCATGGGTCGACCGCTGGCTGCAGGCCAACCGAGACTGCGAAAAAGCCGGTGACTGGAAGCCGCTGGCGGATTTCTACGCCAAGGACGCCACCTACGGCTGGAACATCGGTCCCAAGGAGGACGTGATGTGCGTGGGCGTCGACGAGATCCGCGACATCGCGCTCGGCCTGGAGATGGAGGGCCTGGAGAACTGGGTCTACGAGTACCAGAAGGTGCTCATCGACGAGAAGCAGGGCGAGATCGTCGGCTTCTGGAAGCAGATCGTCAACAAGACCGACGGCACCCAGGATGAGATCTACGGCATCGGCGGCAGTTGGTTCCGCCTCAACGGCGATCAGCTCATCGAGTGGCAGCGCGACTTCTTCGACTTCGGTCACGTCGCGAAGATGTTCGCGACCCTGATCGAGTCCGGCGACCTGTCCGCGGGCATGCAGAAGCGCATCGAGCGCAGCCTGGCCGGCGAGAAACTTCCCGGCTACTACCCGCTCGGACAGGCTCCGGTACCGA
Source organism: Mycobacterium sp. NGS64 (assembly GCF_059812245.1). NCBI lineage: Bacteria > Bacillati > Actinomycetota > Actinomycetes > Mycobacteriales > Mycobacteriaceae > Mycobacterium > Mycobacterium sp. NGS64. The sequence continues at coordinate 325,520 of NZ_JCALCI010000005.1, read as the reverse complement.
TATGGTGATCTCCCGACCGGTTGGTGGTGCCCCCTTGTTTACAGCCCGGTGACAAAGGTCATAATGGGCTGCGAATGAGAACACGTTCTAAATTGCCGTCCGGCACCGGCCGGTCCCTTTCACCGACACTCGGGTCAGGGCATGCTGATGGAGGTCCTTCATGAAAACAAAAGGCGCGCTGATCTGGGAATTCAACCAGCCGTGGTCCGTCGAGGAAATCGAGATCGGTGACCCGCAGGCGCACGAGGTCAAGATCCAGATGGAAGCGGCCGGGATGTGCCATTCGGATCACCATCTAGTTACCGGCGGCATCCCGATGGCGGGCTTCCCGGTGCTGGGCGGCCACGAGGGCGCGGGCATCGTCACCGAGGTGGGGCCCGGCGTGGAGGACATCGCCCCGGGCGACCACGTGGTGCTGTCGTTCATCCCGTCCTGCGGGTCCTGCCCGACGTGTCAGGCCGGCATGCGCAACCTGTGTGACCTCGGGGCGGGGCTGCTCGGCGGCGCCGCGGTATCCGACGGCACCTTCCGCATCCAGGCCCGCGGCCAGAACGTCTTTCCCATGACGCTGCTGGGCACCTTCTCGCCGTACATGGTCGTGCACCGCAGCTCGGTGGTGAAGATCGACCCGTCGGTCCCGTTTGAGGTGGCCGCCCTGGTCGGCTGCGGCGTCACCACCGGCTACGGTTCGGCGGTCCGCACCGCCGACATCCGGCCGGGCCAGGACGTCGCCATCGTCGGCGTCGGCGGCGTGGGCATGGCGGCGCTGCAGGGCGCCGTCAACGCGGGCGCGCGCTACATCTTCGCGATCGACCCGGTGGAGTGGAAGCGGGATCAGGCGCTGAAGTTCGGCGCCACACACGTCTACCCCGACATCAACGCCGCGCTGGCGGGCATGGCCGAGGTCACCTACGGCCTGATGGCCCACAAGGTGGTCGTGACGGTCGGCGAGCTGCACGGCGCCGACGTCGACGCCTACCTGAACATCACCCAAAAGGGCGGCACCTGCGTGCTGACGGCGATCGGCAGCCTGCTGGACACTAACGTGACCCTGAACCTGGCGATGCTCACCCTGATGCAAAAGAACCTGCAGGGCACCATCTTCGGCGGCGGCAACCCGCAGTACGACATCCCGCAGCTGCTGTCGATGTACAAGGCCGGCAAGCTCAACCTGGACGACATGATCACCCGCCAGTACAAGCTGGAGCAGATCAACGACGGATACCAGGACATGCTGGACGGCAAGAACATTCGCGGCGTCATCCGGTACACCGACGCCGACCGGTAATCCGACCGGTCCTCGGTGACCAGCTTTCCCCACCTCTTGGCGCCGGGACGAATCGGCGCCATGGCGGTGCGCAACCGGGTCGTCATGTCCCCGATGGAGACGATGTACGGCACCGCGGACGGGCTGCCGTCACAGCGCACTTGCGACTACTTCGCCGCGCGCGCCAAGGGCGGGGTCGGCCTGATCACGTTGGGCGCCACCGGCGTTGACCATCATCACCCCGAGACGCCGGGCGGCCTGCACCTGGCCACCGACGACGCGGTCGAGGCACACCGGGCGCTGGTCGAAGTGGTGCACGAACACGGCGCCAAGATCCAGCCCCAGATCGTGCACGCCGGGCCCGACGGGCTCGGCCCGGAGATGTTCGGCGTCACCTCGCTGGGGCCCTCGGTGATCCCGTCCTACCTCACCGGGCGGCCGTCGGCCGAGATCAGCAAGCGCCAGCTCTGCGAGGTGTTCGATCTGTTCAAGGCCGCGGCGCGCCGCGCCGTCGAGGCCGGCTACGACGGCATCGAGCTACATGCCGCGCACGGCTACATGCTGCTGGGGTCTTTCCTTGCCCCGCAACGCAATCGGCGCACCGACGACTACCGGGGCGACTCGTCCCGCGGGCGGGTGCGGGTGGTGCTGGAGGCGCTGGCCGCGATCCGCGCGGAGGTCGGCGACGCGCTGCCGCTCACGTTGCGCATCTCCGGCTACGAGCGGGTCGCGGGCGGGCGGCCTATCTACGAAACTGCGCGGCTGGCAACCGAACTCGTCACCGCCGGCGTGAGCGCGTTCCACGTCAGCGGCGGCGTGATCGACCGGCTCGTCACCGGGATGGTCAACGGCGCCGACGACGGCGACGAACTCAACGTCGGCGCCGCGGCCGCGGTCAAGCAGGTGGTCGACGTGCCGGTGATCGCCGTGGGCCGCATCCACGACCCGGTGCGGGCCGAACGGATCCTGGCCGACGGGCGCGCCGATTTCGTCGCGATGGGCCGCCCGCTGCTGGCCGACCCGGACCTGCCGGGCAAGCTGCGGTCCGGCCGGGCGCACCGGGTCCGCAAGTGCATCTCGTGCGAAAACTGCATCGATGCAGTGGAACAACGCTTCTCGGTCGACTGCGCTGTCAATCCCCGCACCGGCAGGGAGCGGGAGCTGGCCGCGCCGCGCGCCGACCGCGCCAAGCGCGTGGTGGTGATCGGCGGCGGCCCGGCCGGGCTGGAGGCCGCCCGCGTGGCCGCCGAGCGCGGCCACCGCGTCACGCTGTTCGAGCGCGGCGGCCAACTCGGCGGGGCCTTGCGGTGGGCGTCGGTCCTGCATCCGGAGAACCAACCCTTCCTGCAATACCTGCGCGAGGAGATCAAGGCCAGCACGGTGAAAGTTCGTCTGGGCCGCGGTGTTTCGGCCGACGAGGTGGCCGCGTACGCCCCCGACGCGGTCGTGGTGGCCACCGGCGGACACGTCGCCGTGCCGGCCATTCCCGGCGCCGACCTGCCGCACGTGCACACCGGTCCCGGGTTGCGCGAATTGCTCGACGGCCGACTGTTCGCCGGCCGGCGACAGTGGCTGGTGCACCCCGCAGCGTTCCGGTTGGCAAGTCGCGCGTGGATGCCGTTGGGCCGGCGGGTCGCCATCATCGGCGGTGACCTGGTCGCTCTCGAACTCGCCGAGTTCCTCGCCGCCCGTGGCCGGTTCGTGTCAATTCTCGAGGCGGGCAAGGACATCGCGCCCGAGGTGGGCAACAAACGCAAGACCGAGCACATGGATCGCCTCGACCGACTCGGCGTCACCGTGCATGTCCGCGCGGCCGTCGAACGGATCACCACCCAGGCGGTGGTGTTCACGCCGGCCGGCGGCGCCACCCGGCATCTGGCCGCCGACAGCGTCGTCATCGCCGGAACGGTCCAGCCCGACACCGGCCTGTTCGACACCCTGGTCGCCGCCATGCCGGGCGCCGAGGTGCACGCCGCCGGCGACTGCACCGGCCTCGGCCTCATCCGCAAAGCCACCGAGGAAGGCGCACGCGCCGCGTGCGCAATCTAGAGACAGGAGAACACCATGACCGAAACCGCTCAGGCCTCACCGGCACTCGCCGCGTCGCAATCCTCGTGGCGCTGCGTGCAAGCCCACGACCGGGAGGGCTGGCTCGCGTTGATGGCCGACGACGTCGTCGTCGAGGACCCGATCGGCAAGTCCGTCACCAACCCCGACGGCGACGGTGTCAAGGGCAAGGAGGGCGTCGCGGCCTTCTACGACAACAACATCGCGGCCAACCAGCTGACCATCACCTGCGAGGAAACGTTCCCGTCGAGTTCGCCCGACGAGATCGCCCATATCCTGGTGCTGCACAGCAGGTTCGAGGGTGGGTTCACCAGCACGGTGCGCGGGGTGTTCACCTACAAGGTCAACGACGCGGGCCTGATCACCAACATGCGCGGCTACTGGAACCTCGACATGATGAAGTTCGGCAAGGAGGAGTGAGGCCGCTCAGCCGATGCGCCCGAGCCCGGTGAGGTTGCCCTACTGTCAACATCTTCCGCTGGGGCCGCGAACGATCGGCGAAGGCGTCTTGTCACATCCGTCACGTTGGCCTCTGGCGGGAGGGATGCTCCTTCGTGCCCGCCTCGGAGCGACAATCCGGCGTGATCGAGTGTGCGCCTGCAGTTGTCGCTATGAGGCGGGCGCAAAGGGTGCCCGCTCCGGCGGAGACTCCTGTGGCGGGTGTGACTCCACTGCGCCGTCTGGCCGGTTGCCCGGCTAGGCCCGCTTCCTCGTCCTGCCCGAAGGCGTCGGCCGCCCAGGCGGCGTATCCGTCGGGCCGGATCAGCAGCGCGGCGCCGGGCCGATCGGCGACAGTGGTGACGACATCGACGCGTGCGTGCCGCGCTGGGGCGCTGGTTCGGGCCCGGGTCGAGCAGGTAACGCCCGCGACGCTTAGCGGCGCGTGAAGCTCAGATGCGTGACGCCGCTCGGGCTGGTCATCGACTCCATGACGAACCTTTGCTCGATGCCCTCCAGGCCCTGCCACAGCGGTTCCCCGCGCCCCAAGACGATGGGCACCACGACGACGTGCATGTGGTCGACCAGGTCCTCGGCGAGGAATTGCCGAACGCTCGACGGACCCCCACCGAGGCGAATGTCGCGGCCTCCGGCCGCTTTTCGGGCGATCTCGAGGGCTTCCGCGGGGCTGGCGTCGATGAAGTGGAAGGTGGTGCCGCCGTCCATCTCGATCGGTGGCCGGGCGTGGTGGGTGAGCACGAAGACCGGGGTGTGAAACGGCGGGTCGGCTCCCCACCAGCCTTTCCAGTCGTTGCCGCTGTCCCATGGGCCACGCTGTGGGCCGAACTTGTTGCGTCCCATGATTTCGGCGCCGATGCCGGGCTCCCACGCGCAGGCCAGGGCGTCGTCAATGCCCGTGGTCCCACCGGACTCGCCGTGCATCGCGCGGAAGGTGCGCGTCCCGAAGAACCACTCGTGCAACCGGCCGCCGGCATGCCCGAATGGCGCGTCCACGCTTTGTCCGATGCCCGTGCCGAAACCGTCGAGGGAAACCGAAAAATTGTGCACGCGCACCTTTGACATGGCGGGACTCCTCTGCGTCGATTGTCGTCGCAGGTTTGACCGTCCACACCCGCCAAACTCATCGGTCGAACGCCGAACCTATGCTGGGGGCCATGGCGTCGATCTTCACCAAGATCATCAACCGTGAACTTCCCGGCCGCTTCGTCTACGAGGACGACGACATCGTCGCGTTCCTGACGATCGAGCCGATGACGCAGGGCCACACGCTGGTGGTGCCCCGCGCCGAGATCGATCAATGGCAGGACGTCGACGGTGCGGTGTTCGCACGCGTCATGGCGGTGAGCCAGCTGATCGGCAAGGCCGTGTGCAAGGCGTTCCGGGTGGAGCGTGCCGGCCTGATCATCGCCGGGCTGGAGGTGCCCCATCTGCACGTCCACGTCTTCCCGACCCGCAGCCTGAAGGACTTCGGTTTCGCCAACGTGGACCGCAACCCGTCAGCGGAATCCCTCGATGCGGCCCAGGCCAAGATCAAGGCGGCGCTGGCTCAGCTGGCGTGAACCGGCTCCGGGGCGGGGACGTCGCTGACCCGGGGCAGCGTGACGCGGAAGCAGCACCCCTCGCCGGGGGAGGTCGTCACGGTGACGTCGCCGCCGTGCGCGCGCACCAACGAGTCGACGATGGACAGCCCGAGGCCCGTGCCGCCGCTGGCCCGCGCCCGCGACGAGTCGGTGCGGTAGAACCGCTCGAACACCCGCGACGCGTCCTGCTGACTCATGCCCGGTCCCTTGTCGGCCACTTCGAGCACCGCGTCGTTGCCCGCGGTGCCGACCCGGATGGTGACGTCGGCGCTGGGCGGGGTGTGCTGCAGGGCGTTGACGACGAGGTTGCTGAGCACCTGGCGAATCCGGGGTTCGTCGCCGAGCACCTCCGGGGTGCCGGGCCCGTCCAGGACCTCCATGGTGATGGCGCGCTTGGGGTCGATCGCCTGCGCGTCGTGCACGGCGTCGCTGGCCAGCGCGAGCAGGTCGACGCGGTTGTGTTCCAGCGGCCGCTGCACGTCCAGCCGGGCCAGCAGCAGCAGGTCGTCCACCAGCAGGCCCATCCGGCTGGCCTCGCTTTCGATGCGCGACAACAGCATCGACACGTCACGCGCGGCGCCCTGGCGATACAGTTCCGCGAAGCCGCGGATGGTGGTCAGCGGGGTGCGCAGCTCGTGGCTGGCGTCGGTGATGAACCGCCGCATCCGTTCCTCGGAACCGCGGGCCTTCTCGGCGGACGACTCCGAGGAGGCCACGGCTTGCTGGATCTGGGTGAGCATTCCGTTGAGCGCCAACGAAAGTCGCCCCACCTCGGTTCGGGGATCGCGTTCCGGGACGCGGCGGTCCAGCTGGCCGGCGGCGATGTCGGCGGCGGTGTGTTCGACCTCGGTCAGTGGCCGCAGACTGCGGTGCACCACAGCGAAGCTGGCGATCCCGACGACGGCGAGCACCGCCACGCCGATGCCGATCTGCAGCCAGACCAACGAACTGAGGGTGTGCTGCACGTCGGAGAGGTCGACCGCGACCGTCGTCAGGCCGTGCGGCCCGCGCACCGACACCGCACGCCACTGGATGTCCGAGCCGTTGACCGAGGGCAGCGTCGTCGGATTGGGTCCGACGTCGTTGTTGGGCGGCAGCGCCGGTTCGGCGTTGCGGTCGTTGATCGCGGTGAACGGGGTGCCGTCGGTGCCGACGCCGCGCACGTAGAACTTGGAGGGCGGGCGGCCGGGATCGGGGCCCTCGTACGGCGGGGGCGACTGCCGCCGCGGGGCCTGCGCCCAGCTGCGCGACGCGTCGAGCAGCGTCTGGTCGATGCGGCTGATCAGGCTGTGCCGCAGGATCGAGGTGACGGCCAGACCGGAGACCGCCAGACCGCAGGCCACCAGGAGCAGGGTGGCGGCCACCAGGCCCACCCTGAGCGGCAATCCGCGTCGAACCTTATTCGGCATTCCCATCTTCCTCGCTACCGCTCGCCGCTCAGCGCGGCTCCCGCAGCACGTAGCCCACGCCCCGCAGGGTGTGCAGCAGCCGCTTCTCCCCCGTATCGATCTTGCGACGCAGATACGACACGTAGGACTCGACGACGTTCACGTCGCCGCCGAAGTCGTAGCGCCACACGTGGTCGAGGATCTTCGGCTTGCTCAGCACGGTGCCCGCGTTGATCACGAAGTAGCGCAGCAGGGTGAACTCGGTGGGCGACAGCGACACCGGTTCGCCGGCCTTCCACACCTCGTGGGTCTCCTCGTCGAGTTCGATGTCGGCGAAACTCAGGCGGGCGTTGCGCGGTTCGGCCCCGCCCTTGCCGGCGCGCCGCAGAATGACCCGTAGCCGGGCGACAACCTCCTCGAGGCTGAACGGCTTGGTCACGTAGTCGTCGCCGCCGAGCGTCAGGCCCGCGATCTTGTCCTGCAGGGAGTCGCGGGCGGTCAAGAACAGCGCCGGGGCGTCGATGCCGTCCGCGCGCAGCCGCCGCAGCACCCCGAAGCCGTCCATGCCCGGCATCATCACGTCGAGGATGACCGCGTCGGGGCGGGCGTCACGGGCGCGATCCAGGGCCTGGGCACCGTTGGTGGCCGTGTACACCTCGAACCCCTGGAACTTCAGGCTGACGGAGAGCAGTTCGACGATGTTGGCCTCGTCGTCGATCACGAGGACGCGAGCTTCCGGTTTGGATCCGCTTTGGCTGGGCGCTGTCATGAGGTCACTTCTGTCCTTCGCTTGAACCCTTATTTGGAGAATCCTTTTCGATTATTGTGTGATTCCTGAAAGCTCGATGCCAGTCGTCTGCTAACAGTCTGCAAAGAATCATGGTATGAGCTTGGAACGGCTGGGTTCGCGCAGGGGTGGCGCGAATAGACTCTGAAGACATGAACTTCGCCAAGGGAATCGTGTCGATCGCGACGGCCCCCGCACGGGTTGGGCTGGCCGCGGCCGACGCGGGCTTGAACGTCGCTACCGCGGCGGTGGGGGTGGCGAAGCGCGCGCTGGGCGACGCCGGGGACTCCGGGGCCAACGCGATGGCTTCGATGCTGGGCATCGACGACGCGATCACCCGCGCCAACCGGCTGGCCCGGCTTCTGGACGACGACGCACCACTGGGCCGCGCCGTGGCAACCGACGGGCCGCTGGACCGGTTGCTGCGCCCGGGCGGTGTGGTCGACATGCTGACCTCGGAGGGCGGTTTGCTCGACCGGCTGACCGCCGAGGGCGGCGGCTTACAGCGCGCGCTGCAGCCCGGCGGGCTGGCCGACCAGCTGCTGTCCGAGGACGGGCTGATCGACCGGGTGCTGTCGGAGGACGGGCTGGCGGACCGGCTGCTCGCCGAGGGCGGCCTGATCGACAAGCTCACCGCAAGGAACGGTCCGCTGGAACAGCTCGCCGACGTCGCCGACACCCTGGCCCGGCTGACGCCGGGGATGGAGGCGCTGGAGCCGGCGATCGCCACCCTGCAGGACGCCGTCGTCGGCCTGACCATGGTGGTCAACCCGTTGAGCAACATCGCCGACCGCATTCCGCTGCCCGGACGCCGCATGCCGCGGCGCTCGTCGTCGCGGACGGTGCGCTCAACGCGCATCATCGAAAGCGACGAGTGACCCGTTAGGCTTGCACCCTGATTGCCCCGCCTCCTTAGCTCAGTGGTAGAGCACTCGCCTTGTAAGCGAGCGGTCGTCAGTTCAATCCTGACAGGGGGCTCCAACTCGGCGCCATTCTACTGCAGAAGCACTACTGACTGACGTCGCAAGACTGTCGGGCGCCCGGCATCATCGATGAGCCGATCTGGTTTCGTTTCACTGGCGGGGGGACGCGGGTAAAGAGCTTTGGGGCGCGCGGCAAGCCCGCCCCGTTTCGCGCTTACTCAGCCCGCGGCGGTCATGATGGCGGCCTCCGAGGGCATCCTTTCCACCGGTAGAGGTGACGAAAATGCGTAAACCACCAATCATCGCTGCGGGGCTGGCGCTGGTGGCCCTGGCATTCAGCGCCGGGGTAGCCCAAGCAGACTATGTGGATCCGGACCCGAATGATCCCGGCCTCCAGTCCAACTGGCCTTGCGGCGTGACGGTCGGACCGGTGACCACGAACACGGGATTAACGGTCATTGGAGTACGCGGCGGCAAGCCGTGCCCACCGCAGCCCGCACCGGCTGAACAACACTAACCGTTCCGCTAGCTCGTTTGATGACACGCACGGTGAGACGCCCACAGATAATGCGTGCTAGGCCGCCGTCGTAAGCGAGCGGTCGTCAGCTCAATCCTGACAAGGGCCTCATTCCTCGAGATCAGATTTCTGAAGCTTTTAGCGCAATGACGAGGCTGCTAGCGTCGCGAAGAAAGACGGCTCGTGGTCGGGCAGCGGGTTAATGGTGCATCGGTAGGAAGGCGCACGAAAATGGCCAAACACTCGCCGGCAAGACTGGTTGTCGTGGTTTGCGCTCCCGCGTTGGCATGGACGACGGGCGCGGGGGTCGCGTCCGCAGACCCAGATCTGACTCCCCTGATCAATACGACCTGCACTTATTCGCAGGCGGTGGCGGCGCTGAACGCGGCTTCGCCCGATGGTGGCGCGGAGTATGCCGCTTCCCCGGAGAGGCAGACCTGGCTACATGCATTTCTCGACGGAGGGGCTGAGCAGCGCCGGCAGCTGATCCAGCAGCAGGCGGCTCAGGTCAACCAGTACGCTGGATACCTAGTGACGATGGCCAACACCTGCAAAAACTATCCAGCCGGCTAACGGCGGGATACGAGCACTCCAATTCCCAAGCAGCGCTGTCAGAGATGACTCACAGCGAACGCTGCGGCGTCGTTGGTCATCCCGTTCGTGCTGTACATGAGGTGTGCGAGTCCCGGCTGAGGGTTGGGGACACCAGAGCAGATATCGTCGCCGGGGACGCACAACTCGATGGTCTTGGGCGCGTAGAGCGGGCCGATCCTGATGGGCGGCGCGCCGTAGCTGCTCAGGAACTGGTCCGAGGGCTTTCCGAACAGTGTGACTGCGGCGACGTGGTTAGCGATCTGGGGCGGCATCGGTTTGGGTACGTACGGTAGGTACTCGGCAGGTACTTCCTTCGGTACGGAAGCCGAGGTGAGGAAACCCGCGATGACTGCGCCTTGGGAGTAGCCGCCGATCACCATCCTGGTGTTCGGACAGTTCGCCGCCGTGGACTCAACGTGGTCCCTCGCGTTGTAGATCCCGTTCATGACGGTGCTGAGGAACGGTAGGGCGGCTTGCAAATCGCCCGCGGGAGGAAAATCGCCGCTCGCTGGATAGTCGACCCCGTATACCCCGATTGACCGGTTGCCGGCTTGCGCGCGCAGGGAGTCGACAAATGCCTGGCCCACCGCGCCAACGCCGGGTGGCTCGTAGGTGCCGCGCGCGAACACGACGTCAATGTCGGGGCATGGTTGGGCGGACGCGGACGGGACGGGTGTCCCCAGCAGCGCCGCGCAGGTCGCGAGAACGCCGGCCCCAACGAAACGAACGATCTGGCGGGCGCTGACGAGAATCAGCAGGCGAGGCGCCCGCTCAGTTTGTATTGGTTTCCTGGCTTTCATTTGCACCCCACAGTGTCGCGGCATCCCCCGACCCGTGGCTTCGTTAAATGCTGCCATACCGAGCGGGGAAATACTCCCGCTGTCAGCAAAATTTGTCGCCCCGATAGGCCGGCTCCGCTGATATGCATGACCTCGCCTTGCCCCGGGTCGTGTCGGGCTTGCGCCGAGGCGGCGGCCCGGCGAATCATCACAGCTGGCATGAGCGGTCACATCGGCGTTAATGGTTGAGCGTGACGCTAAGGCGTGTTGACGAGTTGAAGCCCGGAGACAGGATCCGCATGAAGATTGGGCATGCCACCGTCGTAGCGACCGAGCCCCTCGACGACGAGCGAACCCTGATCACCTTCCTCTATGGAACACAAGGGCCTGCCGACAACTCGCTCACCGTGGATGTCTTGGAAGACGACGAGTGGGGTTGGTAATCACGACTTTTTCGACGGAATGACAATGACGACGATCAGCGTCAGGATCGAGAAGAACAGCCCGAGCAGGCCCCAACCGAGGGCGCTTCGACCCTTCATGCCGGCGATCACGGCGCACACGATGGCGGCGATGATGCTGCCGATCGCGACGAAGATGCCTTTGATCCCCCTGAGGATGATGCCCGCGGCCTCGGGCTGTTGTGCCGCGGCAAGGACAACGCTGTGCAACATGATGCCTCCTCGATAAACGACACAGTCCGGAAGTGCGCCGATCTGACCGGATAGATACCCAACCGGGCGAGCAACCATGCCAGGAGCACGGACGACTGGAGTAGTCCGGCCGGTAGCGGGTAGCCGGTGCCCAAGGGTTTTTTCGGTCTGGAGGTCACGCGATGCCGGTTACCGCGGGTCACGTTCCCGGCATGACGTCGGGCTTGCGCCGGGTCCCCATGGACCCGGGCCGCTTCCACAGCGGGCGTTGGTTCCTGCTGGCCGAGGGTGTGCTGGTGAGCGCCTTCGGCATCGCCGGGTTGGTCTCCGCGGCCTTGCATCCGCACGCCGGACCCACCGGCACCCCCGTGCTCGGCCTGACGTCGACCCCGCTGCACAGCGGCCTGCTGCTGGCGTTGGGGGTGGTGGCCGTCGCGGCCGTCGTCCATCGCCGCGCGGCGGTGACGGTCACCGCGATCAGCGCGGTGGGCTACACGATGCTGTTGTTTTTCAGCAGTGTCGCGACGGCGCGCAGCGTACCGACGCCGATGGGCTTCCACGCCGCGGACGTCTTGCTGCACGGGATTCTGGCGGTGGTCAACCTGGGCCTGCTGATGTGGCTGATTCCCGACGAGCTGGGAGACGAGGTCTGGGCGCCGCGACGGCAGGGGCGCCGCCGCGAGAAGCGCCGGAACCCGGCGCCCGAGGCGGTCACCGCGCCGGCGTCGAGCACACAGAAGCCGGGCGCTCCAATAGCCATGCCGAAGTCAACCGAGCCGCCGACCAGCGTTCCCGAACCTCGCGAGCCGTCGGGGAGCCAGGCAACCCAGGAGCGCTCTGCTCACGGCGTCGAGACAAATGCGGTGCGATCACACCGCGCCCTGGCCGTGGCGATCCTGGCGGCCGCCGTCGCCGTCATCGCCGTCTGGCTACGCCGCGGTCACTAGAGCAAACCGGTCAGCTCGGCGGTCAGCCCACTGACACTGGTGTTGGTTACGGCATGGATCAGGTCGCGGCCCACCGCGACCGGGAAGTGAACCGTCGCCGCGGCGACCTCGTCGACACCGTTCTGCACCGCGCCCGTGATCGTCGCCGGATCGCCGGTGCCAAGGGCTGTCAAGCTGTTCCACGCCGCGAATTGCGGCGCCGTAATCAGGTCGCGCACGTCGACGAAAAGCTTGGTCGGTAAGGTCGGCGGCCCTACCGGCACGCCGTCCCAACTGACCAGCGACCAACCGCCCTGGGGACTGCCCTGCACCACGACCACGCCGGTGTTGGGCAGCGGGTGGGTGAGCATCAGCAAGGGATCGGGATTGTTGACGTTCATCAACGTGCCGACCTCGATCGCGAACTCGCTGGAGAACGCGACGTCGGTGATGTGGCCGTTGCCCGGGTTCACGACGGGGTTCGTCATGGCGGTGCCATACATCGTCTGCATCGCGTTGGTGAACCCCTGGTCGAAAACGATGCCGTTGATGTGGGCCGAGCCAGGGCCGAGCATCGGCACGATGGGGAATCCGAGCGTCCACGCCAGCGGCGCAACCAAATACATAAGGCCCTGAGGGCTGATGTCTGGTGCGCCGTCGAAGACGCCGGCACTGATCTCGTTGAGCCCGGCCAATATTGGCACGTTGTTCATGCCGGCGAAGAACGCGGTCTGCTGGACCCTGGTCAGCTGCGACTCGAAAACCCCCGCGTAGTTACCTTGCGCCCCGAGCGCGGTGCCGATCGCCGTCGCCTGTTGCACGCCCAGCGGCGTGAGGGGCAATCCGGGCACGGCCGTGTCAATCAGGTTGGCGGCGTTCCCAACTGACTGCCCGTGCCGCACGAAGTCGATGACGATCGGCTGCTGGTTGCCGCCGGTGCCGAACAGCGCCTGGTCGATCGCGCTTCCGAACGGGCTATTGGCCCAGGCCCCGGTGATCGTGTTGAGCGGAGCGTTGAGGAACGTCCGCAGCTCGCTGGAGAGGCTGGCGGCGTTGACCGCCTCGGTGGCCGTGTACGACGACGACGCCGCGGTCAACGTCTGCACGAACTGCTCGTAGTACGTCGTGGCGCGCGCCGCCGCCGCCTGATAGTCCTGGGCGTGCGCGCCGAACAGCGCCGCGATGGCCGCCGACACCTCGTCGCCGCCCGCCGCCGCCAGCTCGGTCGTCGGAAAGGCCGCGGCCAGGTTGCCGGCGGTCACGTCCGAACCGATGCGCGCCACATCGGCCGCGACCGTCTCCAATATTTCTGGCAGAACGAGCACAGATGACATTCGCCTAAACCCCCCGGTTTGGTTTTGAGTACTAGCCATCATGGAGCGCGACGGGCGACGGTGTGGTCGATTTCGACCAATCGCCGGCACGCGAAAGTGCAACTACCGACGCGTTTCCCGAGTGGACCCTGCTGTCGCGGCGAAGGCTTACCGACGAAGCTCCTTGCGCAGAAGGAACGCCCGCATGTGCTGTTGCGGCTCGCCGGTCAGGAACGCCAGACCGAACTGCTCGATGCTGTCCTCGAAGGCCCCCTGAACGGTCATGTCGAACCAGCTGTTGAGGAGGCGCTTTTGTTGCCGGACCGCCTGCGGGCCGAACCCGCTGAGCTTGGCGCCGAGCTCGGCGATGCGGGCGTCGAGGGCGTCGGCCGCGACGACCTCGTGCACCAGGCCCCAGGCGGCGGCAGTGTCGGCGTCGATCGTTTCACCCGTGAGCAGCAGCCAGGTCGCGTGCGAAGCCCCGATCAGCCTCGGGATCAACGCCGCGTGGATGACCGACGGGATGCCGACCGCCACCTCCGGCATCCCGAATTTGGCACCCGCATCCGCGATGCGCAGATCGCACGATGCCGCGACTTCCAACCCGCCGCCGAGGCACCAGCCCGCGAGCCGCGCGATGACCGGGACGGGGCAGTCGCGGATGGCCTCGCACAGCCCCGCGAGCCGGCGGATGAACGCTTCCGCGCTGGACCGGTCGAGGGTGACCATCTCGTTGATGTCGGCGCCCCCGATGAACGCCCTTTCACCGGCTCCGCGCAACACGACGACCCGCACGTCGCCGTCTCGGCTGACGGCGCCGAATGCCTCGGTCAGCGCCTCGATGGCGCCGGTGCCGATGATGTTCAGCGGCTTGGAGTTGATCAGCTCGATGGTGATCGAGCCGCCATCGCGACTGAGCCTGACGAATCGGCTGTCCGTCGTGTGCATGCTCTACGCCTACACGAGTCGCGGGGAAAGGTCAGCAACTAAAAAGCCGCCCCGGCGCGGGCCGGGGCGGCTTCAAAGGGCCCAAACGTCAGTACAGCGGAACCCAGACGCCGAAGAACCAGTAACCCCAACCGCCGTAGTACCAGTTGAAGACCGGGAAGACGGTGAAGGTGTTGTACTCGAACGGGCCGAAGTCGGACCGGGCGTAGACGACATCGCGTGGCGGGCCGTCCCAGGGGCGGTTCCACCCGCCGGGAGGCGGCGGGCCGTCCCATCCGCCGGGGGGCGGCGGGCCATACCAGCCGGGCGGGGCGTGGTGCGGGGGTGGGCCGTCGTTCCAGCCCCACCCGCGCGCCGGCGGCGGAGGTGGCGCGCCGCGGCCGACGATGCTGAATTGGACATCCCCGGCTGGGCCGCCGATTTCCGCGCTCGCCGTGACCAGGTCGCGGCGCGGCACGTAGGGCGGGTGGGGCGGCTGCGTGCTCGGCGGGTTGAGCGCCGGGCGCGCCTCCCGGCCGGACGGCGGGGTGGTTTGGCCGCTCGCCGGTGCGGTGGTTTGTGCGCTCGGCGGCGTCGTCTGCCCGCCCGGCTGGGTGGTCTCCGTCCTCGGCGGCTCGCTCCCTCGAGTCCACGACGGGTGCGTGCTTGGGGCGGCCGGCGGCTCGCTGGATTGGGTGGCCGGCGCCTGCGTGCTCTCGGTTGCGGGCGGCTGCGTCGAGTGCGTCGCCGGCGGCTGGCTTTGGGTGGCCGGCGGCTGGCTTTGGGTGCTCGGCTCATGGGTCTGCGGCGGGTTCTGCGGCGGATTCTGCGGGGCCTGCGTCGCTCCGCCGCCACCACCACCGCCGCCGTGGCAGTTCGGGCACGGCGGCGGCGGGTCCAGCGGCGCCGAGCTGGCGAACCCCGGGTTCAGGGCGGACATGCTCAGCCCCGCCGCGACCGCCGCCGCGCTGACGATACGTTTCATAGACATTTCAGTGCGTCCCCTTTGGTGGGTGTAGATCGCCTGCGCTACGGGCAGGTCACGTCCAGTTCGAATTGCTTGGTCACCGTTTTCGGCTGCTGCGGATTGCTCATATCGGTGCCGGTCGCGGTGCCCTTGATGGCGTAGGACTTGCCGTTAACGGCAGCCCCTGCGTTGCTCGCTTGGTTGGGGGCGGCGTCGGAAAAACCGAGCGCGATCCCGTTGACGCTGCCCAGTCCGACCGAATGGACGATCGGCGGATTGTCGTTGCTGACCACCGCCCCGACCCCGGCCGTCGGGTCGCCGATGCCGATGGTGGTGACGCCGTTGGCTGAGTTGCACGTGACTTGGCCGCTGACGTTCTGGTTTTGCCCGTCGACAACGACCTGAGGTCCGGCCGCCGCCGGCGCGGAACTCGATGACGCTCCCGTGCTGGACTTGTTGCTCGAACAGCCGGCGCATGCCGCGACCGCGACGGCCACGCCCGCTACCCCAACCACGATCCCACGCTTCACTACTGATCTCCTTGGTGTCGCTGGTTCGTACCTTTTCGTTGACAGGCTCCAATAGACGGGAGCTGACGAACGCCGCTCCGGCGGATACCCGTTCCTGCAATTTGCAAACGCCAGTTCTCAGGCCGCGGCCTCAGGGCAGGACGTGCAGGCCCCACCTGCCAAGCAGCGGATCCACGAGCGCGAAGTACGTCGTGTAATCGTCGTCATCGGGCGACGACATCAAGAGGCCGACGGCGCTTACGGTGCCGTCCGGGTTCTTCACGAAGCCGGGGCTGCCGCTGTCCCCGTTGAGGCTGTACACGCTGGCTTCGACGACATCGCCCTCGATGCCCTTGACGGCGCCGCACGTCTCACCGGTGACCGCGCCGACCTTGCAGAACGGCATGCCGACCTGAATCTGGTTCGCGCTCAACACATCCCGGACCACGTACCTGCCCCCGACGTGGCCCACCGGCGTGCCGACGCTCGGATTAAGCCGGATGATCGCGGCGTCCCTCGTGTCGGCTTCGTGCTCGCTGGCCGTGATCCGGCCCAGCGGCACGTTATCGCCGTAGGTCCATGCCGAGCCGTCGTGCGCATCGCAGTGCCCGCTGGTCATCAGGTAATAGCTACCGTCGTTGCCTTGAGCCGCGAAACCCGCTGTGCACCTACTGCTTTCATCTTCGACTTTGATGCCCGGCTCCACACCCGGATTTGCCCACGCCGGGTTCGCCAAGCACGACGCGGCAACGACGACGGCACCGACCAGCCCCAACCCCCGCAACCACCGCACGGCCACGCCGCCTCTCTTCTCGTGTAGGGCAGCATGTTAACAGCGCGACCGCGGGTCCGCGCTACGAGCTGACGGTGCGACGCCCTCGGGCACTCGGAGGCTATGAATTCGTCATGGACAAGGACAGAGACCGATCAGCATTGCGCGCCCTCGGCTTTGGTCAGCTCCCAATCCAGCCACGCCGTCGCATAGCGGATCCTCCTCTTGGCGCCATCGATAGCTTCGGGTTCGAGCCGCAACCGATCGAGGATCCGCTCGGCCACATGGCCCGAGTGATCGGATAACCCTTCCGCGCCGCAACTACAGGACGTCGCCGAATCGTCGACATGCTTGACCGCGCGGTGGTTTTCGATGATTTCGCGGATGGATCCGATCAAATCGGGCATGCCGACCTCAGCTGGTAGCGCCGGCCAGACGCCCGATTCCTTGCGCCGCATGGTCGACGGTCCTGCGTGCCCGCAATGCCCAGACGATTTGACAGATTCCAATGACCACAAGCCATGCCCCGGTGACGATCGCCAGCATGACGATGCTGTCGAAAGGCCAGGCAATGATGACCATGCCGGCGATGGTCGTGAGGACTCCTAAAAATGTGTGCCACGGGCGCTCCGGCAACTCCGGATGACTTATCGCCAGCACCGCCTCCGTGACGCCTTGGAAGATGAAGCCAACGCCGATCCAGATCGCAAGCAGCAGAACGGCGTAGCCCCCGCCGAAGTGCCGGAAAGCCAGCACGCCGAGCACGAGCGACAGGGCGCCGCTGATGAAGTACAGCACGCGGCTGCCGGCCGACACATCAAACGTGAGCGCGAAAGCGACCTGTGCGACGCCCGAGACCAGCAGGTACACCCCGAACAACACCGCGGCAACCAGAATCGACTTTCCCGGCCAGATCAACACCACCACGCCCAGGGCCAGGGCCATCACCCCCGACGCGAGGACCGTTTTCCACAAATCGCGAAACATTTCCGGTGTCTGCAATGCGGTCATGGCAAGCTCCTTCACGCCTTGTGGTACCCGCATCAAAAAGGGTGCGGCTTCGCGGACCCCGCACCTAGGGCACAAAGTCCCTGATCTGCGAGGAATCCTTGCGTCCGGAAGCGTCTGTGTGGCAACCGCTTCGGCGGGACGCCCGGGAGCGCTCCGAACACTCGTGCGTACCGGGGGGCATGTCATTGCGACCAGATGGGTCCCGCGGCCGTCACGCTGTAAAGACGCGGGACAGGACCCCCCGGGCCGATGAACGGGGCATGCGCGTGGTCGACAACCCGGAGCCACGCGTTCTTCAGGTGTTCAGCCCACCGCCAGTGCACCCGCCATGGCTTCGCGGTGTCAACGTCAGCCGCCCACGTGGCGGGTGAGGAAATCGAGGACCGCCTCGGCGAAGATGTCGTTGCGGTCGCCCGCGACCATGTGTCCCGCCCCGCGCACATCGGTGAACTCGACCTGCGGGAAGCGGGCGAGGAACTCGTCCGCGCGCTCCTGGCTGACGAGGTCGCTCACCTGACCCCGCACCAACAGCATCGGCACACCGTTGCGCACTATCGCCTCGACGGCTGTGTGCATGCGGTCGGCGTCGGTGACTTCGAACGGAGGATACGGGGCCGTGCCGCTGATGAATTGTGGATCCCAATGCCAATACCAGCGATCGCCGCGCCGGCGCAGGTTGGTGGTCAGGCCCTCGAGGTCGGTAGGTCTGGGCCTATGCGGGTTGTATTCGGCGATCGCGTCGGCGACTTCGTCGAGCGAGGCGAATCCGGATTCCACGCGCTCGGCCATGAAGTTGTGGATGCGGTTGGCGCCGGATTGCTCCATGTTGGGCACGATGTCGACGAGGACGACGGCGCTGGCGGTGCCCGGCGCGAGCTCCCCTTCCAGCAGCATTGTGGTGAACCCGCCCAGCGACGCGCCCACCAGCGCCGGCTGCGGCGGCAACGTGCGCAACACCTCTTGGACGTCGGCGGCGAAGCTGACCACGCGGTAGTCGCCCTCGCTCGACCAGTCGGATTCGCCGTGGCCGCGCAGGTCGATGGTCACCGCCTGAAAGCCGCGCTGGGCGACCGCTGCGGCCGCCTTGGCCCAGGAACGACGCGTCTGCCCGCCGCCGTGCAGGAACACCACGGCACGTGCCTGGGGATCCCCGAGGCGATCAGCGACGATGCGAACACCGCCGGGACCCTGGGTCGAGAACGTTTCGGGGGCGGTGGTCACCAGGAGATAGTAAGACCCTCTCGAGATCTCCGGGCGTTTCCTTCGCCGAAGAGTTGCTGAGTCAGCCGGCGCGCCGGCCGCCGGAGGAAGCCCGGTTGATCCCGACGAACTTGGTTATCCGCAGGAAAAGCCTGCCGAGCGGGCTCCCCGCGCGCTGCGAGTCCTTGATCCGCCCGAGGGTTTGCTCGCCCTCGGCGGCGTAGTCCTTGACCGTTTCGTCGCCTTCTTCGGCGCGCATGCGTCATCTCCATCCGTGGTCGGGGTTGTCATGCCGGCATCTGGCGCTCGGGCGGGTCCGCCGGCGTCAGGCGCTCCGGCGGGTCTGCCGGCGTGAGGCGTTCGGGTGGTTCCGCCGGCGTCAGCCGCTCGGGCGTCTCGTCCGGGGTACCGGGTTCGGTGTCGATCATCATCGGTGCGTACCCGCCGGGCGCGCGGACCAAAACGAATGGCAAGCCGAAGGTCCGGCTCCCGCGTTGAGTGTGTATTGAGGGCTTTGGGTGTGTAGTGGGGGCCTGAGAATCGTCGAAAAACCCGCCCTCACCTCACACCGAAAGCCCTTCTTTCACACTCGACGCGCCGAAAACGGGCCTAGCCGAGCGTTTCCCAGAAGCGCGTCAGTGCCGCCGCGCCCGCCGCCGGATCCTGCACCATCCACCAGTGCCCGAGCCCGTCGAGCACCTCGGTGCGCGCGCCCGCCCGGTCGGCGGCGCGGCGCCGGTTGTCGGTGGCCCCGATGAACGGGTCCTCGGTGGCCAGCAGTGAAAGCCCCGGCCGGGCCGCGGCCTTCTCCAGCTCGCGACCGGCCTCGGCCAACGCGGGCTGGCGCGCCGAGCGATACAGCGACAGGATGGCCCGACCCATTTCCGGCCCCTGCTCCGGGGCGATCGAGGTCGCGATGTCCAAGGGGATGCCCAAGGCGGCCATCCGCTGCACGCGATCCTCGACCGTGCCGCCGAGCAGCGTGTCCACCAGCTCTTCGCCCTCACCTGGCGTCTGCCACGTCTGCGCGAAGTCGTGCCACACGTAGTCGGGGTCGAAGAGCCCGACGACGTCACTGACCCAGCTGCGCACGAGTTCGGGCCGGTGCATCACGGCGTTCACCACGTGGCCGCCGCCCCAGTCGTGCCCGACGAGGTCGATCGGTCCCTCGATGTGCTCGAGCTCGGCCTCGAGCCAGTCGCGATAGGCGAGGTAGGTCGCCGGGAAATCGTCGGGCAAGGGCGCCCCGAAGCCCGGTGGCGACAGCAGCACCACATCCTGGCGTCCGAGGGCCTCGACCAGCGGGCCCCAGATGGCGGCGGTCTCGGGATTGCCATGCACCAGAACCACGGTCATGGCGAACATCGTGGCACGACACGACCGTCCGGCGGGAGGGCCGGCCGCCGGGAAGGCGCTTACACTCCTTTGATGCATCCTGTGCCGACCAGGCACGCAGCCAATAGAGTCCCGGTCGCGGTCGCGCTGCTTGTCGCGCTGGTGATCGGCATTCTCGCTCTACCGGTCAAGCAACGGTGCGGTGCACCGGGCCTGTTTTGCGCGACGGCGGTGGATCCGCAGGGCAATATTCACTATTACTACGAGGTCGAGCCGGTCGGCGTATACCTCGCCGAAATCATCGCGGGCTCAAATATTCGCCTCTTTTACAGCTCGGGCGAAGATTTGGTCAAGGCGGGCTAGGGGGCCAGATGTGGCGACATGCCGGCACTGCAATGCTCGTATCGGCACTGCTGATGTCGAGCGCGCCCGCCGGTGCGATGACGCTCGTCGGCGCGCGCCAAAGCATATGCGGCACAAGCGCTTTCTGCCCGGCCGATCCAGCACCCGACGCCGGTGACCAGGCCACGGCCGAGCAGAAGATCAAAGACGGCTACATCCAGAAGCAAATCAATTGCACGCCAAGCCTGCCGCCCAACCCCCAGTCGATCACCTGGGACCCGCCCGGCTTCGCGCCGAACATCGGTGGTTCGGGTGTGATCCGGGACGCCAATCCGCAATTGGGTGGCCAATACCGCGCCGATTATGTGAACGGCAGATGGCACATCGAATACCCGTATTGCTGAATGGCTTGGGCGCCCGATATTTGATGCCAGGGGTGTAACAAGTCGGGCTCGACCTCGGCACGATCGCCGTGGGCAGGCTCGGCGGTGGTGGCCAAAGGCGCTGGTCAGAGCCCGATTGATGGCATGAATTCCGGGTATCCCGGGCGCGTGAGCCTGCTTACACCGGCCCGCTTAATTGGAGGGTTCACAGCAAGCTACCGCATACTTGACGGCATGCTGCAAGCGACATCACCGCAAACCACTATTGCGGTGGCGGGTGGTGCGCTGGTAACAGGACGAGGTTTTTGATGGCACAGTCTGGCGGCGCGCATCGCCGCCATCGCGCCGTTCGGCAACCGTCGCGCCTCCGCAAGGCGCTGACGCGCAGCTTGATGGCGCTGGTGTCGGTGGGGGCCGTGCTGATGACGGGCACGGGATACTACGTGGCTCACGGCGCGCTCGGCGGCATCACCGTCTCGGACGCCCTGTCGCCGGAGGACCCCCGGTCCAGCGGTGACAACATGAACATCTTGCTCATCGGGCTGGACTCGCGCAAAGACCAGGACGGCAACGACCTGCCCTGGTCGATCCTAAAGCATTTGCACGCAGGCGATTCCGACAACGGCGGCTATAACACCAACACCCTGATACTCATCCATGTCGGGGCCGACAACAAGGCCGTCGCCTTTTCCATCCCGCGCGACGACTGGGTGCCGTTCAACGGCGTTCCCGGGTACAACCACATCAAAATCAAAGAGGCATACGGGCTTACGAAGCAGTACGTCGCGAACAAGCTCGCCAGCCAGGGCAGCATCACCCAGAAGGAACTCGAGACTCGGGGCCGTGAGGCGGGCCGGGCGGCGACGCTGCGCGCGGTGCGCAGCCTGACCGGCGTCCCGATCGACTACTTCGCCGAGGTCAATTTGGCCGGCTTCTACGACTTGGCCCAAACCCTGGGCGGCGTGGAGGTGTGTCTGAATCACGCTGTCGAGGACTCGTATTCGGGTGCGGACTTCCCGGCGGGCCGGCAGCGACTGGACGCGTCCCAGGCGCTGTCGTTCGTCCGGCAGCGCCACGGCCTGGAAAACGGGGATTTGGATCGCACGCACCGGCAGCAGGCGTTCCTGTCGTCGGTCATGCAGGAACTGCAGGCGTCGGGCACGTTCACCGACATCGACAAGCTCAAGAGCCTGATGGCGGTCGCGCGCAAAGACGTTGTGCTGTCGGGGGGTTGGGACGAGGACCTGATCCAGCGGCTGGGGTCGCTCGCGTCCAGCGGTAACCTCGAATTCCGGACGCTGCCGGTGGTGCGCTACGACAACATCGACGGGCAGGACGTCAACATCATCGACCCGGCGGCGATCAAGGCCGAGGTGGCCGAGGCGATCGGGGCGCCGCCGCCGTCGACCACGGCCGCCACCACCGCCGCCAAACCCAGCCCGTCCACCGTCGTCGACGTGATCAACGCGGGCGCCATGAGCGGCATGGCCAGCGAGGTGTCCCGTGCCCTGAAGAAGCGCGGGTACACCGCGGGCCAAGTGCGCGACCGCAATTCGGGCGAACCGACCGCCACCACCATCGAGTACGGCGCCGGTGCGGAAACCGACGCGCACAACGTGGCGACCCTGCTCGGGCTCGACGCGCCCAAGCAGCCGAACGCCGCCGTCGAGCCCGGGCACATCAGGGTGACCGTGGACACCAACTTCTCGATGCCGGCTCAGGACGAGACCGCGATGGACGACACCACCACGACGACGACCAGCAAGTCGAACACGTACTACTACAACGGCACCACGACCACGTATCCGACGCCCGATCAAGGAAGGCCGATGGCCGCCGGCGGCGTGCCGTGCGTTAACTAGCCGCGATCAGGCAGCCAATCACGCGTGGGTTCCGCCGTCGATGCGGATTTCGGTGCCGGTGATCCAGGCGCCGTCGTCGGACACCAGCATGGCAATGACACCGGCGATCGCGCTGGGCTCGGCCATGCCGGCACCGCTGGATTCGACGGTCGTCGGCAGGATCGGCATGAGCCGCGGAAACAGCGACCAGTCCGCGTCTTTGGGGATGTATCCCCCTGTCGCGTCGGTGATTCCGGACTTGATGCTTCCGGGTGCCACGCACGCCGCGCGCAGGCCGTCCTTGGCGTACTCGAGCGCCAGCGAATGGGTGAAGGCCTGGATGCCGCCCTTGCTCGCGGCATAGGCCGCCATGTAGGGATGGGCGAACGACGCCGACGTGGAGCTGAAATTCACGATGGCGCTGCGCGGATTGCCCAGCAGCGTCGGAAGCGCCTCGCGGACCACCAGAAACGTTCCGGTGAGGTTGATCCCGACGATCCGGTTCCACAGTTCGAGGCTGGTCTCGTGGGTGTGCGCGGCGCGCAGGATGCCCGCCGCGTTGACGAGCGAATCGAGGCCGTCGAGCGTCTGCACGGCCAGGCGGACGCCGTCGATCACCGAGCCCTCGTCGCCGACGTCCATCGGCATGGTGGTGAGCCGTCCGGCGGTTCCGGCCTGCTCCGCGCTGGCCCGGGTGGCGGCCAGGCCGTCCTCCGCGATGTCGGAGGCCACCACGGCGGCGCCCTCGTCGAGCAATCGCAGCGCGCTCGCCTGGCCGATCCCGGACGCGGCGCCGGTCACCAGGATCCTCTTGCCCTCGAGTCGCTCCATTGCTTCTCCCGTCGGTTGGCCCGGCCATCATGGTAAAGAGCGGCTCTCACAGGCAGGCTAGGTGCATGGACATTGGATTCATCGGGCTGGGCAACATGGGTCAGGGCATGGCCGCGAATTTGATGAAGGCCGGCCACCGCCTCACCGTGTACAACCGCTCCCCCGACAAGGCGGAAGCCCTCGCCCGGCAGGGCGCGACCGCCGCGCGCAGCGTCGCCGAAGCCAGCCGTGGCGACGTGGTGTTCACCATGCTGTCCGACGACCGGGCCGTCGAGGCCGTCACGCTCGGTCCCGACGGGATCGTCGCGTCGCTGGCACCAGGCGCCACGCACGTGTCGTCGAGCACGATCAGCGTCGCCCTCTCCGAGCGACTGGCGGCCGCGCACGCCGAGGCCGGTCAGCGGTATGCCGCCGCGCCGGTGTTCGGCAGGCCCGAGGCCGCTTCCGCGGCAAAGCTTTTCGTCATCGCCGCGGGCGCCCCGGAGGTGTTGCAACCGTTGTCGGAGCTGTTCGACGCGATCGGGCAGCGGACGTTCGTGGTGTCCGATCAGCCGCACACCGCCAACCTGGTCAAGCTGAGCGGCAACTTTCTGCTCGCGTCGGCGATCGAGAGCATCAGCGAGGCCGTCGCGCTGGTCGCCAAGGCCGGCGTCGACCGTCAGCAGTACGTCGACATCCTCACCTCGACGCTGTTCGCCGCGCCGGCGTATCAGACCTACGGCGGACTGATCGCGCGACAGGAGTTCGAGCCGGCCGGTTTCGCGGCCCGGCTCGGCCTCAAGGACGTCCGGCTGGTGCTTTCGGCCGCGGAACAGCTGCAGGTTCCGCTGCCGGTCGCGAGCGTGGTGCGCGACCGCTTGCTCACCCTGGTCGCAACCGGCGGCGGGCACCTGGACTGGTCGGCGCTCGCCGCGCTGGCCGCCCGCGACGCGGGCAGCTCAGACCACCCCGCGTAGCCCCTCGGCGCCGAAGGCGGGTTCCAGCATCGCGGAGAAGTCGGGGCCGCGCCGCAGGATGTGGCCGCCGTCGACGTTGATGCACTGTCCGGTGATCCAGCTGGCGGCATCGCTGAGCAAGAACATCGCCAGGTTGGCGACGTCCTCGACCTCACCCACTCGTGGCAGTGGCGTGCACTGCCGGTAGTCCGCGCTCAGTTCCGGTGATTCCGTAATGGGCACAACGAGATCCGTGCGGATCAGGCCGGGGCGGATGCTGTTGACCCGCACCCACGACGGGCCGAGCTCGTCGGCGGCCAGCTGCATCATGTGGTCGACGGCCGACTTGGTGACGCCGTAGGCGCCGAACCACCGATGGGTGTTGCTGGCCGCGATCGACGAGATCCCGACGAACGAACCGCCGCCGCCGCGCACCAATTCGCGTGCGGCGTGCTTGAGCACGTACATGGTGCCGTTCACGTTGAGGTCGACCGTGCGCCGCCACGCCTCCGAGTCGATCTGGGTGATCGGCCCGATGGTCTCCGACCCGCCCGCACAATGCACCGCCCCGTGCAGCCGGCCGTGCCACGCCGTCGCGGCGTCCACCGCGCGGGCGGCCTCCTCCTCGTTGGTGATGTCGGCCGGCTCGTAGCGGATCGCGCCGCTGGCCTTGAGCACTTCGATCTCTTGGACCGCAGCCGCCAGCCGGTCGGCGTTACGCCCGACGATCATGACGGAGGCGCCGGCCGCGACCAGCCCGGCGGCGACTCCTTTGCCGATCCCGCTGCCACCACCGGTCACCAGGTACGTCCGGTTTACGAAAGAAAGCTGCACGCCGCGCCTCTCATGCCGAAACTGAAACGGGTTCTAGCATAGGCGAGCGGTCACAGCCGCCACACGGGTCACGCTATGGCGTATCGCGGCGGGCGATCTGCGTGGGCTTCGCGTCGCGCCAGTCCTCAACGTCGGGCGGCAGGCCGACCGCGTACCTGTTCTCGTTGTGCGCGGCCCAGTGTGCGTGGCCCAGCTCGTGAATATGGAACGCGTGCCGCAGCGCCTCGGTGAATCCCATCGCGTCGGAGGCCGCGTTCACCGAGTCCTTGACGAGCAGCGCCGCCATCGTGGGCCGGTCGGCGATGCGCCGGGCGAACTCCAACGTCTTTTCCGCCAGCTCGTCGACCGGGAACACCTTCGACACCATGCCCAACCGGTAGGCCTCGTCGGCGTCCAGCGCATCGCCGGTCAACAGCAGCTCCTTGGCCTTGCGCGGCCCGAATTCCCAAGGGTGGGCGTAATATTCGACGCCCGGCATCCCCAACCGCACCGCCACGACGTCGCTGAACTTCGCGTTGTCGGCCGCGACGATCAAGTCGCAGGCCCAGATCAGCATCAGCCCGGCCGAAATCGCGTTGCCCTGCACCTGGGCAATGGTGATCTTGCGCAAATCGCGCCAGCGGCACGTGTTCTGGAAGAAGTAGTGCCACTCCTGCAGGTAGATCTTCTCCGCGATGGGATCGCGGGTGCCGCCGTTGATGCGGAAGCTCGGCAGCTGGCTGCGCTCGGCGATCGCCAACTCCGAGCCCAGGTCGTGGCCGGCGGAGAAGTTCTTGCCGCGCGCCGCCAGGATCACCACCCGCACGGTGTCGTCGGCCTCGGCGCGCACGAACGCCTCGTCGAGCTGGACGAGCAGGCCGCGGCTCTGCGCGTTGTGGGCGTCGGGCCGGTTGAGCCAGATCCGGGCGATGCGCCCGTCGTCGAGGGTTTCATAGGCCACCAGCTGTTCGGCGTCGGTCGCTTGAGTGCCGGCTTGGTCGGAGAGTGTCATTCCGCCCACCTACCTTGTCATCGGGGTCATCGGGCTCGTTACAAGTTGGGGTCGATCCGTAACTACCGGGCCGACTCTCTGCACATTACGGCCACCGCCCGCGACACAGATCCCCAGGGGGCACGGCGCCGCCCGACGCACTTCCGGCAGCGCGACGGGATCTGGCCTGACCAGCAACGACAGCGGGTGTGGGCCGGTCGCCGGCGTGAGACACCTGCGGGCGAATATCGACGTCGCCTACAGTTGTCTTATGCCTACGAAATCTGATCCTGGCGAGCTCGGCGATGTGGAGCCCCTGGCCGACAGCACCGCGAGCCAGGCCAGGCGGGTGGTCGCCGCGTACGCGAACGACGCCGACGAGTGCCGCGTCTTCCTTTCCATGCTGGGTATCGGACCGGCAAAACACGACACCTAAATGACTCCCAGCGGGGGCCAGCAATTCGGCAATTCCGATTTCGTAGTGGTGGCCAATCGGCTGCCGGTCGACCTCGAGCGCCTCCCCGACGGGAGCACCGCCTGGAAACGCAGCCCCGGCGGCTTGGTCACGGCCCTCGAGCCGCTGCTGCGTCGCCGGCGGGGCGCGTGGGTCGGGTGGCCGGGAGTCGCCGATGACGACGACGAGCTGGATTACGAGCCCGTCGTCCAGGACGACCTACATCTGCACCCCGTGCGGCTGACCTCCGACGACGTCGCCGAGTACTACGAGGGATTTTCCAACGCCACGCTGTGGCCGCTGTACCACGACGTCATCGTCAAACCCATCTACCACCGCGAATGGTGGGACCGCTACGTCGACGTCAACCGCCGCTTCGCCGAGGCCACGTCGCGCGCCGCGGCCCGCGGGGCGACCGTGTGGGTGCAGGACTACCAGCTGCAGCTGGTTCCCAAGATGCTGCGCGAACTGCGGCCCGACCTGACCATCGGTTTCTTCCTGCACATCCCGTTCCCGCCGGTGGAGCTGTTCATGCAGCTGCCGTGGCGCACCGAGATCGTCGAGGGTCTGCTCGGGGCCGACCTGGTGGGCTTCCACCTGCCCGGCGGTGCGCAGAATTTCCTGTTCCTGTCCCGGCAGCTGATCGGGGTCAACACCTCGCGCGGCGCCGTCGGGGTGCGCTCGCGATTCGGCGAGGTGGAGTTGCCGTCGCGCACCGTGCGGGTGGGCGCCTTTCCGATCTCTATCGACTCCACCGCGCTCGACCATGCGGCCCGCGACCGCGACGTGCGGCGGCGCGCGCGGGAGATCCGCGCCGAGCTCGGCAACCCGCGCAAGATCCTGCTCGGCGTCGACCGGCTCGACTACACGAAGGGCATCGACGTTCGGCTGAAGGCCTTCTCGGAGCTGCTCGCCGAGGGCCGCGCGAAGCGCGACGACACCGTGCTGGTTCAGCTCGCGACACCCAGCCGCGAACGCGTGGAGAGCTACCAGATCCTGCGGAATGACATCGAGCGCGAGGTCGGTCACATCAACGGTGAATACGCCGAGGTGGGTCATCCGGTGGTGCACTACCTGCATCGGCCGGTCCCCCGTGACGAGCTCATCGCGTTCTTCGTCGCCAGCGACGTCATGCTGGTGACCCCGCTGCGCGACGGGATGAACCTGGTGGCCAAGGAGTACGTCGCCTGCCGCAGCGATCTCGGCGGCGCGCTGGTCCTGTCCGAATTCACCGGTGCCGCAGCCGAACTCCGGCAGGCCTACCTGGTGAACCCGCATGACACCGATGGCGTCAAGGACGTGATCGAAGCGGCGCTCAACCAGTCCCCCGAGGAGGGACGGCGCCGCATGCGCGCGCTGCGACGCCAGGTGCTCGCGCACGACGTGGACCGCTGGGCGCGCTCGTTCCTCGATGCGCTCGCCGAGTCGCATCCCCGCGCCTCCAACTAGACGCGCCGGGCTAAACGCGGCCCGGCTCATCCATATCCGGCCGCTGCCGCGGCTGGTTGGCCGCGCAGTAAAACGCGTGGCAGTTTCAACGAATGCCGCTAGTGAAAACTACTCTTATTTGCTGACAAAACTCTCTGTTGCTCCGCTATTTGTAGGCCTGCCAAAGCGGCCGCAGCGCCGCCCGCTGCCCGCTAAATCGCTGAAGATGTCTTGATTGGTTGACCGAACCGGTCGTACGATGCGGACCTGCCTATCGATGGGAGCGTTCGAATCGAAATCAATTACGAGTCGTGAGTGATCGCGGCCCCATAACCACTTCCGGTGACGCAGTTCACTCTCAGGGCCGACTTTTCTCCATTCGCACGCCCCGGAAGTCGTGCGAATCTGCACATGAAGCGCTGGCGCGATGCGTGACGCACTAATACCGCCGTACGCAAGTCTCCGCTGGGACCGCGGACCATTCAATTAGTCTGCTGAACAGGCGATTTACGTACTTCGAAATTGCGGATCGCCAGGCGGGAAAGCGGCATGGCCGCGACGGGTCGTCCGGCAGTAGGAAGTCATTGATTCCCTACCGGTAATAACCGGTTGCGCATTATTGGCCACCGTCACCGCCCGCGGTCGTCTGTTTGGTTCGGCCTACGCGAAGACAGTTGTCGAAGGCGGCGAGTTCGGGTTCGAGCCGGCACCAGCATGCCCGCAAAAATGGTCGGCCGGTTATGGATGTCCAACGAATATCGGCGAGGACGGTGCGCACTTCCGGCGGCGACTCATAGCGCCCGCGACCTCGGTAAAGCCAGCCTCGAGCCAAGATCTTTATTAATTCAGTGGAATTTGCTGTAATGACAGCGATACGCTGCTGTCGTTTCTGATTTTCCTCGGTGACCAAGCGGGCGAAAGCCGAACTGTCGGAGGTACGGAATGTCGTTTGTGATCGCGGTGCCGGAGAGGGTGACAACGGCGGCGACAGATTTGGCGGGCATCGGGTCCGCGATCAGCGCGGCCAACGCGGCCGCGGCGTCGCCCATCACCAAGGTTTTGGCTGCGGGCGCGGACGAGGTGTCCGCGGGCATCGCGGTGGTGTTCGGCGAGCACGCCCAGGCGTTCCAGGCGATCAGCGCCCAGGCGACGGCGTTCCACGACCAGTTCGTCAACGCGCTCACTTCCGCTGCGGGAGCGTACGGGGCGGCCGAGGCGGCCAACGTTTCACCGCTGCAGGTCCTCCAGCAGGACGTGCTGGGCGTGATCAACGCACCCACCGAAGCGCTGTTCAAACGCCCATTGATCGGCAACGGCGCCAACGGGCAAACGATCAACGGGGTGGGGCAGCCCGGCGGGCCCGGCGGAATCTTGTTTGGCAACGGCGGTGCCGGCGGCAACGGCACCAATCCCGGCGCGCCCGGCAGCGCGGGCGGGCACGCCGGCCTCATCGGCAACGGCGGCCAAGGCGGGCAGGGCGGGACGGGCGGGACGGGCGGCGTTGGCGGCCGGGGCGGGTGGCTGATCGGTTCGGGCGGTGCAGGCGGGGCCGGCGGGATCGCCACGGCCGTCGGCGGCACTGGCGGCATCGGCGGGGCGGGCGGCAACGCCCCCCTGCTCGGCCACGGCGGCGCGGGCGGAGCCGGCGGAAGCGACGCCAACGGGTTCGGCGGTTACGGCGGCGCCGGCGGCAGCGGCGGGTGGCTGCAAGGCACCGGCGGAAGTGGCGGGGCTGGTGGGGCCGGCGATACCGCCGGCGGTTTGGGTGGCAACGCAGGCAACGGCGGGTGGTTGCAGGGCAACGGCGGCGCCGGCGGGGCCGGCGGGAGCGCTACCGGCGCCAACGGAATAGGCGGTTTCGGTGGCCACGGCGGCAAGGGCGCGTGGCTGCACGGCAACGGTGGGACCGGGGGGACCGGCGGCGACGCCACTGGAGCCAATGGACACGGCGGCAGCGGCGGCGACGCGGGCACCGCCGGGGTGTTCGGCAACGGCGGTCACGGCGGCCAGGGCGGCTCCGCGTTCCTCGGCACCGGCGGGAACGGCGGCAATAGCGGCAACAGCGGGATCATCGGCGACGGCGGCAACGGCGGCGATGGCGGGGCCGGCCTGACCGGCGGCCGCGGGGCCGACGGCGGCAACGTCAAGCTGTTGGGCGGCGGTGGTGCGGGCGGCGCGGGCGGTGCCGGCAGCGGCCCGGCCGGGGTCGGCGGTGCCGGCGGGAAGGGCGGCGGAACGGGGATATTCGCCCACGGCGGTGCCGGGGGCACGGGCGGCGCCGGATCCGGCACCGGCGCCGGCGGGGCCGGTGGCGACGGCGGCGTCGGCGGGCTCTTCGGCGGCGGCGGCAGGGGCGGCGACGCCGGCAACGGCGCCGCGCCCGCCAACGGGGGCAGGGGCGGCGACGCCGTATTCATCGGCAACGGTGGGAACGGCGGCAATGGCACCGGCGGCGGAAACGGCGGAAGCGGGGGCTTTGCCGGGCCGTTCGGCCACAGCGGGGCGCACGGTTTGCCATAACCCCCCCATGGTGCTGCCGCCCAAACGCTGTGATACTCGATGCAGCGTAGAGGGAGGAACGTCATGAAGCTCCGTCGTGGCCTGGCCGCCGGCGCCGGCATCTGCTCGACCGTCGCGCTCGGAATCGCGTTGGAATCGGGCGAACCGGCCGGTGCGGTCGCGCCGCCACCGGACGGCAGTTACTCCTTCAACCAGGCGGGGGTGTCCGGGGTGACCTGGACGATCACGGCGCTGTGCGATCAGGTGAACGGAAGCCGCTACTACAAGGACTATTCCAACCCGGACATCATCGCGAACTTTTGCGCCCTGAACATCGTGAGCTCGACCGACGAACGGATCAGCCGGCAGGACAAGCTGCAGAACTTCAGCGGCAGGGCCCGGCTGGTGAGCCAACGCTGGACCTTCAAAGTCGATGTGGCCGACGGCGTTTCGTGCCCGGGCGGCGGCACCGCGGCATCCACCGAAACCTATGCGTTTGACGACGAGACGCTCACCGGCACGCACACCAGCCTGCATGGCCCGGAGTGCGGCCTGGAGTCGGCGATGAGCAAGCAACCGTTTTCGTTGGCACTCACCGGCCCTCCGCCGAGCCCGATCGAGCGCTATCCGTTGCGGTGCAACGACATTGCGATGTGCTTCTGAGTTGGCCTGTTGTCCCACGGCCGAGAGTCACGCCAGCGCAACGGTGGGCGCCGGGCGTCACGCTGGCGTGACGCTCGGCGCGAACCTAGATCGGTGTGATGTAGGCGATCAGCCACTGCTTGCCAACTTTGGTGAAGTCGACCCGCAACCGGCTGCCGTCGTAGAGCGGCTGCCGTGACTTGTCGGTCACGGTGCGGTTCAGGTAGACCATCACCGACGCCGAATCCCGCTTGGCCGACATGACGCCCACGCCAACGACATTGGCCTGGACGACGACCTCACGCTTCTTCGCCTCCGGAATGATCTGCGCGTTGGCGCTCTTCTGGAACTCCTGGCGATAGGCGGGCGTCAGCAAGGGGTAGGCGGCCGAGAGACTGCGTTCGACGGTCTGGTAGTCGTAGGCGAAGACCTCGGGTATCTCTTTGGCGGCCAACCCCGGCAACACCGCCCGCGCGGCCGCCTCGCCACGCGTCTGCGCCCGCTCCCAGTAAAACCAACCGGACGCCGCGGACAGGCCGACGAAGGCGGCCACCAGCAGGGAGCCCGCGACGGCGATCAGCCACCGCATCAGTTACCCCCGTCCGGATACTTCAGGTCGTAGCCGGTCATCCGCCCGCGCTCGTCCTCGTGCACGATCACCCGCAGCCGATACGGCATGGACGGCTTGTTCGTCCCGTCGATGTCGGCGACCGTGACCCGCACCGACACCAACACCGACGCGTTGTCGGTGACCGAATCGACCCCCTCCAACGCGGCGCCGTTGACGACGGCTTCCGACGTCGCATTGGTGGAGCGGAACAGGCCCTTGAGGTTCTCGATGTTGTTGTTGGCGCCCAACATTCCGCGCAGCGGGCCGCTGGTGCCCTCGTAGAACCGGTTCACGCTCTCGTCGATGTTGTCTTGTTTGTAGCTGAACATGTTGACCACCGTCTGCGTGGCGGTGTCGACGAAGCGCTGATCGCGCGCCTGTGCCGCATCGGCGTGCCGCTGCTGGACGACCAGCACGACCAGGCAGGCGGTCAGCGCGCCGACCGCCACCAGCGCGGCGGCGAACGACGCCCGCAGCACCAGGGCGCGGTTCGGCCGGCGCCGCGGCGGCGGTTTGACCGGCTTCAGGTTTGCAACGGGCTTCGCCGGCGGCTTCGGTGGGGCCGCCACGTCGACCTTGACCGGAGCGGCATCGGCCGCCTCGCCCTTGGCCGGCCCCGCGGCGCGCGAAGCACGGCGACGCACCCGCCGCGTCGTCGTTTCTGGCACTTCTGGGGCCACTACATCGGCCTCGGATCAAGCATCAGGTCCACCCAATTCTCGGCGCTGGAGGCGCCACTGGCGCCGGCCGCGAACGTACCAGTCCCGCCGGCCGGGTCCACGAACGCTCCGGTGCGCTGGTCATAGGTGGTGTAGGCCGGGCCGCTGGCCTGCGGCGGCGGACCCTGCGGCGGCCCCCACGGCTTCTCCGGGCCCGGGCCCGCCGGCGGCGGGTTGATGCCTTCCGGAGGCGCCGGCGGTGGGAGCCACTTGGGATAGGGAAGTATCGGCGGCACCGGTGGGACGCCTGGCGGCATCCACGACGGGTTGCCCGGCGGCGGCGGCCGGTCGTTGGGGGGCGGCGGATCGAAGGCCGGCTGGTGATTCGGCAACGGGCCGGGCCCGGGCACCACGCCCGGCGGCGGTGGGCCCACGATCGGTGTGCCCGGATCGGGTTCCGCACCCGGCGGTATGTACGGGAACTTGTTGGGCGGCAACACGTTCAGCCCATTCGTCACCGGGGTGTCGTACGGCACCGGCGGGCCGCGCCATGGGTTGCGGCCGACCGGAACATAGCCCTTCGGGTCGCGGCACAGCTGGATCGTCGGCGCCCGTTTGCCGGGAAACTCCTGGCACGGATAGTTGCGGGCACCGCGCACGGTGCTCGGATCGTTCTGCGCCGTCTTGCAGTACATGTCCCTCGGCAGCTCGCGCAGCGTCTCGTCCGCCGGCGTGCGCATCAGCGGCGGCGGCAAGAAGCCGACGGCGCACGGGGGCGGGTCGTTGAGGTCGAGTTTGAAGTCCAGCTTGGCGCCCTCGTCCTGTGGGGCGCCGCCGGCGGCCGTGGTGATCGCCGCGAACAGCGCCGGTAGCACCACCAGCAGCTGCTCGATCGACTTGTGGTAGATGACGCCGACGCGGCCCAGGTTGGCCAGGCTGGCGGCCAACGCCGGGAACGACGGGCGGATGCCGGAGAACGCGGTGCTGGCCTCGTCGGTCGCGCCCGGGGCGGTGGCCAGCGTCTCGCGCAGCTGCGGGTCGGCCTGGCGCACCTCGGAAGTGAAGCGCGCCAACCCATCCGACAGCGATTTGACGTCGGCGCCGGCGCGGATCTGGGCCTGCAGGAACGGGCCGGCCTGATCGATCAACTGTGAGACCTGCGGATAGTTGGCGTTGGCCTCGTCCACCAACAGCCGGGCGGACTCGATCAGCCGGGCCAGCTCGGGACCCGACCCGTTGGCCGCGATGAAGGTCTCGTGTAGCAGTTCGCGCAACCGGGTGTCGCCGAGGCTGTTGACCAGTGCCTCCGCCCGCTTCAACAGGTCGGCGACGTCCTGACCGATCCGGGTGTTCTGCCGGTCGATCCGGGATCCGTTGTGCAGCTTGGTCGATGCCGGATTGCCGGGCGGTACCAGGTCGATGTACTGCTCACCGACGGCGGAGACGCTCTTCACGGTGGCGGTGACGTTCGACGGTATGGGGGTGCCCCTGTTGAGCCGCATCTCGGCGGTGACGCCATTGGGGTTGAGGCCCACCGACTCCACCCGGCCAACCGCCACGCCGCGGTAGGTGACGTTCGCGTTCTTGTACAGACCGCCCCCCGCCACGAAATCGGCGCTGACGCCGTACGTTCCGAGGCCGAAGGTGGCGGGCAGCCGCAGGTAGAAGACGGCCATCACACTCAGCGTGATGGCGGTGATCACCGCGAAGATGCCGAGCTGGACTTTGGTGAGCTTGTCGATCATGCGCGCCGCCCTACCGCCCCTCAGGGCCCGAAGTCGTGCCGGGCGGAATCTTGAACGGGTCGGCCGCCTGTCCGGACAGGTTGGCCAGCTCGCCGGTCAGGAAGTCGGGCGGGTTGAGCACCTCGCTCATGTGCATCATGTTCGGGTCCAGTGCATAGGACGTGGTGAAGAACGTCTCACCGATCCGGCGCAAGGTGAGGTCGAACGTGGTGAACACGTTGAGGTAGTCGCCGCGCACCGACTGCTTGATGCCGAAGTTGGGGAACGGGAACGTCAGCAGGATCTGCAGCGAGGTGACGAAGTTCTTGCGGTTGTCGCTGAGGGCCTTGACCACCGAGTACAGGCCCTTGAGGTCTTCGGCGAAGTCCACCTTGGTTTTCGCCAGGATGTGGGAGGTAACGGTAGCCAGCTTCTTCAAAGCCGCGAACGCTTCGACGATGTGGTCCCGGTTCTTGTTGAGCACGCGGAGGGCCTCGGGCAGCGTGTCCAGCGCCCGGCCCAGGTTGTCCTTGTCGCGCGCCAGGATCGCGGAGAATCGGTTCAGCCCATCGACCGCGTCGATGATGTCGTCGGTCTGGCGGTTGAGCCCCGCGGTCAATTCAGCGAGCCGGGGGATCAGGTCGACGAGCTGGTCCTGGCGACCGGCGAAGGCCTGATAGGTCTCGTCGGTAATGTCTTCCAGCGCACCGAGATTGCCCTTGTTGACGACGACGCCCAATGCCGAGAGCACCTCTTCGGTGGACGGATAGCGGCCCGTGTTGGCCTCGGTGATCCTCGAACCATCCTTGAGCCGCCCGGTCGCCGGCTTGTCCTTGGGGCGCGCCAGGTCGATGTGCATCGAACCCAGCAACGACGTCTGGGCCACCGTCGCAGTCGAATTGGCCGGCAACACCACATTCTTGTTCAGCGCGAGTTTCACCGCGGCATAGAACGATCCGTCGGAGCGCTGCTCGGCGGAAATGCCCGCGACGCTGCCGACGGTGACGTCGTCGACCATCACCGGTGAGTTCTGCGGCAGCGTCGCCACGTCCGGCATCTCGACGGTGATCGAATACGCGCCGCTGCCGTGGCCGGCCGTGCCGGGCATCGACAAGGAGTTGAGGCCGTT
Organism: Mycobacterium sp. NGS64; assembly: GCF_059812245.1. Lineage (NCBI taxonomy): Bacteria > Bacillati > Actinomycetota > Actinomycetes > Mycobacteriales > Mycobacteriaceae > Mycobacterium > Mycobacterium sp. NGS64. The sequence goes on along the minus strand of NZ_JCALCI010000005.1, from coordinate 290,265 downwards.
GAATTGGCAACCGGCCAGCAGCGCGCCGCCGGCGGCTAACACGCCGCCGCGCAACCAGATTCGCCTCATCCGCCACCGCCCTGATCGGCCGGCGGCGCGCTCGGCGCCTGGCCCGGCGGGGGGCCGGGCAGCGGACCGTAGGCGTTGCCCGGGCCGGGACCCGGTGCCGGACCCGAGCTGAGTCCGGCCGGCGGGGGGCCCGGGGCCGGCTGCGGCGCCGTCGGGACCAGCAGCGCCTGCAGGTCCGCGGGGTTCTGGGCGGCCGGGGGGAGGTGGGAGCCCTGGGCAGGTATCCAGGTCAGCTGCGGAATCGGGGTGGCCGCCTTGGCCTGTGTCTCCGGGGTGTCGTAGATGATCTGGCCCTTGTACGCGGTGATCGTGTTGAGCGGGTGGAACATGACCGGCGGGTAGTTCACGGCGAGCCGGCGCAGCACCGGGCCGAGCCGCTCGCGGCAGATCTCGGCGCGCCGGTAGTAGTCGGGCGCTCGCGGTCCGCCGGCGGTCTCGAAGGAACCACCGCAGATGAACTGCACGGGGTTGGCGAATTCGGGTATCGACAACAAACCGTTCAGGGTGCCCTGCGCCGGGTCGTAGATGTTGTAGAAGTTCGCGATGCCCGGGCCGGCCACGTGCAACACCTGCTCGATGTTGTCGCTCTGGTCGTTCAACGTCTGCGCAAAGTCATTGAGGTTGTTGACCGTATCGATGATCGTCGAGTTGTTCTCGTGCAGGAATCCGCGGATGTCCGAGAGGGCCTGGTTGAGCGTGCCCAGGGTGTTGTCCAGGTGCCGCGAGCTGTCGGCGAGCACCTGCGACACCGACGCCACGTTGCCGGCGAACTGCACGATCTGTTCGTTGCTCGCCGACAGCGCATCGACCAGCACCTGCAGGTTCTTGACTGTGCCGAAGATGTCGCTGCGCGAATCGCCCAGCCGCCCCGCGACTTGCGAAAGCTCGCGCAACGCATTGTGGAACGACTCGCCCTTGCCGTCGAGCGTGTCGGCAGCCTGGTTGATCGCCTTGCCCAGCGGCCCCTGCATCGACCCCGTCGTCGGGCCCAGCTGAACGGCCAGCTGCGTCAGGGACTCCTTGACCTCGTCCCATTCCACCGGCACCCCGGTGCGGTTCAGGTCGATGCTGCCGCCGTCGGGCAACACCGCCCCGCCGGTGTACGCCGGGGTCAGCTGAATGAACCGCGCCGACACCAGGTTCGGCGAGATGATCACGGCCCGGGCGTCTTTGGGGATCTTGACGTCCTTTTCCACCGACATGACGATCTTCACGTCGGAAGGCCGCGGCTCGATCGTGTCGATCGAGCCGACCGGCACGCCCAGGATGCGGACCTGGTCGCCGGGATACAGACCGACGGCGGAGGTGAAGTAGCCGATGACGGTCCGGTTATTGCCTTGCGACGACAGCACATACACGCCACCCACCAGCATCGCGACCAGCGCGATGATGATGCCGTAGCGCAGCCCCCTGCTGCCGGCGATCCGATTCGTCATGGCGACTTCGGCCTGATGATCCAGCGTTCCTGAATCAGCCCGCGCAGGTAGTCGGCGAGGCTGGCGGGCAGCTTGCCCGGCTGGTAGAAGAAGTCGAACATCGTCGCCACCAACGGCGCCGGGATCACACCGTAGACGTTGACGTTGAACCCGGGACCGGAGCCGACGACCTCACCCAGCTCGGTGGCATAGGTGGGCAGCCGCTTGAGCGCCTCGGTGATGTAGTCGCGGCGCTCGTTGAGGTTGGCCAGCACCAGGTTCAGCTTGCTCAGCGCGGGGCCGAACTCCTTGCGGTTGTCGGCGACAAAGCCGGAAATCTGTTGTGAGAGACCGCCGATGCCCGAGATCAACTCGCCGATCGCGGCGCGCCGCTCGTCGAGCGCGGCGAACAATTCGTTGCCGTCGTCCACCAGCTTGTTGACCTGGTCGGCGCGCTGCGACAACACCCCCGTCACCGACTTCGCATGCGCCAGTAGGCCCTGCAGCGCCTCGTCGCGGCGGTTCAGCGTGCGGGATAGCGATGTCACGCCGTCCAGCGCGCCGCGCAGTTCGGGCGTGGCGTCGTGCAGCGTGTCGGTGAGCACGTTCAAGGCCTGCTCGAACTGCGGCTTGTTCAGGTTGCTGGCGTTGTTGCCCAGATCCTCGAGCGCGCCGGCCAGCGTGTACGGCGTCGTCGTGCGGCTCAGCGGAATCGTGGTCGCCTTGCCGCTGCCGGCCGGGGTCACCGCAATGGAACGCTCACCGAGGATGGTGTCGGTGCGGATCGCAGCCATCGACTGATCGCCGACGACGACATGCCGGTCGACGCTGAAGGTCACCTTGGCGCTGTCGCCGGCCAGGCCGACCGAGGCCACCTTGCCCACTTTGAAGCCGGACACGTAAACGGAGTTGCCCGGGTTGATGCCGCCCGCGTCGGTGAAGTAGGCCTCGTACATCTTGCCCTGCGGAAAGAACGGCAGGTTCGCGTATCCGAACGCGATGAGCACCACGCAAACCACCAGCACCACACCGAAGATGCCGGTGCGCAGTGGGTCGCGTTCGCGCCTTGCGTTACTTGACAAAAGCGCACCTCCCCTTGCTGGGATCTACCGGGCCGCCGAACGGTATCAGGATGTCGCCGCCGGCCGGGCCGTTGATCTTGATCGTCACCGAGCAGAAATAGATGTTGAAGAAGGACCCGTAGGCACCGAGCGCCGCCAGCCGCAGGTAGTCCTCGCCGAGTTGCTCGACATCGTTGTTCACCTCGGCCTTGCGGTTGTCCAACTCGGTGGCCAGCGGTCGGGTGTTCTCGAGGATGCCCTGCAGCGGACGGCGCGAATTCTGCAGCAGCTCAGTCAAGTCCGTGGTGGTGGACGCCAGCGGGGGGATGGCCCCCGCGATCGAGTCCTTGTTCTTGGCCAGCCCGGTGATCAATTGCTGCAACTGGTCGACGCTGGCCGAGAATTGCGCGCTCTTCTGGTCGACGGTGCCCAACACGGTGTTGAGGTTGGTGATCGCATCGCCGATCAGCTGGTCGCGCTGGCCCAGCGCCGACGAGAACGCGCTCGTGTCGGCGAGCACGTTGGACAAGGCTCCGCCCTGGCCCTGCAACAACTGGATCACCGCGCTGCTGATGGTGTTGACCTTGTCGGCGTCCAGGCCCTTGACCAGCGGCCGCAGCCCGCCCAGCAGCGCGTCGAGATCCAGTGCGGGCTGGGTGTGTTGGGAGTTGATCGTGCCCCCCGGCGGCAGCCTACGCAGCTCCCCCGGTCCCGAGGTGATCTCCAAATAGCGGTCGCCGACCAGGTTTTCGTACCGGATCACCGCCCGCGTCGACGAATACAACGTGTAGCGACTGTCCACCCCGAACTTCACGTCGATGGTGTTGTCCTGGTTGAGCTTAACGCCCGACACCGCGCCGACCGGCACGCCGGCGATGCGAACCTTCTGGCCGGCCTTCAGCTTCGACACGTCGGTGAACGTTGCGTGGTAGGTACTTTCGGGACCGAACCGGAAGTCGCCGAAGACCACCACCAGCGACGCGCTCACCAATAGCATGGCCACCGCGAAGATGCTGACCTTGATCAGCATCGACCGGTGTGACGGCATCCCCGCGGCCGCCATCAGAAGTCGTCCCGTTCCGCGAAAGCGCCGTGGAACAGGAACTGCAGGGTGGAGGGCGCGTCGAACTGCAGCTCGGTGAACGGCTCGTACGGGATGTTGGCGTTGTCGGTGACGAGGAAGGGCGCCCGGTAGAACGACCCACCGGTCTGCTTGGTCGGGATGTCGGGCAGTCCGCGGCAGTTCGGACCGCCGGAGGCGTTGACGATCGGCAGGGATTCCGGATACGTGTACGACGGCGCACCCAGGACGAAGCTGGACGACGTGAACAGCCCGGCCTTGCGCACACCGATCAGCGGGGCGAATTCCTTGATGCCGCGCTCGACACCGGCGAAAAAGCACCCGAATTCGGGCGAGTAGTCGTGGGCCACCTTGATCGGGGCGCGCAGCCTGTTGATGGCGTCGATGAAGTTCTGCTCGGCGGGTTCCAACGTCTCATAGGCGTTGTTGGCCAAGCCGATCGCCGCCAGCAGCGTGTCGTTGAGGTCCTTCTGCTTGTCGACGACAGTCCGGTTGATGGTGGGCAGGTTGTCGAAGACGGTGTTCAGGTCGGGGGCGGCGTCGGCGTAGTTGTTGGTCACGATTCCGGCCCTGCGGAAGTCCTCCTGCAGGGCGGGCAGCTTCGGATTCGCCTGGCGTGCCAGCGTATTCAGCCCCGACAGCAGCGATCCGAAGTCGTCGCCGTGGTTGCGCAGCCCTTCGGACAGCGCGCTCAGCGTGCCGTTCAGCTCCACCGGGTCGACCTTGTGGAGCAGGTCGACGAGCGATTGGAACAGCGTATTGACCTCGAGCGCCACCGCGGACGCCTCGACGTGCGCGTCCGGGCGCAGGGATGTCGGCGAAGGCGCCTGGGGCGGAATGAATTCGACCGACTTGGCGCCGAAGATGGTGTTGCCCGCGATGTGCACCGTCGCGTTGGAGGGGACGAAGTGCATCTGATCGCTGCTGATGGCCAACGTCAGCCGAGCCTGGTCACCCGAGTAGTCGATGCTGGTGACCTTGCCGATCTGGATGCCGCGGTACTTGACCTTGGCGCCCTTGTCCATCACCAGGCCCGCCCGTGGCGCCGAGACGGTGACGGTGTCGGTCGAGGCGAAGGCCGCGGTGTACGAAAGGTAGGTAAGCACGGCGAAGGCCACGATCACGCCGGCCAGCAGCGCCGCTGCCAGCCGAACCGATGAGCGTCGTGATGCGCCGTCTGCCATGTCTTTTCGGGAGCTCCCTTCACCCGGAGAGGTTGAAGTTACCGGACGCGCCGTACACGGCCAGCGAGATGAACAAGGTGATGACGACCACGACGATCAGCGAGGTGCGCACAGCCTGACCGACCGCGATGCCGACGCCGACCGGGCCGCCGCTGGCGTTGTAGCCGTAATAGGTGTGCACCAGCATGACCGCGATGGCCATCACGATGGCCTGCAGGAACGACCACAGCAGGTCCGACGGGATGAGAAACGTATTGAAGTAGTGGTCGTAGAGGCCCTTGGACTGCCCGTTGATGTACACCGTGGTGAACCGGGCGGCGAAGAACGCGGCGAGCACCGACAGCGAGTACAGCGGAATGATCGCGATCAGGCCGGCGATCAGCCGGGTCGACACCAGGTAGGAAACCGACTGCACGGCCATGCATTCGACGGCGTCGATCTCCTCGGACACCCGCATCGCGCCCAATTGCGCGGTGGCGCCCGCTCCGATGGTGGCCGCCAGCGCGATGCCCGCGATCACCGGGGCGACGACGCGGACGTTGAGGAACGCCGACAGGAAGCCCGTCAGCGCCTCGATGCCGATGTTGCCCAGCGACGCATACCCCTGCACGGCGATGACGCCACCGGAGGCCAGGGTCAGGAAGGCCGCGACGCCGACCGTGCCGCCGATCATGACGAGAGCCCCCGCGCCCAGCGTCATTTCGGCGACGTTCCGGATCGTCTCCTTCCGGTATTGGGTGAGCGCTTGCGGCACGTAACGCACTGTCTTGCCGTAGAACAACGCCTGCTCGCCGAAGTCGTCGATGGGCCCCTGCAGCCGCGACATGAAACGGCGAAACCGGAGGGTGGCGTCGTAGCTCATCGAGTGCTCACTTGGCGGTGATCCGCACGCCGACGGCGGTCATGACGACGTTGATGACGAACAGGCAGATGAACGCGTAGACGACGGTCTCGTTGACCGCGTTACCGACGCCCTTCGGTCCGCCCTTGACGGTCAGGCCGCGGTAACACCCGACCAGCCCGGCCATCACGCCGAACAGCAGCGCCTTGACCTCGGCGAGCACCAGCTCGCGCAGCCCGGTCAGCACGGTTAGGCCGTTGATGAAGGCGCCCGGGTTGACGCCCTGCAGGAAGACGGAAAACACATAGCCGCCGGATAGGCCGATGGCGCACACCAGGCCGTTGAGGAGCAGCGCTACCACGGTCGACGCCAAAACCCTTGGCACCACGAGCCGGTGGACCGGGTCGATGCCGAGCACGCGCATCGCGTCGATCTCTTCCCGGATGGTGCGGGCACCCAGGTCGGCGCAGATCGCGGTGGCGCCCGCGCCGGCGACGACGAGCACCGTCACCACCGGGCCGAGCTGGGTGACGGTGCCGAAAGCCGTTCCGGCGCCCGACAAGTCGGCGGCTCCGATCTCGCTCAGCAGGATATTGAGGGTGAACGCGACCAGCACGGTGAAGGGGATGGACACCAGCAGCGTCGGCACCAGCGACACGCGGGCGATCATCCACGTCTGTTCGAGGAACTCCCCCAATTGAAACGGCCGTCGAAAAGTCTCGCGGCCGGTGTCGATCATCATCTCGAAGAACCCGCCCACAGCGCGGGCGGGAACCGAAAGTTGTTCTATCAACTTGGCCGCCCCCCTCTGCTGCTCGCGGCGAAGCCTGTGTGTCGCCTTAACGTTGTCTTCGGTCGCATGCGGCTCGGTGTCAGCCGGATCATATTAACTCAGAGAAAGAGCACCATGTCAATGAACAGCATTTCCGTATCCGAACCGTTAATTTGTCCAGGTCAGAGGTATTGCTGAGGGTTCAATCTGACACGTGTTCTACTCGGCATTTTCAGCTTAAAAAGCGCGTTTACCCCGTCATTGCTCCATGAGGTTGACGGCGGAAAAGTTTCGCTCCGGATCGCGTCCAGCAAAGTATTCCTGGAGGGCGCCGCTGAGCTGGCCGGGCTCCCAGGCCGGCCCGTCCGCCTTGAATCTGTGCTCCGCCGTCGGTGCGGCCACAAGTGTCACCTGCGGTCCGTAAACGATGAACACCTGCCCGTTGACTTCCGCGGCGGCGGGCGACGACAAGAACTTCACCAGGCTCACCACGTGCTCGGGCGAGAGCGGGTCGATGCCGCCTTCCTCCACCTCCGGCGCGTCGCCGAAGACGTCGGCCGTCATCGCCGTGCGGGCCCGCGGGCAGATCGCGTTCGCGCACACCCCGTAGCGGCCCAGCGCCCGCGCGGCCGTGAGGGTGAGCGAGATGATGCCGGCCTTGGCCGCGCCGTAGTTGGCCTGCCCCACCGGCCCGACCAGGCCGGCTTCCGATGCGGTGTTGACGATCCTGCCGAAGATCTGACCGCCCGCGTCCTTGGCCTTCGCGCGCCAGTAGGTGGCCGCGTTGCGGGTCAGCAGGAAGTGGCCGCGCAGGTGCACGGCGATGACGAGGTCCCATTCCTCGTCGGACATGTTGAACAGCATCCGGTCGCGGGTGATCCCGGCGTTGTTCACGACGATGTCCAGGCCACCTAGCCCATCGGCGGTGGCCACGAGCTCGTCGGCGGTCGAGCGCTGGCTAATGTCGCCGGCCACCGCGACCGCCTTGGCCCCTGCCGAGTTGATCTCGTCAATGACGTCGGAGGCGTCCAGCGCGGCGGCGATGTCGTTGACGACGACGGTGGCGCCCAGCCCGGCCAGGCCGAGCGCCTCGGCGCGTCCCAGCCCCGCGGCCGCGCCGGTCACCACCGCGACCTTTCCGGATAGATCGGTCGCGTTTGTGCTGCTAGTCAATTTATGAATACCTCTAGTCTGTGTTCAGGCTGTGCTTATTCGCCGCGCAATAGAGCAGCGCGCGGGCACTCGGCGATCGCCTGCTCGGCCAGCGGCTCCCGGTCGGGCGGAATCGGATCGATCTTCACGACGGCATAGTCTTCATCGTCCAGATCGAAGAGGTCGGGTGCGATTCCCAAGCACACCGCGTTCCCTTCACACCGGTCACGATCCACGATCACCCGCACGGCACCCTCCTCGAAACTGGCCCTCAACCTGAGCGCACGCCCTATCGGTTCGTAGGTCCACCATAGGGCCCCGGTGCGCCAGGCGAAACGGTCGCTGGATTCCCAGACTAGAACGTGTTACAACCGGGGAGGCGAACGGGTAGCCGTTGGTCGAGCTACGCGTGTCACGTTAACCAAAGGACGGCTGGAATGCGCATCAGTTACACCCCTGAACAGGAGGAGCTGCGTCGCGAGCTGCGGTCGTACTTCACCAAGCTCATGACCCCGGAGCGCCGCGCGGCGCTGACGTCGACCGAGGGCGAGGTCGGGACCGGCAACGCGTACCGCGACACCGTCGCGCAGATGGGCAAGGACGGGTGGCTCACCCTGAACTGGCCCAAGGAGTACGGCGGCCAGGACCGCTCCCCGATGGACTCGCTGATCTTCACCGACGAGGCCGCGATCGCCGGCGTGCCCGTGCCGTTCCTGACGATCAACAGCGTGGCGCCGACGATCATGGCCTTCGGCACCGACGAGCAGAAGAAGTTCTTCCTGCCCAAGATCGCGGCCGGCGAACTGCACTTCTCGATCGGCTACTCCGAGCCCGGCGCCGGCACCGACCTGGCCAACCTGCGCACCACCGCGGTGCGCGACGGCGACGACTACGTGATCAACGGCCAGAAGATGTGGACCAGCCTGATCGCCTACGCCGACTGGGTCTGGCTGGCGGTGCGCACCAACCCGGAGGCAAAGAAGCACCGCGGCATTTCGATGCTGACCGTGCCGACCACCGCCGAGGGCTTCTCCTGGACGCCGGTGCACACCATGGCGGGTGTGGACACCAGTGCCACGTATTACTCCGACGTGCGGGTGCCCGTGACCAACCTGATCGGCGAGGAGAACGGCGGCTGGAAGCTGGTGACCAACCAGCTCAACCACGAGCGGGTCGCATTGGTGTCGCCGCAGCCGATCTTCCTGGCCCTGCGCGAGGTTCGCGAGTGGGCGCAGAACACCAAGGACGGCGGCGGGGCCCGGCTCATCGACTCCGAATGGGTGCAGCTGAACCTGGCCCGGGTGCACGCCAAGGCCGAGGTGCTCAAGCTGATCAACTGGGAGCTCGCGTCGTCGGACAGCGAATCGCTGAACCCTGCGGACGCGTCGGCGGCCAAGGTCTACGGGACCGAGCTGGCCACCGAGGCCTACCGGCTGCTGATGGAGGTGCTCGGCACCGCGGCAACGGTCCGCCAGGATTCGCCGGGTTCGCTGCTGCGCAGCCGGGTCGAGCGGATGCACCGGGCCTGCCTGATCCTCACCTTCGGCGGCGGCACCAACGAAGTGCAGCGCGACATCATCGGAATGGTCGCGCTGGGCCTGCCCCGAGCCAACCGCTAGAGCTTTCTCTATATATAAGGACGAGAATTCATGGACTTCACGACGACAGAAGCGGCACAGGACCTCGGCGGGTTGGTCGACACCATCGTGGATGCGGTGTGCACGCCGCAGCACCACCGCGAGCTGGACGGGCTGGAGCAACGATTCGACCGCGCGCTGTGGGACAAGCTGGTCGAGGCCGACATCCTGACCAGCGCGGCGCCGGCGTCATTGGGCGGCGACGGCTTCGGCGTGCTCGAGCAGGTCGCCATTCTGGTGGCGTTGGGCCACCAGCTGGCCGCGGTGCCCTACCTGGAATCGGTAATGCTGGGCGCCGGGGCGCTGGCCCGGTTCGGCTCCGAGGAGCTGCAGCAGGCCTGGGGCGCCCCGGCGGTGCGAGGGGAGAAAATCCTCACCGTCGCGCTCGACGGCGAGATGGGTGAGGGCGCGGTGCAAGCGGTCAGCGACGGTGCGGGCTACCGGCTGACCGGGACGCGCACCCAGATCGGCTTTGCGCCCGTCGCGGACGCCTTCCTGGTTCCGGCCGAAACCGATTCCGGGACAGCCGTTTTCCTCGTCGCGGCCGACGACCCGGGCGTCACGGTGACGGCGCTGCAAACCACGGGGCGGGGCAGCGTCGGGCACCTGGCCCTGGACGGGACGCAGGTGGACGGTGGACGGATCGTCGGCGACGGGGTTGTCGTCGCCTGGCTCGACACGCTGATTACTTTGGGGCGCAGCGCCTTTCAGCTCGGGGTGCTCGAGCGGGGATTGCAAATGACGGCCGAATACGCGCGCACCCGCGAGCAGTTCGACCGCCCGATCGGCAGCTTCCAGGCGGTGGGACAGCGACTGGCCGACGGGTATATCGACGTCAAGGGCCTGCGGCTGACGCTCACCCAGGCGGCCTGGCGCGTGTCGGAGGACATGCCCGCCGACATCGACGTCGCCAGCGCGGCGTTCTGGGCCGCCGACGCCGGGCACCGGGTGGCGCACACCATCGTGCACATCCACGGTGGCGTCGGCGTCGACACCGATCACCCGGTGCACCGTTATTTCCTGGCCGCCAAGGAGATCGAGTTCGCGTTGCACGGTGCCACCGGACAGTTGCGGCGCATCGGCCGCGAACTGGCGGAAACGCCGGCCTGAGGGCGACGTCCGTGGAACAGGCGGGGTCACCGTGGGCTTCGTGATCCCAGCCGACCCGACCGTCACCAAGCTCCTGGTTCCGCTGGCCGAAACCGACGACCGCGGCGTCTATTTCGAGGACACGTTCGTCAGCTGGCGTGATCACCTCCGGCACGGTGCCGCGATCGCGGCGGCGCTGCGTGAGCGCCTCGACCCGGCCAAGCCGCCGCACGTCGGCGTGCTGCTGGAGAACACCCCCTTCTTCTCGGCGATGCTGGTGGCAGCCGGGATGTCCGGCATCGTGCCGGTGGGGCTCAACCCGGTCCGGCGCGGTGAGGCGCTGGCCCGCGACATCGCCCACGCCGACTGTCAAGTGGTGCTTGCCGATTCGAAGTCGGCCGAGCCGCTGGGCGACATCGCGCATGTCAACGTCGAGTCCGCGGCGTGGGCCGCCGAGGTGGACGCGCATCGCGACGCGGAGCCCCGTTTTCAGTCCGCCTCGGCCGCGGACCTGTTCATGCTGATCTTCACCTCGGGCACCAGCGGGGAGCCCAAAGCGGTGAAGTGCAGCCACGGCAAGGTCGCGATCGCCGGCGTGACGATGACACAGCGCTTCGGCCTGGGACGCGACGACGTCTGCTACGTGTCGATGCCGTTGTTTCATTCCAACGCCGTGCTGGTCGGCTGGGCGGTGGCCGCCGCGTGCCAGGGGTCAATGGCGTTGCGGCGCAAGTTCTCCGCGTCTGGGTTCTTACCGGACGTCCGCCGCTACGGGGCCACCTACGCCAACTATGTCGGCAAGCCGTTGTCGTACGTGCTCGCCACCCCGGAGCAGCCCGACGACGCCGACAACCCGCTGCGGGCGGTCTACGGCAACGAGGGCGTGCCCGGCGACATCGAACGATTCGGCCGCAGGTTCGGCTGCGTCGTGCAGGACGGGTTCGGCTCAACCGAGGGCGGGGTGGCGATCGCCCGCACGCCCGACACCCCGCCGGGTGCGCTGGGCCCGCTACCGGAGGGCGTCGAGATCGTCGACCCCGACACCGGCGAGCCGTGCCCCGTCGGGGTAGTCGGCGAGATCGTGAACACCGCCGGGCCGGGCCGCTTCGAGGGTTACTACAACGACGAGGCCGCCGAGGCAGAGCGGATGGCCGGCGGCATCTACCACAGCGGCGACCTGGGCTACCGCGACGAGGCCGGCTACGCGTATTTCGCTGGACGGCTTGGCGATTGGATGCGGGTGGACGGGGAGAACCTGGGCGCGGCCCCGATCGAGCGCGTGCTGCTGCGCTACCCCGACGCCACCGAGGTCGCGGTGTACGCGGTGCCCGACCCGGTCGTCGGCGACCAGGTGATGGCCGCGGTGGTCATGGCGGCCGGCATCGAGTTCGATCCCGAGAAGTTCCGGGCATTCCTGGCCGAACAGCCCGACCTGGGCCCCAAGCAGTGGCCGTCGTACGTGCGGGTGAGCGCGGAGCTGCCGCGGACGGTGACCTTCAAGGTGCTCAAGCGGCAATTGTCGGCACAGGGTGTCGACTGCGGTGATCCGGTATGGCCGATTCGCCGGTAGCGCCCGCGATCGAAGCGAGCTTCGAGAAGCTGGCCGCCACCGTCCCGGCGACCATCGGCATTGCTATCGCTCACCCGGGTATTGCCGAGGTGTACTCGTGGGGCCGGTGGTCGTCCGGCGTCGCATGGTCAACGATCAAGGTGCCGTTGGCGATTGCCGCCCTGCGCGCCGATCCGGGGCGCGCCCGGGATCTCGTTGTCAAAGCCATCACCGAATCCGACAACCATGCCTCCGAGCAATTGTGGTCCCAGCTGGGCGAGCCGGCGGAGGCCGCCGGGCGGGTGAGCGCCGTCGTCAACGAATGCGGTGACGCGGACACCGTGGTCGAATCCCAGCGACTTCGCCGCGGCTACACCGCCTTTGGGCAGACGCAATGGGCGCTGGGCCGGCAGGCGCGCTTCGCCGCCCAGCTTTCGGGCATCGCCCAAGCGGCCACCGTCGTCGACCTCATGCGCCGCCTCACCGCCACCCAGCGATGGGGGTTGGCCGCCAAAGGGTTTGCGGCCAAGGGCGGTTGGGGCCCCGGGGTGCGCGGCGACTACCTGGTCCGGCAACTCGGCATCGTGCCGACGGATTCCGGGGATGTGGGTGTGGCGCTGGCGGCCCAGGCCCACGCGTTCGAAGCCGGCGTCGAGGTTGTCGATGCGATGACGGACTGGCTCGTCGCACACCTTCCGGCGCTGAGCGAGCGGTGAGGCGGCGCACAGCCGCCCAATCCTAGCCCGTCAGTGAGGGCACCACGGCGTCAATCAGGTGCGGCCCCGGTTCGGCCAGGGCCACGCGCAGGGCATCGGCGAACTCCTCGGCCGTGGTGACGCGGCGCGCGGGAACTCCCATGCCCTCGGCGATCTTGACGAAATCCATTGTGGGACGCGACAAGTCGAGCAGGTCGAGCGCCTTCGGGCCGGGCGACGACCCGGCCCCGACGCGCCCCAGCTCGATCCGCAGGATGTCGTAGGCGCTGTTGTCGTAGAGCACGGTGGTCACGTTGAGGTTTTCGCGCGCCTGGGTCCACAACCCCGAGATCGTGTACATCGACGACCCGTCGGATTCCAGGCACAGCACCGGACGATCGGGCGCGGCCACCGCGGCCCCCACCGCGGCGGGAATGCCGTAGCCGATCGCGCCGCCGGTCAGCGTCAGCCAATCGTGGGCCGGCGCACCGGCCGTGGCCCGCTCCAGCATGATGCCCGACGTGTTCGACTCGTCGACGACGATCGCCCCTTCCGGCAGGAGCGCCCCGATCACCTCGGCCGCCGACGCGGACGTCAGCGCACCCGTGGGCAGCTGCGGACGCGATGCGGCCGCCACCGGCGCAACCGTCCCGGGCGCCAGCTCGTCGGCCAATGCGGCCAAAGCGTTTGCGGCGCAGTTGTGTTCGGCGAGCACATGCACCTGGCAGCCGGCCGGCACCAGGTCGCTGGGCATGCCCGGGTAGGCGAAGAACGACACCGGCGACTTGGCGCCCGCCAGCACCAGGTGCTTGGCGCCGTTGAGCTGGGCGGTGGCCGCCTCGGCGAAGTACGCCAGCCGCTCGACGGCGGGGACTCCCGCGCCGCGCTCCAGTCGGGCCGGGAACGTCTCGGACAGCAGCCTGGCCCCGGTCGCCTCGGCGATGCGGGCGGCGGCCGCCAGCGCGGGCCCTCGGGTGGCGTCGCCGCCGATCATGAGCACCGCGGGCTCCCCCGAACGCAAAACCTCGAGCACCTCGGACGCCAGGGCGGGATCGGGTCGCGGCGGCTCGGCGGGCGGAGTTCGCGCCGGTTGCCCGCCATCCGACCAGGACACGTCGGCGGGCAGGATCAGCGTCGAAATATGCGATCCCGACCCGCTGGCCGCAATCGCCTCCGCGGCGTCGGACGCGACGTCGGCGGTCTGCTCGGTGCGGCGCAGCCATCCCGAGACGGTGCCGGCCAGGGCGTCGATGTCGGATTCCAGTGGCGCGTCGTACTTTTTGTGATAGGTGGCGTGGTCGCCGACGACCACCACCATCGGCACCCGGGCGCGGCGCGCGTTGTGCAGGTTGGCGAGGCCGTTACCCAGCCCGGGGCCCAGGTGCAACAGCACCGCGGCCGGTCGACCGGCCATGCGCGCGTATCCGTCGGCCGCGCCGGTGGCCACTCCCTCGAAAAGGGCTAGCACACCCCGCATTTGGGGCACCGCGTCGAGTGCGGCCACGAAGTGCATCTCCGACGTGCCGGGGTTGGCGAAGCACACGTCGACGCCGCCGTCGACCAGGGTATTGATCAGGGCTTGTGCGCCGTTCACCTGTTTTCCTCCAGTCTGAAAACGCGTTGTGCGTTGCCGCGCAAGAAGTCTCCGCGGGCGTCGTCGCTGAGCCCAAGTTCATCCAGTCCCGCGAGAGCGTGGGCGTGGATGATCATCGGGTAGTTGGTGCCAAACAAGACCTTGCGTTGCCCGGTGCCGGTTTTCATGAACCTGACGAGCTCTTCCGGCAGCCGCTTGATGGTGTAGGCCGAGGTGTCGATGTAGACGTTCTCGTGCTTGCGTGCGACGGCCACCATCTCCTCGGTCCACGGGTAGCCGACGTGGCCGCAGACGATGACCAGTTCGGGAAAGTCGAGGGCCACCTGGTCGATGTAGGGAATCGGCCGCCCGGTCTCCGACGGCCGCAGCGGGCCGGTGTGACCAACCTGGGTGCAGAACGGCACCCCGGATTCCACGCATTCGGCGAACAGCGGGTAGTAGCGGCGGTCGGTGGGCGGCGCGTCCCACAGCCAGGGCACCACCCGCAGGCCGACGAATCCCTCCTTCAGGCGGCGCCGCAGCTCGCGGACCGCGGCCATCGGGCGATCGAGGTCGACCGTCGCCAGGCCGGCGAACCGGTTCGGGTGTGACCGCACCCATCCCGCCACCTCGTCGTTGGAGACCAAGTCCTGGCCGGCCGGGCCGAGCCACGCGCTCAGCAGGCCGAAGTCGACGCCGGCGGCGTCCATCGCGCCGAGGGTCGCTTCGATCGGGATGTCGGTGTCGGGGATCGATCCCCCGGTCCAACGCCGCAGCGAGGCCAGCATGTCGCTGCGCAGAAACCGTTGCGTCGGATGTTGCATCCACACGTCGATCGTCATCGCGATTCGACTCTAGACCCACCACGCGGTGGGTCACGCGGCTAGGAGCCGATCAGGTTGTTACGTGGCTCGCATGCACTTCGTCGGCGGGGCGCGCCTCGGTTTGCTCCTTGGCCCACCGGTAGTCGGGCTTGCCCGCGGGCGACCGCTTGACCTCGTCGACCAACCAAAGGCTGCGCGGCACTTTGTATCCCGCGATCTCGGAGCGCACGAAGCTGTCCAGCTCCGCGAGCGAGGGCCGCGCCCCGGGCCGCGCCTGCACGACGGCGGCCACGTGCTGCCCGTAGCGGGGATCGGGCACGCCGACCACCAGGGCGTCGAAGACGTCGGGGTGGCCCTTGAGCGCGGCCTCGACCTCCTCGGGGTAGATCTTCTCGCCGCCGCTGTTGATCGACACCGAGCCGCGGCCCAGCATCGTGACCGTGCCGTCCTCCTCGACCAGGGCCCAGTCGCCCGGGATCGCGTAGCGAACACCGTTGATGGTCCGGAACGTTTCGGCCGTCTTCTTCTCGTCCTTGTAGTAGCCGACCGGGATGTTGCCCTTCTTGGCGATGAAACCGCGCACGCCCGAGCCGGGCTTCACCTCGTTGCCGTCCTCGTCGAGCACGACGGTGCGGTGGTCGATCGTGACGCGGGGCCCGCCGCTGTGCGGGGCGTCTTTGGCGACGATGCTGGTGCCGCCAAAGCCGGTCTCCGAGGAGCCGATCGAGTCGGTGATGACCCGGTTGGGCAGCAGCTCGAGCAGGCGCTCCTTGATGCTCGGCGAGAACAACGCCGCGGTGCTGCCCAGCATGAACAGCGACGACAGGTCGTAGTCGTTTTGCCTGTCAAGCGCATCGAGCAACGGCCGGGCCATCGCGTCGCCGGTGAAGAACAGCATGTTCACCTTATGATCGTGGATCGTCCGCCAGACCTCGTCGGCGTTGAATTCCGGTGTTAGAACGGTGGTTTGGCCCGAGAAGAGCGCCCTCCAGGTGGCCGACTGGGTGGCGCCGTGGATCATCGGCGGAATCGGATAGTGGATCATCGGCGGGTTGGTGGCGGCGGCCTTGGCCAGATCGTATTCGTCCTTGACGAATTCACCCGTGGCGAAGTCGGTTCCACCGAGCAGCACCCGGTAGACGTCCTCGTGACGCCACATCACGCCCTTCGGGAATCCGGTGGTGCCACCGGTGTACAGCAGGTAGATGTCGTCGGCGCTGCGCGGGCCGAAGTCACGCTCGGGCGAGCTGTCGGCGAACGCTCCGTAGAACTCGACCCCGCCGTAGCGCTGGTAGTCGTTGTTGCTGCCGTCCTCGACGACCAGGATCGTCTTGACATTCGGGGTGTCCGGCAGCACGTTGGCGACCCGGTCGGAGTACTGGCGCTCGTGGACCAGGGCGACCATGTCGGAGTTGTCGAAGAGGTAGCGCAGCTCGCCCTCGACATAGCGGAAGTTGACGTTGACGATGATGGCGCCGGCCTTGACGATGCCGAGCATCGCGATGACGATCTCGATGCGGTTGCGGCAGTACAGACCGACCTTGTCGTCCTTCTTGACGCCCTGGTCGATCAGGTAGTGGGCGAAACGGTTGGCCTTCTCCTCCAGCTCGGCGTAGGTCAGCTTCTCGTCGCCGGAGATGAGGGCAACACGGTCAGGCACAGCGTCGATGGCGTGCTCGGCAAGGTCGGCAATATTCAGGGCCACGGCCACCAAATTAGAACGTGTTACATTTCTTGACAAGCTCACCCCCAACGTCGACGGAAAGGCACCCGCCGTGGCCGAGTCTCCAGCAAACGAGCAAACGGGACCTGACGCACTCATCGAACAGCGCGGTCACACCCTGATCGTCACGTTGAACCGGCCGCACGCCCGCAACGCGCTGAGCACCGAAATGATGGAAATCATGGTGCAGGCCTGGGACCGCGTCGACAACGACGACGACATCCGGTGCTGCATCCTGACCGGGGCCGGTGGCTACTTCTGCGCCGGCATGGATCTCAAGACGGCAACCAAGAAACCGCCGGGCGACTCGTTCAAGGACGGCAGCTACGACCCGTCACGGATCGACGCGTTGCTGAAGGGGCGCCGGCTGACAAAACCGCTCATCGCGGCCGTCGAGGGACCCGCGATCGCCGGGGGAACCGAGATCCTGCAGGGCACCGACATCCGGGTGGCCGGCGAGAGCGCCAAATTCGGCATCTCGGAAGCCAAGTGGAGCCTGTACCCGATGGGCGGGTCCGCCGTGCGGCTGGTGCGGCAGATCCCCTACACGGTCGCCTGCGACCTGCTGCTGACCGGACGGCACATCACCGCCGCCGAGGCGAAGGAGATGGGCCTGATCGGGCACGTCGTCCCGGACGGTCAGGCGCTGACCAAGGCGCTGGAGATCGCCGAGATCATCGAGAACAACGGCCCTTTGGCCGTGCAGGCGATCCTGCGGGCGATCCGGGAGACCGAGGGATTGCACGAGAACGACGCGTTCAAGATCGACACCCAGATCGGCATCAAGGTGTTCCTGTCCGACGACGCCAAGGAAGGCCCGCGGGCGTTCGCCGAGAAGCGCAAGCCCGAGTTCAAGAACCGCTGACGCACCATTCGCCACACGCGCCCCTCGGCTGGTTGAGTGCCTTCGTGCCCGCCTCGCAGCGACAGACGCCCGTAGGTCTGCGCGGCCACACCCCCGTACCAACGCGTTGTCGCTCGGAGGCGGGCACGACGCATGGTGCTTTCCGCCAGAGGCCAATGGTGCTGATGTGACTAAGGCCTGCGCCAAGCGCAAACCGATGCTCAGCCCAGCGGCGCGCTCGGCGTGAACGCCACCGGCATCTGCTCCAGGCCGGAGACGAAGTTCGCCGGGCGCAACGGCAGCGCCGCGTCCGACGCCAGCCGCAAGTCCGGCAGGCGCTGCAGCAGCCGCGTCTGCATGATCGACAACTCCAGCCGCGCGAGCTGATTGCCGAGGCAGAAGTGAGTACCGAAGCCGAATGCCAGGTGGTTGTTCGGGTAGCGCTCGATGTTGAAGCTCTCCGGATCCTCGAAGACCTTCTCGTCGAAGTTGGCCGACTCGAACAGCAGGATCATCTTTTCGCCCTGGCGCAGCGCCGTGCCGTGGAATTCGGTGTCGGCGGTGATGGTGCGGGCCATGTTCTTCACCGGTGCGGTCCAGCGGAGCATCTCTTCGATCGCGTTGGGCAGCAGGCTCAGATCGTCGACCAACCGCCGGTGCTGATCGGGATGCAACAGCAGCTGCCTCGTACCCCCGCTCAACGTATGCCGCGTGGTCTCGTCGCCGCCGATCAGCAGCAGCAGAACCTCGGTGACGATCTGGTGGTCCTCCAGGCGTGACCCCTCGACCTCCGCGTGCACCAGGACGCTGACGAGATCATCGGTCGGCTCGGCCTTGCGGGCCGCGATCATGCCCATCATGTATTCGCTGTATGCGGCGAACGCGTCCATGGTGACCTGAATATCGGCTTCGGCCGCGGTGCTGCTCAACGCGCCGACCAGCTCGTCGGACCACTTGAGGAACATCGCGCGCTCCTCCGGGAGCACGCCCAGCATGTCGCCGATGACCGCCATCGGCAGCGGGGCGGCGAGGTCCCAGACGAAGTCGCACTCGCCGCGTTCGCACACCGCGTCGATCAGCGTGTCGCACAGCGAAAGGATCTTGGACTCTTGGTCTTTCACGCGTTTGCGGGTGAATCCGGAATTGACGAGCTTGCGGCGCAACAGATGTTGCGGATCGTCCATCTCGATCATCATCTCGACGCCGTCTTGGTCGGGCCGGATGCCGCCGGCGTTCGAGAACAACTCGGGGTTGCGCTCGGCATCGATGACGGCCTGGTACGTCGACGCGGCGGCCAGCCCGTTGCGGTCCCGGAAGACCGGCTCGTTCTCCCGCATCCAGCGGTAGACGGCGTGCGAGTCACCGGCGTAGAAGGTGCCGTCGGTCAGGTCCACATCGGGTCTGGTCACTGACGTCACTGTCATGAGATCTCCTGAGCATCGCCGAAGGTCATCTGTACGTTGTCGACCGAGCTGGACAGCATCGCCCGCTTCGGAAGGCCCAGCGACGCCAGCTCTTTCGCGTAGGGGTGATCGCCCAGCCGGACGCGCACCCCGCCGAATCGGGTACGCACGCCGTCCAGCGTGTGTTCGAAGGACGTCTCGCGGGTGACGCCGTCGCGGTGCGAGTAGGTGCGCTGCGCCTGCTGGCGCGGCGTCAGCGAAAACGGCAGGCCCCGACGGAATTTCATGTCGATCACCAGTTGCCCGTCTATCGCGCAGTCGAATCCGAAATCACGGCCCTCGCGAACGGTGAAGTCCGCCATGACTTTCGGGTAACCCCAGATCTTGGTCCCCGCCTCCAGCGTGAACGGCTGGTCGACGGGCAGGTGGTGGATGAAGGCGCCGGCCGACTGCAGCGCACGCGGTCCGCTGGCCGCGGAGCCCGGCGGGTTGACCATCACGCTGGTGCCGAATTCGTAGTACTGGCCGAGGTCACCGTCGATGTAGTGCATCAGCATCAGCACGACGACCGTGCGGCCCGGCAGGTAACGGCAGACCTGCAGGCCGCTGTAGTCGATCAGGCGTTGCGCGGCGTCGGCGTCCACCGAGAACATCGCCATGTGCTGGTTTGCCCGGCGGATCCGCACCGGCATCGTGAGTACGGTGCCGGCGATCGTGTGTTGCGAGGCTGTCATCGGGCCAATCTAGAACGCGTTCTATTCGGACGGCAATACCGGGCTAGACCAAGGTAGCAAGCTCGCTGATCTGCTCGGCATTGCGGCCGTTGACCACCATCATCGTGACGCCCGCGGCCTCCCACACCTTCACCTGCTTACGGACGTAGTCGATGTCGCCGACGATCGCGGCGTCGTCGACCAGCTCGTCGGGGATGATCTCGGCGGCCTTGTCCTTCTGGTTGCTGCGGAAGAGCTTGGTGACGTCGTCGACGACCTCGGAGTAGCCCATCCGGCGGTAGACGTCGGCGTGGAAGTTGGTGTCCTCGGCGCCCATGCCGCCCATGTAGAGCGACAGATAGGGCTTCATGGCCGCGAAGGCGGCGCTGCGGTCGTCGGTAATAACGATGGTGGCCGTCGCACAGATCTCGAAGTCCTGCCGGGTGCGACGGGCACCGGGCCGGGCGAAGCCCTCGTCGAGCCATTCGTTGTACATGTCGGCCAGCCGCGGGGTGTAGAAGATCGGCAGCCAGCCGTCGCAGATCTCGGCGGCCAGCGCCACGTTCTTGGGGCCCTCGGCGCCCAGCATGACCGGGATGTCGGCCCGCAGCGGATGGGTGATGGGCTTGAGCGGCTTGCCCAGCCCGGTCGTCGCAGCACCTGTCAGTGGAAGCGGATAGTGCGGCCCGGCGCTGGTGACGGGCTTTTCCCGGGCCCATACCTGCCGCAGGATGTCGACGTATTCACGGGTGCGGGCCAGCGGCTTCGGGAAGGACTGGCCGTACCAGCCCTCCACCACCTGGGGGCCGGACACGCCCAAGCCCAGGATGTGCCGGCCGCCGGACAGGTGGTCGAGCGTCAGGGCGGCCATCGCGCAGGCCGTCGGCGTCCGCGCCGACAGCTGCACCACCGACGTGCCCAGTCGCACCCGCGACGTCGACGAGCCGTACCAGGCCAGCGGCGTGTAGGCGTCCGATCCCCAGGCCTCGGCGGTGAAGACGGCGTCGAATCCGGCCTCCTCTGCGACGGCGACAAGCTCCGCGTGGTTCTCCGGCGGTTGGGCGCCCCAATACCCCAGCTGCAACCCCAGCTTCATGATGAGTGCCTCTCCTGACCCGATGTTGAAACGATTCTTAGAACCTGTTCTACTCGATGGCGTGACAGCCAGTTCGAGCAGCCCGACCTTGATGGATCACCCTGAGCCACCGCTCTCCGCGCCACTGACGTTGTCATTCGACTACACCCGTTCGGTGGGCGCCACGCTGAGCAAGTTCTTCACCGCGTTGCGTGACCGCCGCATCCTCGGGGTGCGCGGATCGGACGGCCGGGTGCATGTGCCGCCGGCGGAATATGACCCGGTTACCTACGAGCCGCTGGGCGAGATGGTACCGGTGTCGAGCATCGGCACCGTCGCGTCCTGGACGTGGCAGCCCGAGCCGATCGAGGGCCAGCCGCTGGACCGGCCCTTCGCGTGGGCGCTGATCAAGCTGGACGGCGCGGACACCCTGCTGATGCACGCCGTCGATGCCGGCGAACCCGACAAGATCCGCACCGGCGCCCGGGTGCACGCGCACTGGGCCGACGAGACGGTGGGCGCGATCACCGATATCGCCTACTTCGCGCTGGGTGAGGAGGCCGAACCGGAAGGTCCCACCAGCGACCAGGACCCCGTCACCATGATCGTCACGCCGGTCTCGCTGACCATTCAGCACAGCGCGTCGCACGAGGAGAGCGCTTACCTGCGCGCCATCGCGGAGGGCAAGCTGCTGGGCGCCAAAACGGGCGAGAACGGAAAGGTGTATTTCCCGCCGCACGGCGCGGACCCGGCCACCGGCCTGCCGACCACCGACTTCGTCGAGCTGCCCGACAAGGGCACGGTGACGACGTTCGCGATCATCAACATCCCATTCCAGGGCCAGCGCATCAAGCCGCCCTACGTGGCCGCCTATGTGCTGCTCGACGGCGCCGACATCCCGTTCCTGCATCTGGTCGCCGACATCGACGCGCACGAGGTGCGGATGGGCATGCGCGTCGAGGCGGTGTGGAAACCCCGCGACGAGTGGGGATTCGGCATCGACAACATCGAGTACTTCCGGCCGACCGGTGAACCCGACGCCGAGTACGACACCTACAAGCACCACCTGTAAAGGACCCAGCTGCACATGAGCGCTCGCAACGTTGCGGTCGTCGGCTTCGCGCACGCGCCGCACGTCCGTCGCACCGACGGCACCACCAACGGCGTCGAGATGTTGATGCCGTGCTTCGCCCAGCTCTACGAGGACCTGGGCATCACCAAGTCCGACATCGGATTCTGGTGCTCGGGATCGTCCGACTACCTTGCCGGGCGGGCGTTTTCGTTCATCTCGGCGATCGACTCGATTGGCGCCGTTCCCCCGATCAACGAGTCGCACGTCGAGATGGACGCGGCGTGGGCGCTGTACGAGGCCTACATCAAGATCCTGACCGGTGAGGTCGACACCGCCCTGGTGTACGGCTTCGGCAAGTCGTCGGCGGGGATCCTGCGGCAGATCCTGTCGCGGCAGACCGACCCTTACACGGTGGCACCGCTGTGGCCGGACTCGGTGTCGATGGCCGGCCTGCAGGCCCGTCTCGGGCTCGACTCCGGCAAATGGACGCCCGAACAGATGGCCCAAGTCGCCCTCGACTCGTTTGCATACGCCGACCGCAACGACTCGGTAAAACCGGCCAAGAGCATCGACGAACTGCTTGCCCGGCCGTTCTTCAACGACCCGCTGCGCCGGCACGACATCGCGCCCATCACCGACGGCGCCGCGGCCATCGTGCTCGCCGCCGACGGACGGGCGCGCGAACTTCGCGAAAACCCCGCCTGGATAACGGGAATCGAGCATCGCATCGAAACCCCCGTCCTGGGTGCTCGCGACCTGACGCAGTCGCCGTCGACGGCGGTTTCGGCCAAGGCGGCCAGCGGCGGCGACGCCTCGGTTGACATCGCCGAGATTCATGCGCCATTCACCCACCAGCACCTGATTCTGGCCGAAGCCATTGGCCTTGGCGGCACGACGAAGGTCAACCCGTCCGGAGGGGCGCTGGCGGCCAACCCCATGTTCGTCGCCGGCCTGGAACGGATCGGCTTTGCCGCACAACACATCTGGAACGGTTCGGCCGGGCGGGTGCTGGCGCACGCCACCAGCGGGCCTGCCCTGCAACAGAACCTGGTCGCGGTCATGGAAGGAAAGAACTGATGGCCGGTGCAGGGGCACACCTTGCCGCGGTACTCGGTACCGGGCAGACGAAGTACGTCGCCAAGCGCAAAGACGTCTCGATGAACGGCCTGGTGCGCGAGGCGATCGACCGCGCACTGGAAGACTCCGGTTCGACCTTCGACGACATCGACGCCGTCGTGGTCGGCAAGGCTCCGGACTTCTTCGAGGGCGTCATGATGCCCGAACTGTTCATGGCGGATGCCGTGGGCGCCACCGGCAAGCCGATGATCCGGGTGCACACCGCGGGTTCGGTCGGCGGGTCCACCGCCGTCGTCGCCGCCAGCCTGGTGCAATCCGGGAAGTACCGCCGCGTCCTGGCGATGGCCTGGGAAAAGCAGTCGGAATCAAATGCCATGTGGGCGTTGTCGATTCCGATCCCTTTCATCAAGCCGGTCGGTGCCGGCGCGGGCGGATACTTCGCCCCGCACGTGCGGTCCTACATCCGCCGTTCGGGGGCACCACTGAACATCGGGGCCATGGTCGCGGTGAAGGACCGGCTCAACGGGGCGCGTAACCCGCTGGCCCATCTGCACCAGCCCGACATCACCGTCGAGAAGGTGATGGAGTCCCCCATGCTGTGGGACCCGATCCGCTACGACGAGACGTGCCCGTCCTCCGACGGCGCGGCGGCGGTCGTCATCGGCAACGAGGAGGCCGCCGAAGCCCGTGTGGCGCAAGGGCAGCCGGTGGCCTGGATTCACGCGACCGCCCTGCGCACCGAGCCGCTGCAGTTCTCCGGACGCGACCAGGTCAGCCCGCAGGCAGGGCGTGACGCGGCCGCGGCGCTGTGGAAGGCGGCCGGCATCACCAGCCCGATCGACGAGATCGACGCGGCCGAGATCTACGTGCCCTTCTCCTGGTTCGAGCCGATGTGGTTGGAAAACCTCGGGTTTGCCCCAGAGGGCGAGGGCTGGAAGCTCACCGAGGCGGGCGAGACCAACATCGGCGGCCGGCTTCCGGTGAACCCGTCGGGCGGCGTGCTGTCGTCGAACCCCATTGGCGCGTCGGGCCTGATTCGCTTCGCGGAGGCCGCGATCCAGGTGATGGGCAAGGGCGGCGATCACCAGGTTCCCGGCGCACGAAAAGCGTTGGGCCACGCTTACGGTGGCGGCTCGCAGTACTACTCCATGTGGGTCGTCGGCGCAGACAAGCCCGAAAAGGTCCCGGCATGACCGAACACCCGGCTCACGAGGCCGGTCGCCGCTCCCGCGAGGCGGTCATCGCCAGGGACAAGGAGGCGTGGCTGGCGGTGTTCGCCGACGACGCGATCGTCGAGGACCCCATCGGGCCGTCGCCCCTCGACCCCGAAGGAAAAGGACACCGCGGCCGCGACGCGATCGAGGCGTTCTGGGACAACACCATCGCGCCCACCACCAAGATCGAGTTCTTCTTCCGCGACACCTACCAGTGCGGCAACGAGGAAGCCAACGTCGGCCACATCCTCATCACCACGGGCGACTACCAGACCACCGCGGAGGGCGTCTTCACCTACAAGGCCAACGACGAGGGCCAGATGGTCGCCCTGCGCGCGTACTGGGAGATGGACCGCGCCATCGCAAACACCAAAAAGGTCTAGATCGGCTCCAGCCCGGCGAGGTGGCGCTGCGCCAGATCGCGATAGGCCTGCGGGTTGATGTTGACCCACATCTCCGCGCCCGTCCCGGCGACCGGGCCCTTCACCTGCGCCGGCGCGCCGACCGCCAGCATCCCGGCCGGGATCTGCGTACCCGCCAGCACCAGTGAGCCCGCGGCGATCAGGCTGCGCGCGCCGATCACCGCGCCGTCCAAAACGGTGGCGTGGTTGGCGATCAGCGCCTCCTTCCCGACGTGCACGCCGTGGATGACGCACATGTGTGCCACCGTCGCGCCCGGTCCGATGTCCACCGGAATGCCGGGCGGCGCGTGCAACACCGACCCGTCCTGGACGTTGGCGCCTTCCCGCACCACGATCGGCCCGTAGTCGCCGCGCAGCACGGCGTTGAACCAGACCGACGCCCCCGCCTCGACGGTGACGTCACCGATCAGGGTCGCGGTCGGGGCCACGAACGCGGTCGGATCGACGCGCGGCGAGCGGCCCTCGAAAGCAAACAGCGGCATCGTCTAGATATACCTTGCGCCAGTACGCCCGCGGTAACGCGGCCAGACCAGCGCTCATTGCGCCAGCGAGGCCCAAAACTGTAACGTGTTCTAGTTAGAGACCACTGGAGGTGACTGGTGACTACCGACACCAAGGCGGCGGGTATCCGGGAAATCGATCCCGGCGCCTTGCCGACGAGATATGCCCGGGGCTGGCATTGCCTGGGCGTCGCAGAGGAGTTCCGCGACGGCAAGCCGCACTCCGTGCAGGCATTCGGCACCAAACTGGTGGTTTTCGCCGACTCACACGGCGACCTCAAGGTGCTCGACGGCTACTGCCGGCACATGGGCGGCGACCTGTCCGAGGGCACCATCAAGGGCGACGAGGTCGCCTGCCCGTTCCACGACTGGCGCTGGGGCGGCGACGGCCGCTGCAAGCTGGTGCCTTACGCCAAGCGCACACCCAAGACCGCGCGCACGCGCTCGTGGACGACCGACGTGCGCGGCGGCCTGCTGTTCGTCTGGCACGACCACGAGGGCAATCCGCCGGACCCCGCGGTCAGGATCCCCGAGATCCCCGAGGCGCACAGCGACGAATGGACCGACTGGCGTTGGAACCGCATCCTCATCGAGGGATCCAACTGCCGCGACATCATCGACAACGTCACCGACATGGCGCACTTCTTCTACATCCATTTCGGGCTGCCGACGTACTTCAAGAACGTCTTCGAGGGCCACATCGCCTCGCAGTACTTGCACAACGTGGGCCGACCCGACGTCGATGACCTGGGGACGTCTTACGGTGAGGCGCACCTGGATTCGGAGGCCTCCTACTTCGGGCCGTCGTTCATGATCAACTGGCTGCACAACAGCTACGGCGGCTACAAGGCCGAGTCGATCCTGATCAACTGCCACTACCCGGTCACCCAGAACTCGTTCGTGTTGCAGTGGGGCGTCATCGTCGAAAAGCCCAAGGGCATGGACGAAAAGATGACCGACAAGCTCTCGCGGGTCTTCACCGAAGGGGTCAGCAAGGGCTTCCTGCAGGACGTCGAGATCTGGCAGCACAAGACCCGGATCGACAACCCGCTGCTGGTCGAGGAGGACGGCGCCGTCTACCAGCTGCGCCGCTGGTACCAGCAGTTCTACGTCGACGTCGCCGACATCACGCCAGAAATGGTGGAGCGCTTCGAGATCGAGATCGACACCACCCGCGCCATCGAACACTGGAACGTCGAGGTCGAGGAGAACCTGAAGGCAAGGGAATCCGAATCCCAATCCGAAGGCGTACCCGCCGAGCAGCACTGAGACCATGCCCGAGGACCAGCCGGCAGTACCCGACGTCGATCGGCTCGCCCGGTCGATGCTGCTACTGCACGGCGATCATCACGATCACGACGAACCGCCCGCGCCAAACGGCGGGACGGGACCCTGGTCAAAATCAAGGGATTTCGCCGACGACCCGCAACGCGCCGCCGCGGTCGCCGAAGCCAGCCGCGCGGATCGTGAGCGCTATCTGACGTCGGGCCTGCTGCCGGTGGATTGCCGGTTCTGCCACGTCACGGTCACGGTCAAGAGGCTCGGCCCCGGTCACACCGCGGTGCAATGGAACACCCAGGCGGCGCAGCGTTGCGCGTACTTCGCCGAGATTCGCGAATCCGGTGGCGACACCGCGCGTGCGCGTGCCTGCCCGAAGCTGAGCGACAGCATCGAGCATGCCGCCGCGGAGGGCTACCTGGATCACCCCGACGATCCGGACTAACCAACCCGCGCAGTCACATTCGCCACATGGGCCCCTGGCCGGACGGGCACTCGTTGTGCCCGCCTCATAGCGACAACGCCACCTACTAACCGATTGTCGCTGTGAGGCGGGCACATTGGGTGCCGCTCGGCGCAGAGGCTGGTGTGGCAGCCGTGACCGACGTGAGCCACTCGCGGGCTACAGTCCCGCGAACCGCTCCTTGACCTCTTCGACGGTCAACCCGTAATCGGCCAGCGAATACGTGTGTTTGGGCGCCCGCTCGCCGGATTGGCTTGCGGCGTGGCTCTCTTCCATGGCGGCCCGCGCCTCGTCAGTCAGCGTCAGGCCGAAGTGCCGGTAAATGTCGGCCACCGTGCCCAACGGGTCGGCGATCAGATCGCGATAATTGACGTCGTAGAACTGAGCCGGATCGTATTTGGCGCGGGCGGTGTTGAAACATTCCAGCCCGCGCGACCAGGTTTCCATTGCGTCGGCACCAATCCGGGCGCCGACGAAGGTCTCCGACCAGCCCTCCGCCGTGTGCTGGGCCAGCGAGCACATCGACGCCATGATCGTCTCCACGGGCCGGTGGGTCTGGATCACCAGCGCGTCGGGGTAGGTCGCCATCAAGGCGTCCAGCGCGAAGAGGTGGCTGGGGTTCTTCAGCACCCAGCGCTTGTCGGCATCGTTGAGCCCGATCAGCTGAAGGTTCTTGCGGTGCCGGCGATACGACGGCGTCCAGTCCTGCTGCGACAACCACTTTGAGTAGCTGGGCAAATGAGACAAAGTTTCGTAGGACACCGAATGCAGCGACTGCCGCAGCAGCTGCCAGCACTCCTCCAGCTCGTACGCGGCCATGAAGTGCAGCCCGGTGTAGCCGGGGTTTTCCTGGTGGTGGCGGGTGAATTGGGCGTCCAGCTGGCGATAGAACGGGTTTGAGTCCCATTCTTCGCGGGGCGGGCGTGGCTGCGGGAACTCCGCCAGCCACATGTGCAGGCCCTGATGCGCGGGGTCGGCGCCGAGCAACCGGTGCAGCGCCGTGGTGCCGGTGCGCACCAGCCCGGTCACGAAGATCGGCCGTTTGATCACCACCTCGGCGTGCTCGGGATATTGCTTCCAAGAGGCTTCGGAGAGCAGGCGGGCCACCAGCGCGCCGCGCAGGAAGAACCGATTCATCTTGCTGCCCAACACCGTTAGGTCCGCTTCGCGCCGGTAGGAGTCGAGCAGCACCTCCAGCGCCTCGCGGTAGTTGTCGTCGTCGGCCCCGAAGTCGTCCAGGCCGACCAGCTTGGTGGCCGATGCGTGCAGTTCGTCGACCGTGGCTACATCTGTACGGTCAGGCATCAGGTGTGGTACTCCCCGCAGTTGACGTCCAGGGTCTGCCCGGTGATGCCGCTGGACAGGTCGCTGGCCAGGAAAAGAATCGCCGAGGCCACCTCGTCCTCGGTGGGCAGGCGCTTGAGGTCGGAATTCGCCGCGGTGGCCTGGTAGATCTGGTCCACCGTAGTGCCGTACTTGCCGGCTTGATGTTCGAAGTAGCTCTGCAACGTGTCGCCCCAGATATAGCCAGGAGCAACGGAATTGACGCGAATCCCCTTCTCCCCAAGTTCGGTGGCCAGCGACTGCGACATGGCCAGCAGGGCGGACTTGGCCATCTTGTAGGCGCCGTACTTCGCCTGGGAGTGCCGCAGCACCATGGAGTTGACGTTGACGACCGATCCCGACGACTCCTCGAGGGCGGGCGTAAAGGCCTGAATGAGGCGCAGCGCCCCGAGCGCGCTCAGCTCGATCGCGTCGCGGATGTGCTGAAACGACGTGCCGGCCAACGGTTTCATCGACGGCACCCGGAACGCGTTGTTGATCAGCACGTCCACCTTGCCGTAGGTGCCCATGGTGGTCTCGACGAGGTAGGCCACCTCCTCGTCGTCGGTGATGTCGGCGCGCACCGC
Source organism: Mycobacterium sp. NGS64 (assembly GCF_059812245.1). Classification (NCBI taxonomy): domain Bacteria; kingdom Bacillati; phylum Actinomycetota; class Actinomycetes; order Mycobacteriales; family Mycobacteriaceae; genus Mycobacterium; species Mycobacterium sp. NGS64. Next base: position 261,629 of record NZ_JCALCI010000005.1, on the reverse strand, counting down.
CAGCGCCTTGTGCCCGGTGTCGTTGATCTGCTTGGCGACGGCCTCCAGCCGGTCGAGGGAGCGCGCCGCCAGCACCAGGTCGGCGCCGTCACGCGAACAGCGGTGCGCCAGCGTGGTACCGAGTCCCGGCCCGACGCCGCTGATGACGACGACCTTCCCGTCGAGCATTCCTGACATTGTCACCCCAGCATCCTTGCCGCGATTTGCTGCTGGCGCAACGTGATTCGCTCGCGCCACTGGTCCTCGGAGATCTTGTTGTGCTCGAAATACGGCAGCGCGCCCGGCACGGCGTCGAAGTCGACCAGCTCGACAGTGGGACCGTCGGCGTCGGTCAGCTCACGCGACACGCGTTGCCAACGGAACTGCAAGAAGCCGCGCCGATGCCCGAGCGTTTCCACCCAGTTGGTCACGCCGGGGTTCTGGTCGGCGACGACGATGCGGACCTTGCCGTCCGGATCCGCTTGGGCCTGAGTGTTGTTCAGCGAGGTCTGGTGGTTGATGTAGTCCAGCGAGATGTACCACATGCTGCCCAGCTGGAAGCCGAGATAAGGGGCGTCCGAGACCGGGATCGTGATCACCAGCGCCTGATCGCGGTTCAGGTCGAAATGCCCGACCGACGAGTACTGCGTCGCCAGCCCCCCGGGGGTCAACCTGGGGGCGACCATGGTGTTGACCGGGATGTCCAGGTAGAACCACTTCGGAAACTCCAACCACGTCTTCACCCTATTCACCAGCTGCTTGCCCGCTGTGGCGTAACGCTTTTCGATCGTCTGGCGGGTCAGCGGTGGCGGCGCTGTGCCCGCGGTGTCCAGCCGGGAAATGGTGAGCGTGCCGCGTTGGGCCGACCAGTCTCCGTATACCTCGCGAATCACCAATTGCCCGGGGCCGTTTGGGCGCACCCGCCACTCGAAGCTGCCGTCCGCGGCGATGTCGAGCTCGCGGTCGTCGAAGGCGGCTTGGCTGACGGGCACGTTGTCGTCGGTGTACTCGCCACCGAGCAGCTGAAAACTGAGGTCGGTGGTGGTCCCGCGTTTGCCGGTTACGACGTAGTCGTGGTTGGCCTGGACCCGGGTGCCGAAGTAGAGGGTGTCGGGGTTGTCCAGGCCCATCTTGGTGAACGGACCGGTGCCCGACTGCAGGAATGGATGGTCGCGCTCGTAATCGAAGGCGAGATGCGTACAGCCCGCGATACAGCCGGCCAAGTACTGCAGCCCTTCCAGCAGGTCGGCTTCGGTCTCGATGAACGGCGCGGCAGCCACCAGCTGCTCGGCCTCGGCGATCGCGGCGGTGAGCGGGCCCGAAAAGGAATTTGCGAACACGCCTAAACCTAGAACGTGTTCTACTTTTTAGTCAATGGCGAACGTTCCCGCGCGTCGCCGACGGCGTTTCGAGACGACACCCGCTCGCTAGGGCACGCACTGCTGGGACAGGTCGATCAAATGCTGCCGCACATCGGGATGCCGATTCAGGTAGTCGATGACGTTGCCGCCGCCACCCTCGGCCTGGGACTTGGCCTGCAACTGCTGCTTCACGTCCGGATGCCGGGTCAGGTACGAGTCGATGGATTGACCCACGGTCTGATCGCATTGCGGGTCGGCGCCGGCCACCGGCATCGCGAGCACAGGGACGCTCAGCAGACCGGCGGCAACGAGTCCGCACAGTCCGCGACGAAGGGGGCTGAGAGTTTTCACGGTCATCGGATCGCTCCTTTGCCAGAGACGTCGCGATCAACACTACCCGCGGCGACGGCCACCGATCCGGGCCGAAGGTCAGTTGGCCCGGGCTTCCGCTTCCGGTACATCGTCGAGCGCCAGCGCCACTCGCTCGCGCTCCCCCGCCTCCGCCGGCGTCTCCGCGGCCTTGGGTTTGGCCGCCGAGATCTCCGCGGCCGGCCCGGCTGCGGCCTGGGTGGTCCCGAGAGGTGTTGCCGCCACCGGAATCGCTTCCTCGACCTCCGGGGCCATCGCTTCCTCGACCGGCGGGGCGGCGGGCGCCGTTTCCTCCGCCACCTTGGCCGGCGGAACCTGTTGCGCCGACGGGGTGGTCGACGAGCCCGACGCCCCCATGGCGGCGGACGCCATCATCATCGCGCCCATACCACCGGCCCCGAACATGCCCATGCCGGGGGCGCTGCCGCCACCACCGCCACTCACGGCAGCGGCGTTCGCCGCGCCTGCGTCTCCGGTTCCGACGTAGCCGCCGCCGGTAGCTGCGGCGCCGGCGTTGGGATCGGCGGTGCCGACTCCACTCGCGTAACCGCTGTCCGCACCCCCGGCAGCGACCGCGCTACCGGCAGTGTCGCCTCCTCCGCCGCCGCCGGCAGCGGCACCACCCGCGGCCACACCGCCCGCGCCGCCGCCCCCGCCACCCGAGCTGGCCGCGGCGGCCCCGCCCGTGCCGGCAGTGGCGGTACCGCCCGCCGGGCTCGAGGCGCCGGCGCCGATGCCGCCCAGCCCGGGCAAGCTCGGAATGGGCGGCAGGCTCGCCTGGCCTGACAGCAGTTGCCCGGCCGCGGCCGACGCCCCGCCGTGGTAGCCCACCATCGCCGCCACGTCCTGGGCCCACATCTCCATGTAGTTGAACTCGGTCTCCGCGATCGCGGGCCAGTTCTGCCCGAACAGGTTGCTCATCACCAACTGGACCAGGCCGTTGCGGTTGGCCTCCACCTGCAAGGGATGCACCGTCGCGGCAAGCGCGGACTCGAACGCACTGACGACTGCCTGAGCTTGGGCCGCCGCCCCGGCCGCCTGCGCAGCCGCCGCGTTCAGCCACCCGGCGTACGGGGCCGCGGCCGCCGCCATCGCCTGCGCGGCCGCACCCTGCCACGCCTGGCTGGCCAACGTCGACGTCACCGACGCAAACGACTGCGCGGCGGACGACAACTCAGACGCCAGCCCGTTCCAGGCCGCCGCGGCCTCCAGCATCGGAGCCGAACCCGCACCGGCGTACATCAGGAGCGAGTTGATCTCCGGCGGCAACGTGAAAAAACTCATCCAAACCCCTCGCGCGTGCAGTCGACAGAACAACGCTAGGCCAAGGCCGACGGAGGATCGGTGCCTTCCGCCGTTTTCAAAGAATTCTAGGCCGAATCAACACAGTCGGGGCCGAGACGTCCTAATGCGTAACGACCGCGCCGCTCTCTTGTTCGCGCTTGATTTCCAGCGCGATGTCGATCAGCTGGTCCTCCTGGCCGCCGATGAGCTTGCGCTGACCGGCCCGGTGCAACAGCGCGTGCGCGGGCACGCCGTAGCGCTCCGCCTGGCGCACGGCGTGCTTGAGGAAGCTTGAGTAGACACCCGAATACCCCATGATGAGGGCGTTGCGGTCGAGCACGCATTCGGCCGGCATGGCCGGACGTACGACGTCCTCGGCGGCGTCGGCGATGTCGAAGAAGTCGATGCCGGTCTTCACGCCGATTTTGTCGAACACCCCGATCAGGGCCTCGACGGGCGCGTTGCCCGCACCGGCCCCGAACCGGCGGCAGGAGCCGTCGATCTGTTTCGCCCCTGCGCGGACGGCCTCCACCGAGTTGGCCACACCCAGGCCCAGGTTCTCGTGGCCGTGGAAGCCGACCTGGGCGTCGTCGCCCAATTCGGCGACCAGCGCGGCCACCCGGTCGCGCACCCCTTCGAGGACCAGCGCCCCGGCCGAGTCGACCACGTAGACACACTGGCACCCGGCGTCGGCCATGATGCGGGCCTGGGCGGCCAGCTTCTCCGGCGGGATGGTGTGGGCCATCATCAGGAAGCCGACGGTTTCCAGGCCCAGCTCGCGGGCCAGCCCGAAGTGCTGGATCGAGACGTCGGCCTCGGTGCAGTGCGTGGCAATGCGGCAGATCGAGCCGCCGTTGTCCTGCGCTTCCTTGATGTCCTCTTTGGTGCCCACGCCGGGCAGCATCAGGAACGCGATCTTGGCCTCTTTGGCAGTCTCGGCCGCGAGCTTGATCAGCTCCTGCTCGGGTGTCTTGGAGAACCCGTAGTTGAAGCTCGAGCCGCCCAGCCCGTCCCCGTGGGTCACCTCGATGACGGGCACGCCCGCGGCGTCCAGGGCGGCCACGATGGCGCCCACCTCGTCCTTGGTGAACTGGTGACGCTTGTGGTGGGACCCGTCGCGCAGCGACGTGTCCGTCATCCGGACGTCCCAGATCGGGTTGAAGAAGATGTCACTCATGCCTGCGCTCCTCCCGCCGTCGCGGTCAGGGATTCCTTCGCGATCTCTTCGCCGACCTTGGTGGCCGCGGCGGTCATGATGTCGAGGTTGCCCGCGTACGGCGGCAGGTAATCCCCGGCGCCCTCGACCTCGACGAACGTGGTCACCAGGGCCTGACCGCCGGAGTTGAGCGACGGGTCGTCGAACTGGGGCTCGTTGAGCAGGCGGTATCCGGGCACGTAGGTCTGCACCTCGGCGACGACGTCGTGGATGGACTTGGCGATGGCGTCGCGGTCGGCGTCCTCGGGGATGGCGCAGAAGATGGTGTCGCGCATGATCATTGGCGGGTCGGCTGGGTTCAGGATGATGATGGCCTTGCCGCGCTTGGCGCCGCCGATGGTCTCGACGCCCTTGCTGGTGGTCTTGGTGAACTCGTCGATGTTGGCGCGGGTCCCAGGCCCAGCGGAGACCGAGGCCACCGAAGCGACGATCTCGGCATACGGAACCCCCCCTTTTTCGACCAACGCGCGACTGACGGCGTAAACGATCGGGATGGTGGCCTGCCCGCCGCAGGTGATCATGTTGACGTTGGGCGCGTCCAGATGCTCACGTAGGTTCGCCGGCGGGATCACCGCCGGGCCCACCGCGGCGGGCGTCAGGTCGATGGCCCGAATGCCGGCGGCTGCGTATTTCGGCGCCGCGTCCCGGTGCACGTAGGCGCTGGTCGCCTCGAACACCAGGTCGGGTTTCTCGGGCTGTGCCAGCAACCAGTCGACCCCCTCGTGGGTCGTCTCCAAGCCGAGTTTGCAGGCCCGCGCCAAGCCTTCGCTTTCCGGGTCGATGCCCACCATCCAGCGAGGTTCGAGCCAGTCCGACCGGAGAAGCTTGTAAAGCAGGTCGGTGCTGATGTTCCCCGACCCGACAATGGCAACACTCGCCTTGGACGGCATGATGCTCCTCGTTTTCTGTACTAATTCAAAGCTATTCCGGCGCTATTCAAAGGACAACCGCACGGAACCCAATCCCGTGAAGTCGGCGACGAATTCATCTCCCGCGCGTGCATCTATGGCTCGCGTGCACGATCCGGGTAACACGATGTCACCTTTTCGCAGCCGCACCCCGAAGCTTTCCACCTTGCGGGACAACCACGCCACCGCGGTGACCGGGTTGCCCAGCACGGCGTCGCTGCGGCCCTCGGCGATCACCTCGCCGTTGCGGGTCAGCACCGCGTCGATCGCCTTGACGTCGATATCGGCCGGCGACACCCTCGCCTGCCCCAGCACGAAGCCCGCCGACGAGGCGTTGTCGGCGATGGTGTCGCACAGCGCGATCTTCCAGTCGGTGATGCGGGTGTCGATCAGCTCGATCGACGGGACCAGCGCCTCGGTGGCCGCCAGCACGTCGTCCTCGGTGCAGCCGGCGCCGGGCAGGTCGTCGGACAGGATGAAACCCACCTCGACCTCGACCCGCGGGTACAGGTAGCGGCCCGCCTTGACCGGGATGTCCTCGAACACCTGCATCTCGTCGAGCAGGTGGCCGTAGTCCGGCTCGTCGACCCCCATCATCTGCTGCATGGCCTTGCTGGACAGCCCGACTTTGTGGCCCAGCACCCGGGCGCCCTCGGCCACCCGCTGGCGGATATTGATCAGCTGAATCTCGTAGGCGTCGACGACGTCGATGTCCGGGTACGCCGCGGTCAGCGGGGCGATGGGCTCGCGGCTGCGCTCGGCTTGCGCCAGGTCGGCGGCCAGCTCGTCGCGGATCGCAACACTGAGCATTTACCGAAGTCCCCTCGTTCTCGTGACCGGGCCGGTAGCGCCCAACCCGGGCAATTCTATAACGTGTTCTACATGACATCGCAGGAGTACGACGTCGTCGTGGTCGGGAGCGGCGGAGCCGGCATGGTGGCCGCCCTTGCCGCCGCGCACCGAGGCCTTTCGACAGTAGTCATCGAGAAGGCCCCGCATTTCGGCGGCTCCACCGCGCGGTCCGGGGGCGGGGTGTGGATTCCGAACAACGAGGTGCTCAAGCGCGACGGGGTGAAAGACACGCCCGAGGCGGCCCGGACCTACCTGCACGGGATCATCGGCGACATCGTGGAGCCGGAGCGCATCGACACCTACCTCGAGCGCGGTCCGGAGATGTTGTCCTTCGTGCTGAAGCACACGCCCCTGAAGATGTGCTGGGTGCCACGCTATTCCGACTACTACCCCGAGGCGCCCGGGGGCCGCGCGGACGGGCGCTCAATCGAGCCCAAGCCGTTCAACGCCCGCAAGCTCGGCGCCGACGAGGCGGGGCTGGAGCCCGCGTACGGCAAGGTGCCGCTCAACGTCGTTGTGATGCAACAGGACTACGTGCGGCTCAATCAGCTCAAGCGGCATCCGCGTGGTGTGGCGCGCAGCTTGAAGGTGGGCGCGCGCACGATGTGGGCCAAGGCGACCGGCAAGAACCTGGTCGGCATGGGCCGGGCGCTGATCGGGCCGCTGCGTATCGGGTTGCAGCGCGCCGGTGTTCCGGTGCAGTTGAACACTGCGCTCACCGACCTCTACGTTGAGGACGGGGTGGTGCGCGGGGTGTACGTTCGCGATACCACCGCATCGGATTCCGTTGATCCACAACTGATCCGGGCCCGGCGCGGCGTGATCTTGGCCAGCGGCGGATTCGAGCATAACGAACAGATGCGGGTGAAATACCAGCGCGCCCCCATCACGACCGAATGGACCGTCGGGGCCAAGGCCAACACGGGCGACGGCATCCTCGCGGGCGAAAAGCTCGGCGCCGCATTGGATCTGATGGAGGACGCCTGGTGGGGCCCGACGGTGCCGCTGGTGGGCGCGCCGTGGTTCGCGTTGTCCGAGCGCAACTCGCCGGGGTCGATCATCGTCAACATGTCGGGCAAGCGATTCATGAACGAATCGATGCCGTACGTCGAGGCCTGCCACCACATGTACGGCGGCGAATTCGGCCAGGGTCCAGGACCGGGCGAGAACATCCCGGCATGGCTGGTGTTCGACCAGCAGTACCGCGACCGCTACATCTTCGCGGGACTGCAACCGGGCCAACGCATCCCGCGCAAGTGGCTGGATTCCGGTGTGATCATCCAGGCCGACACCCTCGAGCAGCTGGCCGAGAAGGCCGGTCTCCCGGTGTCCGACTTCACCGCCACCGTCGCGCGGTTCAACGGTTTCGCGCGGTCCGGCGTCGACGAGGACTACCACCGCGGGGAGAGCGCCTACGACCGCTACTACGGTGACCCCACCAACAAGCCGAACGCCAACCTCGGCGAGATCAGCCACGCACCCTTCTACGCCGCCAAGATGGTGCCCGGGGACCTGGGCACCAAGGGCGGCATCCGCACCGACGTGCACGGCCGGGCGCTGCGCGACGACGGCAGCATCATCGAAGGCCTTTACGCCGCAGGCAATGTGAGCGCGCCGGTGATGGGCCACACCTATCCGGGCCCGGGCGGCACCATCGGGCCGGCGATGACCTTCGGGTACCTCGCCGCGCTGCACATCGCGGGGACTAACTGAAATGCCGATCGATGTCGACGTCGCGCTGAACGCCGAGCTGGATCCCATCGAATTCTCTTGGGTCAGCAGCGATATCCAGCTCTATCACCTGGGGTTGGGCGCCGGCTCGGACCCGATGGATCCCCGGGAGCTGCGCTATCTGGTGGACGACACCCCGCAGGTGTTGCCGACGTTCGGCAACGTCGCCGCCACCTTCCACATGACCAAGCCGCCGACGGTGCAGTTCCCCGGCATCGACATCGAGCTGGCCAAGGTGTTGCACGCCAGCGAGCGCGTCGAGGTGCCGGGGCCGCTGCCGCCGTCGGGCTCGGCCAAGGCCGTCACCCGGTTCACCGATATCTGGGACAAGGGCAAGGCCGCGGTGATCTGGAGCGAGACGACGGTCAGCGCCCCGGACGGCACGCTGCTGTGGACGCAGCGGCGGTCGATCTTCGCGCGCGGCGAGGGCGGCTTCGGCGGTGAGCGTGGGCCGTCATCGTCCGACGCCGCGCCGGACCGGGCCCCCGACCTGGAGGTCGACGTGCCGATCCTGCCGCAGCAGGCGTTGCTGTACCGGCTGTGCGGCGACCGCAACCCGCTGCACTCCGATCCCGAATTCGCCGCTGCCGCAGGGTTTCCCAGGCCAATCCTGCACGGCCTGTGCACCTACGGCATGACCTGCAAGGCAATCACCGATGCGCTGCTGGACGGCGACGCCGGGGCGGTGGCGGCCTACGGCGCGCGGTTCGCCGGCGTGGCCTACCCCGGTGAAACGCTCAAGGTCGGCATCTGGAAGGAGAACGGCCGCTTCGTGGCCACCGTTGTCGCGCCCTCGCGCGAGAATGCCGTCGTGCTCTCCGGCGTCGAACTCGTGCCCGCGTAGCGCCTTTGCGCTGCGGGGCGGACTACCGCTGAACGGCGCAATATGCTTTCGTCCTTGCATGGTCGCTGAACGGCAGTCGCCCGAACCGCGTGCGGCCGACGAGCGAACCGCACTGCGCAGCATTCCGATATTCGCCGAGATCGACGACGAACAACTCGACCTCCTCACGAGCACCGTCGATCGCCAGCACGTCCCCGCCAATGAGTGGCTCTTTCACATGGGCGATCCGTCGGACTCCATCTACGTCATTGCCTCGGGGCGGTTCGCGGCCATCGGCCTCGACGGACAGGTGCTTCGGGAGATGGCGTCCGGCGACTCGATCGGAGACCTGGGCGTGATCACCGGCGCCGCTCGCTCGGCCGGAGTACGAGCCCTTCGGGACGGCGTCGTGTGGAGGATCGCCGCTGACACGTTCAGCGAGGTGCTCGCCAAGGCGCCGCAACTGCAATCGGCGATGTTCCGCGCGATGGCGGTGATGCTGCGCGAGTCACGAGCCGCCACCGTCTCTCGCGGTCGCCGGGTCGTCGGCGTGGTGTCCAGCGGGGACGCGGTCGCCATGCCGATCGTCGAGGCGATCGCGACCCGGCTGAGATCGCACGGCCGGGCCGCCGTCGTCGCTCCGCCCGTCGAGACAACGGCGGCGGCCAATCATTACGGCGAGCTCGTCGAAGCGTTCAGCGAGACCCTCGACCGCGCCGAGCGAAGCAACGATTGGGTCCTGCTGGTGGCCGATCGGGGCTCGGGCGACAGCTGGCGACGGTATGTCACCGCGCAAAGCGACCGAGTCGTGGTGCTTGCCGATCAGACCCGCCCGCCGGAAGCGCTCGAACCACCCGTGACGCAGGGGCCGGTCCACCTGGTCACTTGCGGCGTCGTGCCGGATCCGGGCTGGTGGGATCTGCTGGCGCCGGTCTCGCATCACCCCGCCGACGACGACGGCATCGGCGCGCTGGCCCGCAGAATCGCCGGGCGCTCCCTCGGTCTCGTGCTCGGCGGTGGGGGCGCTCGGGGCCTCGCGCATTACGGCGTCTACGAAGAGCTCACCCGGGCGGGCGTCGTCATCGACCGGTTCGGCGGAACCAGTTCGGGTGCCCTCGCTGCCGCCACCTTCGCGCTGGGACTGGACGCGCGGGATTGCACCGCGGCGGCACGGAAATACATCGCGGAGACCAGGCCGGTCAGCGACTACACGATCCCCGCGATAGCCCTCACGCGAGGTCGCCGTGTCGACCGTCTGATCGAGGGATTCTTCGGTAGCAGCACCCTGATCGAGCATCTGCCGAGGGAGTTCTTCTCGGTCTCCACCGACATCATCACGGGCGACCAGATCATCCATCGGCGCGGGCTGCTGTGGGTCGCCGTGCGCGCATCGATCTCGATACCCGGCCTCCTGCCGCCGGTGCAACATCGCGATCGGCTCCTCGTCGACGGCGGACTGATGAACATCCTGCCGGCCGACGTGATGTGCGCCGACCCGGACGGCGAAGTGATATGCGTCGATCTGCGCACGACGTGGGTGCCATCGAAGGGCTTTGGCCCGCTGCCGGCAAAGGTTCAGCCTCCCGCGTTCATCCGGCGGCTCGTGACGGGCACGGACCTGGCCCTGCCACCACTGCAAGACACGTTGCTTCGCAGCGTCGAACTCGCGGCCCCCAAGTGGAACCTGCGCGAGCTTCCCCGAGTGACGGCGATCATCGAGCCGGACGTCTCGGCGATCGGTCCGTTGGACTTCAAAAACATCGACGCCGCCCTCGAGGCCGGGCGGATCGCGGCCCGGGCAGCTCTCGAAGCGCAGCCGGCGCTCGTTCGCTGAGCGTCGGATACGATTACCCCTGCAGCTAACAGCTCAGCATCTTCAGATGGCAGACGCTTAGTGTGTGCACAGGGTGGTCAGGGCGGGCGGGGCAGACGACGACGGGTCTCGCTCGCACACCCGGCCGTTCGGGTGCGGCGAGGTCGCTAGCCATGCGCTCCGATTGGTTGGACAAGCCGCAGGCCAATCTGGTCATGCACTTGAACGGCGGCGAGAAGATCGTGCCGATCTTCGATCAACTATTCGTCGGCCGTCAGTGTGCGGGTATCGACGAAGAGCGCCGGCTGGTTATCCCGGACCCGAACATCTCCCGTAACCACCTCGAGATCCGTTTGGACGTCGTAACCGACCGGGCTTACCTCATCGACACCAGCACCAACGGAACGTTGCTCAACGGTATGCCGCTGGAACGCGCCGTGCAGGTCCCCATCAAGCCCGACGACCAGATCTCGATAGGCGACGTGGTGTTGATCTTCCGATCGGACCGGTTCAAAACCGCGGGGTTGACCAACACCAGCCCGACCCTGACCCGCATCGCCGAGGAGACCATGGTCATGGTGGTCGGCGATATCACCAACTACTCGACGATCTCGGAGGTCACCGACAACCGGGTGATCGCCCAGAGCCTGAACTATCTGTGGCACGACCTAAACCAGGTGCTGCGTGCCCACCGCGGCACACTCAACCATTACGCCGGCGATGCACTGTATGCCGTCTGGGAGTTGCGGACGATTCCAAAGGCCAACGAGCTCGCGATCGACTTCGCGCTCGCCGCGAACCGGAGGGTCGAGGAGCTCGGGCCCACACTCCCGCTGCGTAGCCCGGACGGCTCGCCCATCCGCATGGGCTGGGGGGTGGTGCAGGGCCGGGCCGCGATCGCCGCGATGACGAGAACGGTCACGGCCGTGATTGGCGACGCGACCAACGTGGCGTTCCGGCTGGCCGGCATCGCCGGGCGGGCCGGGCGCCCGGCCGTGATGGTCAGCACCAGCGTTCACGCCGCCGCGGAGGCGCAATACGTTTGGGGCGACTCCGAACAGGTGGAGATCAAGGGCCGGCGCGGAATGGAGACCGTCTTCCCGGTCGTCGCCCGCGCGTAGCTGGCTTACAGCCGAGCGTGCGGCTGGCCGCACACCCACCGGCAAAGCTAGCCGAGGATCAGGCCCGACGTGGGCACGCCCGTACCCGCGGTGACGAGGACGTGCTCGACGTCGGGCACCGGGTTCACCGATGTCCCACGCAATTGCCGCACACCCTCCGCGATGCCGTTCATGCCGTGGATGTACGCCTCCCCGAGTTGACCGCCGTGGGTGTTGATCGGCAGCCGGCCGCCCACCTCGATGGCGCCGTCGGCGATGAAGTCCTTCGCCTCGCCGCGACCGCAGAATCCCAACTCCTCCAACTGAATCAGGGTGAACGGCGTGAAATGGTCGTACAGGATGGCGGTCTGGATGTCGGTCGGATTGAGACCGGATTGCTGCCAGAGCTGACGGCCCACCACGCCCATCTCGGGCAGACCGAGTTCGGAGCGGTAGTAGCTGACCATCGTGTACTGGTCGGGACTGGCGCCCTGAGCCGCCGCCTCGATGACGGCCGGCCGTTGCTTGAGGTCGCGCGCGCGCTCCACCGATGTCACTACCAGGGCCACCGCACCGTCGGTCTCCTGGCAGCAGTCCAGCAGCCGCAGCGGCTCGGCGATCCACCGCGAATTCTGGTGGTCCTCAATGGTTATCGGCTTCTCGTAGAAGTATGCCTTGGGGTTCTTGGCGGCGTGCTTGCGGTCCGCCACCGAGACCGCACCGAAGTCGCGGCTCGTCGCACCCGACCAGTGCATGTACCGCTGCGCGATCATCGCGACCTGCGCGGCCGGCGTCGATAGGCCGTGTGGGTAAGAGAACGAATTGTCCGCCGCGGTCGAATCGGCCTGTGCGCCGGCATTTCCCACCAGCCGGGTCTGCACCTGCCCGAAGCGCTGGCCGGAACGTTCGTTGAACGCCCGGTAGGCCACCACCACGTCCGCCAGTCCGGTCGCGACAGCCGCCGCGGCATGCGCGACGGTCCCGCACGCGGCACCCCCGCCGTAGCCCGTCTGGGCGAAGAACCTCAGGTCACCGATGCCGGTCGCCCGCGCCACGGCGGTCTCGTTGTTGCTGTCCATCGTGAACGTCGTGAGGCCGTCGACGTCGGACGGGCTCAAACCGGCGTCGTCCAACGCATCAAGGACCGCCTCGGCCGCAAGCCGCAGCTCGCTTCGGCCGGAATTCTTCGAGAAGTCGGTAGCGCCAATGCCGACGATGGCGGCCTTACCCGACAGCATTAGGCGTCCCCAATCGTGAGCGTGGCGGTAGCGATGACATGGTCGCCAAGGCTGTTGCGGCCCACCACTTTCACCGTGATCAGCCCGTCCTCCACCGCCGTAACCTCACCGGAGAAGGTGATCGTGTCGTAGGCGTACCACGGCACGCCCAGCCGCAGCCCGATCGATTTGATCAACGCCGTCGGCCCCGCCCAGTCGGTCAGGAAGCGCTGCACCAGCCCGGTGTCGGTGAGGATGTTGACGAAGATGTCCTTGGATCCCTTGGCCTGCGCCAAATCCCGGTCGTGGTGCACGTCCTGGAAGTCGCGGGTGGCGATGGCCGTCGAGATGATAAACGTGGGGGTGCCTTCGATCTTGAGCTCGGGCAGCTTCGTACCCACATCGATGGCGGGTGCGCTCATGCTTGGGGCTCCCATGCGTACAGGGTCCATTCGGGGCCGGACTCGCCGGCGGGAAAGTCGATATAGGTTGCCCGGACTGGCATTCCGATCTTCACCGCGGCGGCGTCCACCCCCCGCAGCTCGCCCAGCATGCGGACACCCTCTTCGAGTTCCACCAGCGCGATGACGAATGGCAGCGTGCGCCCGGGCACCTTCGGCGCGTGGTGCACCACGAAGCTGTACACCGTGCCGGTACCGCCGGCGACCACGTAGTCGATCGGCTGATCTTTGTCCTGCCACACCGCCGGCACCGGCGGGTGCTGCAGGCTTCCGTCGGGCCGCCGCTGAATACGCAACTCGTGAACCGCCACGCCTTCCCAGAAGAAGGCGGTGTCGCGCGACACCGCGGGGCGCATCATGGCGTCGGCGTCCAGATCCTCCGGCACCGAAGACGGCGTCGCGGCAGCCTCGCGAGGCTTGAATTTGAGTATCCGCCAGGCCATCTCGGCGACGCCCTCGTCGCCGACGCGCCAGGTGATGTGCTGGTTGATGAACCAGCCCTCACCGAGCGCCGTCTGCTTGGGGCCGACCACGTCGCGCATTTCGGAGTGGACGGTCACGTGCTCGCCCGGCCGCAGATAACGGTGGTAGGTCTGCTCACAGTTGGTGGCGACCACGCCGACATAGCCTGCGTCGTCGAACAGTTCCATGATGGGGCCCATGGGATCGTCGGTCGGACGTTCACCGCCCAGGCCGAACATCGTCCACACCTGGATCATCGCCGGTGGCGCCACTAGTCCGGGATGGCCGGCGGCGCGCGCCGCGGCCTCGTCGGTGTAGATCGGGTTGCGGTCGCCGATGGCCTCGACCCAGTTGTTGATGATGGGTTGGTTCACCGGATCCCGGCCCGTGCGGGGCGCGGCTACGACGGTGGACGTGATCTCGGCGACGGCCTTCTTGATGGTGTCCGCGTCCGTCATCTGGGCACCCGCGGCACCTTGAGGCCGGCGGCCGCGATCATTTCACGCATCACTTCGTTAACGCCTCCACCGAAGGTGATTACCAGGTTGCGCTTGGTTTGCGAGTCCAGCCAACGCAGCAGCTCGGCGGTGTCCGGTTCCGCCGGGTTCCCGTACTTGCCGACGACCTCCTCGGCGAGTCGGCCGATGTACTGGATGCGCTCGGTGCCAAAGACTTTCGTCGACGCGGCGTCGGCCACGTTGATGTCCTCACCCGCGGCGGCGACCTGCCAGTTCAGCAGCTCGTTGATCCGCCACATAGCGTAGATCTCCCCGAGCGCCCGCTTGACGTCCTCGTGGTCGATCGGCGTGACACCGTTGCCACCCGGTTTGGACGCCCAGGCGTGCAGCCGGTCGTAGATGCCGGCGGTGCGGCCCGCGGGGCCCAACATGACCCGCTCGTTGTTGAGCTGCGTGGTGATCAGCCGCCATCCGCCGTTCTCCTCACCGACCAGCATGTCGGCGGGCACCCGGACGTCGTTGTAGTACGTGGCGTTGGTGTGATGGGCGCCATCGGACAGGATGATCGGCGTCCAAGAGTATCCGGGATCCTTCGTGTCGACGATCAGGATCGAGATGCCCTTGTGCTTCACGGCTTCCGGGTCGGTGCGGCAGGCCAGCCAAATGTAGTCGGCGTCATGGGCTCCGGTGGTAAAAATCTTCTGGCCGTTGACGATGTACTCGTCGCCCTGGCGCACCGCGGTGGTCCGCAGGGACGCCAGGTCGGTGCCCGCCTCGGGCTCGGTGTAGCCGATCGCGAAATGGACCTCACCGGCCAAAATCGCCGGCAGGAACTTCTTCTTCTGCGCCTCGCTGCCGAACTGCTGCAGAACCGGACCCACGGTCTGCAGCGTCACCGCCGGCAACGGCACGTCGGCCCGGTGCGCCTCGTTGACGAAGATCGACTGCTCGATCGGGCCGAAGCCCAAGCCGCCGAACTCCTTTGGCCACCCCACCCCCAGCTTTCGGTCCTTGCCCATTCGCCGGATCACCGCGCGATAGGCCTCGTTGTGCCGGTCCTGCTCCATCGCCTTCATCTCGTCGGACGAGATCAGGTTCGAAAAGTATTCCCGCAGTTCGGCTTGCAGCTGTCGCTGCTCGGGGGTCAGGTCTATGAACATTGCGCTCCCACCAGGTCGAGGCGAAGAGTCGGCCCGCCCAGCAGGCGGGTCAGGTCTTTGATCGTGGAGTAGTACCGGTGCATGGGATACGTGATGTCCATGCCCATGCCGCCGTGCAGGTGATGGCAGGTCTGCATCACGGGCGGTGCCTGCGACGTTATCCAGTAACCCAGGACGTCCAGGTCGCTGTCGGCGTCACGCCCTTCGGACAGCCGCCACACCACCGACTTCGACGCCAAATCGATGGTGCGCGAGGCGATGTAGACCTCCGCGAGCTGCGCCGCCACGGTCTGGAACGTCGACAGCGGCTTGCCGAACTGCTTGCGGTTCGCGACGTAGTCGGCGGTCAGGCGCAGCGCCCCTGCCACCAACCCGTCGGCGAACGCGCCCACCGCGGCCAGCGCCAGCTGGTTCACCCGGCGCGGCCCGTTACTGTCGGCACCCGCCAACACGTCCGAATCACTAACCGCCACACCGTCAAACGTGACCGTGTATTCGTCCGAACCGTTCGACGTCGGCGTGCCTACCAGCCGCACGCCATCCGCCTTGGGCGACACCACCACCACCGCGCTGTCGGTGGTCACGATCATCCAATCCGCTTGCTCGGCATAGGCCACGCCGATCTTGGTGCCGGACAACCGCCCGCCCGCGAACGTGACGCCGGGCCGGTCGGGCAGCGCCGCGCCGGGCTCGTTGAGCGCCGCGGTCAACACCGAGCCCTTTGCGACCCCGGCCAGGTAACGGTCCTGCTGCTCATCGGACGCCAGCTCGAGCAGCGGCAGCACACCGAAACCCAGTGTGGCCAGCGCCGGCGTGATGGCGCCGTGGCGGCCGACTTCGGTCAGCACTGTGGCGACCTCGGGCAGACCCACGCCGTCGCCCCCGAGGCGTTCGGGCACCGGGAGCGCCGTCACGCCCCCGCTGACCAGTGCCTCCCACGAAAGATCCCGGTCCAGCACCGACGTCGCGACGTCGGCGACGGCCTGCTGCTCGGCGGTGAGATCGAAGTCCATTGTCAGTGCGCCACCGGGCATTTACCGGTGTAGTCCACCTGCCAGCGCTTGATGCCGTTGAGCCAGCCCGAGCGCAGCCGCTCCGGCTCCGAGATCGGCTTCAGGTCCGGCATGTGATCAGCCACGGCGTTGAAGATCAGGTTGATCGTCAGCTTGGCCAGGTTCGCGCCGATGCAGTAGTGCGCACCGGTGCCACCGAAACCGACGTGCGGGTTGGGATCCCGCAGGATGTTGAAGGTGTAGGGGTCGTCGAAGATCTCTTCGTCGAAATTGGCCGACCGGTAGAACAGCACCACCCGTTGGCCCTTCTTGATCTGCACACCGGAGAGTTCGTAGTCCTCCAGAGCGGTCCGCTGGAAACAGGTGACCGGGGTGGCCCACCGGACGATCTCGTCGGCAGCGGTCTCCGGGCGCTCCTTCTTGAACAGCTCCCACTGGTCCGGGAAGTCGGCGAACGCCATCATCCCCTGAGTGATCGAGTTCCGCGTGGTCTCGTTGCCGGCCACCGCGAGCATCATCACGAAGAAGCCGAACTCGTCGTCGGAAAGCTTTTCCCCGTCGATGTCGGCGTTGATCAGCGTGGTGACGATGTCGTCGCCGGGCTTCTCCGCCTTGATGGCCGCCATCTGCATCGCGTAGTTGAGCACCTCGAACGACGACGTCTTGGGGTCGATGTCGGCATACTCGGGATCGTCATTTCCGGTCATCTCGTTGGACCAGCGGAACAGCTTTTCGCGGTCCTCCTGCGGCACCCCGAGCAAGCCGGCGATCGCCTGCAGCGGGAGCTCGCAGGACACCTGCTCGACGAAGTCCCCGGAACCGGCGGCCGCCGCGTCCCGGGCGATCTTCTGGGCGCGCTCCCGGAGCTCGTCCTCCAGCCGCCCGACCGCCCGCGGCGTGAAGCCGCGCGAGATGATCTTGCGCAGCCGAGTGTGGTGCGGCGCGTCCATGTTGAGCATGACGAACCGCTGCAGCTCGATGTCCTCGCGCGCGATGTCGTCGTTGAACCGCGGGATCACGCAGTTCTCGTAGCTGGAGAAGACGTCGCTGCGCCGCGAGATTTCCTTGACGTCGTTGAGCTTGGTGATCGCCCAGAAACCGCCGTCGTTGAACCCGCCGCCGTGGCCCGGGGCCTGCTCGTTCCACCAGATCGGCGCGGTCGAGCGCACCTCCGCAAACTCTTCGACGGGAATCCGCTCCGCGTAGATGTCCGGGTCGGTGAAATCGAACCCGGGCGGAAGGTTGGGGCTGGGCACGCTACTTCTCCTTACTGCTGGTCCCTATGCTGGTCCTGCGACTGGCTCTGCGGCTTCCCCAGTGATTGGCGATCCCAGGACACTAGCTCTCCTAGTGGAGCTCTGTTGCCAGTAAAACATGCCTCCACCGTAGAAAAAAGGCGCCGACCCATCGTCGCTTGTCATAGTAATGAAACGTGTTCTAGCCTGACGGCATGGGTAACCCGGTAATTGTCGAAGCCACCCGCAGCCCGATCGGCAAGCGCAACGGCTGGCTCTCAGGACTGCACGCCACCGAGCTGCTGGGCGCGGTGCAAAAGGCACTGGTCGAAAAGGCCGGTATCGACGCCGGCGACGTGGAACAGGTCGTCGGCGGCTGCGTCACCCAATACGGCGAGCAGTCCAACAACATCACCCGGGTGAGCTGGCTCGTCGCCGGGCTGCCGGAGCACGTCGGCGCCACCACCGTGGACTGCCAGTGCGGCAGCAGCCAGCAGGCCAACGGCCTGGTCGCGGGTCTCATCGCGGCGGGTGCCATCGACGTCGGCATCGCGTGCGGGATCGAGGCCATGAGCCGCGTCGGACTCGGCGCCAATGCCGGCCCCGACCGCAGCATCCTGCGGCCCGAGTCGTGGGATATCGACCTGCCCGACCAGTTCACCGCCGCCGAGCGAATCGCCAAGCGCCGCGGCATAACCCGCGACGACATCGACGCCTGGGGATTCCAGTCGCAGCTGCGTGCCAAGCGGGCGTGGGACGAGGGCCGTTTCGACCGGGAGATTTCACCGATCGAGGCGCCGGTGCTCGACGAGCAGAAGCAGCCCACTAGCGAGCGCCACATGGTCTCCCGCGACCAGGGCCTGCGCGAGACCACGATGGAGGGCCTGAGCCAGCTCAAGCCGGTCCTCGAGGGCGGGATCCACACGGCGGGCACGTCGTCGCAGATTTCCGACGGCGCCGCCGCCGTGTTGTGGATGGACGAGGATAAGGCCAAGGCGCTCGGGCTGCGGCCCCGGGCCCGGATCGTCAGCCAGGCGCTTGTCGGCGCCGAGCCCTACTACCACCTGGACGGCCCGGTGCAGTCGACGGCGAAGGTGCTGGAGAAGGCCGGCATGAAGATCGGCGACATCGACCTGACCGAGATCAACGAGGCCTTCGCCTCGGTGGTGCTGTCCTGGGCGCGGGTCCACGAGCCCGACATGGACCGGGTGAACGTGAACGGCGGCGCCATCGCGCTCGGGCACCCCGTGGGCAGCACCGGCAGCCGGCTGATCACCACCGCGCTGCACGAGCTCGAGCGCACCGACCAGACGACCGCGCTGATCACCATGTGTGCGGGCGGCGCCCTGTCGACCGGCACCATCATCGAACGCATCTAGTAGTGGGCGTCTCCGAGGCCGACCGCATCGCGGCGGCCCAGGCATACATCGACGCGCTGGTCACCCACGACGCCGACGCCGTCCCGTTCGCGCCGGACTGCGTCCGGATCGAGGTGGGCCTCAAATCCGGGTTCTCCGGAAATCACTTGCGGCGCAGCCTAAATCGCGGACCGCAATACCGCATCATCTCGGCCACGACGCCGCCGCAGTACACCGTATCCGGCGACGAGGTGCGAGCGGTGTACGACGTGCTGACCAAGGTCGCGTTCGGCGGGCGGCGAGTAGCGTCGCGGGTCGACGAGACTTTCGTGATACCGGAAGAGGACGGGCTGATCCATCACATCAGGGCCAGTTTGCGTCCATTCATTCAGCGCTAGCCCGACCGTAGGATCTACAGTCATGCCGAAATCACCCCCGCGGTTTCACGACTCGCCGTACGCCGATTTTCTGATCAAGTGGATGTCGCGCCTCAACACGTTCATGTATCGCCGCAACGGCGGCGAGGGCCTCGGCGGCACCTTCCAGAAAATCCCCGTCGCCCTGCTGACCACCACCGGGCGCAAAACGGGCGAGCCCCGGGTCAGCCCGCTGTACTTCCTGCGCGACGGCGACCGGGTGATCGTCGCGGCGTCCAAGGGCGGCGCCGCCAAGAACCCGATGTGGTATCTGAACCTCAAGGCCAACCCCAAGGTGCAGGTGCAGATCAAAAAAGAGGTGCTCGACCTGACCGCGCGCGACGCCACCGACGAGGAACGCGCCCACTACTGGCCGCAATTGGTGGACATGTACCCGTCCTACGACGACTACCAGTCCTGGACAGACCGGACCATCCCGATCGTCATCTGCGAACCGTAGCGTTCCGCCGAACGTGCACTGATGGCGGAAAATCGCCGAAAACACATCCGCCAGTGCACGTTCGGCTCAGGCGGATCCTACGTGATGAGGTTTGACAGGTCGCCGATGACGGTTTCGGCCTGACCGATCACGGCGAACGCTTCGAAGGCGCCGGCCAGCGGGATGAGGTAGGTGTCGGTCGCGATGGGTTGGCCGATGGCGGCCACGAGGTTCCCCGATTGAAGCCCGTCGGCGAACAGCGTCAGGTCGTACGCCGGCAGACTCGTCACGAGCGCATTGGCGACATCGGCCGTGGGCAACAGAATCGAATAGGCATCCGAGGCCGCGCCCGACAGCGTATTCACCGCGTGGTAGATGTTGCCGGCGACGTTGACGGGTGACAGCGCGGAGACGAGGTCGGCCAGGCTGGGCAACGTGGTTGCTGTTGGCCCCGACGAGGGCATGGTCAGCGAACCCACCGACGACGCGAGCGACCCGGTTGACGAGAATTCGGCGGAGATGTCGTGCGTGAAGTCGGCGATCCCCTGCGGGGTACCCGAGGCGAGCAGGCCGGGCACTTTTTCTACGTCGCTGAGGGGTGGGAAAAGCCCGAACTCGGTCGGCACGTTGGCTGGACCTTGCGACCAACCGTAATTGGGGTCGCCGTAGCCCAGATTCACCAGCACCTTCAGGTCCGGTTGGATCAGATCGGCCAGTGGATTGCCTACGACCGGGATCGCGCGAAGCGGTTCCAGCAGCGGCAGATTCTGGGTGGGGATCATCTCGTAGGTGGTCATGGTCGGGCCCACGGTCGGCAATTGGATCGCCGTTCCGAGCTGGGTGGGGGTCAGATCGGTGTAGGTGGGATGCACGTAGTAGATCCCCGCGAGCGAGTTGAGATCCGACAACAAATTAATTGGGTACTGCGGGACATCGGCGAAGCCGTCGTATTCCTGCGTCCAAATGGTGGTCGGGTACAGATTGTCCGGGGTAGGGCCGTTGAACGTGATGCCGAGAGCCGGGATGCTCAAGCCGTTCAACCGTTCGAAGAGTCCGCCGTTGGGAGCGTTGGGATCGCCGGTCAGCACAAAGGAGACGGCCGACGTCGGGACGCCCTGGGACGCGAGCAGGGGCATCACCATGGACGAGATCGTCGAACTCTGCGACTCGCCTTTGACAACGAGGGTGTTGCCCGCGGCGACCTGCTGCAAAATCGTTTGATCGAGAATCTGGACACCTTGGGCTTCCGACATGTCCAGCGTCAAACTCTTGACCCCGGTGTACAGCCCGTAATTCCCTTCGGGTGTGAATAGGGGTTGTGGCGTGAAATTCTGGAAAAAGGGCGCGATGTAAAGGTTGAAATTCTTCGTGATGAAGTCCGGGGTAGGTATCGGCTCCCCGCTGCCGCCGATGATCAATGCCACGTTCGCGGCGCTGGTGGCACTAGGTCCAGCGAGCAGGCCGTTGACTCCGGTTCCCGCACCGACGGCGGCCAGCACCTGCCCCAAATTCGACGCGCAGGCCGCCTCCGCGCCCGCGTAGGCCCCCGCAGCCGCCGTCAGCGCCTGAATAAACCGCTGGTGAAACGCCTCCGCTTCCGCGCTTACCGCGTGAAAGGCTCGGGCGTGCTCGGAAAACAACGCCGCGATCGCCGCCGACACCTCATCCTTGGCCGCGGCCATGATCCCCGTGGTCCGAACAGCGGCGGACTCATTCGCGACGTTGAGCGTTCCAGCGATACTGGCTAACTCTGTTGCCGCCGAATTCAGGTTCTCCGGCATCGCGACGAGATAGGACATCTGAAACCTCCATTGGTTCCGCGGCCAGACGGCATCCCGCCATACCCGGACGCGCCGCCCGGAACGCAGACTATCGCGTTTAAGAAGAAACGCGCCAGGACGCGCGAGATATTCTGCGGCAGAGCCGCATTCGGTGCGCCCAGCGCCGCGGGAGGCTAGGCCCCGTAGACCGGGACCGGCGGCCGCGCCTTGGCGAGCAGGTCGGCGACGACGGGTCCGAGCTCGGCCGGATCCCACCGGGCACCCTTGTCGATCTGCGGGCCGTGCGCCCAGCCTTCGGCGACCCGGATCTTGCCGCCCTCGACCTCGAACACCTTGCCGGTGACGTCCCGGGATTCGGCGCTGCCCAGCCAGACGACCAGCGGGGAGATGTTCTCCGGCGCCATGGCGTCGAAATCCTGGCCCTGCGTGGCCATCATCTCGGCGAAGACGGTCTCGGTCATGCGAGTCCGGGCCGACGGCGCGATCGCGTTGACGGTCACGCCGTACCGCCCCATCTCGGCGGCGCCGACAAGCGTCATCGCCGCGATGCCCGCTTTGGCGGCGCTGTAGTTACCCTGCCCGACGCTGCCCTGAAGGCCCGCACCGGAACTGGTGTTGATGATCCGCGCGTCGACGGTTTTGCCCTCTTTGGAGAGCCCGCGCCAATACGAGGCCGCATGCCGCATCGTGGCGAAGTGCCCCTTGAGGTGCACCGCGATGACGGCGTCGAACTCCTCCTCGCTGGTGTTGGCCATCATCCGGTCGCGGACGATGCCGGCGTTGTTCACCAAAACGTCTAGGCCACCGAAGGTTTCGACGGCGGTCTGGACGAGGCCGGCGGCCTGGTCCCAGTCGGCGATGTTGGACCCGTCGGCGACGGCCTCGCCACCGGCCGCGGTGATCTCGTCGACCACGCCCTGCGCGGCGCTGCCGCCGCCCGCGGGCGAACCGTCCAGGCCTACCCCGATGTCGTTGACCACCACGCGAGCGCCCTCAGCCGCGAAGGCGAGCGCGTGCGCGCGACCGATGCCGCCGCCCGCTCCGGTGACGATGACGACCCGGCCGTCAACTAGCCCCATATCCGTTGTCTCCTCTACTTGATCGCGCTCGCGTTTGTGGTGGCCAGGTAGTGCGGCGGCTCCCCGCCGCCGTGCACCTCCAGCGAGGCACCGCTGATGTAGCACGCCGCATCCGAGGCCAAAAACGCTGCGGCCCAGCCGACATCCTCCGGTTTGGCCAGCCGGCCCAGTGGCACGTTCTTCGATATCGCGGCGATCGACTCGGCGTCACCGTAGAACAGGTCGGCCTGTTCGGTTTCCACCATCCCGACCACGCAGGCGTTGACCCGCACCTTGGGTCCCCATTCCACCGCCAGGGTCTGCGTGAGGCTCTCCAGGCCGGCCTTGGCGGCCCCGTAGGCGCCGGTGCCCGGCGACGGCCGCCGCCCGGACAGGCTGCAGATGTTGACGATCGACCCGCCCGCCGGCTGGTCCTGCATCTTGTCGTTGGAGCACTGCGAAACCAGCAGCGCGCCAATGAGATTGAGCTCGATGATCTTGCGGTTGAACTTCGCGCTGGACTCCGCGGTCAGCACGTAGGACGACCCCCCGGCGTTGTTGACGACGACGTCCAACCGGCCGTGTTTGTCGACGACCGAGTCGATCAACGACTTGACGGCATCCTCGTCGCGCACGTCGCACGGGTGAAACTCGTACGGCGAGCCCTCGACGGGCCGGCGGGCGCAGGTGATCACGGTGGCGCCCTGTTTGGCGAAAACCGCGCTGATGCCGGCGCCCACGCCGCGCACGCCACCCGTAACGAGAACCACCCGCCCCGCCAGCCCCAGGTTGATGCCTTCCGAACGGGGCGAGCCTGCTTCGGCGGGAGTCACTGTGCTAGCGTACCAAGCAAGTGCTTGCTTAGGTAGTTACCCCACGAGGAAGTGGCACCTTGCCCATCACAACCACCACCACCGAACCGGGCATCGTCGCGGTCACCGTCGACTACCCGCCCGTCAACGCCATCCCATCGCGCGGATGGTTCGAACTGGCCGACGCGGTCACGGCCGCCGGCGCCAATCCCGAGACCCACGCGGTGATCCTGCGGGCCGAAGGCCGGGGCTTCAACGCCGGTGTGGACATCAAAGAGATGCAGCGCACCGAGGGATTTACCGCGCTGATCGATGCCAATCGCGGCTGCTTCGCCGCCTTTCGCGCGGTCTACGAATGCGCCGTGCCGGTGATCGCGGCCGTGAACGGATTCTGCGTCGGCGGCGGCATCGGCCTGGTGGGCAATTCCGACGTCATCGTGGCCTCCGACGACGCCACGTTCGGGCTGCCGGAGGTCGAACGCGGCGCGCTGGGCGCGGCGACGCACCTGTCGCGGCTGGTGCCGCAGCACCTGATGCGGCGGCTCTTCTTCACCGCCGCCACCGTCGACGCCGCCACCCTGCATCACTTCGGCTCGGTGCACGAGGTGGTGCCCCGGGATCAGCTGGACGAGGCCGCTTTACGGGTCGCCCGCGACATCGCCGCCAAGGACACCCGCGTCATCCGCGCGGCCAAGGAGGCTCTCAACCTCATCGACGTGCAACGGGTCAACTCGAGTTATCGCATGGAGCAGGGGTTTACGTTCGAGCTCAACCTCGCCGGGGTGGCCGACGAGCACCGCGATGCGTTCGCCGGCACGACGAAGGGTGAAAAGTCGTGAGCGACAAGCGGACCACCCTCGACGACGCAGTCGCACAATTGCGCAGCGGCATGACGATCGGCATCGGCGGCTGGGGCTCCCGGCGCAAGCCGATGGCCTTCGTGCGGGCGATGCTGCGCACCGACGTCACGGACCTGACGATAGTCACCTACGGCGGACCCGACCTCGGTCTGCTGTGCTCGGCGGGCAAAGTCAAGCGCGTCTACTACGGCTTCGTGTCGCTGGACTCCGCGCCGTTCTACGACCCGTGGTTCGCCAAGGCCCGCACCAGCGGCGCCATCGAAGCGCGCGAGATGGACGAGGGCATGCTGCGCTGCGGGTTGCAGGCGGCGGCGCAGCGCCTGCCGTTCCTGCCGATCCGCGCGGGGCTGGGCAGTTCGGTTCCCGACTTCTGGGAGGGTGAGCTGCGGACGGTCACCAGCCCGTACCCCGCGCCCGGCGGCGGGCACGAGACGCTGCTCGCGATGCCGGCCCTGCGCCTGGACGCCGCATTTGTGCATCTCAATCTCGGTGACAGCCAAGGCAATGCGGCCTACAGCGGCATCGACCCCTACTTCGACGACCTCTTCCTGATGGCGGCCGACAAGCGCTACCTGTCGGTGGAGCGCGTCGTGTCGACCGAGGAACTGGTCAAGGCGGTCCCACCCCAGGCGCTGCTGGTGAACCGCATGATGGTCGACGCGGTCGTGGAGGCACCCGGCGGCGCCCACTTCACCACCGCCGCACCCGATTACGGGCGCGACGAGAAGTTTCAGCGCCACTACGCCGAGGCGGCGTCCACCGACGAGGGCTGGCAAGCTTTCGTCCAGACCTACCTGTCGGGTGGCGAGGACGACTACCAGGCGGCGGTCCGCGCATTTGCAGAGGAGGCCGCGAAATGAGCACCCGAGCGGAGGTCTGCGCGGTCGCCTGCGCCGAGTTGTTCAGGGACGCGGGCGAAATCATGATCAGCCCGATGACGAACATGGCGTCCGTCGGCGCGCGGCTAGCCCGGCTAACGTTCTCGCCGGACATCCTGCTGACCGATGGCGAGGCGCAGTTGCTGGCGGACACCCCGGCGCTGGGCAAGACCGGCGCGATCGAGGGCTGGATGCCGTTCGGCCGGGTGTTCGAGACCCTGGCCTGGGGGCGCCGGCACGTCGTGATGGGCGCCAATCAGGTGGATCGCTTTGGCAACCAGAACATCTCGGCGTTCGGCCCGCTGCAGCACCCCACCCGGCAGATGTTCGGCCTGCGCGGCGCGCCCGGCAATGCGATCAACCACGCGACCAGTTACTGGGTGGGAAACCATTCCAAGCGGGTGTTCTGCGAAGCGGTCGACGTGGTGTGCGGCATCGGCTGGGACAAGATCGATCCGGACAACCCGGCGTTCCGGTTCGCCAACCCGTATCGGGTCGTGTCCAACCTCGGGGTGTTCGACTTCAAAGGCCCCGGCAGGACGATGCGGGCGGTGTCCCTGCACCCCGGTGTGTCGCCCGACGACGTCCGGGAGAACACGTCGTTCGAGGTGGACGGCCTCAACGAGGCGGAGGAGACCCGGCTTCCGACCGATGACGAGCTGCGCCTGATCCGTGAGGTCATCGATCCGAAGGCACTGCGCGACAGAGAGATCCGTTCATGACTAGGCTGCGCACGCCGCTGACCGAGCTGGTCGGCGTCGAGCATCCGGTGGTGCAAACCGGGATGGGCTGGGTGGCCGGCGCCCGACTGGTTTCCGCCACGGCCAATGCCGGAGGACTGGGCATCCTGGCCTCGGCGACCATGACGCTGGACGAGTTGGCGACCGCCATCACCAAGGTCAAGGCGGCGACCGACAAACCGTTCGGCGTGAACATCCGCGCCGACGCCGCCGACGCGGGTGATCGCGTCGAGTTGATGATCCGCGAAGGCGTCAAGGTGGCGTCCTTCGCGTTGGCACCCAAGCAGGAACTGATCGCCCGGCTCAAAGATGCTGGGGCGGTGGTCATCCCATCGATCGGCGCGGCCAAACACGCGCGCAAGGTCGCGGGCTGGGGCGCCGACGCGATGATCGTGCAGGGCGGCGAGGGCGGCGGGCACACCGGGCCCGTTGCGACGACCCTGCTGCTGCCGTCCGTGTTGGACGCCGTGCAGGGCACGGGGATCCCGGTGATCGCGGCGGGCGGATTCTTCGACGGGCGCGGCCTCGCGGCGGCGTTGTCCTACGGCGCCGCCGGCGTGGCGATGGGCACGAGGTTCCTGCTCACCTCCGATTCCACCGTGCCCGACGCGGTCAAACGGCGTTACCTCGAGGCCGCGCTGGACGGCACGGTCGTCACCACGCGAGTCGACGGCATGCCGCATCGGGTGCTGCGGACCGGGCTGGTCGAGAAGCTGGAAAGCGGCTCGCCGGTAAGGGGTTTGGCCGCAGCGGTGCGCAACGCGGCGAAGTTCAAGAACATGTCGCAGATGACGTGGGCATCGATGATCCGCGACGGCCTGGCGATGCGCCACGGCAAGGAGCTGACCTGGTCGCAGGTGGTGATGGCGGCGAACACCCCGATGCTGCTCAAGGCGGGGCTGGTCGAGGGCAACACCGAGGCCGGCGTGCTGGCGTCCGGCCAGGTGGCCGGCATCCTGGACGACCTGCCGTCGTGCGCCGAGCTGATCGAATCGATCGTCCGCGACGCGATCGCCCACTTGAAGGCCGCGACGGCGCTGGTCGAAGAACCGTCAGCCGTGGACTAAGGGCCCTGGCCGCGGAGCGTGGCGCCGCGCCATCCTGGAGCAATGAGTGCGCTGACACCGGGGTCCTGGCCCACGCCGCTTTTGAACGCCGTTCGCGCTTCGAACAAATACCTGCTCAACCCGCTGATGGTGCAGCTGGCCGGGCACAAGCACTGGTACGCGGCCGCGATCAAACACACCGGACGGCGCTCCGGCAAGCAGTACACCACGCCGGTCGTGGCCGAGCGCATCGCCGATGGCTTCGTCATACCGCTGCCCTACGGCACCGACGTGGATTGGTTGCAGAACGTCCGCGCGGCGGGACGGGCGACCATCGCGTCCCAAGGCCACGACTACGAGGTGGGCCAGCCCGAGATCATCGACGCGGCGACGGCCCTGCCCATGCTGTCGGCCCAACGCCGACGGACTTTCGAGCGGGTCGGCATCGATGGATACCTCAAGCTCACGGACCAGGCGACGAACTGAGCCCGGACGGGATTAAGTCCTCTTCTAAATTCGGCATGAATGAAGCTATAATCTTCATATGGTCAGGGTGAAGGATGTACCTTCACTGCGCGCGACGATGATCGGCGACGTCGTCGGGTCGCGGCGCGCGCGCGACCGGCCTGCGCTGCATCGGCGGGTCGCCACCGCCCTGCGGCAGGTCGCCGACGGCGCGCTCGACCCGCCCGCGTTCACCGTCGGCGATGAGTTCCAGGGCAGCTACCCCACCCTGGGTGCCGCCATCGACGCGGCATTGACGGTGCGCCTGCTGCTTGCCCCCGAGACGGACGTCCGGTTCGGAATCGGCTGGGGCACGGTCGCCATCCTCGACGCCGACGCCCGGATCCAGGACGGCCCGGGCTGGTGGACCGCCCGGGCGGCCATCCAGCAGACGGCGGAGTCCCAGCGCCAGCCCGGCTTCACGCTGGTGCGCACCACATTCCGGGCGGACGAGGACGCGCGCACCGACGTTGCCGCGGTCAACGCCGCCCTGATTTGTCGGGACCATCTGCTTGGATCGCTCGATGAAAGATCGTTACGGATTGTGAGGGGCTTGATGGCGGGCCGGACCAAGAGGGAACTCGCCGCGGCCGAGGGCATCAGCCCTTCCGCGGTGTCCCAACGGGCGGCCCGTGACGGTCTGGACCTGATTGTCCGTGCCTCCCAATATCTTCGGAGTTTGCCATGAGCGCCGTCGCGGTCCTGCTGATCGCGCTCGGGATTGCCGACCTGTGTCGGCGGGCGGTCCGCGCGGCGTGGCTCCCCGTGGTGATCGCGCCGATCGTGGTGGCGGGCTGCGCGGCGCTGGGTGCGCTGTGGCATCGCGGCGATATCCCGCTGCTCGTGCTGGCGGCCACCGCTGCCGTCGTGTGGGAGTGGCTGTGCGTGCGCGCCGAGCGCAGCGGCAAACGACAGGCAGTCCCGTTGGCCGTGTTCGCCGCCGCGCTCATATTGCTGATCGGGTTGTCCGGCTGGTCCTCTCCCGTCCACGGCCTGATCGCGCGGTGGTCCGGCTGGGCGCAACTGCCGCTGAGCCACGTGACGCCCACCCGGCTGCTGATGATCGTCGCCGTGGTGCTGGTGCAGTTCGCCACCGGAAATCAGTTGGTGCGCCTGGTTCTTGGCTCAGTGGGCGCGGTGCGTCCGGCCGGTGAGCCGCAGCCGTCCGACCGGCTCAAGGGCGGCAGGCTGCTGGGCCCGATGGAACGCCTGCTGATCCTGAGCCTCGGCGTCGGCGGGCAGGTGGCCGCGGCCAGCGCCGTCGTCGCGGCCAAGGGCATCATTCGCTTTCCCGAGCTGAGCGCCCAAAAGACCCGCAACGGTGACGTCGGGATCGACGAGGTCACCGAGTACTTCCTGGTGGGCAGCTTCACCAGCTGGCTGCTGGCCTTGGGCGGAATCGCGTTGGTGCTGGCCGCGCGGTGATCGCGGGCACAACGGAACATCCTGCGCGAGTGTGCAATTTACGACGCGACACGCCGTTGAAGCGTCGTGAGTTGCACGCTCGGGCGCTACGGCCGCCAGCCCGCCGCACGCATCGCGGCGACGACCCGGGCAGTGAAGGTGCCTTGCCGATAGCGGAGCAGGTCGTTGCTCACCTTGACGATGGTCCAGCCCAGGTCGGCCAATGCCACTTGCCGGTCGATGTCACGTTGACGCTGCGCCGGGTCCGTCCAGTGTTGGGGTCCGTCGTACTCGATGCCGACAAGCAATTCGCGATACCCCATGTCGATGCGCGCAACGAAGTCGCCGTATTCGTCGCACACCCTGATCTGAGTCTGCGGCGTAGGAAGCCCGGCGTCGATCAATATCAGCCGAGTACGCGTCTCCTGGGGCGACTCGGCACCCCCGTCGACTAGCGGGAGTACGCCCCGCAGCCGTGCCAGTCCGCGCATGCCGCGATGTGCGGCCATCACTGCGTCGACGTCGGTCACCTTGACGTCGGTGGCGTTCACCAACGCGTCGAGCCGCTGCACCGCCCGCAGCCGCGAGGACGTCCACCGCCCAATGTCAAAAGCCGTTCGGGCCGGACTGGTTACGGGCATGCCATTGACGTCGACGACCTCGCCCCGGAGCAAGCTCTCGGAGTGCACCACGATGCCGGCCGGCGGGTGGCGGTTGTCATGAATCAGCTCGGCATCCAATGCCGGGTCCACCCACTTGGCCCCCAGGAGCGCCGCCGCCGAGTTTCCCGCGACGACTGCCTTGCGTCGCGACCAAAGCCATGCAGCCTGCGCTCGGTCACGGGCCATCAATTCGATGTCGCCGGAGCCGTAGACGCCTGGGTAGACACGCTCGTAGAGCGAGCGCATCGCCCGCTCCGGCATGGCCTTGGCCGCGAGGGCCTCACTGCCCAGAAACAGCTCCGTCATGCCGCGATGCTGCCAAACCACACCGACAGCCCCGCGAGTGTGAAATCCACGACGCGACACGCCGTTAGGGCGTCGTGAGTTTCACACTCGGCGGAAGGGGACGGACTAGAGCCGCTCGATGATCGTGACGTTGGCCGTGCCGCCGCCCTCGCACATCGTCTGCAGACCGTAGCGGCCGCCGATGCGCTCGAGCTCGTTGAGCATGGTCGTGAACAGCTTGGCCCCGGTCGCGCCGAGCGGGTGACCCAGGGCGATGGCGCCGCCGTTGGGGTTGACCTTCTCGGGGTCGGCCTTGATCTCCTTCAGCCACGCCAGGACCACCGGCGCGAACGCCTCGTTGATCTCGACGGTGTCGATGTCTTCGATTGACAGCCCTGTCTTTTCCAGTGCGTAGCGGGTGGCCGGGATGGGCCCGGTCAGCATGAACACCGGGTCGGCGGCGCGGGCACTGATGTGGTGGATGCGGGCTCGGGGCTTCAACCCGTGGTCTTTGACGGCCTGCTCGGAGGCGAGCAGCACCGCGCTGGCGCCGTCGGAGATCTGGCTGGCCATCGCCGCCGTCAGCCGACCGCCCTCGACGAGCGTCTTCAGGCCGGCCATCTTCTCCAGCGACGACTCACGCGGGCCTTCGTCGACCCGGAAGGGTCCGGATTCCGTTTCGACAGTGATGATTTCGTTGTCGAAATGTCCGCCGCGGATCGCCGCGAACGCGCGCTCGTGGCTGGTGAGCGAGTATCGCTCCATCTCTTCGCGGGACAGGTTCCACTTCTCGGCGATCATCTCCGAACCGCGGAACTGGGAGATCTCCTGGTCGCCGTAGCGGTGCAGCCACTGCTTGGATTCGCTTGTGGGCGAGGTGAACCCGAACTGCTCGCCAACGGTCATCGCCGACGAGATCGGGATCTGGCTCATGTTCTGCACGCCACCGGCCACGATGAGGTCGGCCGTTCCCGACATGATCGCTTGGGCGCCAAAGGAAATCGCCTGCTGGCTGGAACCGCACTGCCGGTCCACCGTGACGCCGGGCACCTCTTCGGGATAGCCGGCGGCCAGCCATGAGAGCCGGGCGATGTTGCCCGCCTGCCCGCCGATCGCGTCGACGCAACCGGCGATCACGTCCTCAACGGCGGCCGGGTCGACGTCGACCCGGTCGAGCAGTCCGCGCCACCCCAGGGCGCCCAGGTCGACGGGATGTATCCCGGCCAATGCGCCGTTGCGCTTGCCGACCGCGGTACGCACAGCGTCGATGACGTACGCCTCAGCCATATTTCAGACTCCTTCTTTGGTAATGCCGCCAAGGACAATGGCGAGATATTGCTGACCCACCTGCTGCGCGGTGAGCGGTCCGCCCGGTTGATACCAGCGCACCGACACCCAGGTGGTGTCACGGATGAAACGGTAGACAAGGTCGACATTGAGGTCGGGCCGAAAGCAGCCCTCGTCGATGCCCTGATTGAGCACCTCGACCCACATCTTGCGTTGTTGGCGGTTCATGTCCTCGATGTAGGAGAACCGCGCCTGCGACAGCAGCCGTTTGGCCTCATCCTGGTAGATGACGACCTGCGCGTGGCGATCCTCGATCGCCTCGAACGACGCCATGAACAGCCCCTTGAGCCGCTCCAGCGGATTGGGCTCGCTGTCGATGATTTCGCGATAGCGGGTGAACAACCACTCCAGGAATTCGCGGAGCAGCTCGTCGACCATCTCCTCCTTGGAGGAGAAATGGTGGTACAAGCTGCCGGACAGGATGCCTGCGCCGTCGGCGATGTCGCGCACCGTGGTGGCGCGCAGACCGCGCTCGGCGAACATGGTCGCGGCGAGCGCAAGCAACTCGTCTCGCCGGCTGTTAGCCTGACCGGTCACTCGGTCCACCGGATCAGCGTATCAACCAAGCGCTTGCTCGGCCAGCGAGCCGCTTGGCCCCATCACCGACGCGGCCTCGGTAGCTCGCGTTTCCGCGCCACGGTGACGGAAAATTCGCGGGTTTCGAACTGAGGGGAAATCAGCCAAAACCGCGAGAAAGCCCTCGGCAGCGTCGTAATCTCTCCGACGTTGGGGCCCCGATGCCGATAAATGGGTCGAAGCGTGGAGGTCAACCGTCATGAGTTTCTTGGTGTTACCCCCGGAAATCAATTCCGTGCGGATCTTTAGCGGCGCCGGATGTTCGCCAATGCTGCAGGCCGCTGCGGCATGGAACGGTCTGGCCGATGAGCTGGGGGCGGCCGCGGATTCGTTTTCGTCGGTGATCTCGGGGCTGGCGGGTCAGGCATGGCAGGGGCCGGCAGCACAGGCAATGACGGCCGCGGC
Source organism: Mycobacterium sp. NGS64 (assembly GCF_059812245.1). Lineage (NCBI taxonomy): Bacteria > Bacillati > Actinomycetota > Actinomycetes > Mycobacteriales > Mycobacteriaceae > Mycobacterium > Mycobacterium sp. NGS64. The sequence goes on along the minus strand of NZ_JCALCI010000005.1, from coordinate 229,616 downwards.
GGGTCCGTACGCGAGCTGGCTCAGCTCGGCCTCCGCCCAGGCCGCGGGCGCAGCGGCACAGGCGCAGGCGGTAGCCAGTGCGTTCGAGGCGGCGCAGGCGGCAACGATCCATCCGCTGGCGGTGGCGGCGAACCGGAATTCCTTTGTGCAGGCAGTGATGTCGAATTGGTTTGGGCTCAACGCGCCGGCGATCGCCGAACTGGAAGGCGACTACGAGGCGATGTGGGCTCAGGATGTGTCGGCCATGTCCGGGTATTACTCCGGGGCGTCGGCGGCGGCCGCCGGATTAAGCCCCGCCCAGACCCTCCAGGACATCCTCGCCACGCTGCCGAACCTCGGCATCGGCAACAAGGGCAACGCCAACGTCGGCCCCGGCAACACCGGCATTGGCAACCTCGGCAGCGGAAACACCGGCAACAACAACATCGGCGGCGGCAACGGCTTTGCCGGTGTCCCGGCCAATGGGAATATCGGCTTCGGAAACCACGGCGACGGAAACATCGGTTCCGGCAACGGCTCTAACCCCGGATCGAGCACCGATCTCGGCCACAATATGGGCTTCGGCAACGCCGGCAGCAACAACTGGGGCTTGGGCAACGCCGGGGACGGGAACCGGGGCCTTGGAAACGCCGGCAACAACAATATCGGGGGCGGCAACGCCGGGAACAACAACATCGGCGGCGGGAACACCGGCAACAACAACATCGGCTTCGGGCTCACCGGCAGCAACGAAATCGGCATCGGGAACACCTATTTCAACACCGCAACCAACCAGTTCAGCTTCGGCGGGCTGAACTCGGGTGCTGGAAACATCGGCATCGGGAACTCCGGATCCGGCAACATCGGCTTCTTCAACTCCGGCAACGGCAACGTCGGCTTCTTCTCCACAGGCAGCAACACCCATTTGCCCGGCCACCTCAACAGCTTTGGCTTCGGGAACGCGGGCGCCGGCAACATCGGGTTCGGAAACGCGGGCGACTGGAACTTCGGCTTCGGGAATTCGAGCAACGTCAACACGGGCTTCGGGAACTCGGGCGGGCTCGACACCGGCTTCGGGAACGGCGGCGGTTTCGACACCGGGTGGTGGAATTCGGGTGCCACGAACACCGGCTGGGGGAATTCGGGCGGCGTCAACACCGGCGCGTGGAATTCCGGCCTGGTCAACACGGGCTTCGGTTTCACCACGGACACCGGAGCCAGCCACTCGGGGTTCAACAACTCCGGCACAAATGTCTCGGGCTTCGACAACACGGCCACCGACGGGTTCGCGTCGGGCTTCTTCAACACCGTCATCAACGGGGGCGCGATGTCGGGTATCGGCAACACCGGGGTTCCCACATTCAGCCCGACCTTCAGCGGCTCGCTATCCGGATTCTTCAATACGGGCACCCAATTTGGGGGTCTCTTCAGCCTCGCTCGAGTGTTAGCAGGTTAGGGCGGCCCGCATTAGCGACGTCGCCGGCCACGCGGTGACGTTGTCAGCCGTCCCGGCTCGAGGATCGTGACGCGACCCGACATCGCTGACCCACACCAGCGTCCACCGCCCCAAAAATAGGGAAATTTCCCGATGCTGTGAGCATCGCAGCGGGCGCACGCTGTCCCCACGTCGTGCGCCGGGCTCTTTGTTGGGATCGGTAGCGCACCGGACCGGCTGTACTGCAGCGTCCAGCCACCAACGAGTGAAGCGCGTGGGAGGTAGGTCGTCAATGGTGAACTTTGCGGCGTTGCCGCCAGAAATCAACTCTCTGCTGATGTTCAGTGGCGCCGGGTCGGCGCCGATGCTGGACGCGGCGGCGGCTTGGGACGGCTTGGCTTCGGAGTTGGGATCGGCGGCGTCGTCATTCTCGGCGGTCACCTCAAGATTGACCGGCCAGGCGTGGCAAGGAGCGGCAGCTCAGGCGATGGCGGCCGCGGCCGCGCCGTATAGCGGATGGCTCGGCGCGGCGGCGGAGCAGGCGTCTGCGGCGGCCGGGCAGGCCCGAGCGGTGGTCAGCGCCTTCGAGGCCGCGCGGGCGGCCACCGTGCACCCGCTCCTGGTGGATCTCAACCGCAATTCGCTTGTGCGGATGGTGATGTCGAATTGGTTCGGCCTCAACGCACCGGCCATCGCCGAACTCGAGGGCGACTATGAGGTCATGTGGGCCCAAGACGTGGCGGCCATGTCGGGCTACTACTCGGGCGCGTCCGCCGCTGCTGCCGCATTGGCTCCCGCGCAAACGCTGCAGGACCTGCTGGCCAGCCTGCCCAACCTGGGCATCGGCAACATCGGCAACGCCAACCTGGGCAACGGCAACAGGGGCAGTGAAAATATCGGGAACGGAAACAAGGGTAGTAACAACGCGGGCGGCGGGAACTTCGGCAACGGGAACGTGGGCGGGGGGAACTTCGGTAACGGCAACATGGGGGCCGGAAACTCCGGCGTCGGGAACATCGGCTTCGGAAACGTCGGTGCATCCCTGACCACCGGCAGCAACGTCGGCATGGGCAACACCGGCGATAACAATGTCGGCTTCGGAAACACCGGCGCCGGGAATTACGGCGGCGGGAACACCGGCAGCGGCAACATCGGCGGCGGCAACAACGGCAACAACGACATCGGCTTCGGGCTTACCGGCAGCAATCAGATCGGGATCGGGAACAGCTACTTCGACAGAGCCACCAACCAGTTCCACGTCGGCGCGCTCAACTCGGGTGCAGGGAACATCGGCTTCGGAAACTCCGGCAGTGGCAACATCGGCTTGTTCAACTCCGGTAGCGGCAACATCGGCATCTCCAACAGCGGCGCCAATCTCCTTATGCCAGGTCACCTCAACAACATCGGCATCGGAAACTCCAGCGTCGGCAACATCGGCTTGGGTAACTCGGGGCTCGGTAACACCGGCATCGGAAACTGCAACACGGTCAACACCGGCTTCGGAAATTCTGGCGAAAACAACACCGGTTTTTGGAACGCGGGCAATGTCAACACCGGCTTCGACAACGCCGGCAGCACCAATACCGGCGAGGGTAACTCGGGCGACATCAACACGGGCTTCTGGAATTCGGGACAGGCGAACACGGCCGTCGGATCTACCATCAACACCGGCCTCACCGGCTCAGGGTTTGGCAACACCGGCACCGATGTGTCGGGCTTCTTCAACACGCCAAGCGGCCCCGGTGCCGGCACGATGTCCGGGTTCTTCAACAAGGCCAGTGGCGGCACCGCGCTCAACTTCGCAATATCGGGGATCGGAAACACTGGCGTACCAAGTATCTTCGGCACCCTCACCAGCGGTCTCGACTCCGGCGTGTTAAACGTGGGTACCGAACTATCGGGCTTCCTGAATCTCCGTAGTCTGTTGCCCTAACTGACCGCGGGTGCCGAAATGACCTCTCTGGTCAGGTAATCCGAGTGGTCGCCGGCCTGCGCGTCGCGCAGATATCGCGACGGGTTCTCGCAAAAACCGGAAATACTGGTCGGTGTCGCCGTAGCATTTCCGTCGAATTCTCGATTTCCCTTCGGGCACCGGTCGCTTCGTGGCGACTGGGGGAAACGGGTAGGAGGCCACAATGGCGAGTTTTTTGGTGTTGCCGCCGGAAATCAATTCTCTGCTGATGTTCAGTGGCGCGGGTTCTGCGCCATTGCTGGACGCGGCGGCCGCCTGGGAGGGCCTGGCTTCGGAGCTGGGATCGGCGGCGGCGTCGTTTTCCGCGGTGACCTCGGGCCTGGCGGGCCAAGCCTGGCAGGGTGCGTCGGCGCAGGCGATGACGGCTGCGGCCGCCCCCTACTCGGGGTGGCTCAGCCAGGCGGCGGCGCAGGCGGCTGGGGCGGCTGGGCAGGCCCGAGCGGTGGTGAGCGCCTTCGAGGCCGCGCAGGCGGCGACCGTGCACCCGCTCCTGGTGGACCTCAACCGAAACTCGTTGGTGCAGATGGTGATGTCGAACTGGTTCGGCCTCAACGCCCCAGCGATCGCCCAACTCGAGAGCGACTACGAGGCCATGTGGGCCCAGGACGTGGCGGCGATGGTGGGCTACCACGGCGGCGCGTCGGCCGCGGCCGCCGGGCTCACGCCCGCACAGACACTCCAGGACATCCTCGCCACCCTGCCCAACCTGGGCGTCGGCAACATCGGCAACGCAAACCTCGGCACCGGCAACACCGGGAACCAAAACCTCGGCGAGGGAAACACCGGTAACCAGAACTTCGGCGGCGGAAACACCGGCAACGCCAACGTTGGCAGCGGAAACATCGGCAACAACAACTTCGGCGCCGGAAACGGCGGCGCCGGAAACATCGGCTTCGGAAACGTGGGCGGTTCCATCACCGCCGGTAACAACGTCGGCATGGGTAACAACGGCAACAACAATTTCGGCTTCGGGAACATCGGCAACGGAAACATGGGCGGGGGCAACACCGGCAGCGGCAACGTCGGCGGCGGCAACAACGGCAGCAACGATATCGGCTTCGGGCTTACCGGCAATAACCAGATCGGAGTCGGGAACACCTACTTCGACAGGACCACCAACCAGTTCCACTTCGGCGGGCTTAACTCCGGCGCCGGCAATATCGGCTTGGGAAACTCGGGCAGCAACAACATCGGCTTCTTCAACTCCGGAAGCGGCAACATCGGCATCTTCGACTCGGGCACCAACAACCTTACTGGGACCCACTTCAACAACGTGGGCCTGGGGAATTCGGGCATCGGCAATGTCGGGATTGGGAACGCCGGCGTGCTCAACACCGGCATTGGGAACGGGTTCGATTTGAACACCGGCTTGGGGAACGCGGGCACCAACAACACGGGCTTCGGCAACTCCGGCATCGTCAACACCGGCTTCGACAACTCGGGCAACATCAACACCGGCAACGGGAATTCGGGCTCCACCAACACGGGTTTCTGGAATTCTGGCAACACGAATACTGCGGTCGGGTCCACCACGGACACCGGCCTGACCAACTCGGGCTTCGGCAACGTCGGCATCAACGAGTCGGGCTTTTTCAATACCGCCACCGGACCCATTACGGCGGGATTCATGTCGGGCTTCTTCAACAGCGCAAGCGGCGGAACCACTGTGTCCGGTGCGCTCTCGGGAATCGGGAATGTCGGCATCCCGAACTCCTTCCTCGGCGCCAGCACGGCCGGCGACGGCTCGGGCTTCTTCAATGTGGGCGCCCTGCTCTCGGGCATCTTCAGCCTCAATCGGCTGGTGCCCTAACTCGAGTTGACCATCGCGATTCTGGACAGCGGCTTCCAGCAAAAATAGGGAAAATTGCCGATGTCGTGAGCCCGCCACCGACGCAGGCTGTCCCACAAGGCCTTCGGTGTATTTGTTGGGATCGGTAGCGCACCGGACCGACTGTAATTTCCGCGCGGATGGCGGCATTCAGGCGGCCACAGCGTCCGGTAACGAGCGAGAGCAATGTGTGGGAGGTAGGTCGTCAATGGCGAACTTTGCGGTGTTGCCGCCGGAAATCAACTCTCTGCTGATGTTCAGTGGCGCCGGGTCAGCGCCGATGCTGGACGCGGCGGCGGCTTGGGACGGCTTGGCTTCGGAGTTGGGGTCGGCGGCGTCGTCGTTCTCGGCGGTCACTTCGGGGTTGACCGACCAGGCGTGGCAAGGTGCGGCGGCTCAGGCGATGGCGGCCGCGGCAACACCGTACGCGGGGTGGCTCGGTCAGGCGGCGGCCCAGGCTTCCGGCGCGGCCGCGCAGGCCCGCGCGGTGGCCGGCGTGTTCGAGGCGGCGCGGGCGGCGACGGTGCACCCGCTGATGGTCGAGCTCAATCGCAATTCGCTTGTGCAGCTGGTGATGTCGAACTGGCTAGGCCTCAACGCGCCGGCGATCGCCCAGCTTGAGGGCGAGTACGAGGAGATGTGGGCCCAGGACGTGTCCGCGATGGTGGGCTACCACGGCGGGGCGTCGGCGGCGGCCGCGCAATTGGTGCCTGCGCAGACCCTGCAGGACATACTGGCTACCCTGCCCAACCTCGGCATCGGCAACATCGGCAGCGCTAACCTCGGCACTGGCAATGAGGGCACCGGCAACGTCGGCACCGGCAACACCGGGAATTCAAACTCGGGCGGCGGGAACAGCGGAGACCACAACATCGGCGCCGGAAACAGCGGCAAAAACAACTTCGGCGCCGGAAACATCGGCACCGGCAACATCGGCTTCGGCAACTGGGGTGACGGGGTCACCAGCTCAAACCCGGGCCAAAACGTCGGTATGGGAAATAACGGCAACAACAACTTCGGCTTCGGGAACTCGGGTAACCGGAACTTCGGTGGCGGGAACTTCGGCAACGGGAACATCGGCGGCGGGAACACCGGCAACAACAATATCGGCCTCGGTCTTACCGGCAACAATGAGATCGGCTTCGGGAACACCTATTTCAACACCGCAACTAACCAATTCAACTTGGGCGGCTTGAACTCGGGCACCGGCGACATCGGCTTTGGGAATTCCGGCACCAACAACATCGGCTTCTTCAACTCCGGCGACGGCAACATCGGGATATTCAATTCTGGCGAAAATACCCTATCGCCGCTAAACCACTTCAACAGCTTCGGCTTCGGGAACTCGGGCAGTAACAACGTCGGCTTCGGCAACTCGGGCATCGGAAACACTGGCTTCGGAAACTCGTGGGAGTCGAACACCGGCTTCGGGAACTCCGGAGCCCAGAACACCGGCTTCGGCAATGACGGCGTCGATAACACCGGCAACTGGAACTCGGGCAGCATAAACACGGGTGATGGTAATTCGGGTTCCGTCAACACGGGATTTTGGAACTCGGGCGATGTGAATACGGGCGTCGGCTTCACCACCGGCTCCGGCATGCTCAACTCAGGCTTCGGCAACAGCGGTGAAGACATCTCGGGCTTCTTCAACACTGCCGCCGGCGGCACAGGCTTCAACGGCTCTATATCGGGCTTCTTCAACACGGCCCTCGGCGGCTCATTCGCCAACTGGCACGTCTCCGGCATTGGAAACCACGCCATCCCGGACAACCAAAACATCTTCTTGTCCGCCGTCAGCGGCTACGACTCGGGCTTCTTCAACGTCGGCACGGCGGTATCGGGCTTATTCGACCTCAGTCGGTTGCCGTAAGTTCACGGGCGCTGGCTTGCGCCCAAATCACTTCTCCGGTAACTCCGCGACCTCCCGTGGTTCGACGAAGTTGGTCGCGGCGGTTTCAACCCGCTTGTCACCGGTCATATACGCAGGCGTCCTATGAAAACGAAGGCGGTTCTGCCCGCGTCGTTGTAATCTCATCACACGTGGAGATGCGCTTGTTACGAGCGACTAAAGCGATCGCAGTGAAAGGTCCACGTCGTTTGTGACACCCCCCGCGTGAATTACTGCTTTGCCGTCGCGATTGCTGAAGGGCTAGGAGGTCACGGTAATGAGCTTTATGGTGTTGCCCCCGGAGATTAACTCTTTGCTGATGTTTTCCGGTGCCGGCTCGGCACCGATGCTCGAGGCGGCAGCGGCCTGGGACGGGCTGGCCTCGGAGCTGGGAAGCGCGGCGTCGTCGTTTTCCGCAGTCACGTCCGGGTTGGTCGGTCAAGCCTGGCAGGGGCCGGCGTCTCAGGCGATGGCGGAGGCGGCTACCCCGTACACCGGGTGGCTGAATTCGGCGGCAGCCCAGGCGGCGGGCGCGGCCGGGCAGGCCCGCGCGGTGGTGAGTGCCTTCGAGGCCGCCCAGGCGGCCACCGTGCACCCGCTCCTGGTGGACCTGAACCGGAACTCGTTCGTGCAGATGGTGATGTCGAACTGGTTCGGCCTCAACGCGCCGGCGATCGCCGAGTTGGAGGGCGAGTACGAGGAGATGTGGGCCCGGGATGTGTCGGCCATGTCGGGCTACTACTCCGGGGCCGCGGCGGCGGCCGCGCAGTTAACACCCGCGCAGACCTTGCAAGACGTGCTGGCGGGTCTGCCCAACTTGGGCATCGGCAACAAGATCGGTACGACCGGGAACATCGGCAATGGCAACAACGGCAACGCCAACGTCGGTAGCGGCAACACTGGCTCCGGAAACATCGGCAACGGAAACACCGGCAACAACAACATGGGCAGCGGAAACTTCGGCAGCGGGAACTCCGGTGCCGGAAACTTCGGTGCCGGCAACGTCGGGTTCGGAAACTTCGGCAGCACCCTGACCACCGGCCACAACATGGGCATGGGTAACACCGGCACTAACAACGTCGGCCTCGGAAACAATGGCATTGGAAACATGGGTGCTGGAAACACCGGCAACAACAATATTGGCTTCGGGCTCACCGGCAATAATGAGATCGGCATCGGCAATGCCTTCTTCAACACCGCGACCAATCAGTTCACTTTCAACGGGCTGAACTCCGGCACCGGCAACATCGGCTTCGGGAACTCGGGCAACAACAACATCGGCTTCTTCAACTCCGGCAACGGTAATATCGGCATGTTCAATTCAGGCACCAATGTGTTTGCCAATGGCACGGCCCTCCCCAACAACATTGGTATCGGGAACTCCGGTGAAGCGAACTTCGGCATCGGGAACGCGAATGCACTGAACACCGGCATCGGGAACGCGGGCAGCGTAACCGCAGGCTTCGGGAACTCGGGCGGCTCAGACACCGGCATGGGGAACTCGGGCGTGGCGAACACGGGCAATGGGAACTCGGGCAACGCGAACACGGGCAACGGGAACGCGGGCAACTTCAACACGGGCTTCTGGAACGCCGGCAACACAAACAACGGTGTCGGGTTCGCCACCGACTCGGGGCTCGCCAACTCCGGCTTCGGCAACACGGGCGCCGGAATCTCGGGCTTTTTCAACACGGGCGGCGGCAACGGACAGCACTTGATCTCAGGCTTCTTCAACACGGCGGTCGGGAGCACCGGCCTGAATGGCTTCGAGTCGGGCATCGGAAACACAATCAACATCGCCAACGCCGGCGGTGTCAATTCTGGTATGGCAGGCTTTTTCAACATCGGCCTGCCGGGCGCATTCACAGCGGTTGGGGGACAAATAGGTGCCGAATCGGGGCTGCTGAACATGGGCAGCTTCTTGTCGGGCCTCTTGAGCCTCGGTCGGCTGTTGCCGTAGCCGGCCGGCTCACGCGTGCTGGTTGGATACCGAAATCACCTCTCCGGTCAGGTAACTGGAGTAGTCGCTGGCGAGAAACGCAATGGTGGAAGCGATTTCCCACGGCTCGGCGGCCCGCCCGAATGCCTCCTGAGCCGAGAGCCGGTCGAGCAGGTCGGCCGAGGTCGTCTTGTCCAGGAACTTGTGCCGCGCGATGCTGGGCGAGACGGCGTTGATCCGGACACCGTACTCGACGGCTTCGATTGCGCTGCAACGCGTTAGGGCCATCACCCCGGCCTTGGCCGCGGCGTAGTGCGACTGCGAGTGCTGGGCGCGCCAGCCGAGCACGCTGGCGTTGTTGACGATTACGCCGCCGTGGGACGCCTCGCGGAAATACCGCAGCGCCGCGCGGGTGGCCCTGAACACGGACGTCAGCGTCACGTCCAGGACGCGGTCCCATTCGTCGTCGGTCATGTCCACCACCGGCGTGTGCCCGCCCAACCCGGCATTGTTGACCAGCACGTCGAGGCGGCCCATGCGCGCGGTGGTGGAGTCGATCAGGGCGTCGACCTGCGCGGTGGACGTCACGTCGCACACCACCTTCTCGACCCGGCCGAGGCCCAGCGCCGCCAGCTCGTCGGCGGTCTCCCCCAGCCGTCGCTCGTGGTGGTCGGACACCACCACGTCGGCTCCCTCCGCCAGGGCGCGACGGGCGGTCGCCGAACCGATGCCGGTTCCGGCCGCGGCGGTGACGACAACCACCTTGCCCTCCAGAAGACCGTGTCCGGCAATCTCTTTCGGAGCTTCGGAGAGCGTCATCCCTTAACCTCTCGGGGTAGGCCGAGCACCCGCTCGGCGATGATGTTGCGCTGGATCTCGTTGGACCCGCCGTAGATGGTGTCGGCGCGGGTGAACAGGAATAGCCGCTGCCATTCGTCCATCTCCCCGTCGGGCAGCGTCATCGCGGGCTTGCCGATCACGTCCATCGCCAGCTCGCCCAGATCGCGATGCCAGTTGGCCCACAACAACTTCGACACGTTGTCCTGACCGGGCTGCTCCACGTCCATGGTGGCCAGGGCGTACGACCGCATGGCCCGCAGTCCCGTCCACGCCCGGGTCAGCCGCTCGCGGATGAACGGGTCGTCGGCGGCGCCGTTGCGCTGCGCGAGCTCGGCCAGGTTGGAAAGCTCACGGGCGTAGCGGATTTGCTGCCCAAGTGTGGAGACGCCGCGCTCGAAGGTCAGCGTTCCCATCGCGACCCGCCACCCGTCGCCGGGCTGACCGACCACCAACGACGCGTCGGTGCGGGCGTCGTCGAAGAACACCTCGTTGAATTCCGCGGTGCCGGTGATCTGCACGATCGGGCGGACCTGCACGCCCGGCTGGTCCAGCGGCACCAGCAGATAGGACAGCCCGGCGTGCCGCTTGGAGCCTTTCTCGGTGCGCGCCACCACGAAGCACCACTGCGACAGGTGCGCCAGCGACGTCCACACCTTCTGGCCGTTGATCACCCACTGGTCGCCGTCGAGTTCGGCGGTCGTCGAGACGTTGGCCAGGTCGCTGCCGGCGCCGGGTTCGGAGTAGCCCTGGCACCACAGCTCGGTGACGTCCAGGATGCGCGGCAGGAAGCGCTGCTGCTGCTCGGCGGTGCCGAACGCGATCAGCGTCGGGCCGAGCAGCTCCTCGCCAAAGTGGTTGACCTTGTCCGGCGCGTCCGCCTTCGCGTACTCCTCGTAGAACGCCACCCGGTGCGCGGTCGAAAGCCCGCGCCCGCCGTGCTCCACCGGCCAGCCCAGGCAGGTGAGGCCGGCCTTGGCCAGGTGCTGGTTCCAGGCCCGGCGTTCCTCGAACGCCTCGTGCTCGCGCCCGGGGCCGCCGAGGCCCTTGAGAGCTGCGAATTCGCCGACCAGATTGTCGGCGAGCCACTGGCGGACCTCCGCCCGGAACTCCTCGACGTCCTGCATGCCCTGTAGGCTAACCTACCAAGCACTTGCTTTGTTAAGGAGTTCCAGTGTCCACCGATCCCCGCACCGTGCCCGCGGCGCTGGATCGCTTGGCACACCAACTGCCCGACCACGACGCGCTGATCACCGAGGAGCGGTCTTTCACGTCCGCCGAGCTGCGCACCGAGGTGCACCGGGCTGCGGCGGCGCTCATCGCGCTGGGCGTCGAAGCCGGCGACCGGGTGGCCATCTGGTCGCCGAACACCTGGCATTGGGTGGTGGCTTGCCTCGCGATTCACCACGCCGGCGCCGCGATGGTGCCGCTGAACACCCGCTACACGGCCGAGGAGGCCGCCGACATTCTCTCGCGCACACACGCGCCGGTGTTGTTCGGCATGGGCCGGTTCCTCGGCAACGATCGCATCGCCGATCTGAACCGCTTTGGTTCTGAAGCCCTGCCGGCGCTGCGACACATCGTGCGGATCCCGATCGAGGCAGACGACGGCACCTGGGACGACTTCATGGCCCGCGGGAGCGACATAGCGGCGGTGGCCGAACGCGCCGCGGCCGTCGTCCCCGACGACGTCAGCGACATCCTGTTCACGTCCGGCACCACGGGCCGCAGCAAAGGCGTGATGTGCGCGCACCGGCAGTCGCTGTCGGCCTCGGCGTCATGGGCCGCCAACGGGAAGATCACCGCCGACGACCGCTACCTCTGCATCAACCCGTTCTTCCACAACTTCGGCTACAAGGCCGGCATCCTGGCCTGCCTGCAGACCGGCGCGACGCTGATCCCACACCTGACCTTCGACCCGCTGCGGGCGCTGCAAGCCATCGAGCGACACCGCATCACCGTGCTGCCGGGTCCGCCCACCATCTACCAGACCCTGCTGGACCATCCGGCGCGCAAGGATTACGACCTGAGCTCGCTGCGCTTCGCGGTGACCGGGGCGGCCACCGTGCCGGTCATACTGGTCGAGCGCATGCAGTCCGAACTCGACATCGACATCGTGCTGACCGCCTACGGGCTGACGGAGGCCAACGGCATGGGAACCATGTGCCGCGCCGACGACGACGCCGTCACCGTTGCGACCACCTGCGGGCGCCCGTTCGCCGACTTCGAATTGCGCATCGACTCAAGCGCTTCGGGGGAAGCGGGCTCCGAAACAGGAGAAGTCTTGCTGCGCGGGCCCAACGTGATGCTCGGCTACCTCGACGACCCGGCCGCGACCGCGGCCACCATCGACGCCGACGGTTGGCTGCACACCGGCGACATCGGCGCGGTCGACGAGGCGGGCAACCTGCGCATCACCGACCGGCTCAAGGACATGTACATCTGCGGCGGGTTCAACGTCTACCCCGCCGAGGTCGAGCAGGTCTTGGCCCGGATGGACGGGGTGGCCGACGCCGCGGTGATCGGGGTTCCCGACGAGCGGCTGGGCGAGGTGGGGCGCGCGTTCGTGGTGACCCGGCCGGGTTCCGACCTGGACGAGCAATCGGTGATCGCGTACACCCGTGAGCATTTGGCGAACTTCAAGGCGCCGCGGTCGGTGCGGTTCGTCGACGAGTTGCCGCGCAACGCGGGCGGCAAGGTGGTCAAACCACAACTGCGAGAGTTGGCCTGAATTGGATCTGCAATTAGACGACGACACGCTGGCCTTCCAGGCCGAGGTGCGGGACTTCCTGGGGGCCAACGCCGAGAAGATCCCGACGAAGTCCTACGACAACGCGGAAGGCTTCGCGCAGCACCGGCTTTGGGATCGGGTCCTCTTCGATGCCGGGCTGTCGGTGATCACCTGGCCGGAGAAGTATGGGGGCCGCGACGCGCCGCTGCTGCATTGGGTGGTGTTCGAGGAGGAGTATTTTCGCGCCGGAGCGCCGGGCCGGGCCAGCGCCAACGGGACCTCGATGCTGGCCCCGACGCTGTTCGCGCATGGCACCGAGGAGCAACTCGACCGCATCCTGCCGAAAATGGCCAGCGGCGAACAGATTTGGGCGCAGGCCTGGTCGGAGCCCGAGTCCGGCAGTGACCTGGCGTCGTTGCGGTCCACCGCCACCAAGACCGACGGCGGCTGGCTGCTCAACGGCCAGAAGATCTGGAGCTCGCGGGCGCCGTTCGCCGAGATGGGATTCGGCCTGTTCCGCTCCGACCCCGCGGCCGAGCGGCACAACGGCCTTACCTACCTCATGTTCGACCTGAAGGCCCAGGGCGTCACCGTGCGACCCATCGTCCAGCTCGGCGGCGACACCGGCTTCGGCGAGATCTTCCTCGACGACGTCTTCGTTCCCGACGAGGACGTGATCGGCACCCCGAACGACGGCTGGCGCGCGGCCATGAGCACGTCGAGCAACGAGCGCGGCATGTCGCTGCGCAGCCCGGCCCGCTTCCTGGCCGCGGCGGAGCGAATGGTCCAGCTGTGGAAGGACCGCGGCAGCCCCGCGGAATTCGCCGACCGGGTCGCCGACGCGTGGATCAACGCCCAGGCCTACCGGCTGCAGACGTTCGGCACCGTGACCAGGCTGGCCGCCGGCGGCGAGCTCGGCGCCGAGTCGTCGGTGACCAAGGTGTTCTGGTCGGACCTCGACGTGGCGATACATCAGACCGCGCTCGACATCCTCGGCGCCGACGGCGAATTGGCCGGACCCTGGACCGACGGGCTGCTCTTCGCGCTGGGCGGCCCGATCTACGCCGGCACCAACGAGATTCAGCGCAACATCATCTCGGAACGTCTGCTGGGTCTACCCCGGGAGAAAAGGTAATGGACTTCGCACTAGACGAACAGCAGCGCGACTTCGCGGCCAGCATCGACGCGGCGCTGGGCGCCGCGGACCTGCCGGGCGCCATCCGAGCGTGGTCGGCGGGCGACACCGCGCCGGGCCGCAAGGTGTGGGAGCAGCTGGCCAACCTCGGTGTCACCGCGCTGGCCGTGCCGGAGAAATTCGACGGCATCGAGGCCCATCCCGTCGACTTGGTGGTCGCGATCGAGCGCCTCGGGCGTTGGTGCGTGCCCGGCCCGGTGACCGAATCCATCGCCGTCGCACCGATTCTGCTCTCGGACGACGAGCGCTGCGCGGGCCTGGCTTCCGGTGAGCTCATCGCCACCGTCGCGCTGCCGCCCCACACGCCGCGCGCCGTCGACGCCGACACCGCCGGGCTGGTGCTGCTGGCCACCGACGATGGCGTCACCGAAGCCCAAGCGGGAGAGGAGCATCAGTCGGTCGATCCCAGCCGCCGCCTTTACGACGTCATGCCGACCGGCGACGCCTGGCACGCGGATATCAAGCGCGCCTACGAGTTCGGGGCGCTGGCCACCGCGGCGCAGCTGGTCGGGGCCGCTGAAGCGTTGCTGAACGGCGCCGTCGACTACGCCAAGCAACGCAGCCAGTTCGGGCGGGTGATCGGTTCATATCAGGCGATCAAGCACAAGCTGGCCGACGTGCACATCGCGATCGAACTGGCCCGCCCCCTGCTGTACGGCGCGGCGCTCACCGTGGAACCACGCGACGTCAGTGCGGCGAAGGCGGCGGCATCCGACGCGGCCCTACTCGCCGCGCGCGCGTCGTTGCAAACCCACGGCGCCATCGGGTTCACCCAGGAGCACGACCTGTCACTGTGGCTGCTGCGGGTGCAGGCACTACGCTCGGCCTGGGGCACACCCGAGGCGCATCGGCGGCGAGTCCTGGAGGCGCTATGAGTCGCGCCGGCGACGATGCAGTGGGGGCACCTCCCGCTTGCGGGGGACGAAGCGATGAGGAGCGGCGCGCATGAGCCAAGAACGGCAGCTGCTGCGGGAGACCGTGGCCGCCCTGGTCGCCAAGCACGCGGACCCGGCGGCGGTGCGGGCCGCGACGGAGTCGGACCGCGGCTACGACGAGGCGCTGTGGCAACTGTTGTGTGAACAGGTCGGCGCCGCGGCGCTGGTAATCCCAGAGGAGCTGGGCGGCGCGGGCGGCGAATTGGCCGACGCCGCAGTCGTTCTGCAGGAGCTGGGCCGGGGCCTGGTTCCCTCTCCCCTGCTGGGCACGACGCTGGCGGAGCTGGCGTTGCTCGCGGCGGCCGAACCGGACGCGAAGACACTCGAAGGCCTCGCCGAGGGCAGTTCGATCGGCGCGCTGGTGCTCGACCCCGACTTCGTGGTCAACGGGGACGTCGCCGACGTCGTCGTCGCGGCCACCGACGGCGGGCTGAGCCGGTGGACCCGCTTCAGCGCACAGCCCGTCGACACCATGGACCCCACCCGCCGTCTGGCCCGAGTGCAACCGGAGGAGACCGAAGCCATCGGCGACGACCCGGGCATCGCGGACATCGCCGCCATCCTGCTGGCGGCCGAGCAGATCGGCGCCGCCGAACGCTGCCTGGAACTGACCGTCGAATACACCAAGAACCGGGTGCAATTCGGCCGCCCGATCGGCAGCTTCCAGGCGCTCAAGCATCGGATGGCCGACCTGTATGTCACCGTCGCGGCGGCCAAGGCCGTCGTGTCCGACGCGTGCGACGACCCCAATCCCAGTAACGCGGCCACCGCGCGCCTCGCCGCCACGGAAGCCCTGAAAGCCGTAGCTGCCGAAGGGATTCAGTTGCACGGCGGCATCGCGATCACCTGGGAACACGACATGCACCTGTACTTCAAACGCGCCCACGGCAGCGCGCACCTGCTCGACTCGCCGCGAGAGCTGCTGCGCAAGCTGGAATCTGAAGTCCTGCCAACGTGATCGACCACGTCGCGTTGCGCGCCGGCATCCCGCCGTTCTATGTGATGGATGTCTGGCTGGCCGCCGCCGAGCGCCAGCGCAGCCACGGCGACCTGGTCAACCTGTCGGCGGGCCAGCCCAGCGTCGGCGCTCCCGAGCCGGTGCGCGCCGCCGCGGCCTCGGCGCTGCACCTCAACCAGCTGGGTTACACCGTCGCGCTGGGCATTCCGGAGCTGCGCGCCGCGATCGCGGCGGACTACCAACGCAAACACGGGATCGACGTCGAGGCCGACGCGGTCGTCGTGACCACGGGTTCCTCCGGTGGCTTCCTGCTGGCATTCTTGGCGTGCTTCGACGTGGGAGATCGGGTGGCGCTGGCCAGCCCCGGCTATCCTTGTTATCGAAACATCCTGTCCGCGTTGGGATGTGAGGTCGTGGACATCGCCTGCGGGCCGGAGACGCGGTTTCAGCCGACCGCGCAGATCCTCGCCGAACTCGACCCGCCGATCAAGGGCGTGATCGTCGCCAGCCCCGCCAATCCCACCGGGACGGTCATCCCGCCGGCCGAGCTTGCCGCCATCGCGTCGTGGTGCGAGGCCTCCGGGGTGCGGCTGATCAGCGATGAGGTCTACCACGGGCTGGTCTACGAGGGGGCGCCGCAGACCAGCTGCGCCTGGCAGACCTCACGAGATGCGGTGGTGGTCAACAGCTTTTCCAAGTACTACGCGATGACGGGCTGGCGACTGGGATGGCTGCTGCTGCCGACGGAGCTGCGGCGTGCTGTGGACTGCCTGACCGGCAACTTCACCATCTGCCCGCCGGTGCTGTCGCAGCTCGCCGCGGTGGCCGCGTTCACGCCGGAGGCGACGGCCGAAGCCGACGGCAACCTGGCGCACTACGCGATCAACCGCTCGCTGCTGCTCGACGGCCTGCGCCGAATCGGCGTCGACCGGCTGGCGCCCACCGACGGCGCGTTCTACGTGTACGCCGACGTCTCGGACTTCACCGACGACTCGCTCGGGTTCTGCTCAAAGCTGTTGGCCGACACCGGCGTTGCGATCGCGCCGGGCATCGACTTCGATACCGCGCGCGGGAATTCGTTCGTCCGGTTATCGTTCGCCGGACCCACCAGCGACATCGAAGAGGCCCTCAAACGAATCGGCCCCTGGCTGTCCGTCAGCGGTTGAACCGCCCGGCGAGATATTCTGCCCGGCAGGCGTTGCGGGCGAGCTTGCCGCTCGTCGTGCGGGGAATGCCCCCGGCGGCCACCAGGCGCACATCGGCGACGCGAATCTGGTGATGCCGCGAGATCGCCGCCCGCACGGTGTCGGCGATGGGCCCCAAATCGCGGCCCGCTCCGGCGGCGCGCTCGGCGACGACGACCACCTGCTCGCCCGATCCGCCGCTCCCGGTGAGAGTTGAAACCGCCTCGGCCGGAACGGAAAACGCGGCGACGTAGCCGGTGCGGATGGCAGGCGAAGCTTCGCTCACAGTGGTTTCGATGTCGTGCGGGTAGTGGTTGCGGCCGTCGATGATGATGAGGTCCTTGATCCGGCCCGTCAGGTACAGCTCGCCGTCGACGTAGACGCCGAGATCGCCGGTCGCCAGCCAGGACCCGTTGTCCGGAGCACCCTCGGCGTGGCTGCCCACCTCGAGCCGGGACTGCAGCTTGTTGCCGAACACTCGTCGGGTTTCTTCCTCGCGGCCGAAGTATCCGCGGCCGACGTTGTTGCCGTGCAGCCAGATTTCCCCGACGGTGCCGTCGGGTACCTCCGCACCGTCCGGGTCGGCGATCACCGCCCACTCCTCGAGGATCGGCTGGCCGCAGGAGACAAGGGAGAGCGCATTCGGTGCCGTCGGGTCGACGACCACCGCGCGGCCGGCACCGAGCTGCTCGCGGTCGAGGAAGATCGCGCTGGCCGCGGCGTCCGGGGCGATGCTGGCGACCGACAGGGTCGCTTCCGCCATCCCGTAGGACGGCTTGACCACCGACGCGGGCAGGCCGTACGGGGCGAAGGCGTTGGTGAACTGCTCGATGGCCGACATGCTCACGGGCTCGGACCCGTTGAGCAGGCACACCACGTTGCTGAGGTCGAGGTCTTCGCCCTTCGGGGGCAGGCCTCGCTGGGCCGTCAACTCGAAGGCGAAGTTCGGTGCCGCCGCCATCGTCCGGCCGCGGGTCGCCGCGATGCCCAATTGCTTGATCCAGCGGTAGGGCCGGCGAAGGAACGCCATCGGATCCATCAGCGCGACGTGCGCTCCGAAATACGCCGTGAACACGATCATCATCAGTCCCATGTCGTGATACAGCGGCAGCCAGCTCACGCATTGGACGTCGGTGTTCAGCCCGCCGTGCAGGATCATCTGCATCGCGTTGGTGTAGACGGCGCGATGGGTGATCTCGACCCCGGCCGGCGTGCGGGTCGAGCCCGACGTGTACTGCAGGTAGGCGAGGTCGTCGGTGTCCCGGACGGGGTCGGCGAAGGTCTCGGCGAGGCTGGCGGGCACCGCGTCGACCGCGATCATCCGCGGCCGCTCGTTGGCGGGCAGAGTCCGGATAAAGGTCCGCACCGATTCGGCCGCCGCGGTGGTGGTCAGGACAGCAGCGGGCCGGCCGTCGGCCAGCACGGCCGCCAATCGCTCGCCGTGCCCCGCCAACGTCGGCGCGAACAGCGGGATCGCGACGTTGCCCGCGTGGATGGCGGCGAAGAAACCCGCCACGTAATCCAGGCCCTGGGGCGCCAGGATCGCCACCCGGTCCCCGGGCTTGGTGACCTGCTGCAACCGGGCGCCGATGGCGCAGACGCGCGACCACAGCTCGTTCCAGCTCAGCTCGAGGATTCGCCCGTCTTGTTCCTGCGAGTAGTCGATGAAGCGGTAGGCCGGACTGTCACCCAACAAGGCTCGGTTGTGGTCGAAATTCGACGTCAAGGTGACACCCTCGGGCACCACAATCCCGCCGCCCGGGACAGCGTCAGCGCCGACACTGCCCGAGGCAGCCCCGACAACACCGGCCGACCCGTGATCCCGACTCACGTTGGGACAGGTTAATAGACGCTCTTATTATTTGCCGCATTTGCGGGGGTATGGCGGTCGTCACGTCGAACAATGGGCGCTGCGGATCACTCGGAATTCCACGTCAGGGCCCAAGGACCTTGTCGAGGCGGGCCTCGAGCGCGTCGCGGTCACCCAGGTCGGCGACATTGATGCCGAACCGTTCGGCGAGGGCGTCGACGACTGCGGCCGCGTCGTCCAGCCGGATTTTCTCGCTCCCGTCGGCGCGGTGGACAGTCAGGTAGCGCCCGGCCAGGTTCAATCGGCCGTCGTCGGTGACGCGGGCCGCCATAAGTCCGGTCACGAAGTGCGACGACGGGTGGGTTGAGACGAACCAGCTACCGACCTTGAGGTCGATCGCCGGTGCGGTGCGCGTCGTGAACTCATACAGCGGCGCCCACTCGCCGCGGAGCTGGGCCTGCAGCACCAGCCCGTCGCGGCGGTCCTCGAGTCGATACGGCTCGAGCGTGGTCTGTTGGACGCTGCCGGTCTCGATCCGGATCGGGGAGGTCGGCGTCTGCCCGCCGAAGCCGACGTCGACAAGGTAGGGCCCCTGGGAACCTGGGAAGGTCACCGCGAGCACGGTGTGGGTCTGCGCCGGGAACGGCGCATCGGGCGGAAGCATCCAGATCACCCGGCCCGCCAAGCGCCGCACCCGAAAGCCGAGTTCCGACAGGACATAACCCATCAGCCCGTTCTGCTCGTAGCAATAGCCGCCCCGGCGCCGCTGAACCAGCTTGTCCGTCAGGGCATCTGGGCCGAGGTCATAGACTGGCGTTCCCATCAGCGGATCGAGGTTCTCGAACGGGACCGCGCGCGTGTGGGCGCTCACCAACGCTTGCAGCGCATCGAGCGTCGGCTCGGCAACGCCGCGAAAATCGATGCGTTCGAAATACCCCTTCAGATCCAACCTCATATCGCCATTCTGGCCCGAGCATCCCCTCGAAGGCTCGTGCCAAACCCGTTGCATTCTCGTGCGGTTGGCCGCGACGTCTTGGCTTGATAACGATGGTCGCCGAAAGATACTCCCGCGAGGTCACTGGCCGATACTCTTGAGCTCTCTGAGCTGTATGTACGGGAGGTTAAGCGGCCGGGAATGCCCGAAGAACCCAGGTCCGACGGCGTGGCGTCGGTATCCGGCGGGATCGCCGCGGAGCTGGCGGCCGCCGGATTCGAGGATGCGCAGCAGGTGGCCCGGGGTGGGGCCGGAGTGATCTATCGCTGTTACGAGACGGCGCTGGGCCGCAGCGTCGCGGTGAAGCTGCTGCCGTCGCACATGGACGAAGAGAGCCGGGAACGTTTCCTGCGCGAGGGCTACGCGATGGGCGGGCTGTCCGGGCACCCCAACATCGTCAACATCCTGCGGGTCGGGGTGACCACCAGCAACCGGCCCTACATCGTGATGCCCTACCACGCCGCGGATTCGCTGGCGGTCCGGTTGCGCCGCGAGGGACCGCTGTCGTGGCCCGACGCCCTGCGCATCGGCGTAAAGCTTTGCGGCGCATTGGAAACCGCGCACCGGACCGGAACGCTGCACCGCGACATCAAGCCGGCGAACATATTGATCAACGACTACGGCGAACCGCAGTTGAGCGATTTCGGCATCGCGCACATCGAAGGCGGTTACGAGACGGCGACCGGGTTCTTCTCCGGCACCATCGACTACACGGCGCCGGAGGTGATGACCGGCAGCCCGGCGACGGTCGCGGCCGACATGTATTCGCTCGGCGCCACCATCTATGCGCTCATCGTCGGCAACGCGCCCCACGAGCGCAGGAAGGGTGAGGACCTGATCGCGCAGTACCTGCGGATCAGCACCACCGGGGTCCCGGACCTGCGCCCCGAGGGAATCCCGGACGCGGTGTGCTCGGCGATCGAGAGGGCGATGTCGCTCGACCCGGCCGATCGGCCAGCCTCGGCCGAAGAATTCGGCCGCCAGTTGCAGGCCGCGCAGCGCGTCAACGGCCTCAAACCGGATGCGATGGCGATCGCCGGGCTGGGTCGCGCGGCCGTCGACCCCTCCCCCAACGGCGGGGAAACGCGCCCGACCTCGCCGATCGGCGCGCCGGCCGCCCACGATGACGCGGTCGCGGCCACGTCCCCCACCCCGTCGGGACCCTCCGGTCGGGATGAGTTTTCTCAGGGGGCCAACGTCCTGCGCAGCGGGCACGCCGCGGAAACGCAGCCGCAAGTGTCCTCCGACGGCCCGCCGAGCCGGCCGAGCGGTCCCGAACAGGCTCCGCCCCCGCCCCCATGGCGCAAACCCCTAGCGCTGCAGATCCGGGAGTGGTTCACCCAACCGGGCAAGGGGCGCAGTCGCATCGCCCTGGTCGCCGGCGCGGTCGTCGTCGTCGTGCTGTTGATCGTGGGCGCCGTGTTCCTATGGATGCGGCCCGACAACGGAACTCACAAGACCGCCGGCCCGCCGGCCCAGGCGCCGATCGCCTGGAAACCGATCACCAACGCCCGCTTCGCGCGCGATGCGGTCGCCACCACGCAGGCCGACGGCACGATCTGGATCTTCGGCGGCATCCGAAACGACGGCAGCGCCACCACCAAGCACGAGGGCTATGACCCCGCCATCGACGAATGGAAGGGCGGCGACGATCTGCCGGTTGCGTTGCAACACGCGACGGCCGTCACCTGGCAGGGCAACCCGGTCGTCCTCGGCGGCTGGAAGACGGTCAACGGCAAAAAGGTTGCCAGCGACCAGGTTTGGCGGGTGGTCAACAGCCGGTGGGTCGAACTGCCGCACCTGTTGCAGCCCAGGGCGGCGGCGGCCGCGGCGGTGGTCGGAGACCGCCTCGTCGTCACCGGCGGAGTCGACGCCGGCGGCGCCCTGCTGAACACCACCGAGGTATTCGACGGCAACTCCTGGAGCCTGGGCGCGCCCATACCGACCCCGCGCCAGATGTTGGCCGCGGCGTCGGACGGAAAGCTGGTGTATGCGGTGGGGGGAGCCGCCGGGGACTCCGACCTCACGATGGTCGAGGCGTATGACCCGGCCGCGAAAACCTGGACGACGATGCCCGCGCTTCCGCAGTCCCGCAGCGACCTCGGCGTGGCCATCGCCGACGGGCGGTTGGTCGCCGTCGGGGGCGTGTCGGGGGGACAGGTCCTTAAGAGCGTCTCGGTGTTCGACCTCATGACGAGGCACTGGGACGCCCTGCCGGACATGGCGAGGGCGCGACACGGCATGGCCGTCGCCGCGGTGGAGAAGTCCGTGTACGCGATCGGCGGGTCGACGGCCGTCGGGGACAGCCAGGTGATTTCGGAGGCCGAAGCGCTGAAGCTGCCGCCCCGCGCGATCCAGCCCGCGTCGCAATGGCGTACCCTGCCCGACGCGCCGACCCCGCGACTGATGATGGCGTGGACCGTGCTGGGCGACAAGATCTGGATCATGGGCGGCCTGCGGGAAGGTGTCGCCCTCACGACGGTCGAGAGCTACGAGCCGCGCACCGGCGCCTGGGAGACCGGGCCCCCGTTGCCCATCCCGCTGCACCACGCGGCCGCGGCGACCTACCGCGGCGAGGTGGTGGTGCTCGGGGGCGCCAGCGACAACATCGCGGACGGGTCCAACCGGGTCTTCGCGCTGCGCGGCGGCAACTGGGTGGAGCTGCCCAGCCTCAGGCACGCCCGGGCGGCGCCGGCGGCGGCGGTGGCCGGCGACAAGCTCGTCGTCGTCGGCGGGCAGAACGCCAAGCAGCTGGTCCCGCAGACCGAGGTCTTCGACGGAAGTTCGTGGACCGATGCCCCCGACATGCCCACCGCGCGCGAACACCTGGCCGCGGTGTCGGACGGCACCTACGTGTACGCCATCGGGGGCAGGTTCCTTTCCTCCGACAAGAACTCCGCGGCGCTGGAACGCTTCGATCCGGTATCCGGGTCGTGGACGAGGTTGGTGGGCATGCCGACGCCGCGCGGAAGCTATGGCGCGACGTACATCGACGGGCGCATCGTGGTGGTCGGTGGCGAGGAACCGACGATGGTGCTGAACGTAGTCGAGATGTACGAGATCGCCGACGGCAAATGGACCACGTTGGCCCCCATGCCGACGGCGCGTCACGCCGAGGTGGTGGCGACGGTCGGCAACACCGTCTACTGCATTGGCGGGGCGAATCGGCCGACCCACGAGGGCCCCATCGCGACGGTCGAGGCACTCGACTTCAGGTAGCTACCGGCGGACACCCGGTTGTTTTATTCCTGTCAAATATGGGGAACCGGTACGGACGGGCTGCAGCAGCAACCCAGACGAACCGACGGAGCCCCCTATGAATACGAGCACCATGTGGATTGTGATCGCCGTGGTCGCGGCGGTTCTCGTGATTGCCGCCGTGATCTTTGCCGCCAGGGCGGCGGCGCGCCGCCGGCGCGTTCGGCAGGCCGAGGAGATTCGCGAACAGGCCAGGGTCACCACGACCAGGGCCGAGAAGCGGCAAGCCCTTGCCGATGAAACGGCCGCCAAGGCGCGGGCCG
This sequence comes from Mycobacterium sp. NGS64, assembly GCF_059812245.1. Classification (NCBI taxonomy): domain Bacteria; kingdom Bacillati; phylum Actinomycetota; class Actinomycetes; order Mycobacteriales; family Mycobacteriaceae; genus Mycobacterium; species Mycobacterium sp. NGS64. Next base: position 206,407 of record NZ_JCALCI010000005.1, on the reverse strand, counting down.
CGCAGGCAGAAGCCGAAGCCAAGGCCGCCGAAGCCGCCAGGTTGCAGGAACGCGCGGCCACCCATCACAGCGACGCGGCGGCGTCGCGCGAGGAACTCCAGGACCAGTTGAAGCGCGCCGAGGACATCGACCCGCAGACCCGTACCGAGGCGCATGAAACGCCCGCCGAGGGTCGCGACGAAGCCCGGCATGACACACGGGAGACCAACGCGGAAGCGACCAGGCACCACCGCGCCTAAGCCCCGGGCCGGCCGGCCAGTCCCGGTGGCCCGCCCCCTCAGCGGGCCACCGGGCGCGGTCGTCTACACCAGCTGTAAGGCGTCTTCCCGGCACTGGCGGGCGAGTTGCTGTTCGCGTGCGTATAGCATGCCGTAGCTGAAGCCGTTCTCCCCCACGGTCGTTCCCGCGGCCAACGCCATCTGCCGAAGTGTCTGGGTGGCGACGACGGTGTCTTGGTGGTCGCCGAGCAGGCTTTGAATCCGCTTGTAGTGCTTGACGGTCCGCTTGGCTCGCTTGTCCAGGGGAGTGCGCAGTTCGGCCGCGTAGCGGGCGCGCTTGGCGGCCTTGCGCGCTCGATGCAGCAGTTCGTTGTCGTCGGATCCGAGCGCCGCGGCAAGCCGCCGATCCGCCTTGCGCTCGGCGCGCCGGGCTTGCTTGCGCAGCGCGCCGGCCGAAATCTGTTGCGCGACGGGCGGTTCGTAGCGCCAATCGCGCAGCACGGTCAGCAGCGCGCGGTAGCGGTCGGAGTCCATTGCCTCGTCGAGCCGGGCGCGGGCGGGGAGTTCGATCGCCTGCAGGTCGTTGCGGATCCGCGACCGGACGGGACCGAGAATCAGCTCGTCGGGCATGCCGTCCAGCGCCTTGGCGAAGCGACGCTCCTGGACCTCGCAATCGCGGACGTCGCCGAGTAGCGCCGCGAACCATTTGAGTTCGCCGTCGGCGTCGCCGACCCTCTGCCGGTCCAGCAGTTTGGCGAAGACGCGCAGGGTGCTGCGCAACCGCCGGACCGCCACACGGGTGTCGTGCACGGGGTCTTCGCCGCCGCCGTGGCGCAACTCCTCGTCGCCGTTTTCTATCTCGTCGATTTGGGCGTTGAGATAATCCGTCAACGCTCGGGTGGCTGATGAGCGCATATCACCACGGATGCCCGCCAGGCGGCGTCCGCCAAACATGGGGTTGTCAGTTCGCGAGCGTAACCACACTGCGAAAACGCGGCCGAAATATCGCAGTGTGGTTACGCTCGCGGCCAAAAAACTAGAGCCAGGTGTCCTGGGTGGTCGTCGTGAGGAACGCTTCCAGGTCGTCGCGCCATTGGGCGGGCGTCGTTTTGTCCGGCTCGATGCCGGTGTAGTCACCGCGATAGAACAGCAGCGGCCGCGGCTTGATCTTGGGAGCCTCCGAGAGCGATTGCACGGCACCGAACACCACGAAGTGGTCCCCGCCGTCGTGCACGGACGCCACCGTGCAATCGATGTAGGCCAGCGACCGGTCGATGATCGGCGAACCCAATTCCGAAGGGTGCCAGTCGATCCCGGCGAACTTGTCGGGCTCCTTCGAGCCGAACCGGGCCGAGACGTCCTTCTGCTTTTCGGTCAGCACGTTGACGCAGAATCGGCCGCTGGCCTCGATGGCCTTCCAGGACCGCGACACCTTCGTCGGGCAGAACAGCACCAGGGGCGGGTCCAGGGACAGCGCCGCGAAGGACTGGCAGGCGAAGCCGATCGGCACGTCGTCGTGCACGGTGGTGATGATGGTGATCCCGGTGCAGAACTGACCCAGCACCTGCCGGAAGGCCCGCGGATCGATCTGTGCCGACATGGTTGCCTCAGGCTAGGCTCGGAAGCCAACCGTGAAGTCGTGGCCCCACAAGCTCACCGCGGTGCTCTCCCGGGCGATCCAGTCGTCGTCCGCCACTTGCCGTCCCTCGCAGCCGAATTCGACGTCGAACCCGCCGGGCGTCTTCATGTAGAACGACAACATCAGGTCGTTGACGTGGCGGCCCAGCGTGGCCGACATCGGCACCTTGCGGCGCAACGCCCGGTCCAGGCACAGGCCCACGTCGTCGGCATTTTCCACCTCCACCATCAGGTGCACGATGCCGCTGGGCGTCTGCCCGGGCATGAAGGCGAGGCTGTGGTGGCGCGGGTTGCAGCCCAGGAAACGCAGCCAGACCGGCGCCCCGTCGGCGGGCCGGCCGACCACCTGCGGCGGCAGGCGCATGGAGTCGCGCAGCTTGAAACCCAGCACGTCGCGGTAGAAGTGCAATGTCTCGTCGTCGTCGCGGGTGGTCAGCACCACGTGCCCCAGCCCCTGCTCGCCGGTAACGAACTTGTGCCCGTACGGGCTGACCACGCGGCGGTGCTCCAGCGCGGCGCCGTGGAACACCTCGAGGCAGTTGCCCGACGGGTCGGAGAAGCGGATCATCTCGTCCACCCGGCGGTCCGCGAGTTCGGCCGCGGTGGCCTCCTTATACGGCGTGCCCTCCACGTCGAGCCGATTCCGGATCTCTTGCAGCCCTTCGGCGTTGGCGCATTCAAAGCCGGCCTCCGAGAGCCGGTCGTGCTCCCCGGGCACGATGACCAGCCGCGCCGGGAAATCGTCCATGCGCAGGTAGAGCGCGCCCTCGGTGCCGCCCTTACCCTCGACCATGCCCAGCACCTTCAGGCCATACTCGCGCCACGCCGCCATGTCGGTGGCCTCGATGCGCAGATAGCCCAGCGACCGGATACTCATCGTCCGCCTCCCAGGAAATCAATGGTCAGCTTGTTGAATTCGTCGAACTTCTCCACCTGCGCCCAGTGCCCACATTGCCCGAAAACGTGGAGCTGCGCACGCGGAATCGTCTTCAGCGCGACCAGCGCGCCGTCCAGCGGGTTGACCCGGTCCTCGCGCCCCCAGATCAGCAGGACCGGCTGGCGCAGCTGGTACACCTCGCGCCACATCATGCCGAGCTCAAAGTCGGCCCCGGCGAACGACATTCCCATCGCGCGGGTCGCGGTCAACGATTCCGGAGTACTGGCCAACGCGAAGCGTTGATCGACCAACTCGGGGGTGATCAGCTTCTGGTCGTAGACCATCACGCGCAGGAAGGCCTCCAGGTTCTCCCGGGTGGGTTCGACGGAGAACTTGCCCAGCCGTTTGACTCCCTCGGTGGGGTCGGGCGCGAACAGGTTCACGCTCAACCCGCCGGGGCCCATCAGCACCAGCCGCCCGGCGCGGTCGGGATAGTCGAGGGCGAACCGCACCGCGGTGCCCCCGCCCAGCGAATTGCCCACCAGCGGAACGCGTCCCAGGCCCAGCTGGTCGAAGAGCCCGTTGAGCGCCCGGGCGGCGTAACGGTTGAACTGGCCGTGCTCGGCGCGTTTGTCGGAGTGCCCGTAGCCGGGCTGATCGACGGCCAGCACGTGGAAATGCTCGGCCAGCACCGCGATGTTGCGTGAGAAGTTGGTCCAGCTCGACGCGCCCGGGCCGCCGCCGTGCAGCAGCACCACTGTCTGATCGTTGCCGGTTCCGGCCTCGTGGTAGTGCAGCTTCAGTGGCCCGTCGACGTCCACCTCGGCGAAGCGCGAGGTGGACTCGAACGTGAGCTCCCCCGTGGCGGTGGTCATCAGACCATCGTGTCGCCGGGCGGCAACCCGAACTCGTTGTTCCCGAAAATCACGTAGGCGCGCTCGGGGTCGTTGGCGGCGTGCACCCGGCCGGCGTGCGCATCGCGCCAGAACCGTTGCACCGGTTGGTCATTGGCGAGCGCGGTGGCGCCGGACGCCTCGAACAGCCGGTCGATCGCGGCGATCGAGCGACCGGTGGCGCGCACCTGGTCGCGGCGCGCGCGGGCCCGCAGCTCGAACGGGATCTCCTTGCCCGCGGCCAGCAGCGCGTACTCGTCGGCGACGTTGCCGGACAGCTGGCGCCATGCCGCGTCGATGTCGCTGGCCGCCTCGGCGATGCGGACCTTGGCGAACGGGTCGTCCTTGGCCTTCTCGCCGGCGAACGCCGCGCGCACCCGCTTGCCCTGGTGCTCGACGTGCGCGTCGTACGCACCGTAGGCCATGCCGACGATCGGCGCCGAGATCGTGGTGGGATGCATTGTGCCCCAAGGCATCTTGTAAACAGGGGCGGTGTTGTTCTGGTATCCCCCGGCGGTGCCGTCGTTCATCGCCTTGTAAGACAGGAACCGGTGCCGCGGCACGAAGACGTCCTTGACCACCAGGGTGTTGCTGCCGGTGCCCTTCAGTCCGACGACGTGCCACACGTCGTCGATGCGGTACTCGCTGCGCGGGATGAGGAAGCTGCCGAAGTCCACCGGCCGGCCGTCCTTGATGACCGGGCCGCCGACGAACGTCCACGTCGCGTGGTCGCAGCCCGACGACCAGTTCCACGAGCCGTTCACCAGGTAGCCGCCGTCGGTGACGACGCCGGCGCCCATCGGGGCGTACGACGACGAGATCCGCGTCTTGGCGTCCTCCCCCCAGACCTCCTCCTGGGCCTGCTGGTCGAACAGCGCCAGGTGCCAGTTGTGCACGCCGATGATCGAGCTCACCCAGCCGGTCGAGCCGCACGCGCTCGCCAGCCGGCGCACGGCCTCGTAGAAGAGCGTCGGGTCGCACTGCAGACCACCCCACTGCTCGGGCTGCAACAGGGTGAAGAAACCGATGTCCTCGAGCTCCTGGACCGTCTCGTCGGGCAGCCGGCGCAGGTCCTCCGTCGCCTGGGCGCGCTCCCGGATCCGCGGCAGCAGATCATCGATGGCGCTTAACACCGACTGCGCGTCACGCTGTTGAATGGACGTCACTTACGTTGCCTCCCGAGAGTACGGACTTAACACAGAAGACTAGAACACGTTCCGATTCGTGTCGAGCAGGGTATTCCTGCGGCTGGTAGCGATATATATCCGCTTTTCTGTAACATGTTCTAGTTGTGCGGAAAGGAAGGGACGGGTCTTGACGGAAGCCATTCCCGACGAGCCGCTGGGTGACCACGTCCTGGAACTGCAGATCGCCGAGGTGATCGCCGAGACCGACGAGGCGCGGTCGCTGGTGTTCGCCGTGCCGGACGCGCCCGGCGATCCGGGCATCCCGCCCGAGCGGCTGCGGTACGCGCCGGGCCAGTTCCTGACGCTGCGGGTTCCGAGCGAGCGCACCGGTTCCGTGGCGCGCTGCTACTCGCTGTGCAGCTCGCCGTTTACCGACGACGCGCTCACGGTCACGGTCAAGCGCACCGCGGACGGGTACGCGTCCAACTGGCTGTGCGAACACGCGCGGGCAGGCATGCGCATCCACGTGCTGGCGCCGTCGGGCAACTTCGTGCCCAAGACCCTTGACGACGACTTCCTGCTGATGGCCGCCGGCAGCGGGATCACGCCGATCATGTCGATCTGCAAGTCGGCGCTCGCCGAGGGCAGCGGCCAGGTGACGCTGCTCTACGCCAACCGCGACGATCGCTCGGTGATCTTCGCCGAGGCGCTGCGCGAGCTGTCGGCCAAGTACCCCGATCGGCTCACCGTTCTGCACTGGCTGGAATCGCTGCAGGGCCTACCCGGCGCGACGTCGCTCGCGAAGCTGGCCGCCCCCTACACCGACCGACCCGTATTCATCTGTGGGCCAGGCCCTTTCATGGATGCGGCGCGCGTCGCGCTGGAGGGGCTGAAAGTGCCTGCGGCACAGGTGCATATCGAGGTGTTCAAGTCGCTGGAGTCCGATCCGTTCGCGGCGGTCAAGATCGAGGACACCGCCGAGGGAGATCAGCCCCCGGCCACCGCGGTGGTGGAGCTGGACGGCGAGACACACACCGTGTCGTGGCCGCGCAATGCCAAGCTGCTCGACGTCCTGCTCGCAAAGGGTCTCGACGCCCCCTTTTCGTGCCGGGAGGGGCACTGCGGCGCGTGCGCCTGCACCCTGCGCAGCGGCAAGGTCAACATGGAGGTCAACGACGTCCTGGAACAGCAGGACCTCGACGACGGTCTGATTCTGGCCTGTCAATCTCACCCCGAATCTGATTCGGTAGAAGTCACCTACGACGAATAGGCGCGTAGCGAACCGGAAGGGGGCGCCGATGAAGCGGCTGTTACCGGGATTTGCGGTCGTCGGGGCCATGCTGACGTTCCTGCCCAGTCCCGTCGCGTCGGCCGCGAGCAACGAGGCCACCAGCCTGTTCCCGCTGGACGGGCCCAACCAGCTGGAGACGCACGCCTTCCTCAACTGCATCAGGGCCGACGGCCACTGCGACTTCACCGTCGGCGCGGATACCCGCACGCCAGACGGCGTGACCGGGTTCCCGCCAGGCTTGTGGGCGCGCCAGACCACCGAAGTACGTTCACCGAACCGGATGGCCTACCTGGACACGCACGCCAACGGCCAGTTCGAAAGGGTCCACAAGGCGATGGGCTCCGACGAGATCACCACCGTCTACTTCGGGGAGGGACCGCCGGACAAGTACCAGACGTCCGGCCGCATCGACTCCGCCGACTGGCAGACGGGCCAGTCCAAGACCGACATCAGCGTGATCCTCTGCACCCACATCCAGGTGGTCTACGGCGGGGTCAACATCACCTCGCCCAGCACCTGCGCGCAGACCACGTTTTCCTGACAGCGTTTCGCGAGCCGGTAAATCCGCAGCTATGAGGGCCGCCAGAATTACAGGCTCGACGAAACCTACCGCGGCAGGCCGAGAAGCCGCTCCGCCGCGACGGTGAGCAGGATCTGCTCGGTGCCACCGGCGATGGTGAGGCAGCGGGTGTTGAGGAAGTCGAAGACCGCTTGGTTGCGTACCAGGCCGCCGCCCTCCGCGACGTCCATGGCGTATTCGGCCAACGCCTGCCGGTAGCGGACGCCGATGAGCTTGCGCACGCTGGACTGCGCGCCGGGGTCCTGGCCGCCGACGGCGAGCTGGGCGATGCGCTGGTCCAGCAGCGCGCCCGTCTGGGCCGTGACGATCAACCGTCCCAGCCGGTCTTGCTGCGACACGTCCAGGTCGATCTCCGCCAGCACCCTGAGCAGTTCTTCCATCGGGTTGCCCAGCGCGGTTCCGGAGGCCATCGCGATCCGCTCGTTGGCCAGGGTGGTGCGGGCCAGCCGCCAGCCGTCGTTCACCGCGCCGACCACCATCTCGTCGGGGACGAACACGTTGTCCAGGAATACCTCGTTGAACAGCGAGTCGCCGGTGATCTCACGCAGCGGCCGGATCTCGAGGCCCGGCGATTTCATGTCCACCAGGAAGTAGGTGATGCCCTTGTGTTTCGGAGCGTCGGGGTCGGTGCGCGCCAGGCACACACCCCACCGCGCCTTGTGCGCGGCGGACGTCCACACCTTCTGCCCGGTGAGCAGCCAGCCGCCCTCGCCACGCACCGCCTTGGTGCGCAGCGACGCCAGATCGGAGCCGGCCCCCGGCTCGGAAAACAGTTGGCACCAAAGGAATTCGCCGCGCAGGGTGGCCGGCACAAAGCGCTCGACCTGTTCGGGTGTGCCGTGCTCGAGAATGGTGGGCGCCGCCCACCAGCCGATCACCAGGTCGGGGCGCACCACGCCGGCCGCCGCCATCTCCTGGTCGATCAACAGCTGCTCGGCCGGGGATGCGCCGCGTCCGTACGGCGGCGGCCAGTGCGGCGCCTGCAGCCCGGCCTCGGCCAATGCCACCTGCCGCTTTTCTTCGGGCAGCGCGGCGACCTCGGCGACGGCCGCTGCGATCTCGGGTCGCAGCCCCTCGACCTCGGAGAGATCGATTCCCAGGCGGCGTCGCACCCCCGCCTGCGTCAGCTCGGTGATGCGGCGCAACCAACGCTCGGCGCCACCCAAGAACCGCCCGATGGCATGCGCCCGGCGCAGGTACAGGTGCGCGTCGTGCTCCCAGGTGCAGCCGATGCCGCCGAGCACCTGAATGCAGTCCTTGACGTTGGCCTTCGCAGCGGCGATGCCGGTGCTCGCGGCCAGGGCCGCGGCGATCGAGAACTGGGCCGGATCGGCCTCGGCGGCGGCCCGGGCGGCGTCGGCGGCCACCACCTCGGCCTGCTCGGCGCGGCACAGCATCTCCGCACACAGGTGCTTGACGGCCTGGAAGCTGCCGATCGGCTTGCCGAACTGCTCGCGCACCTTGGCGTAGGCCACCGCGGTGTCCAGCGACCACCGAGTGATGCCGGCGGCCTCGGCCGCCAGGACGGTCGCGGCCAGCTCCTCGACCCGTTGCGCCGAATCCGCGACGACCGTGACCGGCGCCGACGTCAGCACCACCCGGGCCAGCGGCCGGGAGAAGTCGGCGGCCGGCAGCGGCTCGACCTGCACACCCTCGTCGCCGGTGTCGACGAGCAGCCACTTCCCGTCGGCGGGCAGGAGCACGACGGCGCCTTCCGCGGCGCCCAGCGCCCACGGCAGCGTGCCCGACGCGCGTGACGTCTGGCTGTCGAACCGCACCTCGCCTTCCAGCGCCAACCCGGCGAACCGCTCCCCCGCCGCCAGGGCGGCCAGCAATTCGGGCTCCTCGACGACAAGGGCGGCCAGGGCGGTAGTGGCAACCGGCCCGGCGACCAGCGCCTTGGCCGCTTCCTCGACCATCGCGCACAGATCCTCGATGCTGCCGCCCGCCCCGCCGCGATCCTCCGGGATCGCGACCCCGAACAGCCCCAGGTCGGCCAGGCCCGCGAAGACCGGCCGCCACGCGTCGGGGTTGCCCTGCTCGACCTCGCGTACGGCCTCACTCGAACACGAGCTTCGCGCCCAGTCGCGCACCAGCGCACGCGCGGCGAACTGCTCGTCGGTGACGGTCGCTACCACCCTCTGGTCCTCCGCGTGCTTGGTTCGGGATGACGGGGCACTCTGACTACTTGAAAGCCCACTAGAACGTGTTCTAATAGTGCCAGCGATCGAGCGTCAAGTCGAACGCCATTACAGCAGTACACGTCGTTGTCCCTGCTGCGGGGAGGTGGGAAATTTACGCCCAGCATGCGTATCGTTTGCGAACGAGCCACCCCGAGAAGGAGCACGCCCTCAAATGTCGTCAGCCAACCCGAACGCGGCCGACGTGCCTGACTCGCAGCCACGCGAGGTCATGAACGTGGCGGTCCTCGCCGAGTCCGAGCTCGGCTCGGAGGCGCAACGGGAACGCCGCAAGCGCATCCTGGACGCCACCATGGCCATCGCGTCCAAGGGCGGCTACGAGGCGGTCCAGATGCGCGCCGTGGCCGACCGGGCCGACGTGGCGGTGGGCACGCTGTACCGGTATTTCCCGTCGAAGGTGCACTTGCTGGTGTCGGCCCTGGGCCGGGAGTTCAGCCGCATCGACGCGAAAACCGACCGCTCCGCCGTCGCCGGGGGCACCCCGTTTCAGCGGCTGAACTTCATGGTCGGCAAGCTCAACCGCGCGATGCAGCGCAACCCGCTGCTCACCGAGGCCATGACGCGCGCCTACGTCTTCGCCGACGCCTCCGCGGCCAGCGAGGTCGACCAGGTCGAGAAGCTCATCGACAGCATGTTCGCGCGGGCGATGTCCGACGGCGAACCGACCGAGGACCAGTACCACATCGCCCGGGTGATCTCGGACGTGTGGCTGTCCAACCTGCTCGCGTGGCTCACCCGCCGCGCCTCGGCAACCGATGTCAGCAAACGGCTGGACCTGGCCGTGCGGTTGCTGCTGGGCGAACACCAGTCCAGCTAGGCCGGCGGTCCGGCGGTGCGGCCCCGGATCAGCTCGGTGTCCAGGAGTTCGACGACCGGCAGGCCCGTGCGTGGCGGCTTCATCAGCAGTTCGCCCGCCCGATGGCCCTTCTGCAAGCTGGGCTGCGCCACGGTGGTCAAGCCTCGCCCGATCGCCTCGGGCACGCCGTCGAATCCGGTGACACTCATCTGGCCGGGCACGTAAATGCCATGGGCGCGAAGGTAATCCATCGCCGACAGCGCGAGTATGTCAGCGGTACACATCAGCGCCGTGATCCGCGGGTTGGCCTCCAGCGCCGCCTTGGCGGCGGCGCCTCCCGATTCGGGTAGGTGCTCGTAGCTTTCCACGACGGTCAGCGAATCCGGGTCGACGCCGGCGGCGGTCATCGCCTCCCACACGCCGACGATGCGTTCGCGTTGCACGTCGAAGGCCGGTGACCGCAACCGGTCGGCGTCCACCAGGCCCTGCCGGCGCTCCCGGCCCAGCCGCATGGTCAGCAAACCGATCTCGCGGTGTCCGAGCCCGAGCACGTAGTCGGCCAGCTCGCGCATGGCCGCTCGGTCGTCGATGCCCACCCGGGACACTCCGGCCAGGCCCTTGGGTTGGTCGACCACCACGACGGGCACGCGCCGCTGCAGCACCACCTCCAGGTAGGGGTCGTCGTTGCAGGCCGAATACACCACGAAGCCGTCGACCCCGGCCCCCAGCACCGCGGCGGTGCCGTCCTCGAGGCTGCGGCTCGCGCCGACGGCGACCAGCAGCAGGCCCTGACCGAGTTCCTCGCACGACTGCGCGACGCCCGCGACGAAATCCCGCGCCGCCGGGTCGGAGAAGAAATAGGTCAACGGTTCGGCCATCACCAGGCCCACCGCGCCGGCCTTGCGGGTCCGTAGCGACCGCGCCACCGGGTCGGGTCCCGCATAACCCAGCCGCTTGGCCGTCGCGAGCACCCGTTCACGTAGGTCGGCGGACAGCTGATCCGGCCGGTTGAAGGCGTTCGAGATCGTCGTGCGCGAAACCTTCAGTTCGTCGGCCAAGGACGCCAGAGTCGCACGCCGACGCGGAGTGGGACTCACGCTGGGTGACGCTACAGCGGTTCGCCGTCGGCGCACACGAGGCGGCGCTGCGCCACTTTCTAACGGAAACGATTTTCACCTGTTTTCTTGGCTACTCGGCGGCGCCGCGAGGCCCCCGCTTAGCGCCCCCATAAGCTGGGCGGGTGGCCGCTATCGACCTCAACGCCGACCTGGGCGAAAGCTTTGGCGTCTGGCGCCTGGGCGACGACGACGCCATGCTGGGGATCGTCAGCAGCGCCAACGTGGCATGCGGATTTCATGCCGGGGACCCCGCCGGCCTGTTGCGGGTCTGCCGGTCGGCCGCCGAGCGCGGCGTGCGCATCGGCGCTCAGGTGAGCTACCGCGACCTGGCCGGGTTCGGCCGACGCTTCATCGACGTCGCCCCCGACGACCTGGTCGCCGACGTGGTGTATCAGATCGGCGCGTTGCAGGCGATCGCGCGGGCGTCCGGCTCGGCGGTGTCCTACGTCAAACCCCATGGCGCGCTGTACAACACGATCGTGACCAACCGAGAACAGGCGGCGGCTGTCGCGGCGGCGGTGCACCGGGTGGACCCGGCGCTGCCGGTGCTCGGCATGGCGGGTTCGGCGTTTTTCGAGGAGGCCGACCGGCTTGGCCTACGCACGGTGGCCGAGGCGTTCGCGGACCGCGCCTACCGGCCCGACGGCCAATTGGTCTCGCGTCGCGAACCCGGCGCGGTGCTGGACGATCCGGCGGCGATCGCCGAGCGCGTGCTGGCCATGGTGACCTCGGGGCGGGTCACCGCGGCCGACGGCACGCAGATCAGCGTCAACGTGGAATCGGTTTGCGTGCATGGTGATTCGCCCGGCGCGGTGCGGATCGCGACGGCGGTGCGCGATCGACTGGAGGCGGCCGGCGCCGAGATCGGGGCGTTCTGCTGATGCGGGTCAAGCTCGGCCGCCCCGACCTGGCGCGGTACGCGGACCGGTTCGACGTGACATTGGCGGGACCCGACGCCGCGCTTTCGGCGACATGGATGGGTGTGGCGACGCTGCTGCTCGACGACGGGTCGTCGGCGCTGCTGACCGACGGCTACTTCTCGCGCCCCAGCCTGGCGCGGGTGGCCGCCGGCAAGGTGTCGCCGTCACCGGCGCGCGTGGACGGCTGCCTGGCCCGCGCCAAGGTCTCCCGGTTGGAGGCGGTCATCCCGGTGCACACCCACATCGACCACGTGCTGGACTCCGCGCTGGTCGCCGACCGCACCGGCGCGCGGCTGGTCGGCGGCGAGTCGGCCGCCAACGTCGGCCGCGGATACGGGCTGCCCGAGGACCGCATCGTCGTCGCGACGCCCGGTGAGCCAATTCGCCTGGGCGCCTTCGACGTAACGCTGGTGCAATCCCATCACTGCCCGCCGGACCGGTTTCCCGGGACGATCGACGAGCCGCTGACCCCACCGGTGCGGGCGTCGGCCTACCGCTGCGGTGAGGCCTGGTCGACGCTGGTGCACCATCGACCGTCGGACCGGCGGCTGCTGATCCAGGGCAGCGCCGGTTTCGTCAAGGGTGCGCTGGACGGCCGGCGCGCCGAAGCCGTCTATCTGTCCGTCGGACAGCTGGGCCTGCGGCCACGTTCCTACATCCTCGAGTACTGGACTGAGACCGTGCGCGCCGTGGGGGCACGCCGGGTGGTCCTGATCCATTGGGACGACTTCTTCAGCCCGCTGTCAAAGCCGTTGCGGGCCTTGCCGTATGCGGGCGACGACCTGGACGTGTCGATCGGGGTCCTGGACGAGCTGGCGGCGAGCGACGGTGTCGCGCTGCACATGCCGACCGTGTGGCGACGCGAAAACCCGTGGGCGTGAAGCGGTTTAGGCCAGGAATTTGATGGGACTGACCGCCGCTCTGTTGTTGCTTGCTGCCGTGCTCGTGTTCGCGGTCGTCCGCCCGAGGGGTTGGCCGGAGGCGGTGGCGGCGGTTCCGGCGGCGCTCATCGTGATCGCGGTCGGCGCGATATCGGTGCGTCAGGCGGCCCAAGAGGTGGCCGGACTGTCGGGAGTGGTCGCCTTCCTGGGCGCGGTCCTGGTGCTGGCCAAGCTGTGCGACGACGAGGGGCTGTTCGAAGCGGCGGGCGCGGCGATCGCGCGGGGGCGCGTCTCGTCGGGCGGCCTGCTGCGGCGGGTGTTCGTCGTCGCCTCCCTGATCACCGCCGTGCTGAGCCTGGACGCCGCCGTGGTGCTGCTGACCCCGGTGGTCCTGGCCGCAGTCCGCCGGCTGCGCACCCCGCCGCGGCCCTACGCCTATGCCACCGCCCACCTGGCCAACGGCGCCTCACTGCTGCTGCCGGTCTCGAACCTGACCAACCTGCTGGCGTTCCACACCGCGGACCTCTCCTTCACCCGGTTCACGGTGCTGATGGCGTTGCCGTGGCTGGGCGCGGTGGCGGTGATCTACGCGATCTTTCGCTGGTTTTTCGCCGGCGACCTGCGCGTGCAGCCCGACGCCGAGGAAATCGGCCCGGCGCCGCGGCCGCCGGTGTTCGTTTTGGTGGTCGTGGGGCTGACCCTGGCCGGGTTCGCGGTCGGCCAGTCCGTCGGGGTCGCCCCCGCGTGGGTGGCGCTCGCGGGTGCGGCGGTGCTCGCGGTGCGCAGCCTGAGCCGCCGGCGGACCTCCGTGGCCGAGATCGCGCGCTCGGCGCACGTCTCGTTCCTTGTGTTCGTGCTGGCGCTGGGAGTCGTGGTCCGGGCGGTCATGCTCAACGGTATGGACAGGGCCATGTCCGCCGTGCTGCCGTCCGGTTCGACACTGCCCGCGCTGCTCGCGATCGCCGCGATTGCCGCCGTGCTGGCCAACGTCGTCAACAACCTGCCCGCCACGCTGGTGCTGCTCCCGCTGGTCGCGCCCGGCGGTCCGGTGGCGATTCTGGCGGTGCTGATCGGGGTGAACGTCGGCCCCAACCTGACCTATGTGGGTTCGCTGTCGAACCTGTTGTGGCGCCGCGTGCTTCGCAGGCACGACGTCGATGCCGGTGTCGGCGAGTACACCCGCCTCGGGTTGTGCACGGTGCCCCCCGCGTTGGTGGTCGCCGTGGTCGCGCTGTGGGCGTCTACGCGGCTGCTGGGCGTGTGAGGCGCGTGGTTCAGCCGACCGCCTCCCTGAACGCTACGCCCTGCTGCAGCGCCTGCGCGGCCTCGGCGATGTCGAGGACGGGATAGATCTGGTAATCCAGGATGGTGGCGAATTGGCTTGTGGTCTCGACCAAGTCGGCCGGATTGTCGGTCTCGACCACGGCGAATCCGCCACTGCCGTCGACGCGGCCGACGAACTGGTGATACGTGGTGCTCTGCGGCGGCGACCACTTCGCGTAGGCGGCCAACCCCCGCCGCAAGCTTTCGTCGTTCTCCGCGGCCGTGCCGTTCAGGCGGTAAGTCCAAGACACTACGTACTTCATCGCTCACTCCTCTTATGGTCGGGCCAACTGGGCTCTGCAGGCACGCTACGGCCGACGTGACGCGCGCGAATGAGTAGCCGAGTACTCGAATTTCAGTCGCGGCGCGTCGGGGCTACCCGCCGCCCGGTCCCGATCGCACGATCGAGGCCAGCTCCTCGCGCGACTGGGCCCCCACCCGCTGGCAGGCCCGGTAGATGTGGCCCTCCACGGTGCGCACCGACATCACCAGCTTCTCGGCGATCTGGCGGTTGGACAGACCGGCGACGACGAGTTCGACGACGTCGCGCTGGCGACCCGACAGCTTGATTCCCTCCGGGGTTCGCAGGGCCGGTGTGCAAAGGCCGCCGCATTCGTCGGCCAGTTCCCTCGCCAGCGCCGCGGCATACAGCGCGCGCTTGTGCTGCTGGCTTCCGGCGAATGCGACGGAGGCCTGCGCCGCGGCGTCGGCGGCCACCGCCTTGTCACCGATTGCCCGGTAGGCCGCCGAGGCCGCCAGCAGGCCCTCGCCGTCGCCGCCGAGCAGAGCCTTCGCATGCAATGCAATCGCGTCGGCTAGCGGCAGCGACAGTGCCTCGGCCAGCTCCGCCGCGCGGGCCGCCCCAAGCGCGTCGCCCCACTGCGCCGCGGCCTGGATACACGCCAACTCGTGGGTGGGCTGGCCGCGGTCGCGGGCAAGTTGTGCCGCTTCCCGTGCGCTGGCCACGGCCTCGCTCAGCTGGCCGTTCGCCGCCATCGCCCACCCGCCTGCCAGCGACAGGCCGGTGTGCATGAACAGGTAGTCGGGCGGCACCGCCGCACGCGCCGCCGCCACCGCGTCGTTGGCTTCGGCGGCCTGGCCGAGTTTGGCGTGCGCCTCGGCCAGCGAGAAATAGCTCGCTGGACGCAGACCTGTTGTGACGGAGTGTATTTGCACTCCCGCAGCCGCTTCGTGCAACAGGCGGGCCGCGTCGGCGACGGCGCCACGGACGAGCTCGGCATTGCCGAGCAGGAAGGCCAGGTTCGCGTAGGCAAGGCCGGGCACGTCCCGGGCCGAGTCGGCCAATCGCTTTGCCGCGCTGACGAATTCGTCGATGCGCCCAGTCAGACGGCAGGCCCGGCCATACACGCCGCCGAACCAGAACCGCAGATGGGACGCCTGAAACGACGTGGTCGCGCGCCGCAGCGCCTGCTCGGCGACGACGGACAGGTCCTCGACCTCACCCAGCGCCCCCATCGCCATGATCAACGCGAGCGCGGCCAGCAAGGCGTGCAGGTCCGGCAGGTCGCCGAAAGCCAAGGCCTCCCTTGCTCTTTCGGACGCGATCCGGCAGCGCGCCGATATCGCGTCCAGGCAGGCCTGCACCGCCAGGCGCTCGGCCACCTGCGCCTCGGTCTCCGGGCCCGCGGCAAGGCCATCGAGGATCACCGACGCGTCGGCGGGCTTGCCGAGCATGAACATCAGGTTGATCGCCCGGATCGTCGCCCAGTGGTGACCATCGGGGCCGTCGACCAAATCGCGCAGCGCCGCCTCGGCCTGCTCGCCGTGTCCGAGCAGCACCAGGTTCATCGCCCGCACGCCGGCCGCCCCGGTCGCCCCGGCCCGCGCGGCGGCCGTCGCGAACCGGTCGGCCAGATCCAGATCCAGCAGCGTCATGGCGTGCCGCGCCGCTTCCAGATACAGCTCGGGTTCGGGCTCGAGATCCGATTCGAGGTGCAGCAGCGCGCGGCGAACGGTGGCCTGCATGTCAGTGTCGGCGTTTTTGGCCAGCCGGCAAGCGAGCTTGCCCCGGAGCGACGACAAGTACATCTCGCCGGCGCTCGCGCGGCGCAGCTCGCCGAACAGGGGATGCGCCAGCCGGGCCATCAACCCGCCGGCCGTGCGTTCGACGCTCACCAGGCCCATGCTTTCGGCGACCGCCAGGTCCCGGCGGGGCACCAAGTCGCACAGCACATCGACCGCGAGTGGCTCGCACTGAGACAGCATGTCGACGACCAGCGCAGGCTTGGGGCTGAGCCGATCCAGCTGGCGGCCGACCGTGTCGGACAGGCTCGGCGACACCGCGACGTCGCCGTCCCATATCCACACGCCGGCGACCTGCCGCATCTGGCCCGCCGCGACCTGATCGGACAGCAACTGCCGGAGGAACAGCGTGTTTCCGCCGGTCAGCTTCCGGAACCGGGCCGCGCACCGCGCGTCGATGGGACCGCCCAGCGTGCTCTCGATCACCTCGCGCGTGGCCGCGGCCGAAAGCGGTTCGAGATCCAGGCGAGCCAGCAATCCCTCCTTCCACAACGCCGTCACGGCATCCGGTTCGTCACTGCCGGTGCGGATCGTGACCACCAGCCGCACCCCGCCCGACTGCGCCAGCTCGTGGACGACCAGGGCGGACAGGCCGTCCAGCAGGTGCGCGTCGTCAACCCCCACCACGACGCGACCGCGCCGCTGTTGTGCGACAAATGAATTGATCACCCGCCGCACGTTGGTCAGCGGATCCGACATCGCCTCACCCAGCAGGCCGATAAACGCCCCAAGCGGCAGAGCGCGCGCGGATTCGGTGCCGACGATCCACTGCGTGCGCTCACCGGAAGCCTCGGCGCGCCGCAGCGCTTCGCGGGCCAGCCAGGTTTTGCCCACACCGGCCGCTCCGGCGATCAATACGCCGGAGTGGTTGCCAGCCCCGCCCAGGGCGCGACGGACGAGCGCAAGTTCGCTGTCGCGGCCGGTCAGCGTTTTACCGCTGATCACTCGGCGACTATAACCGGTTGTCTGGACGCCTAACAGGCCATTTCACCCGCGTTTCGGTGCCAGATCGGCGATGCCGGCGGCGAAGTTGCGTAGCCGACTACGCTATCGGCCCCCACGGTTTGCTGTGAGCATCGCTTTCATCAGCTGGCGGATCGGCGAAGGCGGTAAGCATGATCAAGATCGGCAGTAACGCGGTGGTACTGGGAGCGAGCATGGCCGGTCTGCTGACCGCGCGGTCGCTCGCCGATTTCTTCGACACGGTGACGGTGGTGGAGCGCGACCCGCTGCCCGATGACGACGCCGGTCGACGGGGCGTTCCCCAGGGGCGGCACCTGCACGCCCTGTTGCCCCGCGGCGCCCAGGTGATCGAGGAATTCTTCCCCGGCGTGCTCGACGAGTTGGTTCTCGACGGCGCGCAGTACTTCGACGGGCGCGATCTGTCGCGGCTCCACTACAACGTAGGCGGGCACCTGTTGGCGCAAAGCGGTAGCGCCACGTCTTTTACGGCCTACTGCGCGACGCGGCCCTTCGTGGAGGGTCACGTCCGTCGGCGGGTGCGCGAGATCCCCAACGTCGTAGTGCTGGACGAGCACAACATCGTCGGCCTGACCGCGACGCCAGATCACCGGCGCGTCACCGGGGCGCGGGTGGTCAGCCGCCGCACCGGCGAATGCGCCGTGCTGAAGGCCGATTTGGTGGTCGACGCCACCGGCCGCGCCGCGCACACGCCGGGGTGGCTGGACGGTCTGGGATACGACCGCCCGTCCGAGGATCGTGTGGTGGTGCACTTGACCTACGCGAGCCAGCGGCTGCGGATGGCCGCGGATACGCCGCACGAACTGGGTTTCCTGGTCGGCATCGTGCCGGGCACCCCCAGAGGCGTCGGCTTGCTGCACTGCGAGAACGACACGTGGATCTTCACGGTGATCGGCATCGCGGGTCAAGAGCCCGGCGGCGACCTTGCGGCGATGTGCGATTTCGTGGCCGATTGCGCACCCGCCCACTTGCTCGATGCGGTGCGGCGAGCCGAACCGATCGGCGAGCCGGTGCGCCACAAGATGCCGTGCAGCCAATGGCGTCGTTACGACAAATTGCGCCGCTTCCCGGAGGGCCTGCTGGTCACCGGCGACGCGGTGTGCAGCTTCAATCCGGTCTACGGCCAGGGCATGACCGTGGCCGCACTCGAGGCGCTGGCGCTGCATGACTGCTTGTCAAGCGGCACCGAGGATTTGGCGCGGCGCTTCTTTAGCGCGGCGGCGGTGCCGATCCGCCAGGCCTGGCAGCTGTCAACCAACCCCGACCTTGCGCTTCCCGAGATCGAGGGCACCCCACCGCTGTCCGCGCGGCTGCTGAACGGGTACCTGGATCGCGTTTTGAAGGCGGCGGAGACCGACGTCGCCGTGGTGGATCAGTTCGTCAGGGTGACCTCGCTGGTCGACCCCGCGACGAAGCTGCTTCGCCCCGCGATGATCTGGCGCGCCGTACGCGCCCGCCGACGGGCGGCCGAACAGCGGGACGGCGCCGTCAGCGTTCTGGCCGAAGCGCGCCCCGACAGCCCGACGGATGACGCCGATAACACCATCCTCGCCTGGTGAGCGCCCTATCGGCCCGCGCTCACGGCGACGACGCGACCTATACCGAATTCAGAGATCGTTATCGCAAGATGGCGAGAACTATTGGCTTCGAAGGGCATATCGTCTGGGCAGATGCGATGCCGCGACCGCATTAAGCGTGAGGGTAGGCCTGCGGCAGCGGCATGCCGAGCGCGGCCATGACGGCGCGCGCCCGCGTCGGGAAGTCGGTGATGATGCCGTCCACGCCGTAGGCGATCTGCTGGCGCATGGCGTCGGCGTCGTTGACCGTCCACGGAATCACCTTGAGCCCCAACGTATGCGCGTGATCGACGTAGGGCTTTCCGGTGACCAGCGCATAGTTTGGCGAGACGGCGTTGGCGCCGACCAGCAGCGCCCCGAGCATCGGGTCGCCGACGGCGCCGGCGTCGATGCCGTTCAGCCACGGCGAGCCCGGCACCCAGGTCTCCTCGTTGTACAGGGCCACCAACGGGATTGACGGCTCGGCCCGGTGCACCATGGGCAGGGTTCGCCAGTCGAAGCTCTGGATCTCCACGCGGTCGACCTTGCCGGCCGCCCGGACGACGGCCAGGATCACGTCGACGAATTCCTGCGGTTCGGCCGACGCGCCCGGGTGGTCGGCTTCGACCTTGGTTTCGACGTTGTAGCGCACGCCGGCCCGGTACGAGTCGGCGAGCGCGAAAACCTCCGGCAGCGTCGCGACCTTGTTGCCGCGCACCACCTCCGCGTCGGGAAACTCGGCGAGCCGCTTGCCGCAGTCGAGCGTGCGGATCTGCGCCAGGGTGAGCTCGTGCACCAGCTTCCCGACGTAGGGGTAGTCGGGGTCGCCGGCGAACGCCGGCCCGGTGTCGGCGCACTTGCCCGCCTCGATCGTCGGGTCGTGCCACACCAGCGGCTGGCTGTCCTTGCTCAAGACGATGTCGAGTTCCAGTGTGCTGACCCCAAGTTCGAGCGACTTGGCGAATGCCCGCAGCGATTCCTCCGTCGTCTCGCCGCGCCCGCCGCGGTGGGCCTGCAGGTCGAATTCGGGCGCTTCCGCGGAAGCCGGCCCGGCAAGCAGCACCGCCAACGCCAGCAGCGCCACGGCCCACATTCGCGAGCAGACGCAAAAGCCCCCAACTCTTCGGCGTGTCGGGGGCTTTTGTGTTCCCCCGCAAGCGGGAGGTGCCCCCAGCTCGGCCAGAGGACTCAGCCCCTGCGCTGGCGGGCGATTTCGGCGAGCACCACCCCGGCGGCCACCGAGGCGTTCAGCGATTCGGTTCGGCCCGCCATGGGAATCGAGACCACCTGGTCGCAGGTCTGCCGAACCAACCGGGACAGGCCCTTGCCCTCCGAGCCGACGACCATCACCAGCGGGTCGGTGCCGTCGAGGTCGTCGAGCGTGGTGTCGCCGTCGGCGTCCAGCCCGATGACGCGCAACCCGCTGTCGGCCCAATTCTTGAGCGCCCGAGTCAGATTCGGAGCTCGCGCCACTCGCAGTCGGGCCGCGGCCCCGGCGCTGGTGCGCCAGGCCACCGCCGTCACCGAGGCCGATCGCCGCTGCGGGATCAGCACGCCGTGGCCGCCGAACGCTGCGACGGAGCGGACGATGGCGCCGAGGTTGCGGGGATCGGAGATGTTGTCCAGCGCGACCAGCAGCGCGGGCGGCGATCCGGCCGCGGCCGTGAGCAGGTCGTCGGGATGGGCGTAGTCGTACGGCGGCACCTGCAGCGCGATGCCCTGGTGCAGGTGATTCGTGGTCATCCTGTCCAGGTCGGTGCGCGGCACCTCGAGGATCGCGATGCCCAAATCCGCGGCGCGGGAGACGGATTCGGTGAGCCGCTCGTCGGCCTCGGTGCCCAGCGCGACGTAGAGCGCGGTCGCGGGGACGCCGGCGCGCAGGCACTCCAGCACCGGGTTGCGGCCCAGCACCGTTTCGGTCTCATCGGTGCGCTTGGCGGGCCGGCGCGGCTGGCTCTGGGTGCGCCTGGCGGCGGGGTGGTTGGGGCGCAGATGCGCCGGCGGGGTGGGACCGCGGCCCTCCAGCCCCCGGCGGCGCTGGCCGCCCGAGCCGACGACTGCGCCCTTCTTGGTGCCGGGTTTGCGTACCGCCCCGCGGCGCCGCGAGTTGCCGGCCATCTACTTGACGTCACCGCCCAGCGTCCACTGCGGGCCGTCGGCGGTGTCGGTGACCTCGATGCCGGCGTTCTTGAGCCGATCCCGGATCTCGTCGGCGAGCGCCCAATTACGTTGCTGGCGAGCCTTTTCACGGTTTTCGATCTCGGCCGCCACCAACACGTCGACGGCGGCCAGCGCGGCCGACGTCTCGTCGCGGGTCTCCCAGCGTTCGTCGAGGGGATCGCAGCCCAGGATGCCCATCATCGCGCGGATGGCGCCGGCGTGCTTCAGGGCGCCCTCGTGGTCGCCCGAATCCAACGCCCGGTTGCCTTCGGCGCGGGCGTGGTGCACCTCGGCCAGCGCGATCGGCACCGCCAGGTCGTCGTCGAGGGCCGCGGCGAACTTGGGCGTCCACTCGCCCGGCTCGAAGGCGCCGACGCGGCTGCGGACGCGGTGCAGGAACTCCTCCACTCCGACATAGGCTTTCACGGCATCCTGCAGGGCGGTTTCAGAGAATTCCAGCATCGACCGGTAGTGGGCGCTGCCCAGGTAGTAGCGCAGTTCGGCCGGGCGCACCCGCTGCAACATCGCCGGTATGGCCAGCACGTTGCCCAGCGACTTGCTCATCTTCTCGCCGCCCATGGTCACCCAGCCGTTGTGCAGCCAGTAGCGGGCGAAGCCGTCGCCGGCGGCGCGGCTCTGCGCGATCTCGTTCTCGTGGTGCGGGAAGATCAGGTCCATTCCGCCGCAGTGGATGTCGAATTCCGGCCCGAGGTAGGTGCGCGCCATCGCCGAGCATTCCAGGTGCCAGCCGGGACGCCCCCGCCCCCACGGTGAGGGCCATGACGGCTCGCCGGGCTTTTCGCCCTTCCACAGGGTGAAGTCGCGCTGGTCGCGCTTGCCGGTCGCCACGCCCTCCCCCTGGTGGACGTCGTCGACCCGGTGCCCGGACAACGCGCCGTACTCCGGGTAGCTGAGCACGTCGAAGTACACGTCACCGGCCGCGGCGTACGCGTGGCCGGTTTCGATCAGGCGTTCCATTAATTCGACCATCTGGGTGATGTGCCCGGTGGCCCGCGGCTCCGCCGACGGCGGCATGACGTCCAGGGCATCGTAGGCGGCGCTAAAGGCCCGTTCGTAGGTGGCCGCCCACTCCCACCATGGCCGGCCGGCCGCGGCGGCCTTGGCCAGAATCTTGTCCTCGATGTCGGTCACGTTGCGGATGAACGCCACGTCGTAGCCGCGGGCGATCAGCCAGCGGCGCAGGATGTCGAAGGCCACCCCGCTGCGGACGTGCCCGATGTGCGGCAGGCCCTGAACCGTGGCGCCGCAGAGGTAGATGGAGACGTGCCCGTCGCGCAGCGGAACGAAATCACGCACGGCACCGGCTGCCGTGTCATGAAGCCGCAAGTGGGGGCGATCGGTCACGACGTGCCAGCTTACCGGGTACTTCGGGGCGCCCGGCCGAGCGCGTGGCCTACAGGACGCTCACTCGATTGCGCACCACGAGCGCGGTCGCGATCGCGGCCAACCCTTCGCCGCGCCCCGTCAGACCCAGCCCGTCGGTCGTCGTCGCCGACACCGAGACCGGCGCCCCCACCAGACGCGACAGGACCTCCTGCGCCTCGGCCCGCCGCGGGCCCACCTTGGGGCGGTTGCCGATCACCTGCACGGCGGCGTTGCCGACCCGGTAGCCCTGGCGGGAAACGAGCGCGACGACGTGCCGCAACATGTCGGCGCCGGTGATGCCTTTGACGCGCGGGTCATCGACGCCGAACACCGCCCCCACATCACCCAGCCCGGCGGCCGACAACAGCGCATCGCACAGTGCGTGCGCGCCCACGTCGCCGTCGGAGTGGCCGGCGCAGCCGTCGTCGTCGGGAAACAGCAGCCCCAGAAGCCAGCACGGCCGCCCGGGTTCGATCGGGTGCACGTCGGTGCCCACGCCGACCCGCGGCAGCTCGGTCACCGCCGCACGACCGTTTGCGCCAGCAACAGATCCAGCCGGGTGGTGATCTTGAAGGCAAGCGGGTCGCCGTCGACCACCTGCACCTGGCCGCCGACGTGTTCGACCAGCGACGCGTCGTCGGTGAAGCCGGCGGTCCCCGCGCGCTCGTAGGCGCGCAGCAGCAGATCGGTGGCGAAGCCCTGCGGCGTCTGCACGGCGCGCAGGCCGGCCCGCTCCGGCGTGCCCAGGACCATCCCGTTGGCATCCACGGCCTTGATGGTGTCAGACAGCGGCAACGCGGGCACGACGGCCGCGTGGCCGGACCGCAACGCGTCGACCACCCGCACGATCAGCCCGGGCGGCGTCAAAGCGCGGGCGGCGTCGTGCACGAGGACGAACTCAACAGACGCGGGCAGGGCGGACAGCGCCAGGCGCACCGTTTCGGTGCGGTCGGCGCCGCCTGCGACGACGGCGGCCCGGTCACCCAGCAGCTGCCCGGCCTGGTCGATGCGGTCGGCGGGCACCGCCACCACGACGTGGTCGACGGCGCCGGAATCCAGCAGCCCGGCGACGGCGCACTCCAGCAGGGTGCGCCCGTCGAGTTCACAGAACGCTTTCGGGATGCCGGCGGCCAGCCGCTGACCCGACCCCGCGGCCGGGACGATTGCAACTACTTTGCCCGGGACGCCGGTTTCGTCGGCCACCAGAGCGTCAGGGCCTTCAGGAAGCGGCGGCCAGAACCTCGTCGAGGATGGTCTCCGCCTTGGCGTCGTCGGTGCTCTCGGCTAGCGCCAGCTCACCGACCAGGATCTGACGGGCCTTGGCCAGCATGCGCTTCTCGCCGGCCGACAGACCCCGCTCCTGGTCGCGGCGCCACAGGTCGCGCACCACCTCGGCCACCTTGTTCACATCGCCGGAGGCGAGCTTTTCCAGGTTGGCCTTGTAGCGGCGGGACCAGTTGGTGGGCTCTTCCGTGTGGGGAGCGCGCAAAACCTGGAAGACCTTGTCCAGGCCCTCCTGGCCAACAACGTCGCGAACACCGACGTACTCGGCGTTTTCGGCGGGTACTCGAACGGTCAGGTCACCCTGCGCGACTTTCAAGACGAGATACTCTTTTTGCTCCCCTTTGATGGTCCGGGTTTCGATCGCCTCGACTAACGCAGCACCGTGATGTGGATAGACAACGGTGTCGCCGACCTTGAAGATCATCTGATTCGAGCCCCTTTCGTTACTTCATGCTAGCACGGCGGCCCTAGGCGTGCGGAACAACGGTGCAGGTCAGGGGCACAACACGGGCGGATTAGGGGTTGACAGGCGGAGCGGGACGTGCAAGGGGTCACACTACGCCGGTCCCGATCGGGCCCGAGCAGCCACCCCTGCGAGGCCCTGCCGCGCTGGTCCGGTGCCCTCCGCTACCGCCGCGAAGACCTTCCTACTACTGTGCATAGTTGCATAGTCGAACCACTGACATGGTGGGTCAGCCGAGCAGGAGGCTTTGAGTGAACCGCTTCGCCGTCGTCGGTCTGGTCGCCCTGGTCGCCGCCCTGCTCAGCGGTTGCGGAGCCGGTCAGATCTCCCAGATGGCCACCCAGGAACCGGCGGTCAACGGCAACAAGGTCACGGTCAACAACGTGGCGCTGCGCGACGTCCGGATGCAAGCCGTCCAGACCGGCGACTTCCTGCAGCCGGGCAAGACGGTTGACCTGGTGGCGGTCGCCGTCAACCAGTCGCCCGACGTCCCGGACCGGCTGGTCAGCATCACCAGTGACGTCGGCGCCGTGACGATCGGCGGCGACGGCCGGCTGCCCGCGGGCGGCATGCTGTTCATCGGCACGCCCGACGGCCCGAAGGTGGCGCCGGGCCCGATCGAGTCCAACAACGCGGTCAAGGCGACGGTGGCCCTGGCCAAGCCGATCAGCAACGGCCTGACCTACAGCTTCACTTTCAACTTCGAGAAGGCCGGGCCGGCCACCTTGCTGGTCCCGATTTCGGCGGGAGTGGGCGCACAACCCGCCTGACTCGGCCTGTCTTTCCCGGGCTTGTCACACCGGCCCGATACCGTCATGACGTGGCACATGCGCGCTCCCAATACCGCTGCTCGGAATGCCAGCACGTCACCGCTAAATGGGTGGGTCGCTGCCTGGAATGCGGCACCTGGGGCACCGTCGACGAGGTGCCCGCGCTCGCCGCGGTGGGTGGACGCGCCCGGCGTCCCGCGGGGGCGGCTTCGCGGGCCGTTCCGATCAGTTCCATCGAGCCGACCGCCAGCCACCACCGCTCGACGGGCATAGGGGAACTCGACCGCGTGCTCGGGGGCGGCGTGGTGCCCGGCTCCGTCACGCTGCTGGCCGGTGATCCCGGCGTGGGCAAGTCGACGCTGTTGCTCAAGGTCGCCCACCGCTGGGCCCAGTCGGGCCGGCGGGCGCTGTACATCTCCGGTGAGGAGTCCGCCGGCCAGATCCGGCTGCGCGCCGACCGGATCAACTGCGGCGGTGACGAGGTGTACCTGGCCGCCGAGTCCGACGTGCACACGGTGCTCGAACACATCGCCACGGTCAGGCCCGCGCTGGTGATCGTGGACTCGGTGCAGACCATGTCCACCGCCGAGGCCGACGGCGTCCCCGGCGGCGTCACGCAGGTGCGCGCGGTGACCGCGGCGCTCACCGCGGCCGCCAAGGCCAACGGCGTCGCGATGATCCTGGTCGGCCACGTCACCAAGGACGGCGCCATCGCCGGGCCGCGCTCACTGGAACACCTCGTCGACGTGGTGCTGCACTTCGAGGGCGACCGCAGCGGCACGCTGCGGATGGTCCGCGGCATCAAGAACCGGTTCGGCGCGGCCGACGAGGTCGGCTGCTTCACCCTGCACGACAACGGAATCGAGGGCGTCGCCGACCCGTCGCACCTCTTTTTGGATCAGCGGCCGGCGCCGGTCTCCGGCACCGCGATCACGGTGACACTGGACGGCAAGCGACCGCTGATCGGCGAGGTCCAGGCGCTGCTGGCCCCTAATTTTTCGAAGCCGGGGGGCGGCTCGCCGCGCCGTGCCGTCAGCGGCATCGACCACTCCCGCGCCGCGATGATCACCGCAGTGCTGGAGAAGCACGGCAGGCTGGCCGTCGCCATGAACGACATCTACCTGTCCACCGTGGGCGGCATGCGGTTGACCGACCCGTCCTCGGATCTCGCCGTCGCGATGGCGCTGGCCTCGGCGTACTCCGACCTGCCGTTGCCGACGACGGCGGTGATGATCGGTGAGGTGGGGCTGGCGGGCGACCTGCGGCGGGTCAGCGGCATGGAACGACGGCTGGGCGAAGCCGTGCGTCAAGGATTCAGCATCGCGCTCATCCCCGACGGCGACGATCCTCGCCGCGAGATAGTGCCGGACGGGATGCGAGCGCTGCGCGCACCCACCATCGACGCGGCGCTGCGACACATGAAAGCCATCGCCGAGCGTGGCAATGGC
Source organism: Mycobacterium sp. NGS64 (assembly GCF_059812245.1). Lineage (NCBI taxonomy): Bacteria > Bacillati > Actinomycetota > Actinomycetes > Mycobacteriales > Mycobacteriaceae > Mycobacterium > Mycobacterium sp. NGS64. The sequence goes on along the minus strand of NZ_JCALCI010000005.1, from coordinate 180,453 downwards.
TGGACGCATAACGCGGTGGGGCCGCACAATGACACGCTGTGACCCGTCCGACACTGCGTGAGACCGTCGCCCGCCTGGCACCGGGCACCGGACTGCGCGACGGCCTGGAGCGCATCCTGCGCGGCCGCACCGGGGCCCTGATCGTGCTGGGCAACGACGACAACGTCGAGGCCATCTGCGACGGCGGCTTCGCCCTCGACGTCCGATACGCGCCGACGCGGCTGCGCGAGCTGTCCAAGATGGACGGCGCCGTCGTGCTGTCCACCGACGGCAGCCGCATCGTCCGGGCCAACGTGCAGCTGGTTCCGGACCCGTCGATACCGACCGACGAATCCGGAACCCGGCACCGCTCGGCGGAGCGGGCCGCGATCCAGACCGGCTACCCGGTGATCTCCGTCAGCCACTCGATGAACATCGTCACCGTCTACGTCGACGGCGAGCGCCACGTGGTGGCCGATTCGGCCACCATCCTGTCGCGGGCCAACCAGGCCATCGCGACGCTGGAGCGGTACAAGACCCGGCTCGACGAGGTCAGCAGGCAACTGTCCCGGATGGAGATCGAGGACTTCGTCACCCTGCGCGACGTGATGACGGTGGTGCAGCGGCTCGAGTTGGTCCGGCGCATCGGGCTGGTTATCGACTACGACTGCGTCGAGCTCGGCACCGACGGGCGGCAGCTGCGGCTGCAGCTCGAGGAGTTGCTGGGCGGCAACGACCTGGCCCGCGAGCTGATCGTGCGCGACTACCACGCCAGCCCCGAGCCGCTGTCCGAGGCGCAGATGACCGCGACCCTGGACGAGCTGGACGCCCTGTCGGATACCGAATTGCTCGACTTCACTTCGCTGGCAAAGGTTTTCGGCTACCCGACGACGACCGAGGCGCAGGACTCGGCGCTCAGCCCGCGCGGCTACCGCGCGATGGCGGGGATCCCGCGGCTGCAGTTCGCCCACGCGGACTTGCTGGTCCGGACCTTCGGAACGCTGCAGGGCCTACTGGCGGCCAGCGCCAACGACCTGCAATCGGTCGACGGCATCGGCACCATGTGGGCCCGCCACGTGCGGGAGGGTTTGTCGCAGCTGGCGGAGTCGACGATCGCCGATCCGCTCACCTGAGCTCGGTCAGCCCGCGGGAGACGGGCCCGGGGCGGCCCCCGGCGGCCCCTCCGGCGGCGGCGCCATGGCCGGCTGACCCGGCTGACCCGGCACCGGCCCCGGCGGCGGTGGCGGCTGATTCAGGATGAACGGCACCGGCATCGAGCGCAGGTTGCCCAGCTGCACGACGAGGTTGTAGGTGCCCGCCCCGATCGCGGGCCGCGGCAGCGGGCAATGCGGCGCGGACCCCATGCCGGTCCACGTCACCGCCGTCGTCACCTGCTCGCCCGGCGTGAAGGTCTTCACCAGGGTCTCGTTGGACGGCGCGCAGTCCAGGTTCGACCACAGCCGCTTGTTGTCCAGCGAGTACACGTAGGCCGCCAAGACCGCGGCACCGACGTCGCGCTTGCAGGACACCAGGCCGATGTTGGTGACGACCATGGTGAACTTCGGCTGGTCGCCGATGAAGTACTGGGGCGCGTTGGTCAGGCCCTTGACGGCCAGCGTCGAATCGGGGCAGTCATCGCCCTCCTTCAGCACCGGCGGCGGCTGCACCGCGGCGGTAGGCGTGACCGACTCGGGGTTCTGCCCAGGCGGCGCCACCGGGGTGACGCCCTCCTGCCCCGCCGGGGGAGGCGCCTGGGCCGGGGGCGCGGCCGGCTTGCTTTCGGCGGTGCTGGGCTTGCCCACGCTGGCCGGTTTGGCGCCGGTGCTGTGGCTCATGAAGGCGATGATCGTGGCGACCACGACCCCGATCACGACGACCGCGATGCCCAGGGCCAGGCCCCTGCGCCGCCAATAGATCTCGGTGGGTAGCGGGCCACGCGGTTCCAGATCCAGCACGATCACACCGTAGGCCCAGGTCACGCCGATTTGTTATATCCGGCCCGGCGTGTCGCGATGTTTGCTGGCCGACCGCCGTGCTAGTGGGCGCTCGGAATCCGGCGGTTATTCGCCGATATCCCCGACGCGGTCGACCAGCTCCGCCTTGCCTTCGGCCAGCTGGTAGGTGACGCCCGCGATGGCCACCGTGCCCGCCGACACCCGCTCAGCGATGGCCGAGGAACGCGCCATGAGTTGCGCCACGGTCTCTTTCACGTGGCGCGCCTCGAACTCGTCGACGCGGGTCAGACCCTCGCGACGGCCCGCCAGGATCGACGGCGTGACGCGTTCCACCACGTCGCGCACGAAGCCGCCCGGTATCGCGCCTTCGTCGATCGCGCCGATCGTCGCCTTGACGGCGCCGCAGCTGCTGTGACCCAGAACCACGATGAGGGGCACGTTGAGGGCCGTCACTCCATACTCGATCGAGCCCAGCACGGCCGAGTCGATGGCCTGCCCGGCGGTGCGAACCACGAACACGTCACCCAGCCCCTGGTCGAAGATGAGCTCGGCGGCCACCCGGCTGTCCGCACAGCCGAAGATGATCGCGGTCGGGTTCTGGCCTGCGGCCAGACTGGCTCGATGATCGACGCTTTGGCTGGGATGCTGCGGCTTGCCGGCAACGAATCGCTCGTTACCCTCTCTGAGTGCTTTCCACGCGGTTACCGGGCTGGTGTTGGGCATGGCACTTATCATGCCGCACACGAAGATGAACGTCAGCCCGAACGAGCTCATCGTTTGGTATGAGCAGTCCCGCCGCGAGTTGCCCTGGCGGGAACCGGATGTCACGCCGTGGCAGATCCTGGTCAGCGAGTTCATGCTGCAGCAGACACCCGTCGCCCGGGTGCTGCCGATCTGGCCGGACTGGGTGCGGCGCTGGCCCACGCCGTCGGCGACGGCCGCGGCCAGCGCGGCCGACGTGCTGCGCGCATGGGGCAAGCTGGGCTATCCACGGCGGGCCAAGCGCTTGCACGAGTGCGCGACCGTCATCGCGCGCGACCACGACGACGTGGTACCCGATGACGTCGAGGTCCTGGTCACGCTGCCCGGCGTCGGCAGCTACACCGCGCGGGCGATCGCATGCTTCGCCTACCGCCGCCCGGTGCCTGTGGTGGACACCAACGTGCGCCGGGTGGTGGCCCGCGCCGTGCACGGCCTGGCCGACGCCGGGGCGCCGTCCGCCGCACGCGACCACGCGGACGTCGCGGCACTACTGCCCAATGACGAACGCGCGCCCACGTTTTCGGTGGCGATGATGGAGTTGGGCGCGATCGTTTGCACCGCGCGGGCCCCACGGTGCGGGTTGTGTCCGCTTCGCGACTGTGCGTGGCGGCGTGCCGGTTATCCCGCCGCCGAAGGGCCGGCCCGCCGGGTACAGACCTACGCCGGGACCGACCGTCAGGTCCGCGGTCGGCTGCTGGATGTGTTGCGCGCCAAGGATTCTCCCGCCACCCAAGCCGAGCTGGACCTGGCCTGGTTGACTGATACGCAGCAGCGCGACCGGGCCCTGGACTCGTTGCTCGCCGACGGTCTGGTGACCCGGACCGTCGACGGCCGGTTTGCGTTGGCCGGCGAGGAATAGTCGCGCGACCGCAACGGCTTTCGGGACACGGCCGGGCGTTATCGCAAAGGCCCGTCCCCGCGCAACCCGACACGCCGCGCGGTGCGCGTTCCACGTGAGACTCATATCCGCGTCATACCCTGCCGATGTGCCCAGCGAGGAGGCCGGCCAGGGATCCCGCTTGCCGCCGGTGTCCCGGCGCGCGGTTCTCGGCGGCCTGAGCCTGCTGCCGCTGGCCGCCGTCACGAGGGGCGCCGTGCCCGTCGTGTCGGCCGACCCGGGCTACCGCTTCCTGACGCAGCACCAGGCCGCGGTGCTCGACGCCGCCACCCGCCGCCTGATCCCCGGGCCGCAGGACTGCCCGGTCGAGTTCGGCCCGGGCGCGCACGAGGCGAACGTCGTCAACTACCTGGACCGGATGTTGTCGGTCTTCGACGTCACGCCCGCCGACGTGCACGCCGGCGGCCCGTGGAGCAATCGCGCCGGCGGCTCACAGGACTACATGGCCACCTTCGTCCCGCTCAACCGCGCCCAGGCCTACGCGTGGCAGCAGCGCCTGACCCAGCTGCGCGACCAATACACCAGCGGCATCGCGTTACTCGACCAGCAGGCCGGCGGCGACTTCACCGCGATCCCGGGGGTGAAGCAGGACCTCATCCTGGCCCACGGTCCGGCGGCGACGTTCGCCGGCGTGCTTTTCGGTCACACCATCGAGGCGATGTACAGCGTCCCCGAGTACGGCGGCAACGCGAACCTGGTGGGCTGGAAGGACATCAAGTACCCCGGGGACTCCCAGCCGCGCGGATACACCCCCGCCGAGGTGGAGGCGGTTCAGTGGGACGTGGTCGTCCTCAGCGACATCATCAACCGCCTGCGCCGCGGGGGCTGGCAACAGGTCATCGGCAAATTGGGCGGAAGGGGCGGCGTGAGTGCCTAAGGCGGTCATCGTCGGCTCCGGCGCCGGCGGGTCGACGGTGGCGATGGAACTCGCCGAAAACGGTTGGGACGTCGTGATATTCGAGAAGGGATCGAACTACTTCACCAACCTGGAGGGTACCGGTCCGCTCGGGACGACATTCGCCAACGACGAACTCAAGTCGCTGTACCGCTACTTCGAGCAGCCGGACCCGCTCGCCTACCCGCGCACCTACCGGCACAACGCCTCCCAGGCCGCTGGCTACGTCGGCCCGGTCAACGAGCTCCCGGTGACCGTCGGCGGCGGAACCGTGCACTGGGACGCCAAGGTGCCGCGGTTCTGGGACATCGACTTCAAGGGGCTGTCGATGCTCGGCCCGCAGCCGGGCGCGGACGTGCAGGACTGGCCGTTCGAATACAGCGAGATCGCACCGTATTACGACATCATCGAGGTGCTGCTCGGGACGCAGGGCGACGTCGGGACGATTCCCGCGCTCTCGTTGAAGCACGCGCCGCGCTCGCGGCAATACCCGATGCCGCCCGGGCCACAGCAGCGCTCGTCGACGCTGATCGCCAAGGGGGCCAAGCGCATCGGGCTACATCCGTATCCGTTCCCGACCGCGATCAATTCGGTCGAATACGACGGCCGCCCGGCGTGCAACAACTGCGGTTTCTGCAGCAACTATGGCTGCCCGATCTCGGCCCGGGTGGGCGCGCTCGCCCCGCTGCGGCTGGCGCTGCGGACCGGGCGGGCGCAGTTACGCCCCGAAACCACCGTCACCAAGGTCAATTTCGCCGGCCGGCGGGCCACCGGCGTCTCCTATCTCGACCCGCGCGGCAGCCCCGGCGGGGAAAGCGCGGACCTGGTGGTGCTGGCCGCGTCGGCGATCGAGACCGCGCGCCTGGCGCTGCTGTCCGGCCTGCCCGACGCCAGCGGGCGGATCGGCGCGCGGCTGATGTTCCACAACTTCGTCGACGGGTTCGGCATCTACCTCGACCAGCGAGTGCACGCCTACCGTGGCCGCTCAATCACGCAGTGCATGGAGGATTTCTGCGACCCCAACTTCCCCGGGGCCCGGCTCGCGGCGAAGCTGGCCGGGCTGCCCTACATCCGCGGCGGCCTGTGCGAACTCGGCGGCAGCCAGGACCCGATCACCGAGGGCAAGTTCTACCAGGAGATCCTCGGATTCCTGCCCGGGGTGCAGCTGTTCGGCAGCCCGTTCAAGGACCTGATGCGCGCCTCGCTGCTGCGCGACCGGCTCGCCGGCGTGAACTTCATCGGCACGGACCTGCCGTACCTGGCCAACAACGTCACCCTCGACCCCACGGTCACGGACCTCAACGGCCAACCGGTGGCTCGCGTGACCTGGGCGCCCGGCAGGCACGAGGCGGTGGCGCAGACGTTCTACCTGGTGCCCATCACCGCGATGATGGCGGCGGCCGGCGCGCAGCTGTTCGCCGCCGTCCCGGACGGCCTGGAACGAAAACTCGGCGGCGGCACCCCGCCGAACACCAAGCACGTGATGGGCGGGATGCAGATGGGCGTGTCCCCGGCGACCAGCGTCGTCGACCCCAACGGGCGAATGCACCAGATGGACAACGTTTTTGTCGCCGACGGCAGCGTGTTCGTCACGTCCGGCTGCCAGAACCCGACCAACACGCTCATGGCGGTGGCGCTGCGCACCGCGCGCGGGATCACCGGTCGGCGCTGACCGCCAGAAACGACTCCACGGCCTCGCGGTACACCTGCGGCGCCTCGTCGTGGATCAGGTGACCGGCCTGCGGTACGTGCAGATATGTTGTCGGGGAGGATGTTTCGGCCATCGCCCGCATCTGGCCCGGCGGGGTTACGGAGTTGCCGCCCTCGATCAGCAGCGCCGGGGCCCGCACGGCCGCCCACTGTGCCCAGTAGTCCCGGGTCCCCCATTCGGCCGCGATCTCGATCCAGCGCGGGGTGTGCCCGTGCAGGCGCCACCCGCGTTCGGTGCGGTCGAAGGCGTCCAGGAAATATTGGCCGGCGACGGGCCCGAACTCGTCGAATACTTGCTCGGCAGAGTCAAATTCGACCGGAAGGGCGTGCAGCCAGGGCTCCCACGGCCCGGTGGTGCGCCCGCGGAAGTCCGGCGCCATGTCCTCGATCACCAGCGCCGAAACCAGATCCGGGCGCTCCGCTGCCAGGCACCACGAGTGCAGGGCGCCCATCGAATGCCCGACCAGTCTGGCCGCCGTTCCCAGGGAGCCGACCGCGTCGCCCAGATCGGCGACGAAGCGTTCGGTGCTGATCGGGTGCGGGTCGTCGACGTCACGGCCCCGGTGCCAGGGGGCGTCGTAGGTGTAGACGGTGCCCAACCGCGCCAGCCACGGCAGCTGGCGCGACCAGGTGGTGCCGCGGCCCATGAGGCCGTGCACCAGCACCAATGGCTCGCCCTGGCCGCCGCGGCAGGTCAACAGGTCGCTGGGCATATCACCATCTTGCGTGGCCCGCCCGGGAGTCAGGTAAGGCGGGCGGCGCGGTAGCCTTGCGGAATGCCGCAAGTGGTGAAGATCAATGCAATCGAGGTGCCCGCAGACGCCGGCCCCGAGCTGGAGAAGCGGTTCGCCCACCGCGCGCACGCGGTGGACAACCAGCCTGGTTTCCTCGGCTTCCAGTTGCTGCGCCCGATCAAGGGCGAGAACCGCTACTTCGTGGTGACGCATTGGGAGTCCGAAGACGCCTTTCAGGCCTGGGCGAAGGGTCCCGCCATCGAGGCCCACGCCGGCGAGCGGGCCAACCCGGTGGCGACCGGGGCATCTTTGCTGGAATTCGAGGTCGTGATGGACGTTGCCGGCAGCAAGCAGGGTAGTTAGCGACCGATCGGCTCGGCGCCGCGTGGCGGCGTTGGGCGCCGCGGCGGCGCTGGTGGTGACCCTGGCGCCGGGTTGCGCCCCCTCCCCCTCCCCGCAGGCGAACGCGGCGAACCCGGGCCGGCAGATCGACACCCGGACGCCTCCCGGCATCCGCGCGCAGCAGACGTTGGACATGCTGAACTCGGACTGGCCGATCGGCCCGGTCGGGGTGGGCACCCTGGCCGCGCCCGAGAAGGTCGAGTCGGTCGAGACCACGATGGAGGGGCTGTGGTGGGATCGGCCCTTCACCCTCGATGCCGTCGACCTCGGCGCCAGCGTCGCCACCCTGCACCTGGTGACGTCGTACGGCGCAAGGCAAGACATTCGGATACACACCGACGACGAGGGCCGAGTCGACCGGTTCGACGTCGACACGCAGCCGCCGAAGATCAACTCCTGGCGCGACGTCGACGCCGTGCTGAGCAAGACGGGCGCCCGCTATTCCTACCAGGCCGCCAAGGTCGACAACGGCCGCTGCGACCCCGTGGCCGGCACCAACACCGCCGAATCACTGCCGCTGGCATCGATTTTCAAGTTGTACGTGCTGCACGCGGTCGCCGTCGCCGTCCGAGACGGCACCGTGTCGTGGGACGATCAGCTCACCGTCACCGAGAAGGGTCGAGCGGTCGGCTCGTCGGGGTTGGAGTTGCCTGTGGGAGCACAGGTTTCGGTGCGCACGGCCGCCGAGAAGATGATCGCCACCAGCGACAACATGGCCACCGACCTGCTGATCGGAAGACTGGGAACGCACGCCATCGAGGAGGCGCTCGCGACCGCGGGGCATCACGACCCGGGCAGCATGACGCCGTTCCCCACGATGTATGAGCTGTTCTCCGTCGGCTGGGGCAAACCTGATCTGCGCGACCAGTGGAAGCAGGGCTCCAAGCAGGTGCGCGCCCAGCTGCTGGCGCAGGCGGATTCGACTCCCTACCAACCGGATCCGGCCCATGCCCACACCCCGGCGTCGGCCTACGGCGCGGAGTGGTACGGCAGCGCCGAGGACATCTGCCGGGTGCACGTGGCGCTGCAAGCCGACGCGGTCGGCCCGGCCGCGCCGGTCAGGCAGATCCTTTCCGCGGTGGCCGGGATCCAATTGGACCGCAACATCTGGCCGTACATCGGCGCGAAAGCCGGTGGGCTGCCCGGTGATCTGACCTTCAGCTGGTACGCCGTCGACAAGAACCAGCAGCCGTGGGTGGTCAGCTTTCAGCTCAACTGGCCGCGCGATCACGGCCCCCGAGTGACCGGCTGGATGCTGCAGGTCGCCAGGCAGGCCTTCGCGCTGATCGCGCCCAAGTAGCCGGGTGAGCGCTCGCGAGTCGCTGCTGGACACCTTTCCGGGGCGGCTCTTCATCGAGGACATGCGGTCCAGGAGTGGCCTCGCCATACCCGAGCGGCTGATCCGGGCCGCGACCTGGGCCATCAGCGGTTATCTCTACTCCGATCGCTACCTGGAGGTCGCGGACCTCGACGTGAACGATGCGGAGCTGCGCAGCTACGACGTCGCCGGCCTCGCGGCCCTCACGGGCCTGAACACCTTCGGCTCGCCGCAAATCCATCAGGGCGGCCCGATCGGCGAATTGCGCGCGCCCCGCATCGGCAATCGGGACCCGTTGAGCGCGTTGCCAGCCGGCGCGTTCTGGACCTCGACGCCGATCACGGAGGCCGAGGACACGTGGACCCTCTGCGGCGAGAATGTCAAGCCCGAAATGCCGCGCTGGGAGGTGCATTTCGACGTCGCCCGGGTTCGCGCGGCGCGGATCGATTCGGCCCGTGATTGGGCCGACTTGATCGACGCGAACAGCGTCACGGCGGGCGGCTGCAAGTATCCGGACTGGCCTGCGATCGCGGAGTCCTGGGATGCCGTACACCTGTCAGCGGCGGGACTGCTGCTGGCGCATCCCAAGATCTCGACGAGCAGGTTCGGCCCCTATGTCGGCGTCGGGGAGTGGTCGACGGTCTCCACGGCGTGGCTGCGCGAACCACCGGACGTGGAGATCAGACCTGCAGGGGTTTGACCGAGGTCGATGAGTTCCGCCGCCCGGCCGAGTCTGTACTTGCAACTCGGAAGGCGGAGGAATCATGGGGCGGCTGATTGTTTCGGCCTGTACGACGGTTGATCTGGTCATCGACCCGTTGGAGGGCTGGTTCGAACCCGACGGGGACCCGGACGGCATCGCACAATTGCGTGCCGCCGACGCGCTCGTCCTGGGCCGCAAGACCTACGAAGGCCTCGCCAAATATTGGCCCGACGCGAGTGGTGGATATGCCGATCTGATCAATCCGATGCCGAAGTACGTCGCCTCACGGACGTTGAGCGAGCCGTTGACGTGGAACTCGCAACTCCTCGGCGCCGACCTGGCCGCCGATGTGCGCGCCGCGAAGGCCCGCCACTCGGGCGACCTGATCGTCTACGGCTGCGGCGAATTGGCCTACGACCTAGCGCGTTTGGGTTTGGTCGACGAGGTGCGGTTCTGGATGTTCCCGTGGGTGTGGGGCGAGGGGACCCGGGCGTTCCAGGAGGGCAGCCCGCCGGTTCGGATGCAACTGCTGTCGACGGTGACGTACCCGTCGGGTGTCGTCAGGCTGGCCTACCAACCGCTGTCTATCCGCCAAGCTCCGATTGACTCAGTGCATAGTGACTCGCGAATTTGATAGCGGCCGCGCTATCAAATTCTAGGCAAGCCGCATGACCTGGAGAGCCGCTAGGAACTCATAGGCGCAGCGTCCAGCGGCCGCTTCGGAAATGCAGCACGGTGCGACTGACCGGCGCAATATCGATGCGCCAGAACGCCTTCGGCGGTGCGTCCAGGCCGCGCAGGATGGCGGCGCGGATCACCGCGGGATGCGTCACCGCCACCGCGGGCGACGCGTCGCCGGTCAGGGACTCCAGCCACTCGGCCACCCGGTCCATCAGGGCGACGATCGATTCGCCGCCGTGCGGTGCCCCCGCCGGATCGGTCAGCCACGTCTCGAGATCGGCGGGGCCGACGGCCCGCAGGGTCTGCCCGCACCACCCGCCGCAAGCGAGGTCGGCCAGCCGCGGCTCGACCGTGGCGCGCAGGCCCAGCAGCTGGGCGGTTTGGCGGGCGCGCCGCTCGGGTCCCGTGAGCTGGCGTGTGGTCGCATCCACCTCGAGGCGCCCAGCCTTCTTGGCCTGCCTAAGGCCGAGGCCGTTGAGGGGCTCGTCCGCGGGGAAGCGGCCGTCGGCCATGGCGTCGGTCATCGCGTGCGACACCAGGGTCAGGCGGACGACGTCGGTCATGTCGCGGCGCTCGGTTCCTGTCCGCTGTCGGCGCGCTCGTCCAGCAGCCGGCCCGCCAGCGTCCCGAAGGCCACAGCGATCGCCGCCCACAACACCAATTGCGCCCCGAGCGAGAGCAGTCTGAATTCGTAGAGCACATCGGCCGGAAAGCCGGGATAGATGATCGCGCCCGAGGCGTCGCGCAACGGCGCCGGCGTCTCGTCGACGACAGGAAGTAGCGCCGCCAGTATCGCGATCGCCAGCACGTAGGCCAGCGCCGCGACCAGGCCCGCGTTCCACGCGCCGAGCCGAGCGGCGAGCTGCCGGGCCAGCCACACCGCGGCGATCGTCAGCGCCACCGAGGCCGCCACCATCACCAGATACCAGCCGGTGCGCGCCCCGATCGTGTCCGCCTGACCTACCGCAGGCGGATTCGGGGGGTACTTCAGGAACGGCACGAGGTATACCGCGACGAACGCGCCCGCCGCCAGGAGAGCCGAAAGCCGCCGCGGCCCAATCGTTCTCGCACGCACGAAGACGACGCAAAACGTCACGGCGAACAGCGCCCCCATCGCGAGGCCGAAAATCAATACGCCGAAACCCAATCCGCCATTGGCCTGCACACCTCGGGTGAACAACTCGGCGCCGTGCTCGTGCACGCCATGAGCGTCCAGGGCGTCGCTTCGCCCGTCCTCAAAAGCAATCGCGCGGGCGATGACCGGCTCGGCGCACACGCGGGCGAACAGGAACGCCAGCACCGCGCCGACGGCCCCCGCCAGGAGACCGCGTGCAATCAGCCGCTTCTCCACGCTGTCGGGTTAATGGCAGGGGAAGCCGAGCAGGTGGCGCGCGTCGTGGACGAACTCGTGCACATGGGAGTCGCTGCCGAACAGCGATACCGCGCCCTGATCGACCCCGACGAAGTACAGCGCCAAGAGCGCCAGGAAGGCGGTCGCCGCCAACCACAGCGCGGCACTTGCCGCCGACAGATCGACCGCCCGAGTACGGGCACCGGCTTTCTCGAGATTTGCCACGGGTTCTCCTTCCGGGGATTGCGCGTCCCCGCTGCGGATGACGGGCTACGGGTCTGACTTTCGACAGTGGCGCGACCGTTCTGGAATTTCACCAGATTCCGTGTCCCGTCAGGACAGCTGTCAGTGTAGACCGGGCGTCAATGCTGGGGAGCCGCGGCGCCGTAGCCGAGCTGGCCGGCGGTGTACTTGGCACCCTCGGTGACCGGGACCGCCTGGACCGCCGTGCCGTAGGCGCAGATCTCGGTCCACACATCGCCGATCTCGGTGGTGTCGAAGCGCATCGCGACGATCGCGTTGCCGCCGCGGTTGCGCGCCTCGGCGATCAGCCGTCCCATCGCCTCGTTGCGGCTGTCGGAGAGATTCTTGGTCATCCCCTGCAGCTCGCCGCCGAACATCGCCTTGAAGCCGGCACCCATCTGGGAGAACGCATTTCGCGAGCGGACGGTCAGCCCGAACACTTCGCCGCACACCCGCTGGATCTCCCAGCCCGGAAGGTCATTGGTTGTCACGATCAGCACGAGCGGGCCCTTCTTTCTCAGCAGCGAAACGGGCGGTTAGTCGGAGTGAGACTAGACCCTAGTGGCGACCCGCGTCGCCCGGCTTCGCCGCGCTCGCGATCGCCACGCCGCCCGTTTCTGCGAACCGCTACTGCGTTTCGGGAGCCGCGTGCGCTCCGGCCTTGGCCAGATCCGGCTCGGCCGGCGGCTTGCGGGTCCCGGTGAACGTGAACACCGCCTCCTCGCCGGCACCTTCGCCGTCCCAGTTGTCCACGTCGACGGTGACGATCTGTCCGGGTCCGACCTCCTCGAAGAGAATCTTCTCCGAGAGCTGGTCCTCGATCTCGCGCTGAATGGTGCGCCGCAACGGACGCGCGCCCAGCACCGGGTCGAAGCCACGCTTGGCCAGCAGCGACTTGGCCTTGTCGGTGAGCTCGAGGGCCATGTCCTTGCTCTTGAGCTGGCCCGCGACCCGGCCGATCATGAGGTCGACCATCCGGATGATCTCGTCCTTGGTCAGCTGGTGGAAGACGATGATGTCGTCGATGCGGTTGAGGAACTCCGGGCGGAAGTGCTTCTTCAGCTCGTCGTTGACCTTCTGCTTCATCCGCTCGTAGTTGTTCTCGCCGCCGCCCTGCGTGAAGCCCAGGCCGACCGGCTTCGAGATGTCGGACGTGCCCAGGTTGGACGTGAAGATCAGCACGGTGTTCTTGAAGTCCACCGTGCGGCCCTGACCGTCGGTGAGCCGGCCGTCCTCGAGGACCTGCAACAGGCTGTTGTAGATCTCCTGGTGGGCCTTCTCGATCTCGTCGAACAGCACGACCGAGAACGGCTTGCGCCGCACCTTCTCGGTGAGCTGGCCGCCCTCCTCGTACCCAACGTATCCCGGCGGGGCGCCGAACAACCGCGACGCGGTGAACCGGTCGTGGAACTCGCCCATGTCGATCTGGATGAGCGCGTCGTCGTCGCCGAACAGGAAGTTGGCCAGCGCCTTGGACAGCTCGGTCTTACCGACACCGGACGGGCCGGCGAAGATGAACGAGCCCGACGGGCGCTTGGGGTCCTTCAGCCCGGCGCGGGTGCGGCGGATCGCCTTGGAGACGGCCTTGACGGCGTCCTCCTGGCCGATGATCCGCTTGTGCAGCTCGTCCTCCATGCGCAGCAACCGGGTGGTTTCGGCCTCGGTGAGCTTGAACACCGGGATGCCGGTCCAGTTGCCGAGCACCTCGGCGATCTGCTCGTCGTCGACCTCGGCGACCACGTCGAGATCGCCCGAGCGCCACTGCTTTTCGCGCTCGGCACGCTGGGCCACCAGTTGCTTTTCGCGATCGCGCAGGCTGGCCGCCTTCTCGAAGTCCTGGGCGTCGATCGCCGATTCCTTCTCGCGGCGCGCCTCGGCGATCTTCTCGTCGAACTCGCGCAGGTCTGGCGGCGCGGTCATCCGGCGGATCCGCATCCGCGCGCCCGCCTCGTCGATCAGGTCGATCGCCTTGTCCGGCAGGAACCGGTCGTTGATGTAGCGGTCGGCCAGGGTGGCGGCGGCCACGATCGCGCTGTCGCTGATCGACACCCGGTGGTGCGCCTCGTAGCGGTCGCGCAGGCCCTTGAGGATCTCGATGGTGTGTTCCACCGTCGGCTCCCCCACCTGCACGGGCTGGAAGCGGCGCTCCAGGGCGGCGTCCTTCTCGATGTACTTGCGGTACTCGTCGAGCGTGGTGGCGCCGATCGTCTGCAGCTCGCCGCGGGCCAGCTTGGGCTTGAGGATGCTCGCCGCGTCGATCGCGCCCTCGGCGGCACCGGCGCCCACCAGCGTGTGCAATTCGTCGATGAACAGGATGATGTCGCCGCGGGTGTTGATCTCCTTGAGCACCTTCTTGAGGCGTTCCTCGAAGTCACCGCGGTAGCGGCTGCCCGCCACCAGCGAACCCAGGTCGAGTGTGTAGAGCTGCTTGTCCTTCAGCGTCTCCGGGACCTGGCCGTGCACGATGGCCTGCGCCAGGCCCTCGACGACGGCGGTCTTGCCGACGCCGGGCTCGCCGATCAGCACCGGGTTGTTCTTGGTGCGCCGGCTCAGCACCTGCATCACCCGCTCGATTTCCTTCTCGCGGCCGATGACCGGGTCCAGCTTGCCTTCCATGGCGGCGGCCGTCAGGTTGCGGCCGAACTGGTCGAGCACCAGCGACGTGGACGGGCTGCCGGACTCGCCGCCGCGGCCGCCGGTTCCGGCTTCCGCGGCTTCCTTGCCCTGGTAGCCGCTCAGCAGCTGGATCACCTGCTGGCGCACCCGCGTCAGCTCCGCGCCCAGCTTGACCAGCACTTGGGCGGCCACGCCCTCACCCTCGCGGATGAGGCCGAGCAGAATGTGCTCGGTGCCGATGTAGTTGTGGCCCAGCTGCAGCGCCTCGCGCAGGCTCAGCTCGAGAACCTTCTTGGCGCGCGGCGTGAACGGGATGTGCCCCGACGGCGCCTGTTGGCCCTGGCCGATGATCTCCTCGACCTGGCTGCGAACGCCCTCGAGCGAGATGCCCAGGGACTCCAGCGACTTCGCCGCGACGCCCTCGCCCTCGTGAATCAAACCCAACAGGATGTGCTCGGTGCCGATGTAGTTGTGGTTGAGCATCCGGGCCTCTTCTTGCGCCAGGACGACGACCCTGCGGGCACGGTCGGTAAATCTTTCGAACATCGGTGCTTACCTGCTCTCCCTCACCATCGGTACAGACCTCTTGATGGCCAATTGCCGGCCCCTGGGGGCCGGAACCGCGTACCTGCTCTCCACTGTAATGGTCGGCCCGCCGGGGTTCCTAACGTTGCGGTTGCTGGCCGTCCCGGCCGCATACCCCCGTGGGCGCACAGCCGTACCAGGTAAACGAGGAAAAACACCAAAGCGTTTCCCGCGCGGGCCGGCGGGCGTTCCGCCGCCAGCGAAATCGAAAACAACCGGCGCCCGGGCCTTGCGGGCCCGGGCGCCGGTAAGCGGTTTGCTTAGGTCGCCGCGTGGAACGCGTCGATGACGTCCGCGGGGATGCGGCCGCGCGTCGACACGTTGTGCCCATTGCGGCGGGCCCATTCGCGGATCGCGGCGCTTTGCTCGCGATCGATGGCGCCGCGGCCACGGCCCGAGCCGGACCGCCCGCGCCGGCGACCGCCGACGCGGCGGCCCGCCGCGACCCATTGCTTCAAATCGTTGCGCAGTTTCGCAGCATTCTTGGACGAAAGGTCAATCTCGTAGGTCACCCCGTCAAGCCCGAATTCAACCGTTTCGTCGGCCGCGCCCGCACCGTCGAAATCATCGACCAAGGTGACGGTCACTTTTTTCGCCATTAGCTTACCCTCGCGTTTCGTCCTGAGCAGTTGCTGAGCAGTTTGGATTCACTCCCCAAGTCACCAATCTGCCATAACACCGCAGGATACTCAATCCGGACGCAACGGGTAACTCAGGAGTGCGGCCGAACAATCGGGAACAAAACTGTCTCTCGAATTGACAGACCGGTCAAAGACATCAACAACCGATCGATACCCATTCCGGTTCCGGTGCACGGCGGCATCCCATACTCGAGCGCGGCGAGAAAATCTTCGTCCAGCGCCATCGCCTCGTCGTCGCCGGCGGCCGCGGCGCGGGCCTGCGCGGCGAACCGCTCCCGCTGCACGACGGGATCGTTCAATTCGGAATACCCGGTGGCCAGTTCTATCCCGCGAAGGTAGAGGTCCCACTTCTCGGTCACGCCGGGAATGCTGCGGTGCTGGCGCGTCAAAGGTGTTGTCTCCACTGGGAAATCCTTGACGAAGGTGGGGGCGGTCAGGGAATTGCCCACCGTGTGCTCCCATAGCTCCTCGACGAGCTTGCCGTGCCCGTAGCCGCGGTCGTCGGGAACCTCTGGCATTTTGGGGCCTAGCCGATCGGCGATGGCGCGCAGTTGCTCGACCGTCGTCTCGGGCGTGATCTCCTCACCGAGTGCCGCCGACAGCGACGGATACATTTGGATAGTCGCCCATTCTCCGTCGATGTCGTACACGCTGCCGTCGGGGAACGGCAGTTGTCGGGTTCCGATCGCCTCGTCGGCCACCTCTTGAATAAGCTCACGCGTGACGATCGCCGAATCGTCGTAGGTTCCGTACGTTTGGTATGTCTCGAGCATCGAAAATTCCGGAGAATGCGTCGAATCGGCCCCCTCGTTTCGGAACACCCGATTTAACTCGAAGACCTTGTCGAAACCGCCGACGACGCAGCGCTTGAGGAACAGTTCCGGCGCGATCCGCAGGTAGAGATCGATGTCGAGCGCATTGGAATGCGTGATGAACGGCCGCGCCGCGGCGCCGCCGGCCAGCGTCTGCAAGATAGGGGTTTCGACTTCGAGAAACCCGCGCCGTTCCAGCGCATTGCGGATCGCCCGGATCACGGCGATTCGCTGCCGGGCCACCGCGCGGGCCTGGGGACGAACGATCAGGTCGACGTAGCGCTGCCGTACCCGCGACTCCTCGCTCATCTCCTTGTGCGCGACCGGCAGCGGCCGCAGCGACTTGGCCGCCATCCGCCACGAGTCGGCCAGCACGGACAATTCGCCGCGCCGTGAGCTGATCACGTTGCCGTGCACGTAGACGATGTCGCCGAGGTCGACGTCGGCCTTCCACGCGTCGAGCGACTCCCGGCCGACCTTGTCGAGGCTGACCATCACCTGCAGGGTGGTGCCGTCGCCGTCCTGGAGTGTCGCAAAGCACAGTTTTCCCGAGTTGCGCGCGAAGATGACCCGGCCAGCGACGCCGACGATGTCGTCGGTGGCGGTGTCGGTGGGCAGGTCTGGGTGGGCGGCGCGGACCTCGGCCAGGGTGTGGGTGCGCTCGATCGCGACGGGGTAGGGGTCGGATCCCTCGGCCAGCAGCCGAGCGCGCTTGTCCCGGCGGATCCGGAACTGCTCGGGAAGGTCGGGGGCGGCGTCACTCACGACGTGCCAGCTTAAAGGACGCTCAAGCGGGCCTCAGAAGGCATCAGCAGGCAGTGCGTGTGCATTCAGGGCTTTGCGTGTTGCACCTGGGCGGAAAATTCCGCGCAATCCCTGCGACGTTTCACACCCAACGCTGTGGATTCGCACTGACCGCCGGCGAAGGCCCTCAGCGCGCCGTCTTCAGCCGGCCGCGCTCGGCGTCACGGTTGCGTTCGAAGACCAGCTGCAGGCCGTGCAACGTCAGGTGCTGGTCGTAGTGGTTGACGGTGTGCAGTTCGGGCAGCAGCAGCGGCGCGGTGTGGCCGGTCGCCACGACGGCCACGTCATCGCCGGCGAAGCCGTCCACGTCGTCGCGGATGCGCCGGACCAAACCGTCGACCAGACCGGCGAAGCCGAAAACGGCGCCTGCCTGCATGCATTCGACGGTGTTCTTGCCGACCACCGACCGGGGCCGGGTCAGCTCGACGCGGCGCAGCGCCGCAGAGCGGGCGGCGGCGGCATCGGACGAAACCTGCACGCCGGGGGCGATGGCGCCGCCGAGAAACTCGCCCTTGGCCGACACCACGTCCACACAGATCGACGACCCGAAATCGACGACGATGGCGGCCTTGCGGTACTTGTGAAATGCCGCCAGGCAGTTGACGATCCGGTCCGCGCCCACCTCTTTCGGATTGTCGACCAGCAGCGGGATCCCGGTGCGCACCCCCGGCTCGATGAGCACGTGCGGCACCGACGGCCAGTACTGGTCGAGCATGACCCGCACCTCGTGCAGCACCGACGGGACGGTCGACAGCGCGGCGGCGCCGGTGAGGCGCTCGGAATCGTCACCGATCAGGCCGTCGATGGTCAGCGCCAGCTCGTCCGCGGTGACCTCGGACTCGGTGCGAATGCGCCACTGCTGCACGACCTTTGCGTGCTCTTTGGATCCCGACAGCAGTCCGACGACGGTGTGCGTGTTGCGGACGTCGATGGCCAGCAGCACGGCTAACTCGCGACTATCCGGGGGTCGAGCAGCTCCGCTGCATCAGCGGGCACGAAGGCCGGGTCGTCGCCGAGGTCGATCGGCTTGTTGTCGCCGTCGACGAACACGATCCGCGGCCGGTAGGCGCGCGCCTCCGCGTCTTCCATCGTCCCGTAGGCGATCAGGATCACCAGGTCGCCCGGGTGCACCAGATGCGCTGCGGCGCCGTTGATTCCGATCACGCCGCTGCCGCGTTCGCCGGTGATCGCATAGGTGACCAGGCGGGCGCCGTTGTCGATGTCCACGATGGTCACCTGCTCGCCCTCGAGCAAGTCCGCGGCGTCCATCAGGTCGGCGTCGATGGTCACCGAGCCGACGTAGTGCAGGTCGGCCTGCGTCACGGTGGCGCGGTGGATCTTCGACTTCAGCATGGTCCGTAACATCAATTCCTCCAATGTGATTCGAGGGTGTCCCGATAAGCGTCCGGCCCCGTGGGTGCCGGCGGCGTTGCTCCTATTTCGATGGCGATGTTGTCCAGCAGTCGGGTGGTGCCCAGGCGGGCCGCGATCAGCAGCCGGCCGGGCGCGCCGGGCCGCAGCGGGCCCAGGTTCGCGTCGCGCAGTTCCAGGTAGTCGACACTGATCGCCGGGACGGCGTGCAGCACGGCGTTAGCGGCGTCTAGCGCGGCCTGCGCGCCCTTGTGCGCGGCGTGCGCCGCCGCCGTCAGCGCCGCCGAAAGGGTGCCGGCCAGCTCACGTTGCGTCGGGTCCAGGTAGCGGTTGCGCGACGACATCGCCAGGCCGTCATATTCGCGCACGGTGGGCACGCCGACCACCGCCACGTCGATGTTGAGGTCGGTCACCATCTGGCGGATCAGGACCAGCTGCTGGTAATCCTTCTCGCCGAAGAAAATCCGGTCCGGGTGCACGATCTGCAGCAGCTTGCACACGACGGTGAGCACGCCGGCGAAATGGGTGGGACGCGCGCCGCCCTCGAGTTCGGCGGCCAGCGGGCCGGGGTGCACGGTGGTGCGCAGGCCGTCGGGGTACATCGCGGCCGCGGTGGGCGCGAACACGATCTCGACGTCCTCGCCGCGCAGCAACGCGACGTCCTCGTCGAGGGTCCGGGGATAGGCGTCCAGGTCTTCCCCGGCCCCGAACTGCAGCGGGTTGACGAAGATCGAGACCACGACCACCGAGCCGGGGACCCGCTTGGCGGCCCGCACCAGGGCGAGGTGCCCGTCGTGCAGGGCGCCCATGGTGGGCACCAGCATCACGCGCCGGCCGGTGTGACGCAGCGCGCGGCTGACGTCGGCGACGTCGCGCGGCGCCGAGTAGACGTTGAGTTCGCCGGGCTTGAAGGTGGGCGTCATCGCGCCAGCACCTCGAGGACGTCGGCGGGTGCGTGCGCGCGCTGGGCGGTCCGCAACGCGTTGACCCGGTACGCCTGGGCCAGGTCGGGGTCGACGTCGCCCAGCGCGGCCAGGTGCTCGGCGACGGCGGCGGCGTCACCGCGGGCGACCGGCCCGGTGAGGGCGCCCTGCCCGCGACGCAGAGTGTTCTCCAGCGCCGCCCGGGCCAGCGGCCCGACGATGCGCTCGGCGAGGCCGCCCGGCTGGTCGTCGACGCTCTGTTGGCCGAGCAGTTCGCTGCCGCGCAGCGCGGACCGCAACGCCTCGATCGCGTCGGCGAGCACCGTCACGATGTGGTTGCCCGCGTGCGCCAGCGCGGCGTGATAGAGCACTCGGGCTTGCTCGGGGACGCAGAACGGCTCCCCGCCCATCTCGAGCACCAGCGACTGCGCGATGGCGTATCCGACCTCGTCGGCCGCGGTGATCCCGAAGCAGGTGTCGGGCAGCCGGCTGATGTCCTCGTCGGAGCCGGTGAACGTCATCGCGGGGTGAATGGCCAACGGGATGCAGCCGTCGTGGCTCAGCGGCGCCAGGATCCCGACCCCGTTGGCTCCCGAGGTGTGCGCGACGATCGTGCCGGGGCGCACGGCCGCGGTCGCCGCCAGCCCGGACACCAGGCCGGCGAGTTCGCTGTCGGGAACCGCCAACAGCAGCAGCTCGGCGTTGGCGGCCACATCCGGCGGCGATGCCACCGGCGTATCGGGCAACCGGTGTTGCGCCCGTTGGCGCGATGCGTGCGAGACCGCGCTGCACGCGACGACGACGTGGTCGGCGCGCTCCAGCGCGACACCGAGCGCGGAGCCCACGCGCCCGGCGGAAATGATTCCCACCTTGAGCCGCGCCGGGCGCAGTCCGTCGAACTGCTCCATCGCAGACGACCTCATAGCTTTCTTGGTTCGTTCCAGTCCCATGCGCGGGTACCGGACGGTCACTAAGACTTTAGTCGATTCTCACCCGAGGCCCAATGTGAGGAAGCTCCCAGCTCAGCCGTCGCGGCGACGGCGGCGACCGCCGCCGGAGGGCTCGACCTGCAGCCGCGCCAGCAGTTCGGCCACGGACTGGCCACCGCTGGGCGGGCTGTCGTCCGCGCCATCCGAGCCCCGCGCCAGAGGGTCGGTGCCGCGATGCCGGGGCGCGGCCTCGGCGTGTGGCGGAGGGGCCATCTGCGGTGGTGGCGGCGGCGGGCCCGGTTGCGGCGGGGGCGGCGGCGCGGGCTCGTTCGTCGCCGTGGGGGTACCGCCCGCTTGCGGGGGAAAGTTGCGCACGCCGTAGTCGCGATATTCCGCCGAGTGGCGCGACCGCGCTCGGCGGCCGGTCTCACCGTAGGGCGGTGCCTGCGGATGCTCGAAAGGCGAGCCATCCAGGGTTTCGCCGGCGCCGTAATGACGGGCGCGCCGCCCGCCCGGCGACTCCGCACCCGCGGCGGGGGGCTGCCACTCCTGCATCTGCGGCTGCGGTGGCGGCGGGGGCGACGGCTGGCGTTGTTCGTATCGCGGCTGCTCCGGCGCCGGCGGCGGCGTCATGTAGGGCGGCTCCTGGGAGACGACGTACCGCGCGTCTTGGCGGACGTCGTACTGGAACGGCTCACGCGGGGGTGGCGCCTGCCGGGGCGGTAGCAGCGGTTCCTCGGGCACGTCGATGATCGCGGCTTCGTCTGGGTTGTCCCGCGCGACCGACGCGACGCGATCGCTGGGCACCCAATCCGGGTTGCTCTCGGCGTTGCGTTCCCACTCGCTGTACGCCCGGCCGCGGGGCGCCTCGGTCTCGTGGGTCTCGATCGCGGGGCGCTGCTGTAGGTCGGTGTCGAACAGGATCTCGAGGCTGGTCCGCAGGGCGCTCAGTTCGGCGCGCAGCGCCGCCAGGTCATCCTCGGCCTGGGCGCGCAGCTCGGATGCCAGCTCGCGGCGCAGCTGCGACTCCACGGTCAGTTCGTATTCGCGGCGGGCCGAGATTTCCCGGTCCAGCTGCAGGTCGTAGACCAGCTTCAGGTCCCGGACGCGGGACTGGTCCGCATCGCTTTGGCGGCGGTACAGCACCGAAACGAAGGCGCCGGCGACTGCGGCCCACAGCGCCAGGATTACAGCGAGCTTGAGGAGTTCCACCCGATTGGTGAAAACCAGTGCGGAACTGGCTCCCATCGCGAGGACCAGCAACGCCGTCAAGAGCACCCACCCCGGCCTGCGGCCGCCGCGCCGAACCCGGGCGCCGCGGGACAGAACGGTCATGGCCTGAGAGTACCTGCGCGAGGTCACTCCGCGTGTCGCGCGGCACCGGCGATTCCCAACCCCGTCGATCGCCGGCCCGCCGGGAGCGTCAGGTTTCCGCACCCTCGCCGTGCTCGGTCGGATCCTGCGGGGACTTGCAGCAATGCTGCAGCCACAGCGCGGCGACGACCAACGCCAGCGCGCTGACCGCGGCCACCACCGTGCCGGGGGTGTCGTGCTCAGCCGCCCGCAACCACGACCGCCGCGGCAAGAAATACACCAGCACCCCGACCCACCAGCCCAGCACCAGCGCGCCCACCCAGGCGGACGCCTTGGCCACCAGCACGCTGCGCGCCACCGCCAGCGGATGCAGCCAACCGGGCCCGGCGCCGATTTCCCCGTCGTTGATCTTGACCCGCACGTAACGCGCCCAGAGCGCCTCGGCGATGGCCACACCGAGCAGCGGCAGCCCGGTCAACACGGTGATGGGCGGAAACCAGCGATACAGCGAGACCACCAGCAGGTAGCCCAACACCGCAGCGCCGACCACCGCGGCCGTCAGGTCACGCTTGCGGGTCGGGCCCATCAGGCGTCCGATTCCGGGTCTCTTGGGAGCTCGAGCGTCAGGTTGGACAGCCGAACGCCGGCGCGGTCGGCCGGGTCGAGCTCGGCGAGCAGCTGCGCGACGG
Organism: Mycobacterium sp. NGS64; assembly: GCF_059812245.1. Taxonomy (NCBI): domain Bacteria; kingdom Bacillati; phylum Actinomycetota; class Actinomycetes; order Mycobacteriales; family Mycobacteriaceae; genus Mycobacterium; species Mycobacterium sp. NGS64. The sequence continues at coordinate 158,138 of NZ_JCALCI010000005.1, read as the reverse complement.
GGCGCCGCCCCTCGGCCACCGTCAGGTGCGCGTCCGGCTCGATCGCCAGCCACGGCACCATCACGAAGGCGCGCAGGTGGGCCAGCGGGTGCGGCAGCGTGAGGTTGGGCTCGCGGGTGATCACTTCCGTGTCGCCGTCGGTGTAACAGGCAACCAGGTCGACGTCGAGGGAGCGCGGGCCCCAGCGCTCGCCGCGGATCCGGCCCGCCGCCCGCTCGAACTCCTGCGCCCGGCTCAGCCAGGCCTGCCCGTCACACGCGGGGTCGTCGGCGACGAGCACCGCGTTGAGAAACGGGGCCTGATCCACCCGGCCCCAGGGATCCGTCTCGTAGATGGGAGACACCGCGACGACGGCGGCCCCCCCTTTCTGGAGCCCGTCGACGACCGACTGCAGCCGGGCCAACCGGTCGCCCAGGTTGGACCCGATAGACAGCACGACGCGACTCACACTGCCCCACCGGCCGGGATCACCGAACCGCGACCGCCGCGTCGCGACCGCCGCACCACGACGGCCACGTCGGCGAACTGTTGCGGGATGGGGGCCTGCGGCTTGTGCACGACCACCTCAACGGCGTGCACGCGCCCGTCGTCCATCACCCGATCGGCGATCTCGGCGCCGACCGTCTCGATCAGCTTGCGCGCCGGCCCGCCGACGATGTCGGCGGCCAGCTGCGCCAGCGCGCCGTAGTCGTACGTGTCGGACAGGTCGTCGCTCGCGGCGGCGTCGGCCAGGTCGATCCACACGGTCATGTCGACGACGAAATCCTGGCCGGTGGCGCGCTCGTGTTCGAACACCCCGTGCCGGCCGCGAACGGCCAAGCCGCGCAACTCGATTCGATCAGCCATTCTGCGTCCAGGCCTCGACGACCTTGAGGGCATCGACGGAGGCGCGCACGTCGTGCACCCGCACGCCCCACGCCCCGTGCAGGGCGGCCAGCGCGGAGATCACCGCGGTCGCCGTCTCGCGCCCGTCGGGCGGTCGCGGCGACCCGTCGGGCCCGGCCAACAACGTGCCGAGAAACCGCTTGCGGGAGGCGCCCAACAGGACCGGAATCCCGGTGGCCACGAGCTGCGGCAGCGCGTGCAGGAGCGCCCAATTGTGTTGTCCCGTCTTGGCGAATCCCAGGCCGGGGTCGATCACCAGCTTGGCGGGATCGACACCGGCGGCCACCGCGTCGTCGACGGTGGCGAGCAGCTCACCGCGCACCTCGGCCACCACGTCGCGGTAGTGCGGGGCCTCGTGCGGGCGCTCGGGCGACACCGGACGCCAGTGCATCAACACCCACGGCACACCTGCCTCGGCAACCAGCGGCGCCATCGCGGGGTCGGCCCGCCCGCCCGACACGTCGTTGACGATCCGCGCGCCGCTCTGCAGCGCGGCCTGCGCGACGTCGGCGTGCATGGTGTCGATGCTGACGGTAATGCCTTGCGCAGCAAGTTCTTTGACGACGGGCACCACTCGCGACGCCTCGACCCGCGGGTCGACGCGAACGGCGCCGGGGCGGGTCGACTCGCCTCCGACGTCGACGATGCCCGCGCCCTCGGCGACCATCGCCAGGCCATGGGCGACGGCGTCGTCGGCATCGAGATAGCGCCCGCCGTCCGAGAACGAATCATCGGTGACGTTGAGGACTCCCATCACCTGCACGGGCGCCGGGCTCACTTGCGCAGGATGAGATCGAGCGCTTCGGCCCGGGAGGCGGGACTGGTCTTGAAGATGCCGCGGACCGCCGAGGTCGTGGTGACGGCGCCGGGCTTGCGGACGCCGCGCATCGCCATGCACAGGTGCTCCGCCTCGACAACGACGATCGCCCCGCGCGGATCGAGCTTTTTCACCAGGGCGTCGGCGATCTGGCTGGTGAGCCGCTCCTGAACCTGGGGCCGCTTGGCGTACAGGTCCACCAGTCGGGCGATCTTGGACAGGCCGGTCACCCTGCCGTCCCGGCCGGGGATGTAGCCGACGTGGGCCACCCCGTGAAACGAGACCAGGTGATGCTCGCAGGTCGAGTACAGCGGGATTTCCTTGACGATCACCATCTCGTCGTGGTCCTCGTCGAACATGGTGTTCAGGACGCTGTCGGGGTCCGTATAGAGCCCGGCGAACATCTCCCGATATGCGCGCGCGACGCGGGCGGGGGTGTCCTGCAACCCATTTCGATCGGGGTCTTCCCCGATCGCATACAGCAGCTCGCGGACCGCCGCCTCGGCGCGTTGCTGGTCGAACGCCCGGATGCGCGGAGTCGGTTGCGGGGTTGCCGGCCCTAAATCGGGCTCCAAATCCGGGAGAGCCATCGGATCCTCCGTTTCGTCAGCCGTGCGCCGGCGGGTTGGACCGGCTCACGTCGTCATCCTCTTTCTCCGGAGACTTTCCGGTTTCCGGATGGGATTGACCGGGCGGCGGATAGGACGGGTACGGCGGGTAGGGCGGATGGGCCGGCGGGACCGGCTGGCCCGGGTAGCTCGGCACCGGCTGCGGCCAGTACGGCTGCTGCGGGGGCTGTGCGGGCGGATACCAGTAGTTCGGCTGCTGTTGGTGCTGTGGGGGCGGCGGCCAGCCCGGCGCATGCCAGCCCGCCGGGGCGCCGTAGTCCGGCTGGGTCGGGCCGTGCGGAGCGGGCTCCCGATTGCCGCCGGGCTGGCCGTGAGAACCGTTGGGGCCGTTGGCGTTTCTGTCGGCCTCCGCGCGGGCGGCCTCGGCGGCTTCGCTGGCCGCGGCGATGGCCGCCTTGAAGGCCGGCTCGGCGACCGGTGGCGGCCACGGCTCGCCACGCTCCATGGCCAGCTCGCCGGGCGTCTTGATCGGCGGCTTGTCCGAGGGGATGCGGCCCCCGAAGTCGTCGAACATGGTGAGCCGCGGGCGTTTTTCGACGCCGGAGAAGATGCCCTCCAGCTCGGGCCGGTGCAACGTTTCCTTCTCCAGCAGCTCACCGGCGAGCGTGTCGAGCACGTCGCGGTATTCGGTGAGGATTTCCCAGGCCTCGGTGTGCGCGGCCTCGATCAGCTTGCGCACCTCGTCGTCGATGTCGCGGGCGACCTCGTGGGAGTAGTCGGCCTGCGTTCCCATGGTGCGGCCCAGGAACGGGTCGCCGTGCTCGGTGCCGTACTTGACGGCGCCCAGCTTGGAACTCATCCCGAATTCGGTGACCATCGAGCGCGCGATCTTGGTGGCCTGCTCGATGTCGGACACCGCGCCCGTGGTGGGCTCGCGGAACACCAGTTCCTCGGCGGCGCGCCCGCCCATCGCGAACACCAGCTGGGCGATCATCTCCGAGCGGGTCCGCAGGCCCTTGTCTTCCTCGGGCACCGCCACCGCGTGCCCGCCCGTGCGCCCGCGGGCCAGGATCGTCACCTTGTAAACCGGGTCGATGTCCGGCATCGCCCAGGCCGCCAGCGTGTGCCCGCCCTCGTGATAGGCGGTGATCTTCTTCTCCTGCTCGCTGATGATCCGGCCCTTGCGGCGCGGGCCGCCGATCACCCGGTCCACCGCCTCTTCCAGTGCGGGGCCGGTGATGACGGTGCCGTTTTCGCGCGCGGTCAGCAGCGCCGCCTCGTTGATGACGTTGGCCAGGTCGGCGCCGGTCATGCCGACCGTCCGCTTGGCCAGGCCGTCCAGGTCGGCGTCCGGCGCGATCGGCTTGCCCTTGGAGTGCACCCTCAAGACGGCCCGGCGGCCGGCCAGGTCCGGGTTGCTGACCGGGATTTGGCGGTCGAAGCGGCCGGGCCGCAGCAGCGCCGGGTCGAGGATGTCGGGGCGGTTGGTGGCCGCGATCAGGATGACGCCAGCGCGGTCGCCGAAGCCGTCCATCTCGACCAGCAACTGGTTGAGCGTCTGCTCGCGCTCGTCGTGGCCGCCGCCCAGCCCGGCGCCGCGCTGGCGGCCGACCGCGTCGATCTCGTCGACGAAGATGATGCACGGGCTGTTCTGCTTGGCCTGCTCGAACAGGTCTCGTACGCGCGAGGCGCCGACGCCGACGAACATCTCGACGAAGTCGGAGCCGGAGATCGTGAAGAACGGCACCCCGGCCTCGCCTGCGACGGCGCGAGCCAGCAGCGTCTTGCCGGTTCCGGGCGGGCCGTAGAGCAGCACACCCTTGGGGATCTTGGCGCCCAGCGCTTGGTACCTGCTGGGGTTCTGCAGGAAGTCCTTGATCTCGTAGAGCTCCTCGACCGCCTCGTCGACGCCCGCGACGTCGGCGAAGGTGGTCTTGGGCATGTCCTTGTTGAGCATCTTCGCCCGGGACTTGCCGAACCCGAAGCCCATCCGGGCGCCGCCCTGCATGCGAGAGAACATCACGAACAGGCCCACCAGCAACAGCAGCGGCAGCACGTAGACGAGCAACTCGCCCAGGATGCTGCCCTCGTTCACGACGGTGCTGACCTTCGCGTTCTTGGTGTTGAGCGCGTTGAACAGGTCGACCGCGTATCCGCTGGGGTATTTGGTGATGACCTTGTCGGAGTTGTCGGTGTCCTTGTTGCCCTTCTTCAGGGTCAACCGCAGCTGCTGCTCGCGATCGTCGATCTGCGCGCTCTTGACGTTGTCGCCGCTGATCTGGGCCATCGCCACCGAGGTGTCGACGGGCTTGTAACCGCGGGTGTCGTCGCTAAAGTAAAAAAACGACCAACCCAGCAGCACCACAACGGCGATTGCCGTGAGGGTGCGAATCACGTTTTTCCGGTTCATCAATCATCGGCCTCGCCGGCCAGGTCCTTCCCCGATACACGAAGCTGCAAAAGTCCAGGCTACCGCTAGCGGCTGCTGCCAGCCCCGGCAGAGCCGTGAGGCAGCGGCACGCCACCGTCTTCACGAATCAACGAGCGGCAGTTCCCGGTCTGGTTCCCGGCGTGGCAAACCACACAATCTCCGAGCCGTCACTCGTAGTAGCGGGCCTCGACCACATTGCCGTCCGGGTCGGCGAAGTAGTACGCCTGCGGTGACCACCCCCGGGCCCCGAAACTGTGGGTGAGCCGTGCGCCGGTGTCCACGCCCGCGGCTTGCAGGCGCGCATCCAGCGCGTCGTATTCGCCTTTGGACAGCGCGAGGCAGACGTGGTTGAGGGGGTGGCCGGCACTTCCCTCGGCCACCGCGGACGAGGCCATCTCAACCGGCATCAGATCGATGATGGAGTCGTCGCATACCCGCACGCTCGGGAACGGCGCCTCGCCCGCCTCGAACTCCGCGAAACGTTCCGGCGCCAGCCCGACCACTCTCGTGTAGAAATCCATCGCCGCGCGCGCGTCCCTCGTCCAAAGAACCACGTGGTCCAATCGCATGCCCAAATTATGGGGCAGCGGACTATACGGGCGATAAAGAAAGGCCTTCTCAGCCCGGGGTCCTTGTGATTTGGTGAAACCGTGCTTTCGTCAACCCAGCGGTTAGTAGACACAAACGGCGTGCAATTGCGGGTGACCGAGGCGGGAGATCGCGGCGCGCCCGTGGTGATTCTGGCCCATGGCTTTCCCGAGTTGGCCTATTCCTGGCGACACCAGATACCGGACCTCGCCGAGGCCGGCTATCACGTGCTGGCACCCGATCAGCGCGGCTACGGTGGATCGTCGCGTCCGGACCCGATCGAGGCGTACAACATTCACGAGTTGACCGCCGACCTGGTCGGATTGCTCGACGACGTCGGCGCCGAGCGCGCCGTGTGGATCGGACACGACTGGGGTGCGCCCGTCGCGTGGCATGCGCCGCTGTTGCACCCCACCCGGGTCGCGGCGGTCGCCGCGCTGAGCGTTCCGGCGCTGCCCCGCTCGCATGTGGCGCCGACGCGGGCGTGGCGCAAGCTGTTCGGTGAGAACTTCTTCTACATCCTGTATTTCCAGGAGCCGGGCGTCGCCGACGCCGAACTCAACGGTGATCCCGAACGGGTGATCCGCCGGATGATGGGCGGCCTCAACGGTTCCGGCGGCGCGGACGCGCTGCTGCGGATGGCCGCCCCCGGGCCCGAAGGCTTCATCGATCGGCTTCCCGAGCCGGACGGGTTGCCGGATTGGATCAGCCAGGACGAGCTCGACCATTACATCGCCGAGTTCTCCCGTACGGGATTCACCGGCGGCCTGAACTGGTACCGAAATTTCGACCGCAACTGGGAGACCACGGCCGATCTCGACGGCGCGAAGATTGGCGTGCCGTGCCTCTTTATCGCCGGAACCGGCGATCCGGTGCTGTCCTTCACCAGTCGCGACCGGATTTCGGAGGTGATCTCCGGCCCATACCGCGAGGTGCTGATCGAAGGGGCCGGACATTGGCTGCAGCAAGAACGGCCCGACGAGGTGAACGCGGCACTGCTCGAGTTCCTCAAAGGAGTGGAATGGTAATGGGTGTCCCGCTGCGTTTCGGCGTCTTCATCACGCCTTTTCACCCGACCGGCCAATCCCCTACGGTCGCTTTGGAATACGACATGGATCGCGTCGTCGCACTGGACCGTCTCGGCTTCGACGAAGCCTGGTTCGGCGAGCACCACTCGGGTGGCTACGAGCTGATCGCCTGCCCGGAAGTATTCATCGCCGCCGCGGCGGAGCGCACGAAGCACATCCGGCTGGGCACCGGAGTGGTGTCGCTGCCCTACCACCACCCGCTGATGGTGGCCGACCGCTGGGTGCTGCTGGACCACCTGACCCGCGGCCGGGTCATGTTCGGCACCGGGCCCGGCGCGCTGCCGTCGGACGCGTACATGATGGGCATCGACCCCGTCGATCAGCGACACATGATGCAGGAATCCCTCGAGGCGATCCTGGCGCTGTTTCGCGCGGGCCCGTCCGAACGGGTCGACCGCCACACCGACTGGTTCACGCTGCGCGACGCGCAGTTGCACATCCGCCCCTTCACCTGGCCTTACCCGGAGATATCCACGGCGGCAATGATTTCCCCGTCCGGCCCGCGGCTGGCCGGCGCGCTGGGCACGTCGCTGCTCTCGCTGTCGATGTCGGTGCCGGGCGGTTACGCCGCGCTGGAGAACACCTGGGAGGTGGTGCGCGAGCAGGCCGCCAAGGTCGGCCGCGACGAGCCGGACCGGACTTCATGGCGGGTCTTGAGCATCATGCACATTGCCGACAGCCGTGAGCAGGCCATCGAGGATTGCACGTACGGGCTACAGGATTTCGCGAACTACTTCGGCGCGGCGGGCTTCGTGCCGCTGTCCAACGAGGTCGACGGCGAGGCGCAGACGCCGTATGAGTTCGTGGCGGACTATGCGGCCAAGGGAAACTGCTGCATCGGCACGCCGGACGACGCGATCGCGCACATCGAAGACCTGCTCGAACGGTCGGGCGGTTTCGGGACATTGCTGATGCTCGGCCACGACTGGGCCTCACCGGAAGCGACGTACCACTGCTATGACCTGATGGCCCGCAAAGTGATTCCCTACTTCAAGGGACAGCTCGAGGCGTCGCGGTCGTCACACGACTGGGCCAGGGGCATGCGCGACCAATTGATCGGGCGCGCCGGCGATGCCATCGTCAAGGCCATCACCGAGCACGTCGACGAGCAGAAAGGCGTGGAAAGCTGATGCGCGCTGCGGTGTTACGAGACGGACGGATGGTCTACCGCGACGACGTGCCCGAACCGGTGCCCGGCCCGGGTCAGGTGCTGGTCGGCGTGCGGGCGTGCGGAATCTGCGGCTCCGACTTGCATTTCGCCGCCCACGGCGACGAGGTGATGGAGATGACGGCCCAGGTGGCCGCCGACGCCGGCGGCATGGGCGTCGACCTGAACAGCGACGTCTACATGGGTCACGAGTTCAGCGCCGAGGTGCTCGAAGCCGGACCGGATACGGACACCCATCCGCCGGGGACCATGGTCACCTCGATTCCGGTGCTGTTGTCTCCCAAGGGCGTCGAGCCGATCGTCTACAGCAACAGCACGATTGGCGGTTACGCCGAACGGATGCTGCTCTCGGCGCCGCTGCTGTTGCCCATCCCCAACGGCCTCGATTACAAGCATGCCGCGTTGACCGAACCCATGGCGGTGGGATTGCACGCCGTCAACAAGTCCAACATCACGCCGGGCGAGACGGCCCTGGTGCTCGGTTGCGGTCCGATCGGGATCGCGATCATCGCCGCCCTTAGAGCGCGCGGCGTGGAAACCATTGTGGCATGCGACTTTTCCCCGAAGCGGCGCGAGCTGGCCACCGCGATGGGCGCGCACCGGACGCTGGACGCGGCCCAGGGATCACCCTTCGACTCCGTCAAGGCCGCGGTCGTGTTCGAGGCGATCGGTGTCCCGGGAATCATCGATGACGTGCTGCGCCGCGCGCGGCCCGGCACCCGCCTGGTCGTCGCGGGGGTGTGCATGCAGGCCGACACCGTGCATCCCTTCTTCGCGATCGCCAAGGAGATCAGCGTCCAGTTCGTCCTCGCCTACAACCCGGAGGAGTTCGGCGACTCGCTGCGCGCGCTGGCCGAGGGCGAGATCGACGTCACGCCGGTGATTACCGGGGAGGTCGGGCTGGACGGGGTCGGCCAGGCCTTCGACGACCTGGCCGACCCCGAGCGGCACTGCAAGATTCTCGTTACGCCTTAGCCCCAGCTGGATCCGACGGTGCTGTCGGTGCTGGCCATGTTGCTGCCGGCCGCCTGCACCTTCTGGCCGTGGGCGTTGGCCTGTTCGTAGATCACCTGGAAGTTGCGGCCCAGCTCGGTGACGAACTGCTGGCAGGCCGTCGAGCCGGCGCCGCCCCAAAAGTCCCCGGCGGCAAGCACATCGCGAACGATGGCCTGGTGTTCGGCTTCCAGTGACGCGGCCTGCGCGCGGATGGTGGCGCCGTGTGCGTCGACATCACCGAATTGATAGTTGATGGTCATGCGAGTCTCTCCTGCTCTTGGTCGGTTGGCTAGCTGCCCAGCACCTGCTGGGAGGCCTGTTCTTGCTGCTCGTAGTTGTTGGCGTCGCGGACCAGGCCGTCGCGCACCCCGTGCAGCATGGTGACGATGTTGCGGAAGGCCTGATTCATCTGGCCCATGGTGTCCAGCGAGGTCGCCTGCGCCTGGCCGCTCCACCCCACGCCGGAGATGTTCTGCGAGGACGCCCACATCTTGCGGGCCTCGTCCTCGACGGTCTGGGCGTGGACCTCGAAGCGGCCCGCCATGTCCCGCATCGCGTGCGGATCGGTCATGAATCGTGCGGTCATGTCATGTCTCCTTCGAAAAGAGTTGCGGTATTTGCTGATTGGTTATCGGCGAACTGTGGAACGGCTCCCTCCCTTCGGTCATCCGACCACGCGGGGGAGCACGCTGACTCGTGGCAATTCGGGGGCACCGGATGCACGCATCTCCATGCCCGCGACCGTGGTGGCGGGAAGGCTGCGGGCCATCATCGGCGACGCTGCGGGGGCGCCCGATATCGGTGAGACGGGCGGTGCCTCGGCGGCCGGAGCCGACGCCGGCGTCCAGCCCGAGGGCACCGACAGGCCGCCGACCGAACTGGCCTGGCCCATCGCCGCCGCCGGCGCCAGGTGGGCGGGGACCCGCATCTCCGGCATCACGCGCATCGTCGGCACGGAGGGCGTCGCGGGCATGAACGCCGGCCGCACGGCCGGGTCGGGCGCGACCATCGGCGCCATTACGCCTGGGGTCGGAGTCGTGGCTCCCGGCGTGCCCGCGCCCTGGCCGAGCGGCGCGCCGATCAGCTGCGCGAATTCGCCTATGCCGGACTGGAAGCCACTTATCAGCGATGGTCCGGCCGCGTTGAGTTCCGACGGAATCGCCGACAGCCCCATGAGCGCTTGGGTGGCCAGGCCCTGCGCGGCGCCCTCCAGATTGCTGACGGCCGTTCCGATGGCGCCGCCGGCCAGGCCGACCAGGTTCGTGGTGACCGGTGCCGTCGCCATCGGGGCCAGCGCGGACGCCGTCGTCGACGACGCGGCGTAGGCGTACATCGCCGCGGCGTCTTGGGCCCACATCTCGGCGTACTGCGCCTCGGCGGCGGCGATCGCCGGGGTGTGGATGCCCATGAAGTTGGTCGCAACCAGGGTCATGAGCATGGCGCGGTTGGCGGCGATCAGCGGCGGCGGGACGGTGGCGGCAAAGGCCGCTTCGTGCGCGGCGGCCGCGGCGGCTGCCTGCATCCCGGCCTGCTCGGCCTGCGCGGCGGTGCTGTGCATCCACGCCACATACGGCGCGGCGGCGCCGGCCATCGCGACCGATGACGGGCCCTGCCAACCGGCGTCGGCAAGCTCCAAGATCACCGACCCGTAACTGGTTGCGGCCAAACGCAACTCGGCGGCCAAACCGTCCCAGGCCGCCGACGCGGCCAGCATCGGCGCCGAGCCGGGGCCCGCATACATCAGCGCGGAGTTGATCTCCGGAGGCAACGCGGCGAAGTCCATTGGTAGATCCCTTCTTTGAGTGGTTGTTGCTAGGCGCGCGCCGGTAAGGCCTGGGTGGGGCCGGCGGGTGAGGGGTGTGCGGGCACGTAGTGCTCGGGTTGAACGGTCCCCGGGTAATTGGGTCCGGGCGTAACGGTCACCGGTTGAGCGGGCATCGCCGGCGCGGTCGCCGGGCTGAGCGGCGTGGCGGGAGTGTGCTGAGTCGGTGCCGGGTGGACGGGCGCCGCGGGCGCTGGATGGGCGGGAGCCGGGTGGGCCAGCGCAGCGGGCGCCGCATGGGCGCCGTAGCTGAAGCGCGCATAGGGATCCACGCGACCGCCGCCGTAGTTGCCGCGGCCGTAGCCGCCGCCATAGCCGCCGCCGTAACCGCCGTAGCCGCCGCCGTACGACGCCCGACCGGCGGGCGCAGCGCCAAGGGCGGGGGTGGCCGCCGGCGTGGGGGCGGGCCGAGGGGGCGCGACGTGCGTCATGCGGGCGGGGGTGGCCGGGGCCATGCGCGGGGGCGCGACGTGCGCCCCCCGGACACCTCCGGCCTGCCTAGCGTTCGCCGCCTCAGTGGCGGCATACGAGTTGGCGGCGAGGCCGAGGGCGTGGACGAACTCCTCGTGGATAAGGGTCGCCTCGGCGCTGATCGCCTGGTAGAGCTGGCCGTAACCGGAGAAGGCCGCCGCCGTCGCCGCCGAGACCTCGTCGGCCGCGGCCGGGATGACTCCGGTGATCGGGAATGCGGCAGCCACGTTGGCCGCGCTGACGGCGGAGCCGATAACGTGCAGCCGGCCGACCGCCGCTTCCAGCAGCTCCGGCACGGTGACGACAAACGACATGTGGTGTTCCTCCTGATGCGAAGCGCGGTGCCGAAGTCCGGCACCGGCTGACGTTGTGGGGACACACTGTCATAAATTATGAATTGTTGTCTAGTCTTATGCGGTTCATTCTTGAAATTTGTCTACAAATCGCAGTTCAGGACGCTTTGACCGGGTTTTGGCATCCGGTTACTCTGGGAGGCATGCCGAGAACCAACGCCGCCGGGTGGGGGCTGAAGCGCCTGCTCGAGGCGACGCTGAACCGCGACATCACCATCGAGCAGTTGCGCGACGCCTGTGGCGTCACGAAGGGCCGGTGGTACGGCGGCGTCGGGCGGGCGAACGCCGACGACTTCCCGGACGCTGAGGAGGCCCGGCGCGCGGCACACGCTTTCGGGCTGAGCGCCACGTGGCTGCAGGTCGAACTCGGCCTCATCACGCTCGACGACGTGCGCGGGGCCCTGGATGAGTCGAGGTCCCTGGACCCGTTCCAGGTCACCACCCGTCAGCGCGTGCTGCAGGTGCCCAATCCACCGGCGGAGCCGCCGCGCGACCAGCTAGATAAGCGGTAGCGTCATTGTCACTGGTTGGGCTGTCGAGTTATCGGCACGCCGAGCACCCGGCGCGACGTGACGGGAGGGAACCATGAAGCACTGCATCGTCGGCGGCCTGGCTGTGGTGCTGATGGCCGGGGCGATGATCGCCTCGGCGCCGTCGGCCAGCGCCGGCTGCGTGTACGGGGGACCCGTGATCAGCAAGTGCGACGACCCCATTCAGCCCGACGGCACCTGGCAACGTTGTGTCACCTTCACCCACCTGATACCCAGCGGCGCCAGTTCGTTCCTGGTGCCCGAAAGGCGCTGCGATCTGATGGGACCCGGTCAGAATCCCGGCGGTTTCGGCTTCGCCGACCCACCGACGCACCTCGACGGCTGATACGCCACGTTCCGGCGTCATCCCCCGACTGACGGCGCCGGCACCACCGTCGGCTTGAATCCGTACCGGGGAGCGGCGAAGTGCGCGACGCCGCGGCCGCCCCCACTACCCATCAGCGGCACACCGCCAAGGGCGCTGGTGGCGGGCTCGGCGGCAGCGGCGCCCCCAATGCCGTTGAGCGTGACGACGGCCGGGCTGGCCGGCGGGGCCACACCGGCCCAGGACGCCGGGACCGACAGTCCCCCAACCGATGTCGCCCTGCCAATGGTTCCGCCGGCGCCGCCCACGGCGCCGGAAACGGCGTGTGGCACCGACTCGACGGCCTTGGCGGCGCCCTCGGCGGCCTTGGCGGCCTGCGGCATCGCCGCCTGAGCCAGGCCTTGGATGTCCTTGAATGCCGTGGTGAAAAGCCTTGTGGGAGAGATCAATCGGATGAAGGCGTCGAAACCCGAGCTGGCATCGACGGTCGCCGAACCGGTCAGGCCCTCGACCAGGTCCCCCAGGGCTCCGGCCACGATGATGCCGTCGCCGTTGGCGTTCCAGGCGTGCCCGGTCAGGCCGAGCGCGGCGGCGGGGTTGACCAGCCAGGGCGGCGAATTCGTCAGACCGGCCAGACCCAGCAGCACGTTGGGAATCCCGTAGATGCCCTGCCCGCCGGTGGCCGCCGCGGCGGCTTGGGCGACCGCGGCGGCCTGCGCGCCCAGGCCCGACGGATCGGTGGCGGGGGCCGCCGGGCCGAACGGCGTCAACGCCGAGGCCGCCGCCGACGAACCCGCGTACCCGTACATCGCGGCCGCGTCCTGTGCCCACATCTCGGCGTAGTGCGCCTCGGTGGCCGCGATCGCCGCGGTGTTCTGACCCAGGAAGTTCGTCACCAACAGGGACATCAACAGCGCGCGGTTGGCCGCGATCACCGGCGGTGGCACCGTGGCCGCAAACGCCGCCTCGTATGCGCCCGCCGCGGCCGCGGCTTGGATCGCCGCCTCCTCGGCCTGCCCGGCGGTGCCGCTCAGCCATCCGACCTGGGAACCGGCCGCGGTCGCCATCGCCGCCGCGGCCGGCCCCTGCCATGGTCCATCGGTCAGGCCCGTGATCAGCGACCGGTAGCCCGACGCCGTGGTGTGCAGCTCGGTGGCCAGCGCTTCCCAGGCGGCCGCGGCATTGAGCATGGGCGTCGAGCCGGGACCCGAGTACATCAGCGCGGAGTTGATCTCCGGCGGTAACTGGGCGAAATCCAGCATGGCGGCCTCTCCCCTAGCCGACCGCGTTGGCGTTGGCGGCTTCGGTGGCCTCGTACGAGCCGGCGCTGACGCCGAGCGTGGTCGCCAGCAGCTCCCGCATTGCGGCGGCCTGAGCGCTGACCTCTTGGAAAAGCCTTGCATGCGAAGCGAACTGCGCCGCGGTCAGCATCGACACCAGGTCCGCCGCGGCGGGAACGACGCCGGTCGTCGGGGCGGCCGCTGCGGCATTTCCCGCCCGTACCAACGCATTCAGTGCATGCATTTCGTCCGCGGCCGCCGCGAGCGTGCCGGGCTGCGTGATCACGATCGACATGTGTGTCCTCCCAAAACTCAATTCGATCAAAGGATTTCGGTCACCGACGGCGGCACCGAAGCAGCTCAGAGGTTAGGCCCGACCCGGCCGGTTACCGCAACCCCCCTGGACCGTATTCATTGGCGGGTAGGGAACTGTTCACTTAACTGCGCCAGTGTGCTGCGAGTTATGGAAATTGAATGGAAGACGTTGCAAACCAATATGATTAGAGTTCGACATGAACTTCGGTCGGATTGCCACGACACGCGGTAGGCTTTGCCGACGATTAGTGCGCGGCCGGGCGTAGGGTCCACACATGGTCCGCAAATCGATCGCTTTGGCCGCCGCCGGCTTGACCGTGGCCGCATTGTCGGCGTGCGACAAGCACACTGCCGCGCCGGCGCCCGGGGCTAACCCGCGTCAGGTGACTGTCGTCGGCTCGGGCCAGGTCCAGGGCGTCCCGGACACGTTGACCGCCGATGCCGGCATCGAATTCACCGCACCCGACGTCACCTCCGCGATGAACCAGACCAACGATCGTCAGCAGGCGGTGATCAACGCGCTCGTCGGCGCGGGCCTGGACCGCAAGGACATCAGCACCACCACGGTCACCCTGGAACCGCAGTACGGCAGCGGCACCGCGACGATCACCGGCTACCGCGCGACCAACGCGATCCGGGTCAAGATCCACCCAACCGACGCCGCGTCGCGGATGCTGGCCCTCATCGTCAGCACTGGTGGCGACGCCACCCGGATCAGCTCGGTCAGCTACTCCATCGCCGACGACTCGCAGCTGGTCAAGGACGCCCGCGCGCGGGCATTCGACGACGCCAAGGCCCGCGCCGACCAATACGCCCAACTGTCCGGCCTTCGGCTGGGCCGGGTGCTGTCGATTTCGGAGGTGTCCGGCAGCCAGCCCATGCCAGGCGGGCCACCGGCGCCGCCCCGGAGCACGGCCGCGGTCCCGCTCGAACCCGGCCAGCAGACCGTGAGTTTCTCGGTGACCGCGGTGTGGGAGCTGGACTAAGGGTCTTTCGTCGAGATCGACGATTGCGCGGAAAGTTTCGAGTGACTTGCACGCAAGCGTCGATCTCGCTGTCCGGAATAACCGCTAACTACTGCTCGTAGACCCGGGGGTCCAGGGTGCCGATGTAGGACAGGTCTCGGTAGCGCTCGTCGTAATCCAGGCCGTAGCCGACCACGAAGTCGTTGGGAATGTCGAAGCCCACGTAGGCGATCTCGACTTTGGCACGCATCGCGTCGGGCTTGCGCAGCAGGGTGCACACCCGCAACGAACGCGGATGCCGGCTCTTGAGGTTGCGCAGCAACCACGACAGGGTCAGCCCGGAGTCGACGACGTCCTCGACGATCAGCACGTCGCGATCGTGGATGTCGCGGTCCAGGTCCTTCATGATGCGCACCACGCCCGACGAGGACGTCGAGGAGCCGTAGGAGCTGACGGCCATGAATTCGAACTGGGTGGGCACCGGGATCGCGCGGGCCAGGTCGGTGACGAAAATCACCGCGCCCTTGAGCACGGTGATCAGCAACAGATCCTCACCGGTCTGGGCGGCAAGCTCGCGGTAGTGGTTGCCGATCTCCTCGCCGAGTTCGGCGATGCGCGCCTGAATCTGCTCCGCGGTGAGCAGCACCGATTTGATATCCCCCGGGTACAGCTCCACGGGCTGCGCGGGGGTGACAGCCGGGGAGATCTGGGCCACGCCCACAGAGTGCCACGCCAACGGCCGAATAACCAATGACCGCCCCCGTTTACACAGGCTCGCGCCACATCGTCAGCACGCCGTCGCGCCGCCCGGCGATCAATCGCTCGCCGCGCAGCGCGGAGCCCACCGCGACCCCGCCCTGCCCGCGCCACGCCGTGACGAGCGTGTCGACGCCGCGAATCTGCTTGTCGGTCAACCCCGTCGCGCCCCCGGACAGCAGCCAGCCGCGGATCACCCGCCGTCGAACCGGGTCCGGCAGCGCGGCCAGCTGCCCGGCCTCCAGGCCCGCCCCCGCCCGCACCCCGGGCAGCGCCTGCGCGGCCAGCGCATCGATCAGCTCGGTGTCCTCGCGCAACGCGGTCGCGGTGCGCGCCAACGCCTCGGCCACGCCGCCGCCCAGCACGTCCTCCAACAGCGGCAGCACCTCAAGGCGCAGCCGGGTCCGGGTGAAGCGGCGGTCGGTGTTGTGCGGATCCTGCCAGGCGGTCAACCCCAGTTCCGCGCACGCGGCGTGGGTCGCGGATCGCCGCACCCCCAGCAGCGGCCGGCACCACGGCGGATCGTGCGGCCGCATGCCGGCGATCGAGCGGCCCCCGGAGCCGCGGCCCAGACCCAGCAGCACCGTCTCCGCCTGATCGTCGAGCGTGTGCGCCAACAGTACCGGGCCGTCGCCGGTGGCGCTCAGCGCCGCATAGCGGGCCGCGCGGGCTGCCGCCTCCGGGCCGCCGTCCTTGCCCACCTCCACGCAAAGCACTTGGGCGTCAACGCATCCCAGCGCGAGCGCCTGCTGCCGGGCGGTCTCGGCGACGGCGGCCGACCCGCGTTGCAGGCCGTGGTCGACGATCACGGCGGTGGTGGGGCGGAGCGGGGCGGCGACCGCGGTGAGCGCCAGCGAGTCGGGACCGCCGGACAGCGCCACGCGCCACCGCTTGCAGGTGGCGAGATAGGTGTTGGCGAAAGCCTCGACAGCCGTGCGCAGCTGCCCTACAGCACCCTGTCGATCCATCGCTGGGGGTCTTCGATCTCGGCGGGCAGTGGCAGCGTTTCGGGGCCCGACCAGATGGTGTTGAACCGCTGCATTCCGACCTTGCCCACGACGTGGTCGACGAACGCCTTGCCGCGGGTGTATTGGCTGAGCTTCGCGTCGAGCCCGAGGAGCGCGCGCAGCAGCCGCTGCAACGGCGGCTGCTTGCGGTGGCGGCGCTCGTCGAATCGGCGGCGGATGGTGGCCACCGACGGCACCACGACCGGCCCGACGGCATCCATCACGTGATCGGCGTGGCCCTCCAGCAGCGTCCCGAGCACCAGCAGCTGGTCCAGGGCCTCGCGTTGCGGCTCGGATTGCACGGCGCGCACCAGGCCGAGGATCCCCGACGCGGTGCCGTCCGACGCCGCAGACCCATCCGCGCCGTTGCCGCGGTTGCGGACGAATTCGGCGAGCCGGGTCGCCACCTCCCGCATGTCCTCGCCCGCGTCCTGCGTCAGCAGTCCCAGCGCCTTGGACATGTAGTCGGACAACCACGGGTTGGCGGTGAACTGGACCCGGTGGGTCACCTCGTGCAGGCACACCCACAGCCGGAAGTCGGAGGGGTCGACGCGAAGCTGGCGCTCGACGGCGATGACGTTCGGATAGACCAGCAGCAGGCTTCCCTGTCTCGCGGCTGCGAACGGGTCGTACTGGCCGAGGATGCCGGACGACACGAACGCCAGCACGGCGCCCGTCTGCGCGCCGGTGATGCGGCCGGTGAAAAATCCGCGCGGCTTGTCGGTTCCGTTGGTCATCACCCGCATCGACTCGGCGGCCGCGCCGATCCACTGCAGGCGGTCGACGACGCGGGCCGACGGCACGTCGCCCTTGTTGAAGCCGTCGGTGATCAGGCCGGTGACGTCGCGCACCGGCGGTTCTGCCTTGGCGGCCGCGCTGGTCAGCTCGTCGATCGCCTGGCGGCGGGTGTAGTCACTAGCCGCCGGGCCGGGCCGGGCCAGGCGCTGACCGACCGTCGCCGCGAACTGCCAGTCGACGGCGGTCCCGAGGGTCAGGCCGGACGAGGCGGTCATGCGCACCCGCAGAACCACAGCTTGGTGGCCAGGGCGTCCATCGCGTTGCGGCCGTTCGGGCCCGCGTCGTTGGACAGGAACGCGAACGTGAGCACGCGCCCGCTGCGGTCGGTCAGCACGCCGACCAGCGAATTGACCGCGGTCAACGAGCCCGTCTTGGCGCGCAGCCAGCCAGCGGGACCGCGGTCGGTGGCCGCGTCGAGGAACCGGTCGCCCAGCGTCCCGCTGCCGCCGGCGATCGGCAGCAGATCCAGCAGCGCCCGCAGCGCCGGCTGGTCCGGGCCCGCGGCCGCCTGCACCACCCCGTCGAGCGTCTTGGCGGTCAGGCGGTCGTCGACCGAAAGCCCGCTGGAATCGACCAGCCTGGCTCCGGCGGTGTCGACGTGCGCGGTGCTCAACCGGTTGGTCACCGCGTCGACAGCCCCGGCGAAGCTCTGCGGCCGGTTGATCGCGGCGGCGACCTCCCGGGCGATGCACTCGGCCAGCACGTTGTCGGAGTGGTCCATCATCTCGGACAGCCGCTGGACCAGCGGCGCGGACTGCACGACGGCCAGCTGCCGCGCGCCGGAGGGCGCCGTGGCGATCGTCACCGCGCCCGGGTCCAGGCCGAGGGCCTTCGCCAGCTCTCGCCCGGCGTCCAGCGCCGGCGTCTTGGACCGCCGCGAGTTGACCGTGGTCGGCTGGATGCGGCCGGCGTCGATCATCACCGACTCGATCGGCGCGATGTCGCCGTTGTCGACGTCGGCCGGGTCCCAGCCCGCCGCCATCGTCGGTCCGCTGAACGCCGAGATGTCCACCTGTACCGCGGTCGGGGTCACCCCGCTGCGGCGCACCTGCTCGGCGAGGTCGCTGATGCGCGCCGCACCGCGATACCAGGTGTCCACACCCGGCGGCGCGGCCGACAGCACCGGGTCACCCGCGCCGACCAGCACGACGGGCCCCTGGGCGTTCTGGCTGCCCGCGACCACCCGGGTGCTGATCCGGGCCTGGCGGTCCAGGGTCAGCAACGCCGCCGCCGCGGTCAGGACCTTGTTGGTGGAGGCCGGCACCAGCGGCAGGTCGTCGGCCACCTGCCAGAGCTCTTTGCCGGTGATGGCGTCGGTGATCCGGCCACCTAGCCGGCCCAGGTTGGGATCGGCGGCCGCCGGCGCCAGCGCGGCGGCCACCCCGGCGGGGCTGGCCGTCTCGGCCGTGTCGGCGACCGGGACCATGCCCGGCTTGACCGTCGGCGGGCGCGGCGGCGGCACGGGCACATGCGCCGCTCCGGCCCCGTGACCCCCCGTGGTGAAAAACGTTGCCGCAGCCACCACCGCGGCGACGAACGCCAGCACGGCCAATCCGATGAACACCTGGGTGGATTTCCGCCAGCGAGTAGGACCCATCACTCTCCTGACTGTTTGAACCCATTCTGCCGAATCGGCCGCGATGCCCTCGACTAGGGTGATGCCCGACCCAGGTCCACCCCTCGTGAAGGAGCCCGCGCGGTGCAATTCGACGTCACCATCGAAATCCCGAAAGGTCAACGCAACAAGTACGAGGTCGACCACGAGACGGGCCGGGTACGGCTGGACCGCTACCTCTACACCTCGATGGCCTACCCCACCGACTACGGCTTCATCGAGGACACCCTCGGCGAGGACGGCGACCCGCTGGACGCGCTGGTGCTGCTGCCGCAATCCGTGTTCCCCGGCGTGATCGTGGAGGCGCGCCCGGTGGCGATGTTCCGGATGGTCGACGAGGCCGGCGGCGACGACAAGGTGTTGTGTGTGCCGGCCGGCGACAGCCGGTGGGACCAGATCCAGGACATCGGGGATGTGCCGCCCTTCGAACTCGACGTCATCAAGCACTTCTTCTCCCAATACAAGGCCCTGGAGCCGGGCAAGTACGTGAAGACCGCCGACTGGGTCGACCGCGCCGAAGCCGAGGCCGAGGTGCAGCGTTCGGTCGAGCGGTTCAAGGCTTCCGGGCACTAACGCTCTGGGCTTAACCGCCGCGCGCCACCCGGTGGCATCCTGGCGATGTGACCCCGATGTGGCATTTCGCCTCCAACTTTTGGTGGCTGATCTTTCCGCTGGGCGGCTCGATCGGCGCCGGCGTGCGGGCGGTCGTCGCCGCCAACGAGCGTCGGGCCGACCGGCGGCTGGAGCGCTACCGGCTGAAGCAGCAGGCCAAGATCGCGGCGGCCGAGGCGGCCGGGCGCAACCGGGACAACAGTGAAAACTCGCGCCGGGAGCTCACCAAAATCATTGCGGCGCATGACCGTACCGACGCGCGGTGGTTCGATTACGAACTCGACCTCGCCAAGTTGCTGGACTTCCCGATGATGACGGACATGCGCGCCCCGCTGACCATCGCGTTTCACAAGGCGAAGCGGCGCGCGGACCTGCTGCGCCCGGAACGGGCCGCGGACGTGGAGGCCCTTGCCGGCGATCGCGCCGCCCAGGTGGAGTACCGCGACGCGGTCCACGAGTACATCAGCGCGTTCGAGATCGCCGAGGCCGAGGCGATTCGCCGCCGCCGCAGCGACTTCTCCGAGGACGACCAGCAGCGGCTGGCGCGCGCGCAGCACCTGCTGCACCTCGCGCAGGACGAGGCGGCCACGCGCGAGGAACGGCAGAGCGCCTACCTGCGGGCCACCAAGGAACTCGACGGGCTGATCGTGCTGCCGGCGCCGGCGCGGGCCGCGATCGAAAGTCGGATCGCGGGACAGATCGAGGCTTAGCCCGACGACGATGCGGGCCGTGTAACGGCCCGCTGAGAAGTCGGGCAATCGGACTTAGCCCGACGACGATGCGGGCCGTGTAACGGCCCGCTGAGAAGTCGGGCAATCGGACTTAGCCCGACGACGATGCGGGCCGTGTAACGGCCGGCTGAGCGGCCCTGCGCCGATTGCGCAACACGCTCCAGCCCAGGGCCGCCCCGATGAAGACCACGCCGACCGAGGCGGTGACCGCCTCGGGCACCTGCCACCGCGGCTCGATGGAGACCAGCATGATCACGGACAGCGCGCCGATCGCCCAGTGCGCGCCGTGCTCGAGGTACACGTAACGGTCCAGCGTGTCCTGCTGGACCAGGTAGATGGTGATCGACCGGACGAACATCGAGCCCACCAGCCCGAGACCCAGCGCGATGACTATCGGGTCGGAGGTGATCGCGAAGGCGCCGGTGACCCCGTCGAAGGAGAAGGCGGCATCGAGCACCTCAAGGTAGATGAACAGCGTCAGCCCGGCCTTGCCGACCGCGCTGCCGGCCGCCTTCCCGTCGGCCACCGTGTCGAGGTCCTGGGGCCGAAACGCCCGGCTCAAACCGTTGACGACCAGATACGAGATCAGTCCCAGCACCCCGGCGGTCAGCACCGTCGCACGCTCGTCGCCGGAGTGCGTCAGCTCCGTCGACACCAGGACCAACGCGACGCCGGCCACCACCACCGACACCTGACCGAGCCGTCCGATGCGGGCGAATGGGACCTCAATCCACTTGAGCCACTTGATGTCTCGGTCGTGAAACACGAAATCCAGAAACAGCATCAACAGGAAGGTCCCGCCGAACGCCGCGATCTGTGGGTGGGCGGCGGCGATCAGCTTCTCGTAGCTGGGCGAGCCGTCCGGGAATTCCAGCGCGCCATGCGGCGGCGGGTTGAGCGCCAACTCGAACGCGCGGACCGGTTCGAGGCCGGCGGTGGCCCAGACGATGAGCAGCGGAAAAAACAACCGCATGCCGAAGACGGCGATGAGGATGCCCAGCGTCAGGAACATCTGCCGCCAGAACGGGCTCATCCGCTTGAGGATCGCCGCGTTGATGATCGCGTTGTCGAACGACAGGGATATCTCGAGAACGGCCAGCACCAGCAGCAGGAAGAGGGCGTTCGGCCCGCCGTGCAGATATCCGATCGCGAGGGCCGCGGCGGTGACGAACAGCGAGATCGCGAAGATGCGGAACGCGGCCATGGATCCTTCCCGACAGCCGCCCACGATAGCGACGACGTCGCCGGTGCGGGCTACCGACGCCGGCGCACTTACTATTTTCAAATTGTGGCGATGCCCGAAGCCGGCGGTACCCAAGCCTCCACCGGGGCCGGCCCGGTCGCGCGCGGCAGCGTGGCCCGGGTCGCCACCGCCACCGCGCTCACCGCGCTGTGCGGGTACGCGGTGATCTATCTGGCCGCCCGCGACCTGGCGCCGCGCGGCTTTTCGATCTTCGGGGTGTTCTGGGGTGCGTTCGGTCTGGTCACCGGGGCCGCGTTCGGCCTGCTGCAGGAAACCACCCGCGAGGTCCGGTCGGAGAGCTACCTGCACGACATCGGGGCGGCCCCGGTCAGCCGCACCCATCCGCTGCGCGTCGCCGCGATGATCGGGGTGGTCGCGGCCGTCGTGATCGCCGGCAGCTCGCCGCTGTGGAGCGGGCGGGTGTTCGTCGAGGACCGCTGGCTGTCGGTGGCGCTGCTATCCGTCGGGTTGGCCGGGTTCTGCCTGCACGCCACCCTGCTGGGCATGCTGGCCGGCACCAACCATTGGACGTCGTACGGGGCGCTGATGGTGACCGACGCGGTCATCCGGGTGACGGTCGCCGCGGCCACGTTCGTGCTCGGATGGGGGCTGGCCGGATTCCTGTGGGCGACGGTGGCGGGCGCGACGGCCTGGCTGATCATCCTGGCGGCGTCGCCCACGGCCCGCGCCGCGGCGCGGCTGCTGACGCCCGGCGGCACCTCGACCTTCCTGCGCAGCGCTGCGCATTCCATCACCGCGGCCGGCGCCAGCGCGATCCTGGTGATGGGGTTCCCGGTGCTGCTGAAGCTGACCAGCGCCGAGTTGGGCGCCCAGGGCGGCGTCATCATCCTGGCCGTGACGCTGACCCGCGCGCCGCTGCTGGTCCCGCTGACCGCCATGCAGGGCAACCTCATCGCGCACTTCGTCGACGAGCGCAGCGACCGGCTTCGGGCGCTGCTCGCGCCGGCGGCCATCATCGGCTGCGTCGGCGCGGTCGGGGTGCTGGCGGCCGGTGTCATCGGGCCCTGGCTGCTGCGGGTCGCGTTCGGCGCGCAGTACCAGGCCAGCAGCGCGCTTCTGGCGTGGCTGACGGCGGCGGCCGTGGCGATCGCGATGCTGACGCTGACCGGAGCCGCGACCGTCGCCGCGGCGCTGCACCGGGCCTACGCGCTCGGTTGGGTCGGCGCGACGGTGGCGTCGGGGCTGTTGCTGATGCTGCCGCTGGCACTGCAGACGCGCACGGTGGTCGGCCTGCTGTGCGGACCGACGGTCGGAATCGGCGTGCATCTGGCGGCCCTCGCGCGCGCCGGACGCTTAACCGGCTGATCCTGGCTAACCTGGTGCACTTAGATGGCTACTGAATCCCAAGGCGTCTGGATCGTCATTCCCGCCTTCAACGAAGCAGCAGTGATCGGCGACGTGATCGCCGACGTCCGCTCGGCCTTCGACAATGTCGTCTGCGTGGACGACGGGAGCACCGACGGCACCGGCGAGATCGCCCGGCGGGCCGGCGCGCACCTGGTGCGCCATCCGGTCAACCTGGGCCAGGGCGCGGCCATCCAGACCGGCATCGAGTACGCCCGCAGCCAGCCCGGGGCCCAGGTGTTCGCCACGTTCGACGCCGACGGCCAGCACCGCGTCAAAGATGTGGCCGCGATGGTCGAACGGCTCGGGGTGGGTGACGTCGACGTCGTCATCGGGACCCGGTTCGGCGCCCAGGAAGGCAGCCGGCCACCGCTTTTCAAGCGGATCGTGCTGCGGACCGCCGCGCGGCTGAGCCGGCGCGGTCGCCGACTTGGCTTGACCGACACCAATAATGGGCTGCGGGTGTTCAACAAGAAAGTCGCCGACGGGCTGGACATCACCATGAGCGGCATGAGCCACGCCAACGAGTTCGTCATGCTGATCGCCGAAAACCATTGGCGCGTAGCCGAACAGCCGGTCGAGGTGCTCTACACCGAATACTCGAAGTCGAAGGGCCAGCCCCTGCTCAACGGCGTCAACATCATCTTCGACGGGTTTCTGCGAGGGAGGATTCCGAGATGAACTGGATCCAGGTGCTGCTGATCGGGGCGATCATCGCGCTGCTGGTCTATCTGTTGCGGTCGCGCCGCAGCTCGCGGTCCAAGGCGTGGGTCAAGGTCGGATACGTGCTGTTCGTGTTCGGCGGCATCTACGCTGTGTTGCGGCCCGACGACACGACGGTGGTCGCGCACTGGTTCGGCGTGCGCCGCGGCACCGACCTGATGCTCTACGCGCTGATCATCGCGTTCAGCTTCACCACCCTGAGCACCTACATGCGGTTCAAGGACTTGGAGTTGCGCTACGCGCGACTGGCCCGGGCGGTGGCGCTGGAGGGCGCGCAGGAGCCCGAGCCGTCGTCGAACGTGTAACCGCTGCGCAAAAATCGGCCGAATTTCGCAGTCAGTGCACGCTCGGCGCAGGGGTCAAAGAGTGTGGGCCCGACGGAAGTACTCGACGGTGCGACGCACGCCGTCTTCCAGCCGCACCTGCGGGCGCCAGCCCAAAACCCTTTCGGCCAAACCGATATCGAGGCACGAGCGCCTCAGATCGCCCAAGCGGTCCGGATGGAACTCCGGGTCGTCGGGCCCGCCGACTGCGGCGGCCACCGCCGAATGCAGTTGGCGGTCCGAGGTTTCGATGCCGGTGCCGACGTTGAACCGCTGCCCGCCGCCCGCGGGACCGGCGGCCTTGACGAATGCGTCGACCACGTCGTCGACGTACACGTAGTCGCGGGTTTTGCCGCCGTCGCCGAAGACCTTGGTGGGCTTGCCGGCCAGCAGCGCCTGGGCGAAGATCGCTACCACGCCCGCCTCGCCGTGCGGGTCCTGCCGCGGTCCGTACACGTTGGCGGGCGCGATGTGCGAGCAGTCCAGCCCGTACAGATTGCGGAACGTGTTCAGGTAGATTTCGCCGGCCACCTTTCCGGCGGCATATGGCGAAGAAGGATCAGTCGGGGCGTCCTCAGTGGTCGGGTACACCGGCGGGGTGCCGTAGATGGATCCCCCCGACGAGGTGTGCACGATCTTGCGCACACCGGTCTGGCGCGCCGCCTCGGCCAGGCGGATGGTGCCGATGACGTTGACCGACGCGTCGAACTGGGGATTCGCCACCGAGTGCCGCACGTCGATCTGGGCGGCCAGGTGAAACACCACCTCCGGCCGGTGCTCGTCGAGGATCGCGTGCAGGTCGGCCGTCACGATGTCCGCCTCGACGAAGACGTGCGCCTGGTTGTCAGCCAGGTGCTCGAGGTTGGTCGCGCGGCCGGTGGCGAAATTGTCCAGCCCCACTACCGTGTGCCCGTCGGCCAGCAGACGGTCGACTAGCGTCGACCCGATGAATCCGGCTCCCCCGGTGACCAGTGCGCGCACCGGCCCACCATACAAGCGGGCCGCGCGCACAACCCGCGTGCCTCGAGTCGCCCTGGCCGCGGCCGCGCTGATCGTCGCGCAGCTGGGGATCCGCGCGGTGCTCGCCTTTCGCGGCTATTTCTACTGGGACGACCTGATTCTCATCGGCAAGGCCGGCACGCAGGGCCTGCTGTCGCCGTCCTACCTGTTCGACGACCACGACGGCCACGTGATGCCGGCCGCGTTCCTGGTCGCCGGCGCGCTCATCCGGTTGGCGCCGCTGGACTGGACCGGCCCGGCGATCAGTCTGCTGGTGCTGCAGCTGCTGGCCTCGCTGGCGCTGCTGCGGGCGCTGTACGTCATCCTCGGCTGGCGGTGGGTGCTGCTGTTGCCGTTGACATTCGCGCTGTTCACACCGCTGGCCGTGCCGGGGTTCGCCTGGTGGGCCGCGGCGCTGAACTCGCTGCCCATGCTGGCGGCGCTGGCCTGGGTGTGCGCCGACGCGATCCTGCTGGTCCGCACCGGCAACCGGCGCTACGCGCTGACCGGTGTGCTGGCCTACTTCGGCGGGCTGCTGTTCTTCGAGAAGGCCGCCGTGATTCCGTTCGTCGCCTTCGCGGTGGCCGCGCTGCTCTGCCACGTGCGGGGTGACGGGCCGGCGGTCCGCACGGTGTGGCGCGCGGGCCGGCGGCTGTGGCTCGCGTCCCTGGCCCTCACCGCCGCGTGGATTGCGCTGTACCTGGCCGTGGTCAACCAGAAGCGGTGGAGTTCCGACCTGTCGATGACCGGCGACCTGCTGTGGCGATCGATCACCCACGGCATCGTGCCCGGGCTGGCCGGCGGGCCCTGGCACTGGGACCGCTGGGCACCTGCCTCGCCGTGGGCCACTCCCCCGGCGGCGGTGATGGCACTCGGCTGGCTGGTCCTGGCCGGGCTGGTTGCGCTGGCGCTGTTCCGCAAGCAACGCATTTGGCCGGTGTGGCTGACCGCGGCGGGCTACACCGTCGCCTGTCAGGTGCCGATCTATCTGATGCGGTCGTCGAAGCAGACCGCGCTCGAACTCGCCCAGACCCTGCGCTACCTGCCGGATCTGGTCGTGGTGTTGGCGCTGCTGGCCGCCGTCGCGTTGTGCGCGCCCAACCGGCCGGCCGCCGCAAGATGGCTGGACGCCTCACCGAAACGCGCCGCGGCGACGGCGGTTTTGGCGGCGGCGTTCGTGGCCAGCAGCCTGTACTCGACAGCCACCTTCCTGACCAGCTGGCGCGACAACCCGGCCCAGCCCTACCTGCAGAACGCGCGGGCCGCGCTCGCCGCCGCGCGCGCGTCCTCGGACGCGCCGCTCCTGGACCAGGAGGTCGACCCGCTGGTGTTGCAGCGCGTGGCCGCCCCGGAGAACCTGGCCAGCCACATGTTCGCCCTGCTGCGTGATCGGCCCGAATTCGCCTCGGCGACAAGCCAATTACGGATGTTCGACAGTTCGGGCCGGCTGATCAAGGCGCGGGTCAGCTGGATACGCACCATCGTCCCGGGACCCATGCCGCAGTGCGGGTACTTCGCCCAGCCGGACAAGCCGGCGCGGCTGATGCTCGACGGGCCGCTGCTGCCCGCCGATTGGACCGTCGAACTCAATTACCTTGCCAACAGCGAGGGTTCGATGACCCTGTCGCTCTCCGAGGGACCCGACGTCAAGGTGCCGGTGCATCCGGGTTTGAACCGCGTGTTTGTCCGGCTGCCGGGCGCCGGAAACGCCATCACCGTCCGCGCCAACACCACCGCGCTGTCGTTGTGCCTGGCGTCGGGTCCGGTCGGTTTCGTCGCGCCGGCCTGAGTCGGCTTGACCCCAGCACGCGGCGAGCGTGACGCCAGCGTCACATTCGCGGTCGAGCGTGACGCCAGCGTCACATTCGGCGCACGAGAGGCATCGAAACTGCCCCGCTCTCTTAGGGATTGGCCCGCTCGGAGTTGGCGGCCTGGGAGCGAAGCCCTGCGACCACCCGCGGGAATGGAGGCGGCGCCGCGTCCCGTGGTTCGTGCTCGATGTGGGCCCATTGGTGGGGCGCGAAATACCACGACCACCTGCCCTTGGTGTAACCGATCTTGAGAACCGCGCCCTCGGTGTCGAAATGTAGTTCGTCTCCGTAGGTGTTCTCGCTGCCATCGGCCCACACAACCTTGAATGTCATAGCAGCACGCTACGAAGGCTCACGGCGATCCGCTCGCCCGCTTGGGGAGGGGCGACGGGTTTTACGGTTCGTTAAGCAGCTTGTTTCGGATGCGCTACCGCCCTTTCAGAATCAGGCCATTAGTGCAACGATTCCCGGATGGGTGAACGCGATGCCGCCCAGGCCGTGGCATTGGTCCGGGCCTTGTGCGATCTGATCGACGAAATGACCCGACAGCTTGCTTGGCTAGAACACCGGGGTTGCCGGCCCGAGGCAGACGCGCTGCGACGGGACATCAACGAAGCACAAGGCCACATCAACCGGTTACAACGCCGGTACCTGCGCGATGGGGAGCAAGCGCCCGCGCGTCGGCTTGCTCAACAGGCTCGCTGAACCGGCCCGAGATCGCGCGCCGGATGAGGCGAATACTGGAGCCACCTAGGAGAATCGAACTCCTGACCTGCTCATTACGAGTGAGCCGCTCTACCGACTGAGCTAAGGTGGCGTGCCCTGCGGGCGGCACGAGTCTACGGCAGGCGGGCTGACCCACCCAAGTCGCCGGAGGTCAATCCCGCAGTTCCTGGCCGAACGTGGCGACCATCGCGTCCACCGCGAACTTGGGTTTGACGTTGATCGCCAGCGCCTCGCGGCATTCCAGCACCGCCTCGATGCAGCGCAGCAGCTTCTCGGGCGAGGCATGTGCGCCCAGGGCGGCCACCCGATCGGCCATGTCGGGGTGGTTCGCCTTTACGCCGCCGGCATTCGCCGACACCACCAACGCATCCCGAAAGTAGGTGGCGAGGTCGATCAGCGCCCGGTCCAGGGCATCGCGCGACGCCCGCGTCTGGCGCGACTTCTGCCGTCGCTCAAGGTCTCTGATCGCGCCCGTGGCACCCCGCAGCGCGCCCGCGGTGCCCTTGCCCGTGCCGCCGGCGCCGAGCGCCGTCCGCAGCTCCTCGGTCTCGGCCTCGGCGCGGTCCGCCGTCAGCACCACGGCCTCGGCCTCGGCCGCGGCCACCAGTTCCTCGGCGGCGGCGTAGGCACGCGACGGGGTTGCCGCGTCGCGCACCAGGCCGAGCGCCCGCTCCCGTCGCTGCCGCGCCTCGGAATCGGTGGCGAGCCGACGCGCCCGCCCCACATGCCCGCCGCTGACCGAGGCGGCCCAGTTGGCCGTCTCTTCGTCCAGGCCGTCGCTGTCGACGAGGACCCGCGCGATCGCCTCGGTCGGCGGGGTCACCAGCGCGACGTGCCGGCACCGGGAACGCAGCGTGACCGCGATGTCCTCGGGGTCCACCGACGGCGCGCACAACAGGAACACCGTCGACGGCGGCGGCTCCTCGACGACCTTCAGCAGCGCGTTCGCGGCGCCCTCGGTCAACCGGTCGGCGTCCTCGATCACCACGATCTGCCGGTGCCCGGTCGTCGGGCGCCGCGACGCGATCTGCACGATCGCGCGCATCTCGTCGACGCCGATGGACAGGCCCTCGGGAATCACCCGCCGCACGTCGGCGTGGGTGCCGGCCATGGTCGTCGTGCAGGCCCGGCAACGCCCGCACCCGGGCTCGCCTTCCTCAGTGCATTGCAGCGCGGCCGCGAAGCACAGCGCGGCCACCGAGCGGCCGGAACCCGGTGGGCCGGTGATGAGCCACGCATGTGTCATAGTCCCGTCGGCCGGATCGCTGTGAGCCGGATCACCGCGGGCCGCGCGGGCAGCCGCGAGCAGCGTGGCCACCACGGCCTCCTGGCCTACCAGCCGCGTAAACACCCCGGACATCACCGGCAACAGTAATGACGCCGACCGACCGATACCGATCGGCCACCGGATCGGGATGAATCCGTGACATTCCCGCGCATTTCGGCAGGTATTCGCGACTTGCCGAGATGCTTATTGTTTTCCGCGAAGTCCGCCCTGCCCGATACGGTGGATTGGTGGCAACCGAGGCAGCACTGCCCGGGCGGATCAGCGCGTTCGCCCGGTGGGTGGTGCGCACGCCGTGGCCACTGTTCGCGCTGAGCATGCTGCAGGCCGACATCATCGGCGGGCTGTTCGTGCTGGGCTTCCTGCGCTACGGCCTGCCACCGCAGGACCGCATCCAGCTGCAGGACCTGCCGCCGGTCAACCTTGCCGTCTTCGTCAGCGTCGTGATCTTCCTTTTCCTCGCCGGGATCGTGTTCAACCTGCGGCTGATGCTGCCGGTGTTCCGCTGGCAACGCCGCGACAACCTGCTGGCCGAGGCCGACCCGGCCGCCACCGAGCTGGCCCGCAGCCGCGCGTTGCGGATGCCGTTCTACCGCACGATCACCAGCATGGTCGCCTGGTGCATCGGCGGCGTGGTGTTCATCATCGCGAGCTGGTCGGTCGCCAAGTACACCGCGCCCGTCGTCGCGGTCGCCACGGCGCTGGGCGCCGCCGCGACGGCGATCATCGGGTACCTGCAATCCGAGCGGGTGCTGCGGCCGGTGGCCGTCGCGGCCCTGCGCAGCGGCGTGCCGGAGAACGTCAAGGCGCCCGGCGTGATCCTGCGCCAGATGCTGAGCTGGATGCTGTCCACCGCGGTGCCGCTGCTGGCGATCGTGCTGGCGGTGGTGGCCGACAAGGCCTCCCTCCTGCACGCCACGCCCGAGAAGCTGTTCAACCCGATCCTGTTGCTGGCGTTGGCGGCGCTGGGCATCGGGCTGGTCAGCACCCTGCTGGTGGCCATGTCGATCGCCGATCCGCTGCGCCAGCTGCGCTGGGCGCTGTCGGAGGTGCAGCGCGGCAACTACAACGCGCACATGCAGATCTACGACGCCAGCGAGCTGGGCCTGCTGCAGGCCGGCTTCAACGACATGGTGCGTGACCTGTCCGAGCGGCAGCGGCTGCGCGACCTGTTCGGCCGTTACGTCGGCGAGGACGTGGCCCGTCGGGCTTTGGAGCGCGGCACCGAATTGGGCGGCCAGGAGCGCGACGTCGCGGTGTTGTTCGTAGACCTGGTGGGCTCCACCCAGCTGGCCGCCACCCGGCCGCCCGCGGAGGTCGTCCACCTGCTCAACGAGTTCTTCCGGGTGGTGGTCGACACCGTCGGCAAGCACGGCGGGTTCGTCAACAAGTTCCAGGGCGACGCGGCGCTGGCCATCTTCGGGGCGCCCATCGAACACCCCGATTCCTCCGGCGGCGCGCTCGCCGCCGCCCGCGAGCTGCACGACGAACTCCTCCCGGTGATCGGTTACGCCGAGTTCGGCATCGGGGTGTCGGCGGGACGGGCCATCGCCGGCCACATCGGCGCGCAGGCCCGCTTCGAGTACACGGTGATCGGCGACCCGGTCAACGAGGCCGCGCGGCTCACCGAGCTGGCCAAGCTGGAGGCCGGGCACGTGCTCGCGTCGGCGATCGCGGTCAGCGGCGCGTTGGACGCCGAAGCGTTGTGCTGGGACGTGGGCGAGGTCGTCGAGTTGCGCGGCCGCGCGGCACCGACCCAGCTGGCCCGGCCCGTGAAGCTGGCCACCCCGGAAGACGTTGTGGAAGAAGAGGTCTCGAGCGACGTGCGCGGTTAGCGCTTGGTCGCCCGCTTTGCCGGGGCCTTGCGGGTGGATTTCTTCGCGGGCCGCTTGGCCGGGCCGCGGGCCCGCCGGTCGGCCAGCAGCTCGGCGGCGCGCTCGTCGGTGATCGACAGCACGTCGTCGCCCTTGCGCAGGCTGGCGTTGGTCTCGCCGTCGGTGACGTACGGCCCGAAGCGGCCATCCTTGATCACCATCGGCTTGCCCGACGCCGGGTCGGTGCCCAGCTCGCGCAGTGGCGGCGCCGAAGCGCCTTGCCTGCCACGGCGTTTGGGTTCGGCGTAGATCTTCAGCGCCTCTTCCAGCGTGATGTCGAAGATCTGGTCCTCGGTCGCCAGCGAGCGAGAGTCGTTGCCCCGCTTGAGGTATGGCCCGTAGCGCCCGTTCTGCGCGGTGATCGGCTCACCGGATTCGGGGTCGGTGCCGACCACCCTCGGCAGCGACAGCAGCTTCAGCGCGTCCTCGAGGGTGACGGTCTGCAGGTCCATGCTGCGCAGCAGCGAGCCGGTTCGGGGTTTCGGACCGGTCGGCTTTTTGCCCTTCCTGGCGGGGGCACCCCCCTCGTCCTCGTCGGGCTGCGGGGGCAGGATCTCGGTCACGTACGGCCCGTACCGGCCGTCCTTGGCGACGATCTCGTGACCGGTTTCCGGATCGATGCCCAGGATGCGGCCCTCCTGCGGGGTGGCGAACAGCTCCTCGGCCACCTCCAGAGTCAGCTCGTCGGGGGTCAGCGAGTCGTTGAGGTTGGCCCGCTGCGGGGTGGGCTCGCCGTCCTCGCCCGTCACGATGCGTTCCAGGTAGGGCCCGTTCTTGCCCACCCGGACGTAGACGGGCCGGCCCTCCGCGTCGTCAAACACCTTGATGGAGTTGACCTCTCGCGCGTCGATGCCCTCGAGGTTGACGCCGACGAGCTTCTTCAGGCCACCGGAGCGGGCTATCGACTCCGGGACGCCGTGGTCGCCGCCGAAGTAGAAGTTGTTGAGCCAGGTGGTGCGCTGCTCGTTGCCCGATGCGATCGCGTCGAGCTCGTCTTCCATCGCCGCGGTGAACCCGTAGTCGACCAGCCGGCCGAAGTGCTGCTCCAGCAGACCGGTCACGGCGAACGCGACCCACGAGGGCACCAGGGCGCTGCCCTTCTTGTACACGTAGCCGCGGTCCTGAATGGTCTTGATGATCGACGAGTACGTCGACGGCCGGCCGATGCCCAGCTCCTCGAGCGCCTTGACCAGCGAGGCCTCGGTGTAGCGCGCGGGCGGGTTGGTGGCGTGGCCGTCCGGGGTGAGCTCGAGGGCCTCCAGCCGCTGCCCCTCGGTCAGGCGGGGCAGCCGGCGCTCGGCGTCGTCGGCCTCGCCGCCGGCTAGCTCGTCGACCGTTTCCACGTAGGCCTTGAGGAAGCCGGCGAACGTGATGGTGCGCCCGGTCGCGGAGAAGATCACGTCACGTTCTCCAGACCTGCCGCCGATCCGCAGGCTCAGCGTGGTGCCGCGCGCGTCGGACATCTGCGAGGCCACCGTGCGCTGCCAGATCAGCTCGTAGAGCCGGAACTCGTCGCCGTCGAGCTCGCGGCGCACCGCGTCAGGGGTCGCGAACGTCTCCCCGGCGGGCCGGATCGCCTCGTGCGCCTCCTGCGCGTTCTTCACCTTGCGGGTGTACTGGCGCGGCGACGGCGAGACGTACTCCTCGCCGTAGAGCTGGCGCGCCTGGTTGCGCGCGGCGTTGATTGCCGACTGCGACAGCGTCGTCGAGTCGGTGCGCATATAAGTGATGTAGCCGTTCTCGTAGAGGCGCTGCGCGATGCTCATCGTGCGCTCGGAGGAGAACCGCAACTTGCGGCCGGCCTCCTGCTGCAGCGTCGACGTCATGAACGGCGCGTACGGGCGCCGCGTGTAGGGCTTCTCCTCCACCGAGGTCACCGACAGCTGCGCGCCCCGCAACCCGGTGGCCAGCTCCGTCGCGGCGGCCTCGTCGAGGATCACGACCTCATCGGCCTTGCGCAGCTGGCCCAGCGAGTCGAAGTCGCGGCCGGTGGCGACGCGCAGTCCGTCCACGCCCGACAGCCGCGCGGTGAAGGTGGGCGGCTGGGCCTGCGGGTCGGAGACGCTGGCGTCCAGCTGGGCGACGATGTCCCAGTACGACGCGCTGCGGAACGCCATCCGGTCGCGTTCGCGCTGCACGATGATGCGGGTGGCCACCGACTGCACGCGGCCCGCCGACAGCTTGGGCGCGACCTTCTTCCACAGCACCGGGCTGACCTCGTAGCCGTACAGCCGGTCCAGGATGCGGCGCGTCTCCTGCGCGTCGACCAGATCGATGTCCAGGTCGCGGGGGTTTTCGGCGGCCTCGAGGATCGCCGGTTCGGTGATCTCGTGGAAGACCATCCGCTTGACCGGGATGTTCGGCTTGAGGGTCTCCAGCAGGTGCCAGGCGATGGCCTCGCCCTCGCGGTCACCATCCGTGGCCAGGTAGAGCTCGTCGACGTCCTTGAGCAGGCCCTTCAGCTCGCTGACTGTGCTCTTCTTCTCCGGGCTGATGATGTATAGCGGCTCGAAGTCGGCGTCGACGTTGACCCCGAGCCGGGCCCACGGCTCGGACTTGAACTTGGCGGGCACGTCGGCCGCCGCGCGGGGCAGGTCGCGGATGTGGCCTCGGGAGGATTCGACGATGTAGCTGGAACCCAGGTAGCCGGCCAGTTTGCGCGCCTTCGTCGGCGACTCGACGATGACGAGTCGCCTCCGGATCCCATTTCCGCCGCTGACGCGGTCCTTTAGCTTCGGGTCAGCCAACTGCGCTTACGCTCCATCTCTTATCTCGGCCCCCCTTGCGAGACCGCCCTGCAGGAAGAATGACAGGCCAGCGTCCGAAATTCCGGTGAAATCAGGCACGCCAGCGTTCCTTCGCTTGCAGGGCACCTGACAATTTCGCACCCTCGGGCGGGCCTGCGCAAACCGGCCTGCCCAAAAACGGGTCCTACAGCCCGGCTAAACCCGCGGCCACAGCGGCAACGCTTCGGCGGTGGCCGGCGGTTCCCCCACGTTCTCTACCAGGCGCGATAGCCGCCGACGGCCGCTGATCCGCAGCGCCGGCCGGCCGCCGCGCGTGCCGATCAGGGTGGGTGCTATTCCGACGCGCATCAGCGCGGACGCCAGCGGGGAATGGGTGTCGGGCGCGTGCGGATCCAGCCCGAGCAGATAGTGCTCGCCCTCGGGGTTGCCGGCCGCCAGCGTCCAGGCCCGCAGCTCCCGCGGCCCGGGCAGCCACCGCGGGGGCACCGTCTTGACCGCGCCGCGGGTCCATTCGGCGGCCAGCGTGACCAACGCGGGGGTTACGGCCGTCCGTACCAAGGGGGTGTCCTCGTCGGTGCGGCCGATCTCGGGCGCCAGGCCCGCCTCGCGGATCATGTCGGCCAGCGCACTGGCCCGCCACGGCTGGTCCACGACGACCGAGAGCCGCGCGCCCTGCGCCTCGCTCTTGGACGGGTTGCCGACCACGACGATCTGACCGGAGCACGCCAGCACCCCCGAGAGATCGGCGACCGCGGGCGGCACCGACTCCGCTGTGAAGAAGGAAAGCTGGCTCACGCCAACGACAGTAGGCCAGGTCGGCCGTCCACGCCTTCAGGCGCTCTAAACGGAAAGCGAAAACCCCCCGGCGAGTTCCGCTGGGCGGAGTTGCGCGGGGGGTTTCCTCGGAGAAGCTGCTCGTCTCAGACGGAGCGGACTCCGGTGGCCTGGGGGCCCTTAGGGCTGTGGCCGATCTCGAACTCGACCTTCTGGTTTTCTTCAAGGGTGCGGAAGCCCGAACCCTGGATCTCCGTGTAGTGGACAAAAACATCTGCGGAACCGTCTTCGGGCGCAATGAACCCGAAGCCCTTCTCCGCGTTGAACCACTTCACAGTTCCCTGTGGCATCTCTCGATCTTTCCTTTTCTTATGGGTGCGGGGCACCGCCTTTCGATGCCCCGGGCCAGCTGCGACCGCCATGCCTCGCGTAGTCGCCGGAACTTCACCCGACCGATAACCTCGCAGGAACCGCGGCCGCAACGTTGTTCCTGCGAAAGTTTTACACGAACACAGAAGCTGCGACCGCAATCAGTCAACCATGTTCATCGCGTCCGCGACAGACTTGCGTCTCAGACGGATCCTTAGTCGGATCCCCAGCCGGATCCTTGGAGGGTGCCACGTGGCGAGTTTCGGCGCCGACCTGCTGGCGGTCGCGCTCGCCGGAACGGCGGCGGGTGAGCGTCCGCTGCGCCACGTCGCCGAGCTGCCCGCGCGCACCGGCCGGCCGCACGGCTGGCCGGAGTGGGCCGAGCCCGACGTGGTGCGCGCGTTCGCCGAGCGGGGGGTCGAGGCGCCGTGGTCACACCAGTTCCAGGCCGCCGAACTGGCCCACGCCGGACGCCATGTGGTGATCAGCACCGGCACCGCGTCGGGCAAGTCGTTGGCCTATCAGCTTCCCGTCCTCAATGCGCTGGCGACGGACCCGCGGGCCCGGGTGCTCTACCTGTCGCCGACCAAGGCGCTGGGCCACGACCAGTTGCGCACCGCGCACGCGCTGACCGCGGCCGTTCCCCGGCTGCGCGACGTCGCGCCCACCGCCTACGACGGCGACAGCCCCGCCGAGGTGCGACGCTTCGCGCGCGAACGCTCGCGATGGCTGTTTTCCAACCCGGACATGATCCATCTGTCGATCCTGCGCAACCATGCCCGCTGGGCCGTGCTGTTGCGCGGCCTTCGCTTCGTGATCGTCGACGAATGCCATTACTACCGTGGGGTTTTCGGCTCGAATGTGGCGATGGTCCTGCGCCGGCTGCTGCGGCTGTGCGAGCGCTACTCCGCTCACCCGACCGTCGTCTTCGCCAGCGCGACCACCGATTCGCCGGGCGCGACGGCCGCCGAGCTCATCGGCCGTCCCGTCGCGGAGGTCACCGAGGACGGTTCGCCGCAAGGGGCGCGGACCGTGGCGTTGTGGGAGCCCGCGTTGCGGGCCGACCTGACCGGTGAGAATGGGGCGCCGGTGCGCCGGTCCGCCGGCGCCGAGGCGGCGCGGGTGATGGCCGACCTGATCGCGGAGGGCGCGCAGACGCTGACGTTCGTCCGCTCGCGCCGCGCCGCCGAATTGACCGCGCTGGGCGCGCGGGCGCGGCTCGAGGACGTCGCCCCGGACCTGTCGTCGAAGGTGGCGTCGTATCGGGCCGGCTATCTCGCCGAGGACCGCACCGCGCTGGAGCGCGCCCTGGCCGAGGGGCGGCTGCGCGGCCTGGCAACCACGAACGCGCTGGAGCTCGGCGTCGACATCGCCGGACTGGACGCGGTGGTGCTGGCCGGTTTCCCGGGGACGGTCGCCTCGTTCTGGCAGCAGGCCGGGCGGTCGGGCCGGCGGGGCCAGGGCGCGCTGGTCGTGCTGATCGCCCGCGACGACCCGCTGGACACCTACCTTGTCCACCACCCGGCCGCGCTGCTGGACAAGCCGGTCGAGCGGGTCGTCATCGATCCCGCCAACCCCTACATCCTGGGGCCCCAACTCCTTTGCGCCGCAACCGAAATGCCGCTGGACGAAACCGAGATCCGGGATTTCGGCGCCATCGAGGTGGCCCAGGGCCTGATCGACGACGGCCTGCTGCGGCGGCGCAACGCAAAGTACTTCCCCGCCGCCGGGATACAACCGCACGGGGCGGTGGACATCCGCGGCTCGGCGGGCGGCCAGATCGTCATCGTCGAGGCCGACACCGGGCGGTTGCTGGGTAGCACCGGCGTGGATCGGGCCCCGGCCACGGTGCATCCCGGGGCGGTGTATCTGCATCAGGGCGAGACCTATGTCGTCGACTCCCTGGACACCGAGGACGGGATCGCCTTCGTGCACGCCGAGGATCCCGGGTATGCGACGTTCGCGCGCGAACTCACCGACATCGTGGTCACCGGCAGCGGCGAACGGTCGACCTTCGGGCCCGTCACCCTTGGTTTGGTGCCGGTCCGGGTCACCCATCGGGTGGTGGGCTACCTGCGTCGCCGGTTGTCCGGGGAGGTGATCGACTTCATCGAGCTCGACATGCCCGAGCACGTGCTGCCCACCACCGCCGCCATGTACACGATCGCGCCGGATGCCTTGCTGCGCAACGGCATTGATGCTCCTCGCGTTCCGGGGTCGCTGCACGCCGCCGAGCACGCCGCGATCGGCCTGCTGCCCCTGGTGGCCAGCTGCGACCGCGGCGACATCGGCGGCCTGTCCACCGCGATCGGTCCCGATGGGTTGCCCACCGTCTTCGTCTACGACGGCTACCCGGGCGGGGCGGGATTCGCCGAGCGCGGCTTCCGCCGGGCCCGCACCTGGCTGAGCGCGACGGCCGCCGCGATAGAGGCGTGTGAATGCCCGAGCGGATGCCCGTCGTGCGTGCAGTCCCCCAAATGCGGCAATGGCAACGACCCACTGGACAAGGCCGGTGCGGTACTTGTCCTGCGGCTCGTGCTCGCGGAATTGGGTGGCGGCTTCGATTAACGCTTTCGGGCCAAACAAAAATGTATTCATAATTGGCTCCGCCATAGCGAAAGCCTGACTGCAATTCATCGAGCGGCTGCATCGCGCCTTCCGAGACCGGGTCGCGGGGCGCCAGATGGAGCCGCGTACGCATGCCCCGTGACTAGCAACGTCCGCTTGTGCGTCCCCACCGGCGCCCCCTGCGCAACGTTTTTTGTCACGAATACGCCAACGAGGTGAGCGGCCGGATCGCCCGAAATCGGGCCGACCAAAAGGGCGCCGAAGGATGTTTATAACGATTAATCCGAAACGCCTGGAAAGCCTTGATCCCGAAAACTCGACATGTTTAGCTCTTTAGCGTTTTATCGCGCGCGTCGAAATCGAAGCCACCCGGGATGTCGGGGCCTGTCGGAGGTGTCGGATGTCGTTTGTGAACGCGGTACCGGAGTTGGTGGCGGCGGCGGCAACGGATCTGGCCGGGATCGGCTCGCGGCTCAACGCGGCGAATGTGACTGCGGCACTGCCGACTACGGCATTGCTGCCCGCCGCCGAGGACGAGGTGTCCGCGGCGATCGCGGCGCTGCTTTCCGGACATGCCGAGGTCTATCAGGCAATCAGCGCGCAGACGGCCGCGTTTCACGAGCAATTCGTACGCGCCCTGACCGGCAGCGCCGCCCAGTACGCCGTGACCGAGGCCGCCAACGCCTCGCCCTTGCAGGCGGTGGAGCAGCAACTGCTCAACGCGATCAACGCGCCGTTCCAGACCTTCACCGGGCGCCCACTGATCGGCAACGGCGCCAACGGGACCCCCGGGACGGGGGCGCCGGGCGCACCCGGCGGATGGTTGCTGGGCGACGGCGGCGCCGGCGGCTCCGGCGCGCCGGGCACGGGCCAAACCGGCGGGGCCGGCGGCGCGGCCGGGCTGTTGGGCGCCGGCGGTGCCGGCGGGGCCGGCGGCAGCTCCTCGACCGGGAATGCCGGGGCGGGCGGTGCGGGCGGGGCCGGAGGCTGGCTGTGGGGCCACGCCGGGGCCGGCGGCGCCGGTGGGTTCGCCACCGGTGTCACCGGGAACGGGGGGGCCGGCGGGGTCGGCGGCGCCGGCGGCCTGCTGGGCGCGGGCGGGATCGGCGGGGTCGGCGGCGCCAGTGGCGCCGGCGGCGGCGGGATGGGCGGGGCCGGCGGGACCGGCGGGCTGCTCGGCGGCAGCGGCGGTGCCGGTGGGGCCGGCGGCTTCGGAGCGGGCGGAGCGGGTGCCGGGGGCGCGGGCGGCCATGGCGGACTGCTCGCGGGAGCCGGTGGCCCCGGCGGGGCCGGGGGACTCAACGGCGGCGCCGGCGGGCCTGGCGGCAACGCCGGCCTCCTGTTCGGCCAGGGCGGCGCCGGCGGGGCCGGCGGCGCGAGCGTCGGCGCCGCCACCAGCGGCCACGGCGGCGCCGGCGGCAACGCGGGTCTGCTCTTCTCCAGCGGCGGCGCGGGCGGCGCCGGCGGATTTAGCGATGTCGGCGACGGTGGCGACGGCGGGGCGGGCGGCAAGGCCGGCCTACTCGGCTTCGGCGGGATTGGTGGAGCCGGCGGCGACGCCAACCTTGTCGGCACCGGCGGGACCGGCGGGACCGGCGGCCGGGGCGGTCTCTTCCTGGGCAATGGTGGCGCCGGTGGTAGCGGCGGGCAGGGCCCCAACGCCGCCGGCGGCAGCGGCGGGACCGGCGGCAACGCGGTGCTGATCGGCGACGGCGGCAACGCCGGCATCGGCGGAACCGGCCCCGTGGCGGGAGCGACGGGCGTCGGCGGCATTGGTGGGCAGCTGTTGGGCCTCGACGGATTCAACGCTCCGGCTCCCACCTCGCCGCTGCACTCCGCGCAACAGCAGGTCCTGAATGCCGTCAACGCACCGTTCCAAACCTTCACCGCGCGCCCGCTGGTCGGCAACGGCACACCCGGCGCCGCGGGCAGCGGGGCCCCCGGCGGGGCCGGCGGCTGGCTGCTCGGCGATGGCGGGGCGGGCGGATCCGCCGCGACGGGCACCGGCAACCAGGGCGGGGCCGGCGGGTCCGCCGGGCTGCTGGGCGCCGGCGGCACGGGAGGCGCTGGCGGGAGCACCCCCGGAGGCATCGGCGGGGACGGCGGGGCGGGTGGGGCCGGCGGTTGGTTGTCCGGCAACGGCGGATTCGGCGGAGCGGGTGGACCGAGCGCCCAGGGCCCCGGCGGCACCGGTGGCGCCGGCGGGGCAGGCGGAATCTTCGGAGCCGGCGGGACCGGGGGCGTCGGCGGTGGCAGCACCGGCGGCAACGGCGGGGCTGGCGGGAACGGCGGAACCGGCGGGCTGCTCGGCGCGCTGGTCGGCCACGGCGGCGGCGGCGACGGCGGCGACGGCGGGTTCGGCATCGACGCCGGCGGGACCGGCGGGAAGGGCGGCAACGCCGGCCCGTTTGGCGGATCCGGCGGGGCCGGCGGAAACGGCGGCTACGGCAGCAATGACGCGGGCGGGGCCGGCGGAGCCGGTGGCAATGCCGGCCTGCTGTTCGGCGGCGGCGGCCAGGGCGGAAACGGCGGATTCACCCAGGGCGGCAACCTGGGCGCCGGCGGTGCGGGCGGGCACGGCGGCGCCGGCGGAGGCCTGTTCGGGTTCGGCGGTGCCGGCGGGGCCGGTGGCGGCAGCTTTGCCACCGCGGGCGGCGGCGGCGGAACGGGCGGCAACGCGGCCGGGCTGTTCGGGTTCGGCGGGGCCGGCGGTGCGGGCGGAACCGGAATCACCAACGGGGGGAGCGGCGGAGGCGGCGGCACCAGCGGGCTGCTATTGGGCGACGGGGGTGCCGGCGGGTCCGGCGGACAGGGCGGCACCGGCAGCGGCGGCCAGGGCGGTGCCGGCGGCAACGCCGTCGTCGTCGGCGACGGCGGCAACGGTGGCAATGGCGGGACGGGCCCCATCGCCGGGAACGCCGGCGCGGGTGGGAATGGCGGCCGGCTGCTGGGGCTGAACGGGTTTGACGGGTTGCCGTAACGACGGCAGCGTACGAAGGTCGGACGGCGGTTTACGCCAGGCAATACCGGGACGGCGACCGACCCCTCAACGGTCGACCTCCACGAACATGCGTCGTGATGGGCGCCATTCCTCACTGCTGAAGAAACCTCAACGTACCACCGCGCGGGGCGACCAGCGGGCAAATACGCGATCCGTTCGCAATCGCGGCGGCGCCGGTCCAGCGCCGGCGTCGATGGCCGTCGCACCGCCGTAAAATGCGCCCATGGCCCACGACTGGTTGCTCGTGGAGACGTTGGGCGGCGAACCCGCCGTCGTCGCGCAGGGTCGCCAACTCAAAAACCTCATCCCGATCACGACGTTCCTGCGCCGCAGCCCGCATCTCGCGGCCGTCCGGACCGCGATCGCCGAGTCGGTGCAGACCGGCCAGAGCCTGACCAGCATCACCACCAAGCGCGACCGTGTCATCCGCACGGAGCCGGTGGTGATGTCCGACGGCCAAATTCACGGGGTGCACGTGTGGACTGGGCCGGCCGACGCGGAGCCGTCCGAACGGCCGATCCCCGGCCCGCTGAAGTGGGACCTCACCCTCGGTGTGGCCACCGATACCCGGCAATCGCTGACCAACAGCGGCAAGAATCCCGACGTCGAGGTGACCTTCGGCCGCGCCTTCGCGGAGGACCTTCCCTCGCGAGAGCTCAACCCGAACGAAACCAAGGTGCTCGCCATGGCGGTTCGGGCCAAGCCCGACCAAACAATCTGCAGCACTTGGGATGTCACCGATTGGCAGGGCAATCCCATTCGGATCGGCTTCGTCGCCCGCACCGCCCTGGAGCCCGGGCCGGACGGCCGCGACCACCTGATCGCCCGGGCGATGAACTGGCGCTCGGTACTCAAGGGCCCGATGGTGTCCACGGACGATCTGGCGCAACGGATCCTCAACGGACTGGCCCAAGCTGGAGTCCACCGGGCGCTCGTCGACCTGGACAACTGGGCGCTGCTCAAATGGCTCGACGAGCCGTGCCCGTTCTACGACTGGCGCGGGAGCAAGACGGACCGGCCGAAGGTCCATCCGGACGACGAGCATCTAAGATCCTCCATGACAAAGGAATTCGTCGAGGGTCCGACCAGCCGGGTGCTGCGCATGCGGGGCCACGACGACGACTGGGTGCCCGTACACGTCACCGTCAACAGGGTGGAACTCGAACCCGACACGTTCGCCGGGCTGGTCGCGCTGCGGTTGCCGACCGACGCGGAAGTCTCCGCCGCGGGGTTGGAATCGCGATAGACTGCTGCCCTGCCGATTCCTCGTTGGCAGGGGGCATCTCGGGTCGGCACGACTCATTGGTCACGACCCATTGGGAGGTGTCCGATGTCGTTTGTGATCGCGGCGCCGGAGTTCCTAACAGCTGCAGCAACGGATTTGGCCAGTGTCGGTTCGACGATCGGTGGTGCCAACGCCGCCGCGGCCGCATCCACCGAAACGGTGCTGGCCGCGGGCGCCGACGAAGTGTCGACGGCGATCGCGGCGCTATTCGGCGCACATGCCCAGTCGTATCAGGCCCTGAGTGCCCGGGCCGCGGTGTTTCATGATCAATTCGTCCAGGCCCTGACGGCCGGGGCCGGCGCGTATGCGGCCACCGAGGCCGCCAACGCGTCGCCGATCCAGCAGCTGCTCGATCTGGTGAACGAGCCGTTCCTCGTGGTGTTGGGGCGCCCGTTGATCGGCAACGGGACGCCCGGGGCGCCGGGGACCGGTGCGCCCGGCGGGGCCGGGGGCATCTTGATCGGCAACGGCGGGGCCGGCGGCTCCGGTGGCTCGCGCCAGGACGGTGGCGCCGGCGGACCCGCCGGACTGTTGGGCACCGGCGGTGCCGGCGGCACCGGCGGACCCGGCGCCGGCCTGACCGCCGGGGCCGGCGGAAACGGCGGGGCGGGCGGGTTGCTCTACGGTGTGGGCGGCGCCGGCGGGACCGGAGGCGCCGGCGGGACCGGCGGGGCCGGGGGAATCGGCGGGGCCGTCGGCCTGTTCGGCATCGGCGGCACAGGGGGCGCCGGCGGGGTGGGAAACCTTGGCGGGGTCGGCGGGGCTGGCGGGGCCGGCGGGTTGCTGTTCGGCACCGGCGGCGCAGGGGGCGCCGGCGGCACCAGCATCGCGACGCTCACACCCGGCCCGGCGGGCGGGGCCGGCGGCGCCGGCGGGATCTTCGGGGGCGCCGGCGGTACCGGCGGGACCGGTGGATTCGGCAGCGCGACCGGCTCGACCGGCGGGGTCGGCGGGACCGGCGGAGCCGGCGGACTGCTGTTCGGCACCGGCGGGAGCGGCGGCTCGGGCGGCGTCGGAAACCTTACTGGCGGGGCCGGCGGGATCGGCGGCGTCGCTGGACTTTTCGCCTCCGGCGGCACCGGCGGCACCGGCGGGCTCGGTGAAGTCGGGCTTGGCGGGGCGGGTGGCACGGGCGGCAACGGCATGGTCTTCGGCAACGGCGGCGCGGGAGGCAACGGCGGGATCGGCGGCGTTAACGGCGCCGTCGACAGCGCCGGCGGCCAGGGCGGCGCGGGCGGCACGGGCGGCTTCCTCATCGGCAACGGGGGTGCCGGCGGCGCGGGCGGCACCGCCAGTGGCTTCCTCGCAGCCGGTGCCCCCGGTGGCAACGGTGGCAAGGCCGGGTTGATCGGCAGCGGCGGCGACGGCGGGCCCGCCAGCGACGAGGGCGGCGGCCACACCCCCAGTTTCGGCGGCAACGGCGGCGACGCGGTCCTGATCGGCATCGGCGGCAACGGCGGCTACGGCGGCGTCGGCGGCACCCCCGGTCTCGGCGGCGCGGGCGGGACGCTGTTCGGCCTCGACGGGCTGGCCGGCCTTCCCTAGGTGTACCGGGAAATGACGTTGGTCGCAGGCGCGTCGGCGAAGGCAACACGGACCTCAACAGTCACGCCGACGTCGAGATCGTCGACCGCACACCGCGCGTCGTCGACCCGCATCTCGCGCGCCACGAACGTCGCGCGGGCACACGCCGCCGCAGCCGCGGAGGGAAGCCCGGCCGTGGCGGCCAACGCGGCCAGGTCCGCCGCGGTACCGTCGCCGAGCCGATTATCGGCCGGACTCGGCCGCCGAGACCGCCTTGGCGGCAATGTCCAACGAGGGCAACAGTTTCGAGTGCGCCACCACGGTGGCCACCAGGAAATCGCCGTCCCGGCGCACCTGGACGCGCGACCCGACGGACGCGATGCGGGCGTGGCGCGTCAGCGAGCCTGACAACCGAGTGCACCCCACCGATGAACCCCTAATATATTGCATGCCAACAGAATTCGCTAACATTGCCACCAACCGGGCGCTGCGGCTACCGGGGGATGACACCGTCATCGCCAACTGGGTCGAGCTCGGACCGGGTACCTACGCCGGACTCGTGTCGCTGCGGCTGCTGACCGACGAACTCGCCGCGGCGAAGCTGCCGAACGCCGCAGATTAATCAGGTGACGCGATGCTGACCGCGCACTCGCCCGGGTGAATTTTCGTGATAACCCTATGATCTTTCGCCGCGCGTGGCCGTAAGCTCCGATGTGCCGATTCTTCGGGGGGTCGGGCCCCCACTTTCGGGATGACGTCTTGGTCATGTCGCGCTGGGAGGTGCCAAATGTCGTTGCTGATCGTGGGCCCGGAGGCTCTGGCGGCCGCGGCTTCGGATTTAACGAATCTCGGTTCGACGCTCGGCGAGGCCAACGCGGCGGCGGCGGCCCAGACGACCAGGCTGCTGGCCGCGGGCGCCGATGAGGTGTCGGGCGCAATCGCGGCGCTCTTCGGGTCCTACGGGCAGGGATTTCAGGCCGCGAGCGCGCAGGCGGTGGCGTTTCATCAGCAGTTTGTGCAGGCCTTGAACGCGGGCGCGGGTTCGTATGCGACGGCCGAGGCCGCCGCCGCGCAGCCCTTGCAGAGCCTGATCGATGCGATCAACGCGGCATTCGTGGCGCAGACCGGTCGCCCGCTGATCGGCAACGGCACCAACGGCACCCCGGGCACGGGGCAACCCGGGACGCCAGGCGGGTGGTTGCTCGGCAACGGCGGGGCGGGCGGATCCGGAACGAACTCAACGACCGCCGACGGCGGCCCCGGCGGCGCCGGCGGGGTTGCCGGACTGTTCGGGAGCGGCGGGGCCGGCGGGGCCGGCGGCGCTACCTCGGCGGCCAACCGAGCTGGCGGGACCGGCGGCGCCGGCGGCGGCGCCATGCTGGTCGGCGCCGGCGGCACCGGCGGGGCGGGCGGGGCCTCGGTCAACGGCGCCGGCGGACCCGGCGGCAATGGCGGCAACGCCGGGATGATGTTCGGTGCCGCCGGGGTCGGCGGCGTCGGCGGCGCCTCCTTTAGCGTCGCCAGCCCCGGCGGCGCCGGCGGAAACGGCGGCGCCGGCGGCTTCATGTCCAGCGGCGGGGCCGGCGGCGCCGGCGGAGTCGGCGACCTCGCGGCGGGCGGGGC
Source organism: Mycobacterium sp. NGS64 (assembly GCF_059812245.1). NCBI lineage: Bacteria > Bacillati > Actinomycetota > Actinomycetes > Mycobacteriales > Mycobacteriaceae > Mycobacterium > Mycobacterium sp. NGS64. The sequence goes on along the minus strand of NZ_JCALCI010000005.1, from coordinate 113,776 downwards.
CGGCGGGGCCGGCGGGCCCGGCGGGCTGTTCGGCACCGGCGGCACTGGCGGGGCCGGCGGGACCAGCATCGGTGGTGGTGGGGGCGCCGGCGGGGCCGGCGGAGACGGTGGGACGTTCGGCGCCGGCGGTCCCGGCGGCAGCGGTGGCCACGCCGGGGGCAGCCCAGCCACCGGCGGGGCCGGGGGTCACGGCGGCAACGCCGGCATGTTCGCCCTCGGCGCCAGCGGTGGCGCTGGCGGCATCGGCGGAGACGGTATTGGAGCCGCCGCCACCGGCGGGGACGGCGGGGGCGGCGGCAATGCCGGGCTGCTCTTCGGCGCCGGCGGCGCGGGCGGCGCCGGCGGTGTCGGCGGCACAGCCGGCGGGGCCGGAGGGGCCGGCGGAAACGCCGGCATGCTCAACGGCTCTGGCGGCGCGGGCGGCTCTGGAGGGGCTGGTGGCATTGCCGGGGCCACCACCGGCGGCGCCGGCGGCGCCGGCGGCCAGGCGGGTCTGATCGGCGACGGCGGCAACGGCGGCAGCGGCGGGACCGGGTCGGCGGCCGGCAACGGCGGCGCCGGCGGGGCCGGAGGCAACGGCCTGCTGATCGGGACCGGCGGCAACGGGGGCAGCGGCGGGACCGGCACGACCGCGGGCACGACGGGCAAAGGCGGCGTCGGCGGGGCGTTGCTGGGTCTAGACGGCTCCAACGCTCCAATCAGCACCAACCCGCTGCACGCCCTGCAGCAACAGGTGCTCACCGCGATCAACACGCCCTTTCAGACGGCCACCGGGCACCCGCTGATCGGCAACGGCGCCAACGGCACCCCGGGAACCGGTGCACCCGGTGGGGCCGGCGGATGGTTGTTCGGCAACGGCGGAAACGGCGCGTCCGGCGCGACCGCGGTTACCGGCGGATCCGGCGGGGCCGGCGGGGCCGGCGGTATTTTCTTCGGCCCCGGCGGCACCGGCGGGGCCGGCGGGTTGGGAACGGCCGGCACCGGCGGATCCGGCGGGGCCGGCGGGGCCGCCCTGGTGTTCGGCAGCGGCGGCAGCGGCGGCGCCGGCGGAGCAGGCATCGTCGGGCCAGGCGCGACCGGCGGCGCGGGCGGGAACGCCGGCTTCCTTGTCGGGGGCGCCGGGATCGGCGGGGCGGGCGCGAGCCCGAATGGCGGGAACGGCGGGGCCGGCGGGGCCGGCGGGTTGTTCGCCGACGGCGGGGCCGGCGGTCCTGGCGGGTTCGGTGGCACCGGAGGCGTCGGCGGGGCCGGCGGGGCCGGCGGGCTGTTTAGCGGCGGCGGGACCGGCGGGGCCGGCGGCTTCGGCGCTACCACCGGCGGGGCCGGCGGCGCCGGCGGAACCGGCGGGTTCTTTGGCGCCGGCGGTACCGGCGGCAGTGGTGGGCATGGCGACACCACCGGCGGGCTGGGCGGGGCCGGCGGGAACGCCGGCATGCTCGCGGGTGGTCCGTCCGGCGGCGCCGGCGGCTCCGGTGGGTCTGGCTTCGTGACCGGTGGGAACGGGGGGACCGGCGGCAACGGCGGCGTGCTCTTCGGCTCGGGTGGCGCCGGCGGCCTTGGCGGCGAGGCCGTCGCCGCCGGTGGCATCACCACCGGCGGCAACGGCGGTGCCGGAGGCAGCGGCGGCTCGCTGAACGGCTCCGGCGGTGCCGGAGGTGCTGGCGGGGGCGCCATCAACAACGCCAACACCGGCACCGGTGGCAACGGGGGCATGGGCGGCAAGGCCGGCGCGAGCGGCAGCGGCGGTGACGGCGGCGCCGGCGGATTCGGAGGCGCGACTGCCGGCACAGGCGGGAATGGCGGCAACGCCGTGTTGATCGGCGACGGCGGTAACGGTGGTAACGCCGGGAAAGCCGGCGGCACGGCCGGTACCGGCGGCACGGGCGGGCTGCTGCTCGGCAACAACGGGAGCGACGGGAAGGCGTAACTAGCAGGCTCCGACCGCGAAGCCCCCGCAGTACCCGAGACGGCGGCCCTGGCGTCCTATGGGTGGCCGACTAACCTGCTCGACGGGCCAGCCCGGGCGACGGCCCGCGCAGCGCCGGCGAAGGCGACACGGACCTCGACCGTCACGACGACGTCGAGTTCGTCGACCCCACAGCGCACCCTGTCGATCTGCGTCTCGCGCGCCACCAGCGCCGCTCGGAAGCAGGCCACCGCGGGCCCGGCAGGCAGCCGTGCGGCCCCCGCCAACGCCGCCAGGTCGGCCGCCGACTGCGCGCGGTGGCGCGCCACCACCACCGAGCCGAGGTAGGCGCCGGCACCGGTGACAGACAGGACCACCGCGACCATCGCAGCGGCGAGTACCGTCGCTGAGCCGCGATCATCGGCTGGGCTCGGCCGCCGAGACCGCCTTGGCGGCAATGTCCAACGAGGGCAACAGGTTCGAGCGCGCCACCACGGTGGCCACCAGGAAATCGCCGTCGCGGCGCACCTGGACCCGCGACCCCACGGGCGCGATCCGCCGGGCGGCGTCGAGGGCCGAACGCTCGTCGCCGCGCGCGGCCAGCCGGGCCGCCTCGCGGGCGGCGTCGACGCAGCGCACCTGCATCGACACCGCGGTGACCCCAGCCAGGCACAGCACCAGCACCACGACCAGCGTGGCGATCGCCAGCGCCGCCTCAACGGTGCTCGCGCCCGCACAGCCCGCTAGACCTTGGTGTTCAGCGCGCGACCGATGATGTTCGTCAGCGCCGAGACGATCGAGTCGCCGGTAACCACGGTGTAGAGGATCGCGCCGAACGCGGCCGCGGCGATGGTGCCGATAGCGTATTCGACCGTCGACATGCCCGACTCGTCTGTCGCCAGCACGACCACCCGCGCCAGGAGCGCGCGAAACTTGTTGACCATCAATGCCTTCCCTTTCTGTCACAGCAGGCCCGATTGCAGGACGTCACCGGCCAGCCCCGCGACCACCGGGACGATGCCCAGGCAGACGAATGCCGGCAAGAAACAGAGCCCGAGCGGCCCGGCGATCAGCACCCCGGCCCGCTCGGCGGCCGCGGTCGCCGCGTGCGCGGCCTCGTGGCGGGATTGATCGGCCAACTCGGCGACGCCGCGGGCCAGCGCCGCGCCCGACGCGGCCGAACGCCGCGCCAGCCGCAGCAGGGCATCGATTTGCGGGTCGACTGACCCGGTCGGCGGAACCGCCCATGCCACAGCGGGATCGGCGCCCAGCGCCAACATGTCCGCGGCGCGGCGCAACACCCCGGCCAGCCTCGGCGGTGCGGACGGGGCGGTCGCGGCCGCTGCCGTCGACACCGCCATGCCGGCTTCCAGGCATACGGCCAGCACGTCGAGGCTGGAGGCGACCGCAAGCGGGTCCGGGCCGCCGCGCGGCGACCTCCCCCGAAATTGGCCGCCGGTCCGTATTCCGGCACGCGCCCGGACCGCCGAGGGGCCGGGGCCGATCCACAGCGCAGCGGCGAGCAGCAGCGCGGTGGTCATGCGCCGACCCGATCCGTGATGCGGTCCGACCACAGCAGCCCCCCGCAGGACAGCATCGAACCGATCACCAGCAGCCAGCCCCCGGCGTGCCCGTCCAGCAGAAAGCTCAGCGGTCGCGCCCCGATCAACTGACCCAACAGCACACCGAGCACCGGCAGGGCCGCCAGTATCGTCGCCGTGGCCCGCGCCCCGGCCATGCCCGAGGCCACCCTCGCCGAAAAGCGTTGCCGCTCAGCAATATCGCGCTGCGCGGCGCGCATCAGGGTGGCGATCGCCAGCCCCTGGTCGCTGGCCAGCTGCCAGCACACCGCGAGCCGATCCCACTGCGCGGGCAGCGTCGACGATCCTCCCGCGGCCCGCAGGCCGGCCGTGACGTCCGCGCCCAATCGGGCCCGCGCCGCGACCGCCCGCAGCGACGTGCCGACCGCCCCAACGGTTTCCTCGGCGGCGACCTGGAATGCGTGCACCGGGTGCGCGCCCACCCGCAGCTCGCCGACCAGTACGTCGAGCGCGGTTTCCAGGGCTCGGCCCTCGTCCAGGGCTCGGCGGATCCGGCGGCGACGTCGGTCACGCACGATCACCGTCGCGCCGATCACCCCTGCGGCGAGGACCGCCGTCCAGGGCAGCAGCATGACGGCGGCCGCGGCAAGCGCGAAGGCGACGCAGGCAACCGCGCCCCCAGCGGCCGGGCGCCGGCGAACCCGCGCCGGCCTCGGCAGCCGGCGCCGCGACGACGACGGAAGCACCAGCAGCGCAAGGGATAACAGCAGCGCACCAACCGCGAGGCCGTTCATGCCGGCATCCGGCCGCGCAGCAGGCGATGCAGGTCCCCCGCGTCGTCGGTCATGCCCCGGTCCGCGTGCCACACGGTGACCGCCCGCACCTGCCCGTCGACCTGGCGCAGCACGGCGATCTCGCCGAGCCGACGGCGACCGGTCCGGTCCCGAGTGACGTGCAGCAGCACCTGCACCGCCGCGGCCAGCTGACTGTGCAGCGCCGCTCTGCCCAGGCCGCCGAGCGCGCCCAGCGCCTCCAGCCGGGCGGGAACCTCGCCCGGATTGTTGGCGTGCACCGTGCCCGCGCCGCCGTCGTGGCCGGTGTTCAGCGCCGCCAGCAAATCGACCACCTCGGGGCCCCTGACCTCGCCGACCACGATGCGGTCGGGCCGCATCCGCAACGCCTGCCGGACGAGTTCACGCACCGGGACCTCGCCGACGCCTTCGACGTTGGGGCAGCGCGCGACCAGCTTGACCAGATGCGGATGCCGGGGGGCGAGCTCGGCGGCGTCCTCGACGCAGACGATCCGTTCGGCCGCCGGCACGGCGCCCAACATCGCGGCGAGCAGGGTGGTCTTGCCGGCGCCGGTGCCTCCGCTCACCAGGAACGCCAACCGTGCGGCGATGATGTCGCCGATCAGCGCACCGGCCCGCGGATCGATCGCGCCCGCCGCGGTCAGGGCCGCCAAATCCTGAGTGGCCGGGCGCAATACGCGCAGCGACAGGCAGGTGCCGCCGGCCGCGACGGGCGGCAACACGGCGTGCAACCGCACCGCGAACCCGCCGGCGCCGATGCCGGTCAGCTGGCCGTCCACCCAGGGCTGGGCGTCGTCGAGGCGCCGGCCGGCGGCCAGCGCCAGCCGCTGCGCCAGGCGCCGCACCGCCGCCTCGTCGGCAAAACGAATGCCGCTGCGCCGCAACCCGTTTCCATCGTCGACCCAGACCGCGTCGGGCGCGGTCACCAGGACGTCGGTGGTGCCGTCCGCGCACAACAGCGGTTCGAGGATGCCGGCACCGGTCAGCTCGGTTTCCAGCAGGCGCAGGTTGGCCAGGACCTCGGTATCGCCGAGCATCCCGCCGGACTCGGCCCGGATCGCGGCGGCCACCACGCTGGGCCGCAGCGGTACCGATTCGGCTGCCAATCGCTCGCGCACCCGCTCGATCAGCGAGCCACTCACGCCGCCAGCCCCCTCCGCCCCGCGGGCAGCAGCGCGAGCACCCGGCGGGCCGCCGCGGTGAGCGGACCGCGGCGGCCCAACCGCAGGCCGCCGCGCTCCAGCTGCCGGACCAGTTGGGGCTCAGCCCTGATCGACGCGAGCAGCGGCAGGCCGGTGACGTCGGCGATCTCGGCCGCCCGCAATCCGCCCGGCGAGGGGCCCCGCACGACCAACCCGAGATTGGGATTGATCGCGGCGAGCGTCGGGCCCATGGCCGCGGCCGCCGCGCAAGCGCGCACGTCGCAGCGGGTGACCACGACGACCAGGTCGGCGGCGTCCAGCGCGGCCTGCGTTGCGTCGGTGAGACGGCGGGGAAGGTCGCAGACCACGGTGACGCCGCCGCGGCGCCCGGCGTCGACGACGGCGTCCACCGCCGCGCCGCCCACCTCGGACCCGCGGCGGGTGCCGGACAGCAGGCTGATTCCGCCGTGCCGCGGCAGCGCCTCGCGCACGGCCGGCCAGTTGAGCCGGCCACCCTGCAGCGCCAGGTCGGGCCAGCGCACCCCGGGTGTGCTCTCGGCTCCCACCAGCAAGTCGATGCCGCCGCCCCACGGGTCGAGGTCGATCAGCAGGGCGTCGCCGGCGGCCTGCGCGACGGCGACCGAGAGCACCGACGCGCCGGCTCCGCCGCAGCCCCCGATGACGGCGACGACTGCGCCGCGCGGGGCGTCGTCGCGCGCGGCCTCGCCGGCCTCAGCGAGCTCGCCGATCAACTCGCGTTCTTGGTCGGGCAGCTTTAGAACGTGTTCGGCGCCGACCGCGACGGCCGCCGCCCAGGTCGCTGTCGAGGGTTCGGCGATGGTCAGGACGCTGACATGGGCGCGCCTCGGCAGCGCCGCCCGCCCGCACCGCTCCGCCGCCGACTCGTCCAGCACCACCGCGGCGGCGGCCGACCATGCCTTCCGGCCCACCGCGGACCCGCCGGCGTGGACCACCCGAACGCCGACCGCGGCGGCCACCCGATCCAGTTCGTCGCGCAACTCCGGGTCCGCCAGCACCGCCAGCACGCCCGATGAAGCCGCCGCTTTCGGGCGGATGTTGCTCGTCACCAACCCACCTTGCGGGGCCGTGACCTTGGCACACCAGTCCCAAAGCCGGATTTGGGGATAGAGACGCGAGTGTGTACAAACGCGTCGCCCGGGAGCTCAGCCGGGGGCGGGTGGGACGCTTTCCCGCAACGCCCGGCGGCCGATGCGTCGACGCCCTATTGCGGCGGGAAAACTTACCCCAGAAAAGGGACGACCCCCGCCAGGGGGGGAGGAGGCGAGGGTCGTCGTGTATCAGCCCCGGGGGGTCGGGCTGATGCACCCTCGGCTCAGGCCGAGTAATGCTTACTATACACATGACAGTCCGCACTAACGCAAGTAGTTGCTCTTACGAAAGGTGCGTTGAGCCGCAAAAATACCGAGAGTATGTTCTTGGGCCCTTCATGAGCGGCCGTTTTGGGCCTAACTCCAGGGCGCCGTCGGACCGCCGACCTATGCTGGATCGGTGACCGTCTCCGACTCGGCCGCGCGGCAGCAAACCTCACCGGAAACACCTGCAACCACCGCTCCTCGCGCCCGCACAGCCGCCTTCTTCGACCTGGACAAAACCATCATCGCCAAGTCCAGCACGCTGGCTTTCAGCAAACCCTTCTTCAACCAGGGACTGCTCAACCGCCGCGCCGTGCTCAAGTCCAGCTACGCCCAATTCATCTATCTGCTCTCCGGTGCTGATCATGACCAGATGGACCGGATGCGCATCCACATGACGAACATGGTCGCCGGTTGGGACGTGGAACAGGTCAAGTCGATCGTCAACGAGACGCTGCACGACATCGTCACCCCGCTGGTGTTCGCGGAAGCCGCGGACCTCATCGCCGCGCACAAACTCTGCGGTCGCGACGTCGTCGTCGTCTCGGCTTCCGGGGAGGAGATCGTGGCGCCCATCGCCCGGGCGCTCGGCGCCACGCATGCGATGGCGACCCGGATGGTCGTCGACGACGGCAAGTACACCGGCGAGATCGCGTTCTACTGCTACGGCGAAGGCAAGGTGCAAGCGATCCGCGAGCTGGCCGCGCGCGAGGGCTACCCACTGGAGCACTGCTACGCGTATTCCGACTCGATCACCGACCTGCCGATGCTCGAGACCGTCGGCCACCCCAGCGTGGTCAATCCGGACCGCGCCTTGCGCAAAGAAGCCGCCGAGCGCGGTTGGCCCGTGTTGATGTTTTCCCGCCCGGTGTCCCTGCGCGACCGGATCACGGCACCCTCGGGCGCCGCGATCGCGACCACCGCCGCAGTTGGCGTCACCGCGCTCGCCGCCGGCGCGGTCACCTACTCGTTGCTGCGCCGCTTCGCCTTTTAGCCGCGCAGCAAACATGCAATTCGGGCAATAGATTTTTGCTTCGTCTTTAGGCCTTGATGTGCTAGGGGACTAGTAGTACAAAGGAACCACGGAAGCCCGGTGAGGCCAAGGTCGATCCGGAAGAGAAGGATCGTTCTCCCGCACCTGGCGCCCAGCACGGAACCCGGCACCCACGCGGAGTCATAGCCGCGATAATGGCAGAAGTGTTGCGGGCCTGCGTAATTGCGAAAAGTGAAAGGCGTCGACGGCCCTTTGGGTGGGGTTGCAGCCGGCAGCATCGCAAGATCGCCGAGGCCAACCCACGCAGCCCAGAAATGCACGCTTGGTAACCGAGCTCCGTGCTAGCGGGCGGCGGACCGAATAATTCGGGACGTCGCCCGCTTTACATTTGTGCAACAAATTCCGCGCCGCCGATTTGTGCGCTGTCGGCTATCGATTCGGCAGCGATTCGGCGATCGACAAAGCCTCCTGCGCGCCCGCCTGCAGCGCCCGGCAACACAGCACCAGCCAGGCACCGACACCGTCCGGTGTGCCGCCGGCGAATCCGCGTGCGGCGTCGCGGTAGTCGGCCGGCTGCCGCATCCAACTGACCTCGGGCACGCCCAACCCGTGCGGGTCCAGCCCGCTGGCGATGGTCACCAGCCGCGACACGGCTCGCGCCACCACGCCGTCGGCGCTGCCGAACGGCTTGAGGGTCATCAGCTCTCCGTGCGCGACGGCGGCCACCACCGGCGCCGGCGCGGACGTACGGCCCATCACCAATTCCGCCAGCAACTCCAGCCGCGGCCCAACCTCGGCGTCGGCCCGAGGACGCCCGAGCCGATCTTCGTCGACCTGATCGGCCGCCGCGAGCACGTGCAGGCGGGCCAGCGCCTGCAACGGCGCGCGCTGCCAGATCCCGACCAGCGGCCCTCCCCCGCCCTCCAGCGCCTGGGCCACCCGCAGCGCCCCGCCGAAAACCGGCTCGCTGACCTGCGCGGCGTCCGCCAGATCGTCCAGCCGCACCGGACCGCCATCGAGCACCGAGGACGCGCGCGCCGCGCGCAACGCGGCTTCGGCGGCCGTCACCGGCCAGCGCCGCAGGTTGGCCGGGTGGCGATGGGCGCGGCCCAGCGCGTCGCGGGCCCGGTCGCTGGCCTCGGCGACGCCGGGGAGTGCCAGCAGCGGGGCCAGGGGGTCAGCGGTCACAGGTTGCCAACCTATCGGGGACGGGGAATGGCCTCCAACAACCGGCGGGTGTACTCGTGGGCGGGCCGGGTAAACAGCTCCTCGGTGGGCGCCTGCTCGACCACCCGGCCGGCCCGCATCACCAGGACGTCGTCGGCGATCTGCCGGATGACCGCCAGGTCGTGGCTGATGAACAGGTAGGTCAGGCCCAACTCGGCCTGCAGGTCGGCCAGCAGGTCGAGGATTTGTGCCTGCACGAGCACGTCGAGCGCCGAAACGGCCTCGTCGCACACCAGCACCTCCGGCCGCAGCGCCAGCGCCCGCGCGATCGCCACCCGCTGCCGTTGGCCGCCCGACAGTTCGCGGGGTAACCGGCGCAACACGGACGACGGCAATGCGACGTGGTCGACGAGCTCGCGCACCGCCCGCTCGCGCTGCCTACGGTCACCGACGCGGTGGATCCGCAGCGGCTCCTCGACGGCGCGAAACACCGAATACATGGGATCCAAACTGCTGTACGGGTTTTGGAACACCGGCTGCACGCGCCGGCGAAACGCCAGCGCCGTTTCGCGGTCCAACCCGTCGTCGATCCGGGTGCCGTCGAAAACCACGGAGCCCGAGGTGGGTCGCAACAGACCCAGCACCATCCGCGCCAGCGTCGACTTTCCCGACCCCGACTCGCCCGCGATCGCCAGGGTGCTCGCGCGGCGCAGCCGAAACGACACGGCGTCGACGGCGCGAAACTCCGCCCGCCGCCAGGGCACTCCGCGCGACTCCCGGTAGACCTTGGTCAGTTCCGAGGCGACGAGGATGTCTTCGGCGGATCCCTTCGGGTCGCGGGCGCGGGACGGGCCGGAGGTCAGTGACGGGGCGGCGGCCACCAGCCGTCGGGTGTATTCGTGTCGAGGCTCCCGCAGGATGGCTTGCGCCGCACCGGATTCCACTACCACGCCGCGGTGGACGACGATCACCGACTCGGCCCGTTCCGCGGCGAGCGCCAGGTCGTGGGTGATGAGCAGCAGCGCAGTGCCGAGTTGGTCGGTGAGCCCCTGCAAGTGGTCGAGCACCTGCCGTTGCACGGTGACGTCGAGCGCAGACGTCGGCTCATCGGCGATGAGCAGCTTGGGCCGTCCGGCCAGCCCGATCGCGATCAGCGCGCGCTGGCACATGCCGCCGGACAGCTGATGGGGATACCGGCCGGCCTGTTTGACCGGATCCGGCATGCCCGCCTCGGCCAGCAACTCGACCGCGCGGCGCCGCGTCTCGCGGGTATCGGTGTTCGCCCGCAACGCTTCCCGGATCTGGAAACCCACCTTCCACACGGGGTTGAGGTTGGTCATCGGATCTTGGGGCACGTAGCCGATGGCGCGGCCCCTGATCGAGCGCAACAGCCGGTGGTCGGCACCAGTGATGTCCCGGCCGTCGAACACGATGCGGCCGGCCGAGATTCGGCCGCCGGGCGGGAGCAGGCCAAGGATCGCGGCGGCCGTCGTGGATTTCCCGGATCCGGATTCGCCGACCACCGCGACGGTCTGACCGCGCAGCACGGTCAGGTCCACGCCGCACACAACGGGCGCGTTCGCTCCGAACCGGACCTCCAGGCCCTCGACCGAGAGCAGCGGCGCGCCTTGCGTGTTCATGCGCGCAGCGCCCGCGACGCCGGATCGAGGGCGTCGCGCAGGGCGTCACCCATCATCATGAACGCCAGCACCGTAATCGCCAGCGCGCTGGCCGGATAGAACAAAATGGGCGAGCCGGCCCGCAGCCGGGTTTGCGCGACGTTGATGTCGCCACCCCACGACACCACCGTCGTCGGCAGCCCGACCCCGAGGTAGGACAGGGTCGCCTCCGTGACGATGAAGATGCCCAGCGCGATGGTCGCCACCGCGATCACCGGGCCCAGCGCGTTGGGCACCGCGTGGCGCAACAAGGTCTGAAACCTGCTCAGCCCCAACGCCTTCGCAGCCAGCACATAATCACTGGCGCGGACCTCGAGCACCGCACCGCGGGCGATCCTCGCCACCTGCGGCCAGCCGAACAGGGCCAGGATGGCGATCACCGTCCACACCGTGCGGTGGTGCAAGACCTGCATCAGCACGATGGCGGCCAACAGCAGCGGCAATCCGAAGAACACGTCGGTGACCCGGGAGACCACCGCGTCGACCCAGCCGCCGTAAAAGCCGGCCAGCGCCCCCACCGCCCCGCCGACGACGAAAACCAGCAGCGTGGCGCCCAGCCCGACGGAGACCGAGGCGCGCGCTCCGTAGACGGTGCGCGCGTAGATGTCGTGGCCCTGCAGATCGGTGCCGAACCAATGCGCCGACGACGGGCCGAGCAGGCTCTGGGCGGGATCGGCATAGCTGGGGTCGACCCCGGTGAACAACGACGGAAACGCCGCCACCACAACGACGAACAGGATCAGGGCACCGGCGGCGACGAACTTCGGCCGCCGGCGCAGCTTGCGCCAGGTCTCGCCCCAGAAGCCGGAGTGCTCATCCATAGCGGATCCTTGGGTCCAGGGCCGCGTACAGCAGGTCCACCAGCAGGTTGGTGACCAGATAGATCAGCACCAACACCGTCACGATGGACACCACCGTCGGCGCCTCCTGCCGGGTGACCGCCTGATACAGCACACCGCCGACGCCGTGGATGTTGAAGATGCCCTCGGTCACAATGGCCCCGCCCATCAACGCGCCCAGATCCGCGCCCAGGAAGGTCACCACCGGGATCAGCGAGTTTCGCAGGATGTGCACCGTCACCACACGGGGCCGCGACAACCCCTTGGCGGTGGCGGTGCGGACGTAGTCCGCGTGCGCGTTCGCGGCCACCGAGGAACGGGTCAACCGCACGACGTAGGCGAATGACACGGCGCCCAACACGATCCCGGGCAATAGCAGTCGCCCGAATGTCGCCCGTTCGCCGACGGTGACGGGCGCGATCCCCAACCGCACGCCGAACACGAACTGCGCCAAAAAGCCCAGCACGAAAATCGGGATCGCGATGATGATCAGCCCGGTGATGAGCACCGTGGCGTCGAAGATCCCCCCTTGGCGCAAGCCTGCGATCGCACCGAAGCCGATCCCCAGCACCGCCTCCACCACAAGGGCGATCAGCGCCAGCCGGATGGTCACCGGAAAGGCGTGTGCCAGAACCGAACTGACCGGCAACCCGGAGTAGGCGCGGCCCAGGTCGCCGCGGAAGATACCGCCCAGGTAGCGCAGGTACTGGACCAGGAAGGGATCGTCGAGGTGATAACGGGCGCGCAGCGCGGCGGCCACCGCGGGAGTCAGCGGCCGATCCCCGGCGATCGCGGCCACCGGGTCACCCGGTAGCAGGAAGACCATGCCGTAGATCAGCAGCGTGGCGCCGAGGAAAACCGGCACCATGACGGCGATCCGGCGCGCTATGTACCAACCCATTTCAGGCCTTGACGATGTTCTCGTAGTCGGGCATCCCGTTCCATGTCACCGTGACGCCCCGCACCGCCGACGACCAGCCCAGCACGGCGATGTAATACCAGAGCGGCACGGCCGGCATGTCGTGCAGCAGGATTCGCTGTGCGGCGTTGGCCAGCGTGTCCGCCTCCGGCAGGCTGGGCGCGGCCTCGGCGGCGGCCAGCGCGGCGTCGAATTCGCGGCTGGAGTATCCGACGTCGTTGGATCCCGCACCGGTCGCGTACAGCGGGGCGAGGAACTCGATCATCGACGGATAGTCCCCGATCCAGCCAGCACGGAACGCGGTGTCGATCGTGTGGTTGGTGATCAGGGTGCGGTATCCTGCGAAGGTGGGGTGCGGCGCGCCGGCGGCATCGATGCCCAGCACGTTCTTGATGCTGTTGGCGACCGCGTCCACCCACTCCTGATGGCCGCTGTCGGCGTTGTAGGCGATCAGGTAGCGGCCGCTCCACGGCGAGATCGCATTGGCCTGCGCCCAGAGCTGCCTGGCCCGTTCGGGGTTGAAGTCCAACGCGTCGTTGCCCGGGATATTCGGATCGAACCCCGGCAGGGATCGGGCGGTGAAATCGCGCGCCGGGCTGCGGGTTCCGTTGAAGATCTGCTGGCAGATCTGCGGGCGGTTGATGGCCGCCGACAACGCCAACCGGCGCAGCCGGCCCTCCTCGCCGCCGAAGTGGGGTAGCCGCAGCGGCGTGTCGAGCGACTGGCTCACCGCGACGGGACCACTGGCGAAGTTACCGCCCAGATCACGCTTGTAGATCGTCAGCGCACTCGACGGAATCGTGTCCAGGACATCCAGATTGCCGGACAGCAGGTCTGCGTAGGCGGTGTCCAGGTTGCCGTAGAACTCGAACCTCAGGCCCTTGTTGTGCGGTTTGCGGTTGCCGTGGTAGCCGGGGTTGGGCCGCAGGTCGATTTTCACGTTGTGCTCCCACGCCGGCCCGTCGGGCCCGTCGGAAAGCTGGTATGGGCCGTCGCCGACCGGGTTGCGTCCGAACGCCGCCATGTCCCGAAATGCTCTGTCCGGCAATGGATAGAACGCGCTATGGCCCAGCCGCAGCACGAAGTCGACGGTCGGCGCCTTGAGCCGCACGCTGAACTCGAGATCGTTGACCACCCGCAGCCCGGACATGGTGGTCAGCTTTGCATCGGCACCGGCTACCTCATCGAACCCGTCGATCGGGCTGAAGAAGTCTTGCTGCAGTTGGGCATTGGTGCTCAGCGCGCCGTAATTCCACGCGTCGACGAACGAGTGGGCCGTCACCGGTGAGCCGTCGGTGAACTTCCAGTCCGGTTTGAGCAGGATCCGGTAGTTGATGTTGTCGGTGGTCTCGATCGACTGCGCCACTTCTGGCGAAGGTTTGCCGGCGGCATCGTAGGACACCAGGCCGGCGAACAGCCGATCGAGGATCCGCCCGCCCAGGCTGTCGGTGGTACCGGTCGGAATCAACGGGCTCGGTGGCTCCCCACTGTTGACCACCACCAGATCGGGGCTGAGCATGCCGCCGCCGCAGCCGGCCAGCGTCCCGGCCGCCAGCATCCCGGCGGCAAGGACGGCCAGCGCGGCCCGCATCCGACGCATGCCAGCGACCCTAAGGCCTGCGGCGCCCCCGAACCGAACGGGCGCGCCTGGTCGGCGATGGCGAACCGGCGCACCGCGTCGCGGCTAGGATGACGCTGTGACCTCGCACGAAGTCGGCGTTCAGGTCGGATATCTGGCGGCGGTGTTGGGCGTTCCGGCGATCGGTGTGGTCTGTCTGATAATCGGGTTACGCGCGCGCAGCGCGCGGGCCGTCACCGCCGGCCCCCCGGATTCGCCGCAGTCCCGGCCCGCGAAGTGGACCACCACGCTGATCGTCGTCGGTGCCGTGCTGCTCACCCTGGGTGCGCTCGGAATCGCGGGAAACCTCGTGCGACTGAACAAGCGGAGCCTGTTCGACACCGACAAGTCCATGCCGGTGGGCCAGTGCATCGACCAAAACGAGTTTCTCGCAAGGACTTTCAGTTCCAGCCCGGCCAACGACTGCGCGAACCCGGCGAACACCTATCAACTCGCCTACAAGGGCAGCCCCACGGCGAACTGCCCGGACGGCAAACGCGATAACTCCGTCTACAGCCGATACACCGACGACTCCGCCATCCTGTGCTTCGCGCTCAACCTCCAGCAGGGCCGCTGCTACCAGCTGACCAACGGCGCCGAAAACCTGACGATGAGGCCGGACGACTGCGCCGAGCCCCAGCCCTCGCTGGACCGAGTCGTTCAGCGCTTCGACGGCAGCACGGACACCGCACGGTGCGCGACCGGCGACAAGGCCATCGCTTATCCGGTGCCGCCGCGCGTCTACTGCCTGGCACGGGTCGGCGCCTGACCGCCATCAACCCGCGGTGACGGGATGGACCTCCAGCCGGCACGCGTCGATGGCGGCCGGCACGGTGAACACCTGCAGGATGGCCGGAGGGCTGACGGCCAGGTCGGTGTAGCCGGGGCACGGCTTGCCGTCGGCGTCCACGGCGACGCCCTCCACGACCGCCTGGCCCTGCGTCGACAGCGACAGCGTGACCGTCGGCGGGTCGTCGGCGCCGGCGGGCAACCCGCCCAGGTAGCCGCGCGGCGTCGGCTGGCCGTGGATGGGCGGCCCGCCGCTGCCCGAGTCGACGCTCGGGTAACCGGTGAGCGTGCAGGGGTCCGCGCCACCGGCGAGGGCGAACAGCAGCGTCACGCCGCGGTGTCCGACGGCGGCCTGCGTCGGGGAAGCGCTGACGGCGACCTGCTCCGACCAGCACGGCGTCGGCTGGTCGATGGCGTCGGACGGCTCGGCCCACGCGGGTGACCCCGACATCGTCGCCGCCGCGTAAGCCGTTGCGGCCGCGGCGAAGCTGAGGGCTCGTCGCCGCGTGTGCAGTCCCGGCACATCGGTGATTATGCGGCATGCGGGCGTGTTTGACCCCGGATCGGGCGGCGGCTTTTCATCTGGAAGGTCTAGGCTCACTGACGGTTGACGAGCCTCGACGCTAGGAGGAATCCAGTGACCGCCACCCACACCGAGGGACCGACGTCTTATCCGCCGTCGGCGCAGTTCGCCGAGCAGGCCAACGCGGGTGAGGAGCTGTACCGCGAGGCCGAGCAGGACCGGCTGGCGTTTTGGGCCAAGCAGGCCAACCGGCTCTCGTGGTCGACACCGTTCACCGAAATCCTGGACTGGTCGGAGGCGCCCTTCGCCAAATGGTTCGCCGACGGCAAGCTCAACGTCGCCTACAACTGCGTGGACCGCCATGTGGAGGCCGGACACGGGGATCGCGTCGCCATCCACTGGGAGGGCGAGCCCGGCGACAGCCGCAGCCTGACCTATGCCGATCTGCAGAAACAGGTGTGCAAAGCGGCCAACGCGCTGACCGACCTCGGCCTGGTCGCCGGCGACCGCGTCGCCATCTACATGCCCTTGGTCCCCGAGGCCGTCGTCGCGATGTTGGCCTGCGCGCGCCTGGGCGTCATGCACAGCGTCGTGTTCGCCGGTTTCACCGCCAAGGCGCTGCGGGCCCGCATCGCCGACGCCCAGGCCAAGCTGGTGATCACCACCGACGGGCAGTTCCGCCGCGGCAAGCCGGCGCCGCTGAAGGAGGCGGCCGACGAGGCGGTCTCGGATCCGGATAGCTCGGTCGAGCGCGTTCTGGTGGTGCGGCGCACCGGAATTGACGTGTCCTGGAACGACGACCGCGACCTGTGGTGGCACGATGTCGTCGACGCCGCCTCCGACGAACACACCCCCGAGGCGTTCGACGCCGAACAGCCGCTGTTCCTGCTCTACACCTCGGGCACCACCGGCAAGCCCAAGGGCATCGTGCACACCAGCGGCGGCTACCTGACCCAAGCCTCCTACACGCACTACTACGTCTTCGACGTCAAACCCGAGAGCGACGTCTATTGGTGCACCGCCGACATCGGCTGGGTCACCGGACACACCTACGGTGTCTACGGCCCGCTGTCCAACGGGGTCACCGAGGTTCTGTACGAGGGAACGCCCGACTCGCCGACCCAACACCGGCATTTCGAGATCATCGAAAAGTACGGGGTGACAATTTATTACACCGCGCCCACGCTCATCCGGACGTTCATGAAGTGGGGGCGCGAGATCCCCGACGCGCACGACCTGTCCAGCCTGCGAGTGCTGGGCACGGTGGGCGAACCGATCAACCCCGAGGCGTGGCGCTGGTACCGCATGGTGATCGGCGCCGACAGCCTGCCCATCGTCGACACCTGGTGGCAGACCGAAACGGGCGCCGCGATGATCTCCCCGCTGCCCGGGGTCACCGCGGCCAAACCGGGTTCGGCGATGAGGGCATTGCCGGGCATCTCCGCGAGCATCGTCGACGACCACGGCGAACACCTGACGCCCGCCGTCCATCACGGCGAACACATCACCGGTTACTTGGTTTTGGACCAGCCGTGGCCCTCGATGCTGCGCGGCATCTGGGGCGATCCGGAGCGCTACATCGAGACCTACTGGTCCAGATTCGCCGAGCAGGGCTGGTACTTCGCCGGCGACAGCGCCTATTACGACCGCGACGGCGCCATCTGGGTGGTGGGCCGCATCGACGACGTGATGAACGTGTCGGGGCACCGGCTCTCGAGCGCCGAATTGGAGTCGGCGCTCGTCGGCCACCACGGAGTGGCCGAGGCGGCGGTGGTCGCGAAGACCGACGAGACCACGGGCCAAGCCGTCTGCGCGTTCGTCGTCTTGTGCGCCGAGTACCAAGTGCACGACGGGATCGTCGACGAGCTGCGCGCCGAGGTGGCCCGGGAGATCTCCCCCATCGCCAAGCCGCGCGAGATCCACGTGGTGCCCGAACTGCCCAAGACCCGCAGCGGCAAGATCATGCGCCGGCTGTTGCGCGACGTCGCCGAGAAACGCGAGTTGGGTGACACGTCGACGCTGCTCGATCCCGGCGTGTTCGACGCGATCAGGTCGGCCAAGTAGCCCGCACCGGGGCCGGCGCCCAACCGCTCGCGAGCGTCAACCCGGCAGCGGCACGAATCCCGCGCCGGCGCGGTGCTTGGCGTTGATGTCGGCGAGGTCGGCGTTGAACGACTGCACCACCGCCGGGGTATGCAGGGGGATGTATTTGATGATGCACGTCGGCAGGTTGTCGCTGAACGCGCCGTGAATCATGCCGACCAGCAGGTTGTTGACGGTCACCGGCGCCCCCGAGTCGCCGGGCTGGCCGCACACCTGCATGACGATGGTGCCCGGGTCCTGACCCGGCCCCCAGGTGACGCCGCAGGAGTTGCCGGTCGTGCGGCCCTGCTTGCAGGCGACCTGCCCGAACGTCGGATCCGGACCGATGCCGCTGATCACAAAGCCGTTGTAGTTGGCCACCGGGGCCACCTTGGCCGGATCGAACTTGATCACCGCGTAATCCAAATTGTCGTTGCCCGCGACCATCACCCCCACCGGCCCTCGATCCTGGGCGGCCTCGGCCGCGACCTGCGCGCCGGGACCCCCGCAGTGCGCCGAGGTGAAGCCGATCAACTCCCCGGCGGTGTCGGTGCCGATCGTTGTCAGCGTGCACAGCGTGTCCCCGTTGATGACGATGCCGGCCCCGCCGCCCATCGGGACCCGGTCGTCGGCGGCCGCCTTGGCCGGGACGCTCATCAGGGCGACCAGCACGGCCACCATCGCCGCCTTGTAGCAACGGTAGGCCGTCTGCAAAGCAACACCCCCATCGAGCGGTCCGACATCCTGAGCGGCCTGGTCAGTCTAGTCGGCCAGGATGGCGGATTCGCCAGCGACGACGGCGCAGTCGGCCGCCATTCCGCGGCGCTTCAGCTGGCCTCGTCTGCCACCGCACCGCATGGCAACATGAACCGCGACGAGAGAACCGAGAGGACGGTCCGTGAGCAAAGACGATCGCAATAACGGTGTGCCCAGCACGCTGACCACGATCCCGTTGGCCGACCCGCACGCCAGGCCGGCCGAGCCGTCGATCGGTGACCTGATCAAAGACGCCACAGCGCAGATGTCCACCCTGGTCCGCGCCGAGGTCGAACTGGCCCGATCCGAGATCACCCGGGACGTCAAGAAGGGCCTGACCGGCAGCGTCTATTTCATCGCCGCGTTGGTGGTGCTGTTCTACTCCACGTTCTTCTTCTTTTTCTTCCTCGCCGAGCTGCTCGACGAATGGCTGTGGCGCTGGGTGGCGTTCCTGATCGTGTTCGGCATCATGGTGGTCGTCGGCGCCGTCCTCGGCTTGCTGGGCTTCCTGAAGGTCCGCCGCATCCGCGGCCCGCGCCAGACCATCGAATCGGTCAAGGAGACGCGCACCGCGCTCACCCCCGGTCACGAGAAGGCCGCCACGGGCCCGAAGGAACTCCCCGAGTCCGGCGGCAGGCACGAGAAGCCCGCGGACCCCTCGGGTTGGTAGATGCCGGCACCAGATCCGTCGGTCACCCGCATCGACGGGCCGTGGCGGCACCTCGACGTGCACGCCAACGGGATTCGATTCCACGTCGTCGAAGCCCTGCCCGACGGGCAAGGTGACGGCGTTCCGCCGGCGCAGCCGGCCACCGCGCGCCCGTTGGTGATGCTGCTGCACGGTTTCGGATCGTTCTGGTGGTCCTGGCGGCATCAGCTACGCGGGCTGACCGGGGCGCGCGTGGTCGCGGTCGATCTGCGCGGCTACGGCGGCAGCGACAAACCGCCCCGCGGCTACGACGGCTGGACGCTGGCCGGCGACACCGCCGGGCTCATCCGCGCGCTGGGACACTCGTCGGCGACGCTGGTCGGCCACGCCGACGGCGGGCTGGCCTGCTGGGCCACCGCGCTGCTGCATTCGCGGCTGGTGCGCGCCATCGCGCTGATCAGCTCGCCGCACCCGGCGGCGCTGCGGCGCTCCACCCTGACCCGGCGCGACCAGGGCTACGCCCTGCTGCCGACGTTGCTGCAATACCAGCTGCCCATCTGGCCGGAGCGGCTGCTGACCCGGCACGACGCAGCGGAGATCGAGCGCCTCGTCCGGAGCCGGAGCTGCCCCAAATGGGTTGCGTCCGAAGATTTTTCACAGACCGTCCGGCACATGCGGACGGCCATCCGCATACCGGCGGCCGCGCACTCCGCGCTGGAATACCAGCGCTGGGCGGTGCGCAGCCAGCTGCGCGGCGAGGGCCGGCGGTTCATGAAATCGATGAGCCGGCAGCTGGGCCTGCCGCTGCTGCATCTGCGCGGTGACGCCGACCCGTACGTGCTCGCCGACCCGGTGGACCGCACCCAGCGCTACGCCCCCCAGGGTCGCTACGTATCCATCGCCGGCGCAGGACATTTCAGCCACGAAGAGGCACCCGAGGAAATCAACCGGCACCTGATGAAGTTCCTCGAGCTGGTGTACGGGCGTCCCGTCAGCTGACGCAGGACCCGGTGGCGACCTGCTGGGTGTCGCCGATCTTGGAGAGCTGGCTGGACACCTCGTCGGCGGTCAACACGAAGCCGGTGTCGGGGTCGTCGACGGCGGCGCCGAACACGACGCCGAGCACGCGGCCGTTGAGGTCGATCAACGGACCGCCCGAATTGCCTTGCTCCACACTGGCTCTGATGGTGTACACGTCGCGGGTGACCGGCGCCGGATCCCGGTAGATGTCGGGTCCGCTGAGCCTGATGGCCTCACGGATCCGGGCCGGGGTGGCGGTGAAGTTGCCGCCGCCCGGATAGCCCAGCACCACAACACTTTCGCCGCTTTTCGCCTCGCCCTGGGCGAACGCCAACGGCTGCGGCGGCAGGTTGGGGACGGCCAGGATCGCGATGTCGACCGACGGGTCGTAGGAGACCACGGTCGCGTCGAGGGGGCTGCCGCTGGCGTAGATCTGGACGCTGTTGGACCCGGCCACCACGTGCGCGTTGGTCATCACCCGATCGGGGGCGACCACGAATCCGCTGCCCTCCAACACCTTTTGGCAGCTCGGCGCCAGGCTGCGCACCTTGACCACGCTCGGCGCGGCGTTCGTCACCACCGGGTTGGTGGCCAGGGCCGGATCGGGCGACGCGACCGGAATCACCGGGGTGCGGCTGAACGGCTCGAGCACCGCGGGCAGCCCGGAGGTGTTCAACAGCGCCGAGAGGCGCTTGGGCACCGTCTTGAGCCAGGGCGGCGCGACCTCGTTGACCTGCGCGAGCACCCGCGAACCCCGCACCGCGGCGGCCAGTTCGGGCTGGTCCTTGGACTGGGTCAGCGGGGTGGCCAGCAGCCACGCCGCGGTCAACACCACCACCAGCTGGACGCCCACGCCGATGACCGAGTCGACGGTTCGGATCGCGCGGCTGTGGATCGCGCCGCGAACGGCCCGCCCCAGCACCACGCCGGCGACCTCACCGACGACCACCAGCGCGAGGATCAAGAACAGCGCGGTGAACAGCTTGGCGCGGGGCGCGGCGATGTGGCTGACGATGTGGGGCGCCAGCAGCACGCCCGCGATGGCGCCGAGCAGCACGCCGACGAACGACAACAGCGAGCCCAGCGCACCCGAACGCCAGCCCGAGATGGCCGCGATGAAAGCGACTGCCAGCACGGCGATGTCGAGCCACTGCGACGGCGTCATCGAATTCATGTTCATCGACGGGGGCCGCCCTTGTCGCCTACCAACACCATCGCCTCGTCCAGCTCCAGGATCTTGGTGGTGTCCCAGGGCCGGGCCCAGCCGGCGACATCCAGCACCGCGGAAATCACCTGGCCGGTGAATCCCCACACCAGCATCTGATTCAACAGAAACGCCGGCCCGGCCCAGCGACGGCCGAGGTTGCCCCGGTACACCATCAGCCGGTTCTCCGGATTGATGAAGGCGCGCACCGGAACCCGCGACACGATGGCTGTTTCGGTCTCGTCGACGACGGCCACCGGCCCCGGGTCCGGCGAGTACGCCAGCACGGGGACGACGTGGAACCGCGACGGCGCGATGAACGTCCGTTCCATCGTGGCGAGTGGACGCAGCCGGCTGACGTCGATTCCGGTCTCCTCCTGCGCCTCGCGCAGCGCGGTGGCCACCGGGCCGTCGTCGCCGGGATCGGAGGCGCCGCCCGGAAAGGCCGCCTGGCCCGCGTGGTGGCGCAATGTCGAGGCCCGCACGGTCAGCAACAGGTCGGCATCGTCGGGCACACCGCCGTCGGCCGGGCCGGACTCGGGACCCGAGAACAACACCAGCACCGCCGCCTCCCGGTCGTCACCGAGTAATGACGCCATCGATGCCGCCGCCTTGGACGCGGTCACCATCGCCAGCACGCCGGCCGGCAGCCGATGCCGGTACGCCTCGGGGATCTGACCCACGTTGTCCACCAGCGGACGCAACCAAGGCGGAGACACGTCGGGCATCAGCGGGATGGCTGAACTCACCGGCGCCTCCCTCAGTCCAGTCAATCTGCCTATCCCGCGTCGTTTCCGACCGCAGCGGCGATCTCGTCGGCACTGGCGAAAGGCCGCGGCAGCATCTGCGCAACGCTACCGTCCGGCCGGAGGACGACCGTCGCAGGCATCACATTTACCACACGCAGCGCGGCAGCGACCCGACGACGGCCGTCCTGCAGCGTCGGCAGCCGAACACCCAACTCCGCCAACCGCAGCAACCCGGCCGTCTCGTTCTCGTCCTGGTGGACCGTCACCACCATCACGTCCGACCCGACCCGCCGCTGATACTCGGCCATCGCGGGAAGTTCGGCCGCGCACGGCGCGCACCAATAGGCCCAGAGGTTGAGGACCACCCGGTGCCCGGCCAGCGCGCGGGCGACGTCGACGGCAGAACCGTCGGCGGCGCATTCCACCGTGACGCCGCGCAGCGCCGCCGGGCCGGCGCCGCCGCCGGGGGCGGGACACGGCGGTAGGTTGGCGCGCTCGCGCGGACCCGCCAGCGCGGCGGGTGTGTCGGCGTCGCGGTGCTCGCGGGGGGCGGGCGCGTGGGTCGTCGCGCTCGGCGCCGAGTCGTCGTGCAGCGAAGCAACCAGCGCCGCGATCAACGCCGCCACCACCGCCAGGATCGCGATGGTCCACCGGGTTGTCCGGGTCACCGTCGCGCGCCCCGGTATTAGAGCCCCACCAGGGCCAGCAGGTGCTCGGTTTCCGGGCCCTGGACGAGCGGCGCGGCGAGCAGCGGTTCGGTGGGGCCCAATCCGAAGGACGGGCAGTCCTTGGCGAGGATGCAGGCGCCGCACGCCGGTTTGCGGGCGTGGCAGACCCGGCGGCCGTGAAAGATGACGCGGTGGCTGAGCATGGTCCACTCCCGGCGTTCGATCAGCTCGCCGACCGCGTGCTCGATCTTGACCGGATCCTTCTCGATGGTCCATCGCCATCTGTGCACCAAGCGCGAGAAATGGGTGTCGACGGTGATTCCCGGGATGTCGAAGGCGTTGCCGAGGATGACGTTGGCGGTCTTGCGGCCCACTCCGGGCAGGGTGACCAGCTCGGCCATCGTCGAGGGCACCTCGCCGTCGAACCGCTCGACGAGGGCCTGCCCCAGGCCGATCAGCGACGACGCCTTGTTGCGGAAGAAACCGGTGGGACGGATGAGGTTTTCCAGCTCGTCGCGGTCGGCTTGCGCATAATCCAGCGCGGAGCGGTACCGCTTGAACAACGCCGGCGTGGTCAGGTTGACCCGCTTGTCGGTGCTCTGCGCCGAGAGGATGGTGGCCACCGTCAGCTCCAGCGGCGTCGTGAAGTCCAGCTCGCAGTGGGCGTCCGGAAACGCTTGCGCCAGTGCGCGATTCATTCGCCGCGCCCGTCGCACCAACCCCACTCGCGTCTCTTTGGACCAGCGGTCGGCGACGACATCGTCGGGCGCGGAAGGCGTTGACTTCGAACGTCCGGATGCCTTTGCCGCTGTCACCTACGACAGAGTACTGATTTCGTGATCTGGCTGAGACCTAAGCCATGTTTACTTGCCCTGTGTCATGGTTGCTGGTGGCGTGCGTTCCCGGGCTGTTGATGCTCGTGACGTTCGGTCTGGGGCGGCTGGAATCCGACCTGTCCAATGACACCGTCTCGGTGACCGATGTCGACGAATTCCTCGAGTACGCCGAGGCCGTCGACGTGCACACGCTGGCCCGCGAAGGCATGCCGGAGGCGCTGGAATACCTGCACCGGCGGCAGGCCCTGCGGCCCGCGGATGCACCGCCGGCGCAACCGGCGATCGGACCGCGGCACGCCAAGCCGGTGTTTGCCACCGCCTCGGGTGACCGCGATGAGGCCGGTCTACCGGCGCCGCTACGGACCCGTTCGCGTGTTAATCCGCAATTTAGGGGGACTAGACACGTCAATCGTGTGTAGCGTGGCACGTTGGACACAATTGGCCTACCTCTAGACTTACGTCACACGGGCAGGGTTGGCCTGCCCGTATCACTACTGGAAGCTGAAGAGGCAACGGTGGACGAGATCCTGGCAAGGGCAGGAATCTTCCAAGGGGTTGAGCCCGGCGCGGTCACCGCGCTGACCAAGCAATTGCAACCCGTCGACTTCCCGCGCGGGCACACGGTTTTCGCCGAGGGGGAACCGGGCGACCGGCTGTACATCATCGTTTCGGGGAAGGTCAAAATCGGCCGGCGGTCGCCGGACGGCCGCGAGAATCTGCTGACGATCATGGGCCCGTCGGACATGTTCGGCGAGTTGTCGATCTTCGACCCGGGCCCGCGGACTTCCAGCGCGACCACCATCACCGAAGTTCGGGCCGTGTCGATGGACCGCGACGCGCTGCGGGCGTGGATCGCGGATCGCCCGGAAATCGCCGAGCAGCTGCTGCGGGTCCTTGCCCGACGGCTGCGGCGGACCAACAACAACCTGGCCGACCTCATCTTCACCGACGTGCCCGGCCGGGTGGCCAAGCAGCTGCTGCAGCTGGCCCAGCGGTTCGGCACCCAGGAGGGTGGCGCGATGCGGGTCACCCACGACCTCACCCAAGAGGAGATCGCCCAACTGGTGGGCGCATCGCGGGAAACGGTCAACAAGGCCCTGGCCGACTTTGCCCACCGCGGCTGGATCCGCCTGGAGGGCAAGAGCGTGCTGATCTCGGACTCCGAGAGGCTCGCGAGGCGGGCCCGGTAGGTTCCTCGACGCGCGTCACCCGCGGCGCAGGTAGTCCAGTTGCGCCTGCACCGACCATTCGGCCACGTCCCAGAGCTTCTCGTCGACGTCGACATAGACGTACTCGACGATCTCGCGCGTGGTGGCCTCGTTACCGAGATCCCACAGCGCGGCGCGCACCTGCTCCAGGCGTTCGTGCCGGTGTGTCAGGTAGCCCGACGCGACGGATTCCAGGTCGGCCAGCTGCGGGCCGTGCCCGGGCAGCACCGTGCGCCGGCCCAAACCGCGTAGCCGCCGCAACGACTCGAGGTAGTCGGCCAGGCTGCCGTCCTCCTTGTCGATGACGGTGGTGCCGCGGCCCAGCACGGTGTCCGCGGTCAGCACGGCGTCGTCGAGCAGGAACGACAGCGAGTCGGCGGTGTGGCCGGGCGTCGCCATCACCTTGATCTTGAGGCCGGCCGCGTCGATCACTTCGCCGTCGATCAGGTGACCTCCGAGGCCGCGCAGGAATCCGCTGCCCGCGGACCGGACCGTCGCCCCGGTCAGCTCGACCAGCTTGTCGATGCCGTCGGTGTGGTCGCCGTGCCGGTGGCTGATCAGTACCAGCGCGATGCGGCCGAGCGCGGCGATCCGGGCGATGTGCTCGTCGTCGTCGGGGCCGGGATCCACGATCACCAGCTCCTCGCTGCCCGGGCCGCGCAGCACCCAGGTGTTGGTGCCCTCCAGCGTCATCAGGCCCGGGTTGTCGGCCAACAGCACCGAGGCAGTGTCGGTGACCGCCCGCAGCCTGCCGTATGCGGGATGGGTCAGCGACTCGGCGGTCTCGGTCACGGCCGTCAGCCGACCTCCACGATCAGCTCCACTTCGACCGGCGCATCCAGCGGCAGCTCGGACACCCCGACCGCCGAGCGAGCGTGGGCGCCTTGGTCGCCGAACACCTCGCCGAGCAGGTCGGAGGCGCCGTTGATGACGCTGGGCTGCCCGTTGAAACCCGGAGCCGAGGCGACGAACCCGACGACCTTGACCACCCGGGCAACGGCGTCGATGCCCACCAGCGAATGCACGGCCGCCAACGCGTTGAGCGCACAGATCCGCGCCAGCGACTTGGCGTCCTCGGGGCTGACCTCGGCGCCGACCTTGCCGGTCCGCGGGAGCTTCCCGTCCCGCATCGGCAGCTGACCCGAGGTGTAGACCAGGTTGCCGGTCCGCACCGCGGGAACGTACGAGGCCAGCGGCGCAACCACCTCGGGAAGCGTGAGGCCGAGCTGCCCGAGCCGGGCCGATGCGCTCATCTCTACTTGGGGCGCTTTAAATATGCGACGTGCTGCTCGCCGGTGGGCCCGGGTAGCACGGACACCAACTCCCAGCCGTCGGCGCCCCACTGGTCCAGGATCTGTTTGGTGGCGTGCGTCAGCAGCGGGACCGTGACGTATTCCCATGCGGTGGGTTGGCTCATGACGCGAGCTTATCGGTCAGCTTTCCAGGGCTCTGGCCAGCCCAAGGGCGGTGCGGCGGCCGGGCTAGCATGCGAAGGTGGCATCCACTGGAAACGGCGGTAGTTCCGTCGGCTGGCCCGCACGCTTGTCGAGGGCGCGCTTACATTTCGTGACCGGCAAGGGCGGGACGGGTAAGTCGACGGTCGCGGCCGCGCTCGCCCTCACGCTGGCGGCGGGCGGCCGCAAGGTCCTGCTCGTCGAAGTCGAAGGCCGCCAAGGGATTGCGCAACTGTTCGACGTCCCGCCGCTGCCCTACGAGGAGGTCAAGATCGCCACCGCCGAGCGCGGCGGGCAGGTCAACGCGCTGGCCATCGACATCGAGGCCGCGTTCCTGGAATACCTGGACATGTTCTACAACCTGGGCATCGCGGGCCGGGCGATGCGACGCATCGGCGCAATCGAGTTCGCGACGACGATCGCGCCCGGCCTGCGTGACGTGCTGCTCACCGGGAAGATCAAGGAGTCGGTGGTCCGCCTCGAAAAGGGGGCCAAGAACCCGGTCTATGACGCGGTGGTCGTCGACGCGCCGCCGACGGGCCGCATCGCGCGCTTCCTCGATGTCACCAAGGCGGTGTCCGACCTGGCCAAGGGTGGGCCGGTGCACTCGCAGTCCGAGGGTGTGGTGAAGCTGTTGCACTCCGATCAGACCGCCATCCATCTGGTCACGCTGCTAGAGGCGCTGCCGGTGCAGGAAACGCTCGAGGCCATCGAGGAGCTCGCCGAGATGGAGCTGCCGATCGGCAGCGTGATCGTGAACCGCAACATCCCGTCGTTCCTGGAGCCGCGCGATCTGGCGAAGGCCGCCGAGGGGGACGTGGACGCGGACTCCGTGCGGGCCGGCCTTGAGATGGCGGGAATCAAGCTCGGCGACACCGACTTTGCGGGCCTGCTGACCGAGACCATTCAGCATGCGACCCGGATCACCGCACGCGCCGAGACGGCGCAGCAACTCGACGCGTTGAAGGTGCCGCGCCTGGAGCTGCCGGCGATCTCCGATGGCGTCGACCTCGGAAGCCTGTATGAGCTGTCGGAAACGCTTGCGCAGCAGGGGGTCCGATGAGCGTCACGACGAAAACCCTTGATATGGCCGCGATCCTGGCCGACCGATCCAATCGCGTGGTGGTGTGCTGCGGCGCCGGCGGGGTGGGAAAGACAACCACCGCGGCCGCGATGGCGCTGCGCGCCGCCGAATACGGCCGCACGGTATGCGTTTTGACGATCGACCCGGCCAAGCGGCTGGCCCAGGCGCTCGGGGTCAACGACCTCGGCAACACCCCGCAGCGGGTGCCACTGGCGCCCGAAGTACCCGGCGAGCTGCACGCGATGATGCTCGACATGCGCCGCACCTTCGACGAGATGGTGATGCAGTACTCCGGCCCCGAGCGGGCAGAGGCGTTGCTGAACAACCAGTTCTACCAGACGGTCGCCACGTCGCTTGCCGGCACGCAGGAGTACATGGCGATGGAGAAGCTCGGCCAGTTGTTGAGCCAGGACCGCTGGGACCTCATCGTCGTGGACACCCCGCCGTCGCGCAACGCGCTGGACTTTTTGGATGCGCCGAAACGGTTGGGCAGCTTCATGGATAGCCGGCTCTGGCGCCTGCTGCTCGCACCCGGTCGCGGCATCGGCCGATTGGTCACCGGCGCAATGGGTTTGGCGATGAAGGGCATGTCCACGATCATGGGCTCACAATTGCTCAGCGACATCGGTTCATTCGTGCAGTCACTGGAATCGACCTTCGGCGGTTGGCGGGAAAAGGCCGATCGCACCTACTCGCTGCTGAAGAGGCGCGGCACGCAGTTCGTCGTGGTGTCGGCCGCCGAACCCGACGCGCTGCGCGAGGCGGCCTTCTTCGTCGACCGGCTGTCGCAGGAGGGCATGCCGCTCGCGGGACTGGTCCTCAACCGCACCCACCCGACGCTGTGCTCGCTGCCGGTCGAGCGGGCGATCGACGGAAGCGAGACGCTGGACGCCTCCGAGTCCGAAGCCGCCGCGCTGGCTTCCGCCGTACTGAAGATCCACGCCGACCGGGCGCAAACCGCCAAGCGCGAGGTCAGGCTGCTCTCCCGTTTCACCGGAGCCCACCCGCATGTGCCGGTCATCGGGGTTCCGTCGCTGCCGTTCGACGTTTCGGATCTCGACGCGCTGCGGGCGCTCGCCGATCAGATCACCGCCCCCGGCGACGAGGCGGCCCGTGCGGCAAGCGGCTGAGAACAAGCCCTCGGTGAGCGCATCAATTTGTTGAGTGGACGCCAGTCAGACGCTCACGAAAGCTATTTGACACGAGCGATTCCCAGTGGGCTCCCGCGGGCTCGTTGCTGTCGAATTTCTATTGGGCACAAGCCAGCTCGTATTCAACACGAACCAGTTGTATATTAGACACAGTCCAATTAATAGCCCCGCTTAGGGCTGTAACAGTTACGTAATCATGAAAACGGTTATTTCCAGAACCGTTAGTTTGCCGACCGCCCGAGGCTTGGTCGGAAATCCCGGGTCAGCCGACGCTGCGGCCGCGGCGCTTGTCGAAGAAGTCCTGCCAGGACACGACCTCGGGATGCTGCTTGAGCAGGGCCCGGCGCTGGCGCTCGGTCATGCCGCCCCAGACGCCGAACTCGACCTTGTTGTCCAACGCGTCCGCCCCGCACTCCTGCATCACCGGGCAGTGGCGGCAGATCACCGCCGCCTTGCGCTGGGCGGCCCCTCGAACGAACAGTTCATCGGGGTCAGTGGTCCGACACAGCGCCTTGGAAACCCATGCGATCCGTTCCTCGGCGTCGACACTGCGCAATACGCCCTGAGCAGCCGCGATGTTCGTTCGACGTGCGGCCGGCCGTGAACCTGACACGAGCTGTTCCCTTCCTTCCGACCGCTTGTCGCGGCCGCCCTCCTCGGGTGCAGACCCTGCTGCGATCTACGCCACACCATGCAAATCGGTGTTATCTGAATCTCACCGTGTGTCTAAGTTAGGTGGTCAGGTGGCAATTGCGCAACAGTCTGATAACGCTTTTTTTGGGACGGGCGTGCAGCCTTGACGGAGAGGATAATGCGAATGGGCGCGCGTCGCACTTCAGCCCGGTGGCTGAACAGTGACGGAAGCGCTAATTTTCTGCCAACCCCTATCGTAAGTTCGCTGGTCACGGTAAGGGAGGGGTTTGGGCCAACTCGTGGCGTGGCCAGGTGAGCGCGGGCGGCTACCCTAGAACGCATGTCAGACCGCCCCCCGGCCGCGCTCACGGTGCTCAAGCTCGCGGGGTGCTGTTTGTTGGCCAGCGTCGTCGCCACGGCGTTGATGTTTCCGCTCGCGGGCGGCATCGGGCTGATGTCCAATCGGGCCTCTGAAGTCGTCGCCAACGGGTCCGCCCAGCTGACGCAGGGAGAGGTGCCCGCCGTGTCGACGATGGTCGACAAGAAGGGCAACGTCATCGCGTGGCTTTACTCTCAGCGCCGCTTCGAGGTGCCCACCGACAAGATCGCCAACACCATGAAACTGGCGATCGTCTCGATCGAGGACAAGCGCTTCGCCGACCACAACGGGGTGGACTGGAAGGGCACCCTGACGGGGCTGGCCGGCTATGCCTCCGGCGACGTCGACACCCGCGGCGGCTCGACGATCGAACAGCAGTACATCAAGAACTACCAGCTGCTGGTGACCGCCCAGACCGACGCCGAGAAGCGCGCGGCGGTCGAAACCACCCCGGCGCGCAAGCTGCGCGAGATCCGGATGGCGCTCACGCTGGACAAGACCTTCACCAAGCCGGAGATCCTGACGCGCTATCTGAACCTGGTGTCGTTCGGCAACGGTTCGTTCGGCGTGCAGGACGCGGCCCAGACCTACTTCGGCATCAACGCCTCGGACCTGAACTGGCAGCAGGCGGCCCTGCTCGCCGGCATGGTGCAGTCGACCAGCGCGCTCAACCCGTACACCAACCCCGACGGCGCCCTGGCCCGACGGAACCTGGTCCTCGACACCATGATCGAGAACCTGCCCCAGGAGGCCGACGCCCTGCGGGCCGCCAAGGCCACGCCGCTGGGTGTGCTGCCCCAACCCAACGAGCTGCCTCGCGGCTGCATCGCGGCCGGCGACCGCGCCTTCTTCTGCGACTACGTCCAGGAGTACCTGTCGCGCGCGGGGATCAGTAAGGAACAGGTGGCCCGGGGCGGCTACCTGATCCGCACCACGTTGGACCCGGACGTGCAGATTCCGGTCAAGGCGTCCATCGACAAGTTCGCGAGTCCGACCCTGCCGGGCATCTCGAGCGTCATGAGCGTCATCGAGCCGGGTAAGACCTCCCACCACGTAATGGCGATGGCCAGCAACCGTACTTACGGCCTGAACCTCGACGCCGGCGAGACGATGCGACCGCAACCGTTCTCCCTCGTCGGCGACGGCGCCGGATCGGTGTTCAAGATCTTCACCACCGCCGCGGCGCTGGACATGGGCATGGGCATCAACGCCACGCTCGAGGTGCCGGGCCGGTTCCAGGCCAAGGGCATGGGCAGCGGCGGGGCCAAGGGTTGCCCGAAGGACACCTGGTGTGTCGTCAACGCGGGTAACTACCGGGGCTCCATGAACGTGACCGACGCGCTGGCCACCTCGCCGAACACTGCGTTCGCCAAGCTGATCCAGCAGGTCGGCGTGACCCGGACGGTGGACATGGCGATCAAGCTCGGGCTGCGGTCCTACGCCGATCCCGGCACCGCGCGCGACTACAACCGTGACAGCAACGAGAGCCTGGCCGACTTCGTCAAGCGGCAAAACATCGGCTCGTTCACCCTCGGCCCGATCGAGGTGAACGCGCTGGAGTTGTCCAACGTCGCGGCCACCCTGGCCTCCGGCGGCGTGTGGTGCCCGCCGAACCCGATCGACAAGCTGATCGACCGCAACGGTAACGAGGTCTCCGTGACGACCGAGACCTGCGATCAGGTGGTGCCCGAGGGCCTGGCCAACACGATGGCCAACGCGATGAGCAAGGACGCCGTGGGCAGCGGCACGGCGGCCGGCTCGGCCGGCGCGGCGGGCTGGGACCTGCCGGTGTCCGCGAAGACCGGCACCACCGAGGCGCACAGATCATCCGCTTTCGTCGGTTTCACCAGCCACTACGCGGCGGCCAACTACATCTACGACGACTCGCCCAACCCGACGGATTTGTGCTCCGCCCCGTTGCGTCATTGCGGCGAGGGGGACCTCTACGGCGGGAACGAGCCGGCGCGCACCTGGTTCACCGCGATGAAACCGATCGCGAACAACTTCGGCGAGGTGAAGCTGCCGCCGACGGATCCCCGCTACGTCGAGGGCTCCCCGGCGTCCCGGGTGCCGGCCGTCACCGGCCTGGACGTCGACGCGGCCCGCCAGCGCATCAAGGAGGCCGGTTTCCCGGTCGCCGATCAGACCAACTCCGTGAACAGCAGCGCGAAGGCGGGCGAGGTGGTCGGAACGTCGCCGTCCGGCCAGACGATTCCGGGGTCGATCATCACGATCCAGGTCAGCAACGGCATCCCGCCGGCGCCACCGCCACCGCCCGAGGGCGCGCCACCGGTGGTCGGGTCGCAGGTGGTCGAGATCCCGGGCCTGCCGCCGATCACGATTCCGCTGCTGGCGCCTCCGCCCCCGCCCGGGGCGCCGCCCCCTCCGTAGCCGGCCGACAACACGGACTTGTGGCGCAGGCTATACGCCCCGAGACCACAACCGGCAGTAGGCTTCCTGCATGGCTGACGTTCGCCCGATTGCCCCGCTGCCCGTACTGATGCGCGCCGGCGCCGTCGCGCTCGGCTCGACCCTGGCCGGCATCGGTTACGCCTCGCTCGTCGAGCGCAACGCGTTCGTCCTGCGAGAGATAACCATGCCCGTCCTGTCACCGGGCTCCACGCCGCTACGGGTGCTGCACATCAGCGACCTGCACATGACGCCCAACCAGCGCCGCAAGCAGGCCTGGCTGCGCGAGCTGGCCGCCTGGGAGCCCGACCTCGTCGTCAACACCGGCGACAACCTGGCGCACCCCAAGGCGGTGCCCGCGGTGGTGCAGACGCTGGGCGACCTGCTGTCGCGGCCGGGCGTCTTCGTCTTCGGCAGCAACGACTACTTCGGGCCCCGCCTGAAGAACCCGCTGAACTACCTGACCAACCCGTCGCACCGGGTCCGCGGCGAGCCGCTGCCCTGGCAGGACCTGCGGGCGGCGTTCACCGAGCGCGGCTGGCTCGACCTGACGCACACCCGCCGCGAGTTCGAGGTGGCCGGGCTGCACATCGCGGCCGCGGGCGTGGACGACCCGCACATAGACCGGGACCGCTACGACACGATCGCGGGGCCGGCCAGCCCGGCCGCGAACCTGCGGCTCGGTTTGACGCACTCCCCGGAGCCGCGGGTGCTGGATCGCTTCGCCGCCGACGGCTACCAACTGGTGATGGCCGGTCACACGCACGGCGGGCAGCTGTGTCTGCCGTTCTACGGCGCCCTGGTGACCAACTGCGGCCTGGACCGCTCGCGGGCCAAGGGACCGTCACGCTGGGGGGCGAACATGGCGCTGCACGTCTCCGCCGGGATCGGCACCTCGCCGTTCGCGCCCGTGCGATTCTGCTGCAGGCCCGAGGCGACCCTGCTGACGCTGATCGCCAGCCCGATGGGTGACCGCGATTCCACCAGCGACCTGAGCCGTTCACAGCCGACCGCTTCGGTGCGTTGAGCGACCGGACCCGGATCGCGGTCCGCACCCTGCCCCGAAGCTGGACGGACGATGCGATCCGGCTGATCCAGGCCGACGCGCGGCGCAGTGCCGACACCCACCTGCTGCGTTATCCCCTGCCGTCGGCGTGGGGCGGCGAGGTGGACGTCGCGCTGTATCTCAAGGACGAGAGCACGCACATCACCGGCAGCCTCAAGCACCGGCTGGCGCGCTCGCTGTTTTTGTATGCGCTGTGCAACGGCTGGATCGGCGAGGGCACCACCGTCGTCGAGGCGTCCTCGGGTTCGACGGCGGTGTCGGAGGCCTACTTCGCCGCCCTGTTGGGGCTGCCGTTCGTCGCGGTGATGCCCGCGTCGACCAGCGCCGCCAAGATCGCGCTGATCGAATCACAAGGCGGCCGTTGCCATTTCGTGACGGACTCGAGCCAGGTGTACGCCGAGGCCGAGCGCGTCGCCAGGGACACCGGCGGGCACTACCTGGACCAGTTCACCAACGCCGAGCGCGCCACCGACTGGCGCGGCAACAACAACATCGCCGAGTCGATCTACGAGCAGATGCGCGACGAGAAGCACCCCGTCCCGGAGTGGATCGTGGTCGGCGCGGGCACCGGCGGCACCAGCGCGACCATCGGCCGCTACATCCGCTACCGGCGGCACGCGACCCGGTTGTGCGTCGTCGACCCGGAGAACTCCGCGTTCTTTCCCGCCTACGCCGAGGACCGCGATTGCATCGTGATGCCCACCTCGTCGCGGATCGAGGGCATCGGCCGGCCGCGGGTCGAGCCGTCGTTTCTGCCCGGCGTGGTCGACCGCATGGTCGCGGTGCCCGACGCGGCGTCCATCGCCGCCGCCCGCCACGTCAGCGCCGTCCTGGGGCGCCGGGTGGGGCCGTCGACGGGCACTAACCTGTGGGGCTGTTTCGGGCTGATCGCCGAGATGGTCTCCGAGGGCCGCAGTGGGTCGGTGGTCACCCTGCTGGCCGACAGCGGGGACCGCTACGCCGACACCTATTTCAGCGACGAGTGGGTCAGCGCGCAGGGGCTCGATCCCGCCGGCCCCGGCGAGGCGCTGGTTGAATTCGAGCACAGCTGCGCGTGGTCTAGCCCGTAGCCAGCGGTTTGGCCAGCCGGCGTGCCGGTGCGATAGGCTGTCGAGGCTTCAAGCGGGGTGTGGCGCAGCTTGGTAGCGCGCTTCGTTCGGGACGAAGAGGCCGTGGGTTCAAATCCCGCCACCCCGACTCATAGGGCCTGGTAACAGGCTTGCTGAGTGCGTTAGGTAGTTTGCTGCAGCGTACCGGGTACGTTTTCCCCTTCAGTTTCACTGTCGCTGTTGGCAGTTGAGGGTTGCAGCGCCGCGGTGCGGTGCCCGTCGAGCACATCAACCACGGCGTCTCGCGACCGCGCTCCCGCGATGTGCATCGTGGCGGCTTGTCTGATGTGAGATTCTGCTGGCGTGTCCGCTGATCCGGCGGTCGCCGCTCCCTCGGGGGTGGTGACGTTTATGTTCACCGATGTTGAGGGGTCGACCCGTCGGTGGGAGGCCGATGCGGACGCGATGCGGAGCGCCCTCGCCGCGCACGACGAGGTGTTGCGCAAGACCATCGAGGCGCAGGGCGGCTGGTTGTTCAAGCACACCGGGGACGGGGTGTGTGCGGCGTTCGCATCACCGACATCCGCGGTGAATGCCGCGGTGGGTGCTCAGAGGGCGTTGAAGTTGCCTGTGCGGATCGGGCTGGCGACCGGCGAAGCTGAGCCGCGCGACGGGGACTACTTCGGCGCGGTGCTCAACCGTGCAGCTCGGGTGATGGCGGCCGGGCATGGCGGCCAGATCCTTTTGGCCGACTCCACCGCGGCTTTGGTGAGTGGAGTTGATCTGGTTGATCTCGGGCTGCGGCGGTTGCGTGATCTGGCGACCCCAGTTCAGGTGTTCCAGGTCCGAGCAGAGGGCCTGCGCACGGACTTTCCGTCGTTGCGCGCACCAGATGCGAGTCCGGGAAACTTGCGGGCTGTAGCTACCACTTTCGTTGGGCGCGAGTCCGAGCTCGCCGAGGTGCAAGCCGCGGTGAAGGCTCATCGGTTGATGACGTTGACCGGGGTGGGCGGGGTCGGCAAGACGCGCCTGGCGCTTGAGGTCGCCGATCGTCTGCACGATGAATTTCCCGATGGTGTCTGGTTTTTCGAGCTGGCCGCGGTAGCCGATCCGCTGGCGGTGCCTGACGCGGTAGCGGCCGTGCTGGGCATCATCCAACAGCCGGGGAAGAGCGTGGCTGACAGCGTCGCCGCCGCGTTGGAAGAGAGAGTCCGGCTGCTGGTGTTCGACAACTGCGAGCACGTGGTCGACAGTGTGGCGGATCTGGTCGAGGCGATCCTCGCCGCCTCGGCGACCGTAACGATTCTCGCTACAAGCCGTGAAGGATTGGGAGTCAGCGAAGAGCAGTTATGGCGTGTCCCGTCGCTGGATGTCAACTCCGGAACCCAATCCGCCGCCGTGAACCTTTTCGTCGACCGTGCGCAAAGTGTGGTGTCGGACTTCTCGCTGGCCCAGCCCAGCGAGGCGGAGGCTGTCGTGGAAATCTGCCGCAGACTCGACGGCATCCCGTTAGCCATTGAGTTGGCGGCCTCGCGGATGTCGTCGATGACCGCGATCGAGGTGTGTGATCGTCTCGATCAGCGGTTGCGGCTCCTGGCCAGCTCGCGGCGCGGGCTCTCACGCCACCAAACCCTGCACCACGCAGTGGCATGGTCCTATGAACTGCTCACTGAGGTTGAAAAGTCATTGTTGTCAAGGTGTTCGGTGTTCGCCGGAGGATTCGACCTTCAAAGCGCCTGGGCGGTGGCCGGATCGGGTGATGTCGACGAATGCACCATTCTGGATGTGTTGGACGCCTTGGTGCGCAAGTCGCTGCTGGTCGCCGACAGGGCAGCCGGACGGACCCGCTTTACGATGCTGGAGACGATCCGCCAGTTCGCCGAGGAACAACTCGCCGCGGGCGGCGAGGCCACCGAGGCGCGGACCGCACATGCCCACCACTTCGCCGCGCGCGAAGCCGACATCATGGCCCTGTGGGACAGCCCCCGGCAGCGCGAGGCGTACACCTGGTTCTCTACGGAGTTCGCCAATCTCCGCACCGCGTTTCGGTGGGCCGGCGGCCAATGTGACCTCGACGTCGCCGCCACCATCGCGACATGGGCGGCATGGCTTGGCTTTTGGATGCACAATTACGAGCCCATAGGGTGGGCCGAGGAGCTCATCGAGCCTGCCCGTACCGCCAATCATCCGACACTCGCGTTCCTGTATGCGATGGCGTCTTCGTGCTGGTGGCCCGGACGGATCGACGCAGCAGTTGGCTACAGCGACGCCGGCCAGCTGGTGATCGCCAGCGGCCGTCATGACGAGGTGCCGTTCGGCCTCGAGGGCGCGCTCGGCGCTGCTTACCTGCACTTCGGCCAACCCGAACGGCAGGTCGAGTGGTGCCGCGCGCGGCTCGCATTCGGTCGCGACACCCATGGGATCACCAGGGCATTCCTGACCATCGCACTGACGGTCGCGGGTTGCGGTGAGGAGGCGAGGGCCGCCGCGAATGGCCTGATCGAGGTTGCCGAGGCGACCGGCAACCCGGCTGCGCTCTCGTTTGCGCTCTATGCCTATGGTTACGCGTTCGGCGACGCTGATCCCGCCTCGGCGCTGGACGCCCAGCGCCGAGGTCTGGTGATCGCCCAGGAGAGCGGCAATCGCAATACCGAAACCCGCATCGCAGGCAGTCTGTCCCGCCTTGAGGCCGACTACGGCGACCCGCTCGCCGCGCTCGACTATGTTGCACTTGCGGTCCGCAATTTCCACGACGCAGGCAACACCACCATGATCCGTTTCCCCCTGGCCGTCCTTGCTGCCGTTTTCGACCGGCTCGGACGCCATGAGCCGGCGGCCACCATCGCCGGATTCGCCTCCAGTCCTCTCACCACAGCGGCGAACCCCGAACTTGGCCATACGACCGCCCACCTCCTCGAAGTCCTCGGTGACCAGACCTACGAATCGCTTGCCCACAAGGGCGAGGCGATGACCACCGCAGCCATGGTGACC
Source organism: Mycobacterium sp. NGS64 (assembly GCF_059812245.1). Taxonomy (NCBI): domain Bacteria; kingdom Bacillati; phylum Actinomycetota; class Actinomycetes; order Mycobacteriales; family Mycobacteriaceae; genus Mycobacterium; species Mycobacterium sp. NGS64. The sequence goes on along the minus strand of NZ_JCALCI010000005.1, from coordinate 77,065 downwards.
TACGCCTACGACCAAATGGACCACGCCCGAATAGAACTCGAACAACCTGGCCTGCGCGCGCAGATCACGGCACGCGGCGGCTAGCCTTCCAATTCGGATTGGACCCGCCGACGGTCGGCCCGGGCCCAGATCTGCACCTGCTCCCGCCCGACCAGACGGCAACGGTGCGTGGTCGCCAACTGGCGGGCCGCCTTCGTGAACCCCTGATTCGTCACCACGACCGTCTGGTTGCACCGGTGGTGTAGGGCGCCGGCCACCACTTGCTGGACGGCGGCCACCCCGACGGCCTTCGCCTGCCTTTTGCATTGGACGGCCATGCACGCGCCGTCCCGCTTCGCGATCAGATCCACACCGTAATCGCCCGTGCTGGCGGTGTGCGCGACGCTCCACCCGACCGTCCGAAGCTGTGCCGCAACGAATTCCTCGAACTCGACGCCCGACATCTGGTCGATGGCCGCCAGGTCCGACGCCGCGTACCGCAGGTCACGCCGTCGCTGCCGCCCGACGCTGTGGCGGTCCCGTCGACCACCGAGCCATAGCAGGGCGACGACGGTCAGGGCGAGGCCGCCCAGACCGGCCGAAAATCCCGCCGGGACACTGCCGGTGGCGTGCTGGGCGAAATACCAAGGGACGGCGAACCCCAGCAGCAGCAAGGACCCGGCGACTATCTGCATTGCTCCTCGGATTGGCTGCGTGGACTCGTGCGACGAAAGTATCGGATCGCTATGACAATTCGGCGCAGGCTAGCTACGAGGAGGTGATGTCGGCTCTCGCCGGGTCGACGGCCGCGCCTATCCTTTGCTCGAGATCCTCCAGCCTGACCTTCAATGGCAGGAATTCATCCATACCAAGCTCCGCGCGGACCGCGTTGATAAATCGGTTCATTGCGGCGCTGACATCGCTTGGCTGGATCCGATTCGCCATCGGAAGGGCCGCGTAGAGCTGTTGGGTGAAGTTCGCGGAAGCGGCCAATCCTGCCAGCCTGACGATGTGATTCGGTAGCAGCAAACGCATCTCGGCGACGATTACGCCCGCTTCCGATAACGTCGATTCCGCCGCCCCGATCGCCTGGAGAACGTCGTTCAACAGCTCCAGCTGCGACGCGGCGTCGCCAGCCCGCGAACGATCCGGATCGAATCCCCGCTTCTTGAATGCCGCCAACGCCCCAGCTGGGTCCTCGCCATTCGAGAGTCGACCGATCAGCTCCTTGAGTTCCTCAGCGCTCTCCTGAATCGTGGCGTTGTCGAGTCGTTGTTTGGACACGGCCTGTCTGAACCTGACAGAAACATCGCGCATCTGATCGCGTCTTTGGCGTTCGCGCTCTGCCTTTTCTTCGCGGCGGTGGGCGGACGTCGACGTTAAGAATGTGATCAGGCCGCCCAGCGGAGTACCCACGAGTCCCGCCCCGGCCGTGAACAGCGGAAGCCACCACGGCGTAGCGGATGCGGCACCTTGCACGGCTGCCAACGTCATCTCATCATCCCCCGCCCCAAAAGAATTGGAGAAACCCGCCCCGATCCGTCCGGAGCCAAGTGTATGAGCCCTGCGCCTGGGAGACGGCGTCGACAAGCCAAAATCCCGAGGCGGCTTTGAGCGGCCGGCGGCACCCTAGGCGTCGGGGCACGCACGACCTGGCTCGAGAGGGCGGAACCGGACCCTGGTGCCGTTGCGGGGTGCGAGCATGATGGAGCGCCGCACGATCCGCTCCGACTCGTCGTCGACGGCGCTGAACTCCCCCTCGCGCAGCAGCGTATGCAGGACGGTGATGAGCTCGCGCATCGAGAACGCGGCCCCCAGACACCGTTTGACGCCACCCCCGAACGGCACCCACGCGTAGGTCTCGGGCCGGGTGCCGAGGAATCGCTCCGGGCGGAACTCGTTGGGGTGCTCGTAGGTGTGGGGGTTGCGATTGATCGCGATGATGTGGACCACGATCCGGGTGCCGGCCTCGACGAGGTAGCCGCCGATCGGAAACGGCTGTGCCGCAACGCGGGCCGTGAAGGGCGCCGGCGGCCGGACCCGCAGCGTCTCGTGGATTACCGCGGTCGTAAAGGCCTCCTCACCGCTCAGGGCTTCGGTCTGTACCCGTCGTAGCACGTCGGGGTGGTGCAGTAGCAGGTCGAAGACCCAGGCCAGCGTCGTCGCGGTGGTCTCGTGACCCGCCAGCATCAGGGTGATCAGGTCGTCGCGAATCTCGCTGTCGGACAGCCGTTCCCCGTCGTCGCCGCGGGCGCGCATCAGCAGCGAGAGGATGTCGAGCTGCTCACCCAGGCTGGGGTCTTCTCGCCGTCGCGCGATGAGCGGCATGACGACGCCGTCGATCTCGTCGTTGGCCCGCGCCCGCTGCGGCCACACCCTCAACGCGCCGAGGTGACGGAGCGCGTAGCGCACAGTCAATTGCTCTGAGACACCGAGGTTTAGCAGGCGCTCAAAGGGCCGGCCGAGCCGGCGGACCTCCTCGGGATCGTCGACGCCGAAGGTGACCCTGACGATCACGTCCAGCGTCAGCGCGCGCGCCGCCTTCAGCATCTCGAACGGGCGGTCAACGGGCCAGCTGTGCATCGCCGCGCGGGCGCAGTTCTGCATGATCGGTACGTAACTGCTCAGCGCGGCGCCGTGCAGTGGGGGCGTCAAGAGCTTGCGCCGGCGCAGATGCTCCGGTTCCTCCTGCACGAACATCGACCCGGAGCCGTAGATGGCAGCCGCCGGTCCGACGCCCTCACCGCCGAGCAGCACGTCCGGCGGTGCGGTGAAGACCTGCTTGACCAGTTCGGGGTCGGACACGATCGCCACGTCGCCCAGGCTGAGCACCGGCATGGTCATGATCGGCCCGTATCGGCGGATCAACCGCAGCATCCGCCGCTCGCCGCCGACAAGATAGGCGGCGGCATACGCCGCGGCGAACAGCGGCCGAAGTATGCGCGGTGCCGGCAGGCCGGGCGGACGGCTCGAGGCCACGCTGACGACCGAAACACGGCGGGCCTAGATGGTCAAGGCCGCCCGCGATGGCGTTACGCGCAGTCTGCGCAGACCGGAAGACCCGAGCTCGAAGGACGCAACCGGCTGCGGTGCTGCACTAGAAAACAGCTCGAACACGTGAATTCGTCGGAGCGCTGCGGTATCACCGTCACCGACAATTCCTCGCCGGAAAGGTCCGCGCCAGGCAGCTCGAAGAAGACCACATCGTTGGGGTCCTCGTCGACAACCGCGGTGGGCGTACCGGTGGCCGCGAGTTCGCGTAGTGCGGACGCATCCTGGGTCTCGACGTCGGGTATGCGGCGTGCGTCGTAATCGCTGGTGGTCGTCATGGCTGTTCCTCCCTGCTGGACGACGGGTTGACGCACTTGCCTGTACTCACCCGTGGCTGAGTCGGTACCCCGATCACGTGTCGATAACACCTAATCGGCTCAAAAAATTGCGCGGACGACAATTGGGCGCCTCCCTTGCCGGTGGAGGGCCGACTCAGCAGCGGATCGGCGTCTTGGCGTGCGCCAAGGAGCCGTCGGCTCGCGTGCCGTGCAGAAACAATGCGACGTTGAAGGCCCGGCGCTGGCTCCGCGATACGAAAGCCAGGCCAACCCAGGGCGCCACGACGGCGAGCAGCAGCGCTAGGAGCGCCGCTCCCGCGTGCCCGGTGACCAGCGCAAGAACGCCAACCGCCAGACCGACCGCCCAGATGGCGGCAGCCACGCGGCCCGCGATGGTGGGACGCAACGGGGCGGACGTGTCGAGCATGGGCCCCTTATGCCCGGTCAGACCGAAAATTAAACATTTCGGCGGCGGCTCGGCCGGGCGACGGTCAACTGCTGGGCGGCGGTGCGGGCTCGTCGGAATTCATTGCCTGCCAGCGCACTTCGGCCGCGCGCACCTTACGGTGCGTCTGCAACAGCCATGCCACGCCCGCGGCACCCGACACGGCGGCCAGCAGCACGACCACCGAACCAACCAGGAGGTGCCCGGTCGCGAACGCGTACAGGCCGATCACCAAGGCGACGACGGCGACGGCCGCCGACGCGAGGCCGGGGGCATTGGCGGCGTGCGTCAACGATTCGCCGGCATGCTGGCGAGAAGTACGGTGGTGGTCAACTGGGTCACTTTTCGGGGTTCGCAAATTCTCTCCTCGTGAAAGCGCTTTCGTACCAGCGCTGCTCGCATGGCGGATCCTGCCGAAGCCTCGTCGAGGTCTACCCTCCGCCCCCATGGGCCAAACGACGGCTCGTGTCAGCTGGCCCCGCCGCGGGTATGCCCCGCGAATGCGCAAACCCCCCGCCGTCCTGTTCGACGTGGACGGAACCCTCGTCGATTCCAACTATCTGCACGTCTACGCGTGGCAGCGCGCCTTCGACGCCGAAGGCATGCCGGTCGCGGCCTGGCAGATCCACCGCTGCATCGGCATGGACGGCGACACGCTGGTGCGCACGCTGTCCAATGACGCGCCCGACGACGTGCAGGACCGGCTCAGCGAACGGGCACAGCCGCTACTACCGCGAGGCCACCCCGCTGCTGGCCCCCTTGCCCGGCGCCCGGGAGCTGCTGCAGCGCGTCGCCGCCCTCGGACTGCAAGTAGTGCTGGCCAGTTCGGCACCCGAGGACGAACTGAAAACCCTGCTCAAGACGCTGGATTGTGACGACGTCATCACCGAGAAGACGTCGTCGCGCGATGTCGACACCGCCAAACCCGACCCGGGCATCGTGCAGGTGGCGCTGGACCGGGCCGGGGTGGACGCCGACCACGCCGTGTTCGTCGGCGACGCCGTGTGGGATGCCCACGCCGCCGCGGCCGCGGGACTGCCGTGCATCGGACTTTTGAGCGGCGGCATCTCCCGCGCCGAATTGGAGTCGGCCGGCGCGTCACCGATTTTCACGGATCCGCAAGATCTCCTCGAGCATCTGGACTCCACCCGGATCGGGGCGCTACATACCGCGCGTGCGGAGCAACAGCGGTAAGAGCCACCAAAAGAACGCAAACAGCACCAGCGCACAAGCTCCCGCTATGAGACCGGCGCTGCGCCCGGCAACCGAGTCGAAAACGATGACCGTCACCCCGGTCAGGGCGGTGCCCAACAGCCCGAGCCCGGCGAAGGCGCATCGGTGCGCTGCCGACACCAGGACCTGGAGGCGGTGCCGCCGGAACAGCAACCGGTGGATGCCGACCGGGGCGACGAGTAGCACCGTCGCGCCCACCGAACACCCGACGGTCGCCAGGTACACGATCCGCATCGGTTCGGCGAGAACGTCGAAGCGCTGCTGGAACGGCAGCGTCAACAGGAAGCCGGTGAGCAGCTGGACGCCCGTCTGCACGACGCGCAGCTCTTGCAGCAGGCTGTTCCAATTGCGGTCCAGCCGTTCGATTTCGGTCTCGCCGCGCTGGCTGCGATCCCACTGCTGGTCATCTTCCGGATGATCGACGTCGTCACCCATAACACCGATCATCCCACCGGAACTGATTTGCGGGCCAACGACCTTCCGAAGGGCCGGGCCGCGGTGAAGAATCAACCCGACAGGTCCGACCGACGGGGAGAACACGATGCCGACCATCGACCACGAATGGAGTAAACCCGCCGCGATGGCGATCCCCGCGGAGGGATATTTCGAACTGCAGCGCGGCCGGTACGGCCCCGTCTTTCCACGGACGCCCGCCTGTTACGGCTTCTCAATCATCGCCAAGGTCAAGCCCGGACGCGAAGACGTGATCCGCGAATACGGCAAGACGATCCAGGCGGCGATAGAGTCCCAGCCCGATCTGTTGGCCCCGCTGCGCCTGCACTACCTGCGGTGGGTCCTTTTCGACGTCGGCTTCGGACTGCACTTCCAATACCAAGGGATCTTCGACACCGATTTCGACAAGTACACCGAGGACGCGATAAAGCTGTTCTCGCAGTCCGGCGTCACCACCGTCTTCACCAACCTCGAGGGATTCCCGGAGGATTGGCAGACCAACCCGGACGCCTTCATCAAGTTCGTACGTGAGCACCAGTTCCCCAGCTTCCTGGAGTACGGCGAGTACCCCTACGTCACCGCCGACGAGATCAAAAAGGCGCTGCGCCTGAAGGCCGCCTTCTCCGCCATGCTCGATCAGATGCAGTAAATGCTTGACCTCGAAAACATCCAGCACATCCTGGTGACCCGCACGCCGGCGATGACGGGACGCTACGAATTCTTGTCGTTCGACAGTCCGGCGGGCGGACGAGCGTGGCTGGGCGAGCTGGTGGACAAGGCCCAGTCGGCGGCGGACGTCCGGCGGACGATGGACAGCAGCGATCGGTGGGTTACGCTCGCTTTCACCTGGAATGGGCTGCGGGCGTTGGGAGTTCCCGACGATTCGCTGGCCACCTTCCCGGACGAGTTTCGCGAGGGCATGGCGGCGCGCGCCGACATCTTGGGCGACACCGGATCCAACCACCCGCGCAACTGGGTGGGTGGTTTGGCCGGTGACGACCTGCACGCGATCGCGATCCTGTTCGCGCGCAACGACGCCGAGCACCGGCGTTGCACCGCGGTGCACGCCGACCTCGTCGCGCGGTGTCCGGGGGTGCGCGTCCTGTCCTTCCTGGACTTGAATGCGACGCCACCCTTCGACTATGCCCATGACCATTTCGGGTTCCGGGACCGGTTGTCGCAACCGGTGATCGAGGGAAGCGGCGAGGAGCCGACACCCGGATCCGGCGGGCCGTTGAAGCCGGGCGAGTTCATCCTCGGCTACCCGGATGAGGAGGGCGTCGTCCCGAAACTGCCGCAGCCCGAGGAACTGTCGCGCAACGGCAGCTACATGGCGTACCGGCGCCTGCGCGAGCATGTCGGCCTCTTCCGCGATTACCTGGCGTCGCAGGCGCAGACCCCGGAGGGGCAAGAGCTCCTAGCCGCCAAGTTGATGGGACGGTGGCGCAGCGGCGCCCCGCTCGTCCTGTCGCCCGAGCGCGACGACCCCGAACTCGGCGCGGACCCCATGCGCAACAACGACTTCAACTACAAGGAGATGGACCCGTTCGGGTACGCGGTGCCGCTAGGATCCCATGCGCGACGGCTGAATCCGCGCGACACGACGGTCAACATGAACCGGCGCCGCATGATCCGCCGCGGCGCCACCTACGGCGAGGCGCTTCGGCAGGGCGCCGACGACGACGGCGCGGACCGGGGCATCGCCGCGTTCATCATCTGCGCCAGCCTGGTCCGCCAGTTCGAGTTCGCGCAGAACGTGTGGATCAATGATCGTAACTTTCACGAGCTGGGCAACGAACGCGACCCGATCTGCGGAACACAGGACGGCACACTGGAATACAAGATTCCGAAGCGTCCGATCCGGCGAGTTCTCAAGGGACTGCCGGCCTTCACCACGCTCACGGGCGGGGCCTACTTCTTCCTTCCCGGCATCAACGGCCTGAAGTACCTTGCGAGGACACCGTGAGCGCACCTGCACGCACCTACAACCAGAACCACGTATCGCGAGCGCACACCCCGGCTCGCCGCCGCATCAGCATCTATTGGACGTGGAGTTACCCCTGGGAGGCCCAACGCGATCCCGCCGCACTGGACAATCGGTTCTCCACGATGACCGAGGTCCGCCGGGTGGCCTGGCCGAACTACGAGACCACGGAATGGGACGAGGCGCACTTCCTGCAGGGCATCGCCGGGACGCTCGAGCTGTTCCACCGCTCGACGCTGCACTTCCAGCAACTGGCCGGCGAGGTGACCGGTCACCCCGTCGCGGTATTCCAGCGCATCGACCAGGCCGGCTATCACCTACCGATCGACGAGCGGGTGCTGGCCGACACCGACACCCTCATGGTCTTCGGGCTCGACCACGTGCTCGGGCAGGAAGAGGCGCGGCCCGAGGAGGTCGAGGCGATTCGCGCCTGGCTGCAGCGCGAGGGCACCTGCCTGCTATTGGCGCCGCACCACGACGTCGGCTTCACCGACGACGCGAAACAGCGCCAGACGGAGTTCCTGCACCACGGCGACCCGCTGGTCCCCCGCCAACAGCGCTTCAGCCAATACACCCGCTCCCTGATGAAGGCCCTCGACGTACCCGTCTACAACAAGTGGGGCCTGCGGCCGGCGGCCACCGACGGCCAGATCGCGCCGCTGACGGGCGTCCGCGACCTCGACGCGCCCGGGCTGCTGGACCGAGTCACCACCTTCAACTTCCATCCCCACCTGCCGCACTACGAATTGACGGCGCCCGAAAGTGCCGCCCTGCGCGTGCTGGGGCGCCAACGAATCGACCCCACGCGGCCACATCCCTTCACCGAGGCCGGCAACACCGAATTCAATGCCCTGATCTGGATGCCGCCCGACGGGGGCCGGGCCGGCGACATCGTGTTGGTCGACTCCACCAACTTCACGACGCTCTTCGGCGGCACCGAGAGCCTGGCGAACTTCTGGCAAAACTTCTCGCTGATGCGATAGGGCCCCGAAGGCGCGTCAGCGGGTGCTGTTGCCGTCCCGGACGGCTGTCAAGGCGTCGTCCAGCGTCGGGTACAGCGGGAAGGTCTTGTCCAGGCCGGTGAGGTGGATCGGCCGCCTGGTCGCCGGCCCGCGCGCGACGACACCGAAGTCGATGGATTTGCCCAGTTTTTCGTAGGTCGCGGCCAGGATCTTCAAACCCACCGAGCCGAGGAACTCCACCGCGGAAAGGTCGATGACCAGTGCCGTCGGGCCGTCAGCGATCACGGCGCTGATGGCCTGCTCGAGCGCCGGGGCGGTGACCAGATCGATTTCGCCGCTGACGCTGACCACGGACACACCATCGTGGTCGGTAACCAGCGTGGTAATCGAATCAGGAGCTGACAATGGCGATCCTTTGTCCCGGGCCTTGAGTGTGGTGCAAGCCTAGCCTGCCATGCGAACTGCGAGAAGAATATGCCCTCGACAGTTGGGGCGGGATTGTCCAGGCTAGTCTCCCCCATAGGCATACTGCGGAGCGCGACGCGGCACATGGGAGGCCAGATGTCAGATTCGCCGTTGGATTTGGGGACCACCAGCACCGCCGCGCAGACGGTCAGCGAGGGCCTACTGCCCCAACTGGTCCAACACCTGCGCCAGAACCGCACCGTCCTGCGCGAGGAGTGGGCCCGCAGGATCACCGAGGCCGAGCTGCTCACCGCGATGACCCCGGAGGAGATCTTCTCCGAGGCGACGACGGTGTACGACAGCTACGTCGAGGTGCTCGAGACCGGTAGCGTCGAGGCGCTGCAGGACTACGCGCGCGACCTGTCGGAACGCATCATCCCCCGAGGCGTGGAAACCGACGAGGTCGTCGGCATCGTGCTGCTGCTCCGCGACGTGCTGGCGCGGTCGCTGTTCGAGAAGTATCAGACCGACTTCGAGATGCTCAACCGCGTCCTCGACGCATACGAGCCGGCGGCCAACCGCATCGCCAACACGGTGGCCGTGTCATTCGTGCAGGAACGCGAGCGCATCATCCGCCAACAGCAGGAGGCCATCCGCGAGCTGTCGACGCCGGTGCTGCAGGTGCGCGAGCAGCTGCTGATTCTGCCGATCATCGGCGTACTGGACAGCCAGCGCGCCCGCCAGGTCACCGAACAGCTGCTGCGGGCGATCCGCGCGAACCGCGCGAAAGTCGTCGTCATCGACATCACCGGTGTGCCCACCATCGACTCCACGGTGGCGAACCACCTGGTGCAGACGGTCGACGCGTCGGGGTTGATGGGCGCCAGCGTGATCATCACGGGCCTGTCGTCGGAAATCGCGCTGACGCTGGTCACCATCGGGCTGGACCTGTCCAAGATGAACGCCGTCGGCGACCTGCAGGGTGGCATCGAAGAAGCCGAACGGCTGCTCGGTTACGAAGTCACGCGTACCGGCGAGCAGACCGGATAGCAGCCATTAGCACGAGCCCCCCATGCCAGTACCGATCCTGAAACAGGGCGCGATTCTGATCGCCTCGGTGCAGTCGGCGCTCACCGACTCCGACGCCGAACGCCTTCGCTTCGACCTGATGGAAAGGGTCAGCCGGTTTCGCGCGCAGGGAATCATCGTCGACGTCACCGCCATCGACGTGATGGACTCGTTCGCCGCGCGCTCGCTGCGAACCATCGCTCACATGACCCGGCTGCGCGGCGCGGACACGGTGATCGTGGGTCTGCAACCGGAAGTGGCCTTCGCGATGGTGCAATTGGGCCTGCAGTTCGACGACATGAACACCGCACTGGATCTCGAAGAGGGCCTCGCGCTGCTGAATCGCCAAGGCGGAGTGGGGAAATCGACGATCGGGCGCGATGGTGGCGGGTGACATCGTCGTCGACATCCGCAACTCCGACGACATCGTCGCCGCCCGCAAGGCCGGACACCAGCTCGCTCTCGATCTCGGCTTCTCGCTGACCGACGTGACCATGATCGCCACGGCGATCTCCGAAATAGCCCGCAACATCACCAGCTACGCGGGGCGCGGGGCCGTCCGGATCGCCGTGGCCGAACGGGACGGGCGCACGGCCCTGGTGGTGCGCGCGGAGGACGACGGGCCGGGCATCGCCGACATCGAGCGCGCGATGGAGGACGGCTACTCGACCGGTCGCGGACTGGGGATGGGTCTGCCCGGCGCCCGCCGCCTGATGGACCGCTTGGTCGTGGACTCGACGCTCGGCCGTGGAACGGTGATCGAGATGTGGAAGTGGGTCCCCGGCCGTGCATGAGAATGGGCGCTTCGGGCCGATCGAGTGGGCGAGGGCGGGCCGCCCGATGCCCAGCGAGTTCACCTCCGGCGACCGCGGTATCGCGGTCGACCTCGACGGTGCCGGCGCGCTGTTCGGCGTGGTGGACGGCCTCGGCCATGGCCCGGACGCCGCGTCGGCCGCGCTGCGCGCCGTCGACGTGGTCAAGCGCTCGAGTTCCGAGCGCCTCGAGGTTTTGATGCAGCTCTGCCACCGCGTGTTGGACGGCACCCGAGGAGTCGCGATGACCCTGGCCCGGGTGGATTTTGCGGCCGGCACGCTGTCGTGGACGGGGGTGGGCAACGTCACCGCGGAGCTGGTGGCCAAGGCCCCGACCGGCATCCAGATCCGATCCAGCGCGCGCCTCACCGGGGGAATCGTCGGCTACCGAATGCCTGAAATCAGGCCCGCCCAGGTGGTTTCGATCCGCCCCGGTGACCTGCTCGTGATGACGACCGACGGCATCGCCGAGGATTACTTGGAGCACATCGACTTCGCGGCTTCCGCCGTCGTCATCGCCGAAGGACTCCTGGCCAAGCACGCCAAGGAAACCGACGATGCCATGGTGCTGGCCGCGCGGCACCGGGGAGCATCGACATGAACGGCAACCACGACTTCCACGCGCAGTACCGCGCCGCCCTGCGCGCCTACCTGGAGTCGCGCGACGAGGACGTCCTGACCGTCGGCCACGAGCTCGGCCGCCGCGCCCTCGAGGAAGACATCAGCGTGCTCGAAATCATCGAGCACCACGTTCGGCTGGTTCTCGACACCTGTCAGGACTATCAAGTCGAGGCGCCCATCGCCCTGGAATTCCTGTTGCAGACCCTGGCCCCCCTGGACGTCGCGACCCGCGGATTCCTCGACGGCACCAGGCGCTTCGCGCAAGAGCGGGCCCGGGCCGAGGGGTTGGCCGATCGCGACAAATTCCGTACGGCGCTGGTGAATTCGCTGCAGGAGGGCTTTTTCGTCGCCGACCACGAGGGCTCCGTGGTGGAAGTGAACAACGCCTTCATCGAGATCCTCGGTTATCCCGCCGACGGGCTCCCATATCGGTGGCCGCACCCGTGGCTGGTCGACAGGAAGACCGCGCGTGAGCAGCAGTCCCTGGTCCGCAGCAACGGCAGCGCCGCGTACGAAACCCCGATTCGGCATCGGGACGGACATCTCGCGTGGGTGATGGTCAGCATCAACGCGGTCAAGGAGGCCGGCAGCGACCGGGACGTCTACGTGGGCACAATCCGGGACATCACCGCGGAGCGCGCGTTCGCCGCCCGCGAGAGCGCCGTGCTGCGGCTCGCGACAGCGGTGGCCGTGGCCAAGAGCGTGTCAGAGCTGCTGTCGATCACCCTCGACGAATGCCGCACGGCGATCGACGTCAAGCGGGTGATCGCCGTCTCGTGGCCCGCAGGCGGGGGCGAACCGACCGTTCAGGTGGCGGGCGAACCCGCCGAATCCTCCTGGCGCGAACTGGATCCCTGGCTGCGCGACACGTTCCAGGACGCACGCCACCAGCTGCCGCTGACGGCGAAGACGGTGGACAGGCCCGAGAATCCCGGCAAGGCACAGGGATTAGTGGCGGTGCTGTCCAACACGGGAGACCTCGCGCTCTGGCTGGAGCTGCTCACACCCCGTTGGATCAGCGCCGAGGACCGGCTGCTGGTCACGGTGCTCGTCGGCCACCTGAGCCTGGCCATGCAGCACGTGCGCCAGTTCGAGAGCGCGCGCGAAACCTCGCTGACCCTGCAACGCGCCATGCTGCCCGCGGTGCAGCTGCCCGCCGGCTTCGCCGTGTGCTATGAGCCGGCCGTTCTGCCCTTGGAAATCGGGGGCGACTGGTATGACGTGCTGCCGATCGGCGGCAACCGCATCGGCATCGTCGTCGGCGACTGCGTTGGCCGCGGCCTGCCGGCGGCCGCGGTGATGGGCCAGCTACGCAGTTCGGCGCGCGCGCTGTTGATCAACGGCGCCCAGCCGGCGCTCGTGCTCGAACAGCTCGACCTGGCGGCGTCGCTCATCCCGAATGCCTACTGCACCACGGTCTTTCTCGCGATCCTGGACACCGAGACCGGCGTCCTGGAATACAGCAACGCCGGCCACATGCCCGCGATGGTCGCCGGCCCGCGGCCCGCGACCACAACGGTGGTGACTGACGCCGCCTCGGTGCCGCTCGCGGTGCGCCGGGAGGAGCCGCGGCCGCAAGCATCCCGGGTGCTGCCGGCGGGCTCGACACTGATGCTGTATACGGACGGCCTGGTCGAGCGCAAACACGAGTCGATCGACATCGGAATCGCCCGCGCCGCAGACGTTTTGCTCGAGACGACGAAGCTGCCTCTGGAGGCCGTCCCACAGACCGTGGTCCGCGCGCTGGCCCCGGCATCGGGGTATGACGACGACGTCGCCATGGTGATATACCGGCATCGGCCGACGCGACTGCGCATCGAAAGCGCGGCCGTCGCCGAACAATTGGTCGACGTCCGGCACCGGCTGGCCGCGTGGCTGCGCGCCGCCGAGGTTCCGAACGCGCTGGCCGCCGACATCGTGCTGGTCGTCAACGAGGCGTGCACCAACTGCGTCGAGCACGCCTACCGCGGACACCGGGTCGGGACGATGCTGCTCGAAGCGGAATTGACCGATGGCCGAATCGGGACGCGGGTGACCGACGACGGTTCGTGGAAGACGCCGGCCGCCGACCCGGGCAACAGCGGGCGCGGTCTGGTGTTGATGCGGGCGCTCAGCGACACGATGCAAGTGCGCAACAGCCCGGACGGCACAACCATCGAGAACACCTTCCGAATTCCGGAATCCCCGGGGTGAGGGGCCTCCGTTTGCCTGGCCCGATTCTCGGGTAGTCATCGGCGTGACTCGCGCATCAATCACGGTCGAGCCTGCCCTGCCGGCGGCGCATGGACCGCTGTCGACGGCCGTCCACCGCGCGCTGGCCGGAACCCCCGCACACGACAACCTCACCCGCATCGGCGCGTCCGTGCGGGACTCCGACCCCTTCGGCCTGGATCTTCAGCTCGCCTTGTGCATGTGCTACGAGCTGCACTACCGCGGTTTCGCGGGCGTCGACCCCGCCTGGGAGTGGAATCCCGCGCTGCTGCGGTTGCGCGGGGAACTGGAACGCGTGTTCCTGGCGGGGGTGCGACGCGATGTCGGTCCCATCGACCCCGGCCAAACGGCGCAAGCCGAGATGGAGGCGATTTCCATCGAGCCCGCCGATGGTGACGGGCCGTCGTATTTCCTGCGCGACTCGGGAACCTGGCAGCAGATGCGCGAATACTTCGTGCACCGGTCGCTGTATCACCTCAAAGAGGGCGACCCGCACGCGTGGGCGATCCCGCGGTTGATGGGCACCGCCAAGGCCGCGTTCGTCGCCGTCGAGTTCGACGAGTACGGCGCAGGCCAGGGCCCGCGCCTGCACCAGCAACTCTTCGCGGACCTGTTGACGGCGGCCGGTCTGGACGCGACCTATCTGGGCTACCTCGACGCCGTCCCAGCCGAGGCACTGGCCGTGGTGAATCTCATGTCGCTGTTCGGGTTGCACCGTCGGCTGCGGGGCGCCGCGATCGGGCATTTCGCGTCGACGGAGATCACCTCGCCGCCGGGATCGCGGCGAATGGTGCAGGCCTTGCAGAGGATGGATGCGCCGCCGGCCTGCGTCGGCTTCTACAGCGAGCACGTCGAGGCCGACGCGGTGCACGAACAGGTGGTACGTATCGACGTCGTCGGCGACCTCGTGGCGCGGGAACCGCACCTCGACTCCGATGTCGTCTTCGGGATCCGTGCGCACGCGGCGGTGGAAAACCGCTTGGCGGACAAGCTCATCGGGGCGTGGAAGCAGGGCCAGACGTCGTTGCGCAGGACCCTGGACTAATTCGTCTGCTTCTTGACGCCGCGGCAGCGGCGATGGCTGGTGTCGCACAACGGATAATCGTCGCTGCGCCGGCAGGTGCAGATCGCCACCATGAATCGGTCGGACTCGACGACGTCGCCGCCGGGAGTCTCCACCCGTACCGGCCCGGATACCAGTACGGGTCCTCCGGCCACCACCTGTACCCGCGTGGTGCTCATGGCTTGTCCGCCCGGATCACCACGAGTTCCTCTTCCCGGCGCCCGCGCGGGATCAGCCCGGTCTCCTCCAGCCAATTGGCCCGGGCCGACATGACGGGCCCGAACGGAATCCACTTGGACGCCATGACTTCGGCCCTCAGGCCGGCCCATTTCAAGCGGTCCAGGGATTGTTGGACGCCGGCGAGCGCCGAGTGCACCAGCAGCAGGGATCCGCCGTCGCACAACAACTTTGGCGCCGACTCGCACAGCGGATCCAGAACCAGACGCCCGTCGGGACCCGCGTCCCAGGCCCACGCGGGTCCGGCAATCGCGCCGCCGGGCTCGGCGACGCCGGGGGGCGGGGCCGGAACATAAGGGGGATTCGCCACCACCACGTCGAACGGCGCCCAGTCGACGGCTTCGGTCCACGATCCCAGGCGGACGTCCACCTCCACGCCGGCCAGGGCGGCGTTACCGCGCGAACAACGCACGGCGTGGGGGCAGGTGTCGCAGGCGGTCACGCTGGCACAGCCCATCTCGGCCGCGGCGATCGCGACGAATCCGCTACCCGTACAAAGGTCGAGGACCCGTCGCCCCGGAATGAGGGCGGTGTGGTGCATTGCGTCGACCAGCAATCGGGAATCCTCTTGGGGCCGATACACATTGTGCGCAACCGAGATCGCGGGCTCGGGATAGGTTGTTGTCAACGTAGGCCTTTCGCTCAGCCTGACAGAGATCGCCGTGGCGATCACGGCCTGACCTGTGTAATGCCCGCAAACTTGCGGGTTAAAACGGTGCGGTGGCTATCCCGCACTGCCGTGGGCGAATTGCTTGACGATGGTCTCGCAAAACGCCGGCAGGTCCGATGGTGAGCGGCTGGTGATCAGGTTGCCGTCAACCACCACCTCTTCGTCCACCACGTGGGCGCCGGCGTTACGCAGGTCGGTGCGGATGCTGGGATAGGAGGTCAGCGTGCGCCCGACGGCCACGCCGGCCTCCACCAACGTCCACGGTCCGTGGCAGATTGCGGCGACCGGCTTGCCGGAAACGACGAAGTCGCGGACGAACTTGACCGCGGCCTCGTCCAGACGCAACTTGTCCGGGTTCACCGTGCCGCCCGGGAGTACCAGGCCGCCGAAGTCGCTCACCGACGCGTCCGACACCGCGCGGTCGACGGGGAAGGTACCCGCGGGCTCGAGATCGTGGTCGCGAGCCTGGATTTCGCCCGGCTTCAACGACAGCACCTCGACCTCGGCGCCGGCTTCCTCCAGGGCCGCGCGTGGCTGCTCCAGTTCCACCTTCTCTACGCCGTCCGCCGCCAGGATGGCAACCTTTGTCCCTTGCAACTCATTTGACATCGCGATACCTCCTTCACGGATGGAGGACGACTTTTGTGCAGCCGTCCTGCTTGTGTTTGAAGATCTCGTAGCCGTGCGGCGCCTGATCGAGCCCGAGATGGTGGGTGATGATGACGGTCGGGTCGATGTCGCCGCTCCGGATCCGTTCCAGGAGGGGCCGCATATAGCGCTGCACGTGGCATTGGCCCGTCTTGATGGTCAGCGACCGGTTCATGATCGCCCCGATGGGAAACTTGTCCATCAGGCCGCCGTAAACCCCGACGATCGAAATGGTGCCGCCGTTGCGGCAACTCATCGCTGCTTCCCGAAGTGCATGCGGGCGTTCGGTTTCCAGCCGCATCGCCTGCTTTACCCGATCGTAGGCGTCCACCGGAGTGGACCCGTTGCGCGCCTCCATTCCGACCGCATCGACACAGTGATCCGGGCCCCGCCCGGCGGTGATGTCCTGAAGCCCCTCGAGAACCGGCGTTTCGTCGAAGTTGAGCGTTGTCGCGCCGATCTTTTCGGCCAGCTCGAGCCGATAGGGCACCCGGTCAATAGCGATGACCTTCGATGCGCCCAGCAGGAACGCGCTCATGATCGCGAACAGCCCCACCGGACCGGCGCCCCACACCGCCACGACCTGGCCGGGTTGGATGTCGCACATCTCGGCGCCCATGTAGCCCGTCGGCAAGATGTCCGACAAGAACAACACTTGATCGTCGGTGAGGTCGTCCTCAACCTTGAGCGGCCCCACGTCGGCGAACGGCACGCGGGCGTATTCCGCTTGGCCGCCGGCGAATCCACCGAGCATGTGCGAATACCCGAAGAGCCCCGCCGGGGAATGACCCATGAACTTCTCGGCGATGCCCGCGTTCGGGTTCGAGTTCTCGCACAGCGAATACAGGTCGCGTTCGCAGGCCGAGCATGCCCCGCACGCGATCGGGAACGGCACCACCACCCGGTCGCCGACGGCGAGGTTGGGCACCGCCTTGCCGACCTCGACGACCTCGCCCATGAACTCGTGGCCCAGCACGTCCCCGTGCTTGACGGTCGGGATGTAGCCGTCGTAGAGGTGCAGGTCCGAACCGCAGATCGCCGTCGAGGTGACGCGCACGATGGCGTCGCGCTCGTTGAGAATCGTCGGGTCCGGAACCGATTTCACCTCAACGCTGTTGCGTCCTGCCCAGATCGTGGCCTTCATGCGGTGGCTCCTTTTCCGTTGTGACCGTTCGGCTGGGCGGGCTGCTGATGCAGCTGCCGGGCCGCGGCGGTGCCTTCCGGCGAGCCGTCCGAGCGCAGCACCTGGCCCGTCTCCAGGATTTGCTTGAACCGCCGCAGGTCGTCGTTGACCTGCTGGTCGGGCGATTCGCCGAGCAGGGTGGCGGCGGCCTTGCCGACGGCACCGCCCGGCATCTGGTAGCCGATCCGGACCCGGACCTCGGTCCCGTCGCCGTTGGTGGCGGGCGTGAACTCGACGCTGCCGCCGTTTTGGATCCCCGAACCGGGCAGCGACTGCCACGCGATCCGCTCGCCGGGTCGATCCTCGGTGATCTGCGCATCCCATTGCACCGGCTGCCCGACCGGGGCGCTGGCCACCCAGTGTGATCTGCCGTCGTCGCCGGCGGTGACCGATTGCAGGTGGTGCATGAAGCTGGGCAGGTTCTCCAGGTCGCGCCAGAAGCGGTACACGTCCTCGGGTGGGCGCCGGACCGTGACCGCGGCGCGCACGGTTCGGTTGCGCGCGCCGTTGGCGTGGCGGGCGCCGCCGTCGCGGGTGGCGCGCAGCGCGGCGTAGAGGTCGACCGCGCCGACGCCACCGAGGACGGCCGCCGAAATCGCGCCCCGGCGCCGGCGCCCGCGGCCCCGCGCGGCCACCCCGGCCAGCAGCAACGCCACATCCAGGACATCACCGGCCACCCGCGTCCAGACCAGCCGGTCCGAGCCGACCGACAACGCGGCGCCGTGGCCGCATTCGCGGGCCCCCAGCGCGCGGATGACCCGGCGGGACAGCCGCGTGTCGTCCACGCCGGCGATCGCAGCAACCTTTTGGGGCGCCACCAGCTCGGCCAGACCCAGGCCGAAGCTGGTGCCGGCGAGCGCCTTTACCAGCGGCGCCGTGGTGTTGCCGGATCGATCGTTCATTGTCGACTCCCTTGTCGGGCTGGGCGCAATCGCGCGCAAAATGGCTGCTGCACAGCAGATTTGCGGGCCTCCCGCCCGCCCCGGCCCTAAGCCCCTGTTGATGCGTCAAACTGCCCGGTGGTCGCCCGAAGCCCACGTTGGCTGTCGGATACCCGGGTAGAAACGGCCCAAACTTGTGATCAACCGGCCGCGTCGCGCAGCGCGTCGAGCAAAGGCTGGGCGGCCTCTTTGAGGAAGAGGTCCTGCGTCTCGCCGCCGATCTGGACCAGCGCGATGTCGGTGAACCCGGCCTCCCAGTAGGGTCGGACCGCCTCGACGATCGCGTCCAGGTCGGGGCCGCAGGGGATCGACTCGGCGACGTCTTCGGGCCGCACGAACTGGGTGGCGCCGGCGAAACCGGCCGGAGTCGGCAGGTCGGCGTTGACCTTCCAGCCCCCGCCGAACCAGCGGAACTGGTCGTGCGCGCGCTGGATGGCGGCATCCCGGTCGGGATCCCACGACACCGGGATCTGGCCGACCACCCGCCCGCCGCCGGCGAGGTTGGCGGCCTGGCGCGCGGCGTGCCACTCGCGGACGAGGTCCGCGTCGGGCTCCACGGCTATCAGGTGTTCGGCCAGCCTGGCGAACCTCTCGACGCCCTTCGCCCCGGACATCGCGACCCCGATGCCGATCGGGACGTCCGGCACGTCCCACAGCCGCGCCGAGTCCACCTGGAAGTACTCGCCGCGCCAGTTCACCAGCTCGCCGCCGAACAGCTCCCGGATGATCTTGATGGCTTCGCGCAGCATGTCCTGCCGACGCTCGACGGTGGGCCAGCCCCTGCCGACGACGTGTTCGTTGAGGTTCTCGCCGCTGCCCAGGCCGAGGGTGAACCGGCCGTCGGACAGGATCTGCACGGTGGCGGCCTGCTGCGCGACGATCGCGGGGTGATACCGCATCGTCGGGCAGGTCACGTAGGTGTACAGGTCCACCCGTTCGGTGGCGTGCGCCACCGCGCCCAGTACCGCCCAGGCGTTCGGCGCGTGCCCCTGCGACACCAGCCAGGGCGAGAAATGGTCACTGCACACCTCGAAGTCGAACCCGCGATCTTCGGCTGAAACTGCATGCCGCACAAGGTCTTTGGGTCCACTCTGCTCGGTCATCAAAGTGTAGCCAAAATTCGTCATAGCCGACTGGATACCCACGCGTTCGCGGACGTAACGCCTTACGTTCGCGAGCCCAACCACACTGCGAAAACCGGTGCCGAAACTCGCAGCCTGGCTCGGTTCGCGGACGCTCGCAGGCGCAAACGGCTAATCCGCGGTGGTGATGGAGTCTCCCGTGACGCCCGCCGCCCGGCGGGCCGCCAGCCTGCGCTTCTGCGGCTCGATCGTGTAGCGGGGGTCGCGCGTGGACTCCAGCCCCGCCTCGAAGAACCCGAACCGCAGCATCGCCGAGGCCGTCAGCAGCGCCATCCCGGACAGGGCGGCGACGCCGCGGTGTTTCCCGCCGAGCAATGCGCCCAAACCGCCTGCCGCCGCGAGCCGTTCGCTCCACGCCAGCAGCCGGCCCGGCCTGCCGTGGTGCAGCGGTTCCCTGGTCACCGGGTCCATCCGGTGTTCGGTGAACCTGGCGGAGACCAGATCGCTCACCGCCCCGATGACGGCCAGGGTGCGGGCGGGCCCGGCCTCGGCAACCGGGGTGGTGATCATCGCCAATCCCGACGCGGCCAGGGTGGCCGAGCTCGCGAACACGAACGGCAGGTCTTTGTAGGCGGCGTTCCACGTCGGGGTTGCGGTGTCGCTGAGCAGCACCGCGGTGTAGACGGCAAGCGGCGGCGCGAGGACCGCGGCTTCCAATCCGGCCGGGCCTTCGACCGCGCGCAGCGCGGGCCGCAGCGGGCCCAGCGGGATGCGCTCGCCGGTCATCCGGTCGATCTCGGAGACCGCGGCCAACCCGATCCCGGCGCTGAAGGAGCTCAGGATCCACGATCCGACGCTCATCGGCGAGGTCAGCTTGATGGTCCGCAGCATGTTCACGAAACGCTCCGGCCGGCCGAGGTCCTTCACCAGCGCGACCGCGCCCAGCATCACCGCGATCAGGGCGGACAGCCTGGTGTTGCGCCGCAGCTTGTCCCGGCCGGTGAGCTGGGCGCCGGCCGCCAACAGGCCGGACCCACCGGCGACGCCGCCCAGGAACAGGTATGCCGCCACTTCGTGGCCCCACGGCGCGGGCTTGACCACCGGGCGTCCGTAATACGAGCTGAACTCCGCCTCGGGCACCATCGGCATCTCGCGCGAGCCGTCGGCACCGCCCCTGCGCCCCTTGCCCTTTCCGGTGCGCCGCCGGCCGCCCGTCGGCTCGGGCGGGCGCACGCTGTCGTATTCCGAGGTGGTCACTTGCTCCTCCAGAACGCCAGCACCGCCGCGCCCAACATGCCGGCCGCGGCCAGGCCGGCCCGCTTGAACATTTCGGGCAGGTCGGCCGTGCACACCCGCGGGTCGGGCGGTAGCCCGTAGACCTCCGGCTCGTCGAGCAACAGGAAGATCGAGCCGGTGCCGCCCACCCCGTCGTCTTCGTTGGCGCCATAGAGGCGGGCCTCCGTCAGCCCCTGGGCGTGCAACGCGGCGACCCGCTCCCGCGCCTTGACCACCAGGTCGTCGTGGTCGCCGAACTTGATCGAGGTGGTGGGGCAGGTCTGGGCACACGCCGGTATCTGGTCCTCGACCAGGCGGTCGTAGCACAGCGTGCATTTCTGGGCCACCCCGGAAATTGGTTTCTCGCTTGGGGAACCCGGTCGCTGCGCCGGCGTCGTATAGGTGCCGTCGCTGCGCCGCTCGACCACCCCGAACGGGCACCCCGCGACGCAGGTGCCACACCCGTTGCAGACGTCGGCCTGCACGACGACCGTGCCGAATTCGGTGCGGAACAACGCACCGGTCGGGCAGACGTCGAGGCATCCGGCGTGCGTGCAGTGCTTGCACACATCCGACGACATCAGCCAGCGGAACTCAGGCGTGTCCGGCGGGCTGGTGTCGGGAGGTGCCGGCACGGCGGGCATGCCCAAATCGATTAGCGCCCGGCCGGATTCGCGCGCCTGCTCGATGCGGTCGCGGCCCTGCTCGATGAACGCGACGTGCCGCCATGTGCTGGCGCCCAGCGCGCCGGTGTTGTCGTAGGACGAACCCAGCAGCTCCAGCTCCCCGTCGCGCGGGTTACGGTTCCATTCCTTGCAGGCGACCTCGCAGGCCTTGCAGCCGATGCAGATCGAGGTGTCGGTGAAGAATCCCTTGCGCGGCTTGGGAACTGACCAACCGGCTTCGGCGGCCGGGTCAGTCGGTCCGCTCAGCTGGCCCATCGGCTCCCCCTTCCCCGACGGCGTCGCTCAGTCGTACATTTCCGGTCTCGGCGGTGGCGCCCGAGCGAGATTGGTATTCGGCGATCAGGCGGAGCAGCTGTTCGCCTTGCGGCCGGCGGCCGGGCCGGATGTCGCATGACCCGGCCTTCGACTCCTGGATCTGCACGTTGGGATCCAGTGTGACGCCCAGCAAGTCGTTGGCCGCATCCCCGCTGACCACGGCGTCGCCGCCGACGCCCCAGTGGTACGGCAACCCGATCTGATGCACGGTGTGGCCGTTGATCACCAGCGGCGCAACGCGTTCGGTGATAAGCACCCGGGCCTCGATCGCCGAGCGGGGCGAGATGATCGTCGCCCACCCGTAGGGCTCCAGGCCGCGCTCGGCGGCCAGCTCCGGCGAAACCTCGCAGAACATCTCCGGCTGCAGCTCCGACAGGTAGGGCAGCCACCGGCTCATCCCGCCGGCGGTGTGGTGCTCGGTGAGCCGGTAGGTGGTGAACACGTACGGATACACGTCGGCCCCGGGCTCGCCGGCGCTGGGCGCGCTCAGGTTGTCCTTGCGCGGGAACGTGATTCGCGCCGGGTTTCGTTGCTGGGGATACAGCGCGTTGGCGACCGGTGACTCCTGCGGTTCGTAATGCGTGGGCAGCGGCCCGTCGACCATCCCCTTCGGGGCGAACAGCCAGCCTTTGCCGTCGGCCTGCATGATGAACGGGTCGTCGCCGGCCAGTGCATCCGGGCCGCCGATGTCCGGATCCGGCCGGACGTGTGGGGCGCGGTCGACGGGGAAGTCGGGCACGTCGTCGCCGACCCAACGGGCGCGCTGCTCATCCCACCAGATGTAGCGCTTGCGCTCACTCCACGGTTTGCCGTCCGGGTCGGCCGACGCGCGGTTGTACAGGATGCGGCGGTCGGCCGGCCAGGCCCAGCCCCACTCGGACTGGCTGGGACTCGGACCCCCGAGGGGCGCCCGACGGGCGGCCTGGTTGACGCCGTCGGCATACACCCCCGAGTAGATCCAGCAGCCGCACGACGTCGACCCGTCGGCCCCCAGCTCGGTGTACCCGGGCACGGGCTGGCCGGCCTTGGGCCCGGTCAGGTAGCAGCCGCTGATCTCGGCCAGCACCGCGGTGGGGTCGGGCTCGCCATGCTCGTCGGTGGGGTAGTCCCAGGTCAGGTCCAGCAGCGGCCGGTCGCGTTCGTCGGTAGAGCCGGCCAGCCGCTGCCGGATTCGCTTGCCCAGCTCGACGAAGAATTGCAGCTCGCTCTGGCAGTCGCCGGGCGGGTCGACGGCTTTGTGGCGCCACTGGACGAGGCGTTGGGTCTGGGTGAACGATCCGGC
This sequence comes from Mycobacterium sp. NGS64, assembly GCF_059812245.1. Lineage (NCBI taxonomy): Bacteria > Bacillati > Actinomycetota > Actinomycetes > Mycobacteriales > Mycobacteriaceae > Mycobacterium > Mycobacterium sp. NGS64. The sequence continues at coordinate 54,181 of NZ_JCALCI010000005.1, read as the reverse complement.
CTTCTCGACGTGGGTGGCCGCGGGGAAGAAGAACACCTCGGTCTCGATGTCTTCGGTTTTCAGCTCGCCGGAAGCGATTTCGGGGCCGTCCTTCCAGAAGGTGGCCGACTCGATGAGGTTGAGATCGCGGACCACCAACCACTTCAGGTGCGACATGCCCATGCGCTGCAAGCGGCCGTGCGCCGAGCCGACGGCCGGATTCTGGCCGAGCAGGAAGTACCCGTCGACCTCGTCGTCGAGCATTGACATGACCGTCTGGTACGTGCCGTGCGGGCCGGACAGCCGCGGCAGGTAGTCGTAGGCCCAGTCGTTGTCCGCCCGGGCGGCGTCTCCCCACCACGCCTTGAGCAGGCTGACGATGTAGGTGTCCGCGTCGGCCCAGAAACCCTTCTGGTTCTTGGGCCCGACCGCTTCGATGTAGTCGCGGAATGTGTCGTGCACACCGGCCTTCGGCATCGACAGGTAACCGGGCAGCAGGTTGAACAACGTCGGGATGTCGGTGGACCCTTGGATCGTGGCGTGGCCGCGCAGCGCCATGATGCCGCCGCCCGGGCGGCCGACGTTGCCCAGCAGCAGCTGCAGAATCGTTGCGGTGCGGATGAATTGGGCTCCCAGCGTATGCTGCGTCCACCCGACGGCGTACGCGAAGCAGGTGGTGCGCTCACGCCCGGAATTCTCGACGATTGAGCGGGCCAGGTAGTCGAAGTCTTCGGCGCTGATGCCACAGACGTCGCGCACCATCTCCGGCGTGTAACGCGCGTAATGTCGTTTGACGATCTGAAACACCGTGCGGGGATGCTGCAGGGTCTCGTCGCGCAGCACGCGGGCGTGCGGCAAGGGTGGACCGCCGCTGCCGTGCGCATCGCCGGCCGCTCGGGCCGATGCGCTGGCGCCGTGCTCTCGACGGTGGCTTTCAGCCTCTTCCTGCCCCGCGTACGCCCAGGTCGATGTGTCGTATTGTCCGGTCTCGGGGTCGTAACCGGAGAACAGGCCGCCCAGATCCTCAGTGTCGCGGTAGTTTTCGTTGATCAGGGTGGCCGCGTTGGTGTACGCGACGACGTACTCCTTGAACCACAGATCGCCAGAGATGATGTGGTTGATCAGAGCGCCGAGCAGCACCACGTCCGAGCCGGCCCTAATGGGGATGTGCTTGTCCGACACGGCCGAGGTGCGAGTAAACCGCGGATCGACGTGAATCACCTTGGCACCGCGCGATTTCGCCTCCTCGACCCACTGGAAGCCGACGGGATGACACTCGGCCATGTTCGAGCCCTGGATGACGATGCAGTCCGCGTTGGCCATGTCTTGCAGTGATTGGGTGGCGCCACCGCGCCCGAAGGAGGTCCCCAGACCGGGAACCGTGGAGCTGTGTCAAATACGAGCTTGGTTCTCGATCTGAATCGCACCGGCGGCGGTGAAGAGCTTCTTGATGACGTAGTTCTCTTCGTTGTCCAATGTGGCACCGCCGAGTGCGGCGATCTTCATGGTGCGCCGCAGCGGATGTCCCTTCTTGTCGATGTCCTGCCAGGAATGGCGGCGCGCCTCGACGAAGCGGTCGGCCACCATTTCGATCGCGGTGTCCAGCTCGAGCGGCTGCCACTCGGTCGCTCGCGGAGCGCGGTAGAGCACCTTCAGCTGCCGGCCTGGCGAGTTCACCAGCTGTTCGCTGGCAGCACCCTTGGGACACAAGCGGCCTCGCGAGATCGGCGAGTCCGGGTCGCCCTCGATCTGGACCACCCGGTCGTCCTTGACGTACACCTTCTGCCCGCAGCCGACGGCGCAGTAGGGACAGATGCTTTGGACCACGCGGTCGGCCGTCGTCGTGCGCGGCGCGACGGCGCGGGTCTGTTTCGAGGTGACGGCCGACCCGCGGCCGAGCTTGTCTCCCGAGCGCAGCTGACGCACGACGGGCCACTCCAGGAAAAGCTTGCGCATCGTCTTTTTTGGGGCCATGCCCCTAAGCCTAGTGCGCCCGGCCGAAACCCCGCCCGCTCAGCGCACCACGATCGGGTGCTCGCCGCGGGGCACCAGCTCCCCGATGACGGGCGACCCGGGGATCTCGCCGGCGATCAGCAAACCACCGGAGGTTTGCGCATCGGCGAGCAGCAGGGCCTCGTCCTCGCCGACCGCGGACAGGTCGGCATGCGGCGCCACCCAGTCGAGGTTGCGCCGGGTGCCGCCGCTGACGTAGCCGGCCGCCAGCGCCTCGCGCGCACCATCCAGATACGGCACCGCCGCCGAGTCGATCACCGCCGTGACGCCGCTGGCCCGCGCCATCTTGTAAAGGTGGCCCAACAGGCCGAAACCCGTTATGTCCGTTGCACATTCGGCGCCCGCCGCCAGCGCCGCGGCGGCCGCGTCGGCGTTGAGCGTGGTCATCACGTCGATCGCTTGCGCGAAGCGCTCACCGGTGGCCTTGTGCCTGCTGTTCAGCACGCCGATGCCGAGCGGCTTGGTCAGCGACAGCGGCGTGCCGGGTTTGCCGGAGTCGTTGCGCAGCAACCGGTTCGGGTCCGCGACCCCGGTGACGGCCAGCCCGTATTTGGGCTCCGGGTCGTCGACGCTGTGCCCGCCGGCGAGGTGGCAGCCGGCCAGGCCGCAGACGTCCAGCCCGCCACGCAACGTCTCGGCCGCCAGCTCGAACGGCAGCACGTCGCGCGGCCAACCCAGCAGGTTCACCGCGACCACCGGGCGCCCGCCCATCGCGTACACGTCGGACAGCGCGTTGGTGGCCGCGATCCGGCCCCAGTCGTAGGCGTCGTCCACCACCGGGTTGAAGAAGTCCGTCGTCGCGATCAGCGCCGTGCCGCCCTCGACACGAACCACCGCCGCGTCGTCGCCGTGGTCGATCCCGACCAGCAACTCGCCGAGCGGGTCGCGCGGCGCGGCCGGCCCGAGTCCGCGGACGATGTCCTCCAATTCACCGGGCGGGATCTTGCACGCGCAGCCGCCACCGTGGGCGTACTGGGTCAGTCGATAGGTCACGAAGTCCATACTTGTCGACATGGTCCGAGGAGGCGTGTCCGGTCTGGTGACCGGCGCGGTCTTCAAAACCGTCGAACGGCAGACGCTGCCGCTGGCGGGTTCGATTCCCGTCCGCCTCCGCCATACTCCCCCGAGCCTGACATGAGCGACCCGCGCCGTCGGGTGCCCGGGACCGACGTCCTGTTGGCCGACCCGCGCCTGGTCGAGGCGCAGCGCGTGCTGGGCCGCGCACTGGTGAAGTCGGTGATCGTGGAGGCGCAGCGGCGGGCCCGTGCCGGGGAGATCGAGCCCGAGCGCGTCGCCGAGCACGCCGTCGCCGCCCTTCCCGCCACCGCGTCGAGCCTGCGGCCCGTTCTCAACGCCACCGGCGTCGTCGTGCACACCAACCTGGGCCGGGCGCCGCTGTCGCGGGCCGCCGTCGACGCGGTGGTCGCCGCGGCCGGGACGACGGACGTCGAGTTCGACCTGGTCACGGGCCGGCGCGCGCGGCGCGGCCGGGGCGCGTTGGCCGCCCTGGCGCGCGCGGTGCCCACCGCGGGCGGCGTGCACGTCGTCAACAACAACGCGGCCGCGCTGCTGTTGACCGCCCTGGCGCTTGCCCCGGGCAAGGAGATCGTGCTCAGCCGCGGCGAGCTGGTGGAGATCGGCGACGGCTTCCGCATCCCCGAGCTGCTGGCGTCCACCGGTTCACGGCTGCGCGAGGTCGGCACCACCAACCGCACCAGCCTGCGCGACTACGCCGACGCGATCGGGCCCGACACCGGTTTCGTGCTCAAGGTGCACCCGTCCAACTTCCACGTCACCGGGTTCACGTCGGCCGTCGACGTCACGCAGCTGAGGGATCTGAACGTCCCGCTCGTGGTCGACATCGGCTCCGGGTTGCTGGCGCCGCACCCGCTGCTGCCCGACGAACCCGACGCCACGTCGATGCTGCGCGACGGCGCCAGCCTGGTCACCGCGAGCGGCGACAAGCTGCTGGGCGGTCCGCAGGCCGGCCTGCTCTTCGGCGACGGCGAGCTCGTCGAGCGGCTGCGCCGGCATCCGGCGGCGCGCGCCCTGCGCGTGGACAAGCTCACCCTCGCCGCGCTGGAGGCCACGCTGACGGGCCCGCCCCCGCCGGTGGCCCAGGCGCTGGACGCCGACGTGGCTCGGCTGCGGGCCCGCGCCGAATCGCTTGCCGACCGGCTGCCCGAGGCCGTCGCGGTGGACTGCGTCGCCGCGGTCGGCGGCGGGGGTGCGCCGGGCGTCGCGTTGCCCAGCGCGGCGGTGAGCCTGCCCGAGTCGTACGCCGCCGCCCTGCGCGCGGGGAGCCCGCCCGTCGTCGGCCGCCTGGAATCCGGCCGCTGCCTGCTCGACCTGCGCACGGTGGCGCCGGAGGACGACGAGCTGCTGGCGGCGGCGGTGCGGGCATGTTCGTCATAGCCACCGCCGGGCACGTCGACCACGGAAAGTCGACCCTGCTGCACCGGCTCACCGGCATGTGGCCGGACCGGCTCGCCGAGGAGCGGCGCCGGGGCCTGACCATCGACCTCGGCTTCGCGTGGACCGAGGTCGGCGGCCGTCAGGTCGCGTTCGTCGACGTGCCCGGCCACGAACGGTTCGTCGCGAACATGCTCGCGGGCGTCGGCCCGGTGCCGGCCGTCTTGTTCGTCGTCGCCGCCACCGAGGGCTGGATGCCGCAGTCCGAGGAACACCTGGCGGCGCTGGACGCCCTCGGGGTCCGGCATGGGCTGCTGGTGATCAGCAAGGCCGACCTCGCCGATCCCGGTCCGGCCATCGAGCGGGCGAAGGAAAGATTCGCCGCCACCTCGCTCGGCGACGTGCCGGTCGCGATCGGCACCGACCTGGAGCGGGTGCGCGCGGGGCTGGCGGCGCTGATCGATCGGCTGCCGCCGCCGGACCGCGACGCCGACGTGCGGCTGTGGGTCGACCGGTCATTCACCGTCCGGGGGGCGGGCACGGTGGTGACCGGAACGTTGGCGGCGGGCACGATCCGGGTGGGCGACGAGCTGGAACACGCCGGCCGTCGCATGACGGTCCGCGGACTGCAGTCGTTGGGCCGCAACGAAATCGAGGTCGGCGCGGTGGCGCGGGTGGCGCTGAACCTGCGGGGCGTGGACCGCCACGACATCGGCCGCGGGGACACCGTCCGGACGCCAGGCGTGTGGCTGGACACCTCGGAGATCGACGTCGGCCTGCGGTCGCCCGGCACGCTGCACCGCCAGCTGGTGCTGCACGTCGGGTCCGCGGCCGTGCCTGTCCAGGTGCGCGCGTTGGGGACGGCCGCGGCGCGGCTGCGCCTGGCGAACCCGTTGCCGTTGCGGATCGGGGACGTCGGGCTGCTGCGCGATCCCGGGGAGCACCGGATCGCGGCGGGCATCGAAGTGCTCGACGTCAGGCCGCCCGGGCTGCGCCGTCGGGGCGCGGCGCGCGAACGCGCCGCCGAGCTCGCGGCCGGCCGGGTCCGCCCGCCTCACTGCGCGCGGGCGAGCGACCTGCGCGCGATGGGCCTGCCGGCGCGCGGGCAGCGGGTGGGCGACTGGGTGGTGGACCCGCAGTGGTGGGCCGAGCGGCGCGACCGCGCGGCCGAGGCGGTGCGGCAGTGGGCGGGCGAGAACGACGTCGCGGCGGGCATGCCGCTGGAGACGCTGCGGCAACGCACCGGGCTGCCCGCCGCCGAACTGCTGCCGCCGCTGCTCGCCGGCACCGGCCTGGAGGTGGCCGACGGGCTGGTCCGTCCGCCCGGTGCGGGCCTGCCGGCCCGCGTCGACAAGGCGGTGCGTTCGATCGAGGAATGGCTGGCCGCCGAGCCGTTTCGCGCGCCGGAGGCCGCCGAACTGGCCGACCTCAAGCTCGGCCCTCGGGAACTGGCCGCCGCCGTGCGCGCCGGGCGGCTGGCCCGGATCGCCGACGGCGTGGTGCTGGGTCCCGACGCGTTCGATCGGGCGGCCGATGTCCTGGCGAAGCTGCCGCAGCCGTTCACCGTCAGCGAGGCCCGACGCGCCCTGGGCACCACCCGTCGCGTCGCCGTGCCACTGCTCGAGCGGCTCGACGACCGGCGCGTCACCAGGCGGGCCGGCGACGGCACCCGGACGATGGCCTGATCAACTCCGGTTGGTCATGGAAACCTTTGTGGAAGAAGGTAGTTCGGTCTGCCCGAGCGGTATCAACTCGAGTTCGCCGAGGGTGGCCGCCACGGTGACGAATGGCTGCGCGGCCTCGACCGCGTCGGCTTCGCCGGCCCCCTCGGCTCGCAACGCCCTGGCGACTTCCCCGGCCATCGGCCGACCGACCGTGTCGCTGGACGCTGAGAACCGCTCGGTGACGAACTCCAAGTGGGCTTCCAGCACGGCCCGGGCGGACGGGTAGGACCCGCTCGGTGGCAGCGTCCTGATGTCGGCGATCATGTCCGCCGCGAGGCGCAACCACGTGGCCCGGTTGGCCGCCCGCACCACCGGAGTGCGCAGGTCGGCCCCGCTACCCGTCTCCGAAAGATAATGCCGCACAGCGTCATCCACTCTTCGGCTGGACACGAGGGCATCGTGGCTGAGGGCGGCGAGGGCGGAGTCGCTTTCTTCCGAGCGACCCTCGGTGACCCGCAGCACGGCCGCCCGGAGGTAACGCAAGTTGACATCGACCGCCGCCCGGATCAGGGCCGACACCGCAACCGTGGCACCCCGGGGCCACAGCAGCAGCGACACGACCAGGCCGACGGCCGCGCCCATCGCGATGTCTTCGATCCGCAGCAGGCCGACCCGCCAGCCGGCGGGCGCGGTGAGATTGAGGATGACCAGCAGGCTTAACGCCCCCACGGCCTGGGCGACGGTGAACGAAACGAACCGCGGCAGGTAGGTCGACCCGAAAATGGTGATCGGGACCAGCAGCCACAGCGCCACGGGTTCCGGAGCGACGGCCCCGACGAGCAGCCCGCCGACGATGATCCCCAGCGTCGTACCTACAACCGCCTGAACGACTTTGGTTCTGGTGGTCAACGCGCTGCTGCTGAGCACCAGCATCGTTCCCACCACGACCCAGAAGCCATGCTCCACCAGATGCAGATGAGTGACGGCGACCGCCAGGGCCAACCCGACCCCCATGCGCAGGCCGTTGTGCGCCGCGACGGAACGGGCGGCCAGGAACGCCGCCGCCGCCGCCGTGCCTGCGGCGGTCTCCGACGCCAGCCGGTCGGCGAATCCGGTGGGCGGCAGCTGCAGGCCGAGGGCCCGTGCCCACACCGGCCGCGCGTCGGCCGCGGCGGCCGCCGCGATGACCCTGCCGATCAATGCGATGGTCGTCGTGATACTTCGGCATCCCAGCAGCTGTCGCCCCGTCTCACCGGCAGACTCGTCGTCCGGTGCGTCGAGAATCAGCACCACGTCGTCGCGGTAATTGCGCCGGGCCAGCGACCGCAATTGGGCCAGCACCTCGTCCAGGGTGGCGCGATTTGTGGCGCGGTGGGCGAGTTGCGCTGCGTCGAGCAATCGGGAGCAGCATCGCAGGATTTCGACGGCGGGCGGGTTCAGCGTGCCCAACGTCCTCCCGGTGTCGTCGTCGACGAGGTCGGCGACCAGCTCGAGAAGGTCGACGACGCGTACCAGCGCCCGGCTGCCGGCGCTGAGGCCGACCGGGCGGCAGCTGGCGGCCAGGAAATTCGCCCGCAATGCGTCCATGGCCGTGGTCACGTCTTCGGCCGAACCGGCGCCCTCGATCCGGTCGGCCAGCGCGGTGCACACCTGTCGGACGTGCCGGCGCAGGGCACCATAGTGCCGCGGCGGAAGGAAGAACAACGCCGCCGGCACGCACAGCAGGACGGCGATCAGCCAACCCAGCAACCGCTCGCCGATGGGCCCGGTCGGCGTGCAGACCGGCCAGACGTAACACAACAGGGTCGCGCGCTGACCGGCGGAGACCGTCGTGCTGAGCAGGCTGGCCAGGGTGGCCGCGATCGCGAGGAGAAACATCAGCGCCACGGCCAGCCAGGCGATTGGGGCGACCAAGGTGCCGACGGCGATCAGGACGATCCCGTTGACGGTTAAGCCGAGGTAACCCACCGCGCGCTGCTGCCGGTTGCCGGGAAATTCGGTGACCACCAGCAGCCAGAAAGCGCCGAGCAGCGCATACAGCGGTGTCACGGTGCCGCCCACCACAGCGAAGGCGACTCCGGCCGTTATCGGCACCATGATCGCCGCCCGGACGGCCCGTTTCAGCGCGTCGCGCTCCGGATCCTCGGTGCGCAACTGTTCCAACGTTTGCCGGATCGAGGGGACCCGGATCAGCATGACTGGATGATAGAGCCGTTGTGGGCGTGGAGTCGTTGCGGCCGGCCGCGGATTCCGGCTCACCGCAGAGTAATTGGCCCTACAGGCGTTCCTTCACCGCGGCCGACAGCCGCGCGCCGTCGGCCTTTCCCGCCGCGATCGCGGTGGCCGCCTTCATGACCATGCCCATCTGCTTCATGCCCGGCCGCTCGCCGATCTCCTCGGCGACCTGTGCGATCGCGGTGTCGGCGACGTCGGCCAGCTCCGCTTCCGTGAGCGGCGTGGGCAGGTACTCGTCGATGACCCGGGCCTCGGCGTGCTCGTTGGCGGCGAGCTCACCGCGGCCGTTCTGGGTGTAGATCTCGGCCGCCTCGGCGCGCTTGCGCGATTCCCTGGCCAAAACCTTGATGACGTCGTCGTCGGTGAGCTCGCGCGCCTGCTTCCCGGAGACCTCCTCCGTCTGGATCGCGGCCAGCAGCATGCGCAGGGTCGCGGTTCGCAGCTTGTCCTGGGCCTTCATCGCCTGCGTCAGGTCGTCCCGCAGCCGGGATTTCAATTCCGCCATGGCTGAGACGCTACGCGCCGCGGCGCCGGTCAAGATTGAGAAATGCCCGGACCGCCGACAGGATGGAGCCCATGACGAACGACGGGCCCGGCCGCGCAGGCCTTGAAGGGCACAGCACCCGGTGAACGCGCTGCCGCCGCCCGGTTATCCGGCGGTCCCCCCGCCCGGCCAGTACGCACCGCTCGGCTACCCGCCGGCCGGGTATGGCCCCCCACCGGGGTACGGCGCGCCGCCGCCCGGCTATGGCCCGCCGCCGGGCTACGGTTCCCCGCCGGGCTACGGTCCGCCGCCGGGCTACGGTCCGCCGCCGGGCTACGGTTCGCTGCCGGGCTACGGTTCGCCAACGGCCTACGGTTCGCCACCGGGATACGGCCCGCCGCAATGGGTTCCCGGGGCGCTCAAGCCCGGGATCATCCCGCTGCGGCCCCTGACCCTCAGCGACATCTTCAACGGCGCGGTCGGCTTCGTCCGGGCCAACCCCCGGGCGACGCTGGGGCTGACCGCGATGGTGGTCGTGGTCATGCAGCTCGTTTCCATGCTCGCGACGTTCGGGCCACTGGCCGCCTACGGCAGGATCACCGTCGCACGCTCCAGCGAGCTGAGCGGCGGCGTCGTCGGAGCGTGGCTGGGCTCGATGGCCGCGGGGATGATCGTCACCTGGCTCGGCGGCATGCTGCTGTCCGGCATGCTCACCGTCATCGTCGGGCGGGCGGTGTTCGGAGCGCCGATCACCATCGGCGAAACCTGGGTCAAGATTCGGGGGCGGCTGCTCCCACTGCTCGGGTTGGCGCTGCTGGAAGGCGTCGCGGTGGCGGCCCTTTTCGGGCTGGTGGCGGTGATCATCGCGCTGTTGGCGGTCGCCGGCGCCCCGGCGCTGGCGGTCCTGTTGGGCTTCCCGCTGGTGCTCGCGGCGATCGTGGCGCTGGTCTACCTCTACACCATGGTGTTGTTCGCGCCGGTGCTGATCGTGCTGGAGCGGCTGCCCGTCATGGAGGCGATCACCCGATCGTTCAGGCTGGTCCGCGGCGGCTTCTGGCGGGTGTTGGGCATCCGGACGCTGACCTTCGTGGTCGCGTCCTTCATCGGCAACGCCGTCGCGCTCCCGTTCAGCATCGTCGGTCAAGTGCTGCTGGTCAGCGGCGGAGCCCCGTCCACCGGGGGGTTGCTGCTGAGCAGCGCGATCGCGTCGGTCGGGGCGGCCATCGGCCAAATCATCATCGCGCCGTTCAACGCCGGGGTCATCACGCTGCTCTACACCGACCGCCGGATGCGGGCCGAGGCGTTCGACCTGGTGCTGCAGACCGGCGCCGCGGGCGGCCCCTACGCGGCCGCGTCCACCGACAACCTCTGGCTGACCCGGCCGGTGTAGGACCAGCTGACCGTGCCCTCCATCGACATCGACCGCGATGCCGCCCATCAGGCCGCCCAGATAGAGCTGGGCAAGCCGATCTATTCGAAAGGCTCGGCCGCCCAACAATTCGCCGAGTGGGTCAACGAACTGATCTACCGGCTGCTGGACAAGACCGCCTCGATACCCGGCGGATGGTTCACCACCAGCGTGCTGCTCATCCTGCTGGCCATCGCGGTCGTGGTCGCCATCCGTATCGCACGACGCACCATGCGCACCAACCGCGGCGGCGACTACCAGTTGTTCGAGGCCTCCCAGCTCACCGCGGCACAGCACCGCGCCACCGCCGAAAACTATGCCGCACAAGGCGACTGGTCGGCGGCGATCCGGCATCGGCTGCGCGCCGTCGCGCGCCAACTCGAGGAGACCGGCGTGCTGGAACCGGCACCCGGCCGCACCGCCAACGAGCTGGCCCGGGACGCAGGCGCGGCCCTGCCGCACCTGGGAAGCGAATTATCTGATGCCGCAACGGCTTTCAATGACGTGACCTACGGCGAGCGGCCCGGAACCGAGGCCGGCTACCGGATGATCGCCGCCCTCGACGACCATCTGCGCTCGCGTTCGCCCGCCGCGGCGCCGGCGGCCGGCCGGCCCGAGGCCACCGACTCCTGGGCGCAGGTCCGATGACGGCGACGCGTCCGGCGGCGCCAATGCCGGTGCGGCGCTGGCGAACGTGGGCCTGGGTGGTCCTCACCGTCGTCACGCTCGCCGCCATCGCGGGCGTCGGCGCCTACCTCACCGCACCGCGTCCCGGTGCCCGGATGGATCCGAAATCGACCGAGCCGGACGGGGCGCGCGCGCTGGTGACGCTCCTGCGCGACGGCGGCGTCGAGGTGGTGGTGGCCGACACCGTCGAAGACGTCGAACGCGCGGCGCGGCCGGGCACGCAGATCCTGGTGGCGCAAAGCCAATATCTCACCGACACCGCGCTGCTGGACCGGCTCGGCAACGCCCCGGGCGATCTGCTCCTGGTGGAACCGACGGTGCGCACCCGGGAGGCGCTGATGCCCGGGGTGCGCATGTCGGCCGGCAGCACGGCATTCGACAAGAGCCCGAATTGCTCACTGCGAGAGGCGGACCGCGCCGGGACGGTGCGGTTCGGGCCCAGCGACACCTATCGGGCGACCGACAACCGGTCCATGACGAGCTGCTACGACGGGATACTCATCCGGTATCGGGACGACGGGCGAATCGTCACGGTGGTCGGCAGCACCGACTTCATGACCAACGGAAGCCTGCTGCAGGCGGGCAACGCCGCCCTGGCCATGAACCTCGCGGGCGCACGGCCCCGGCTCATCTGGTACGCGCCCCACCGCGTCGAGGGTGAAACGTCGTCCCCGTCAAGTGTTTCCGATTTGATCCCGGAAAATGTGACCTGGATCGTGTGGCAGCTGTGCGTCGTCGTACTGCTGGTTGCCCTGTGGAAGGGCCGCCGGCCTGGCCCGCTGGTGGCCGAGGAATTACCCGTCGTGGTGCGCGCGTCGGAGACCGTCGAGGGCCGCGGCCGGCTCTACCGGTCCCGGCGCGCCCGCGACCGCGCCGCCGCGGCGTTGCGCGCCGCCACGATTCAGCGACTGCTGCCCCGGCTCGGCCTGGGCCCGGGCGCGCCGGCGCCCGCGGTGGTGGCGACAGTGGCCCGGCGCAGCGGCGCCGACCCGGGATTCGTTTCCTACCACCTGTTCGGGCCACCGCCGGCCACCGACCACGACCTGCTACAACTTGCCCGTGCGCTCGACGACATCGAAAGGCAGGTCACACGAACGTGACGCAATCACAAACCCCGACCGCTGAGGCGGCACGCGAGGCGCTGCTGGCGTTGCGGTCCGAGCTGGCCAAGGCCGTCGTCGGGCAGGAGGGGGTCGTCAGTGGCCTGGTGATAGCGCTGTTGTGCCGGGGGCACGTGCTGCTGGAAGGTGTTCCGGGCGTGGCGAAGACGCTGTTGGTGCGCGCGATGTCGGCCGCCCTGCAGCTGGAGTTCAAGCGGGTGCAGTTCACTCCCGACCTGATGCCCGGCGACGTCACCGGCTCGCTGGTGTATGACGCGCGCACCGCCGCGTTCGTGTTCCGGCCGGGCCCGGTGTTCACCAACCTGCTGCTGGCCGATGAGATCAACCGCACCCCACCCAAAACGCAGGCCGCGCTGCTCGAGGCGATGGAAGAGCGTCAGGTCAGCGTCGAGGGCGAGGCCAAGCCGCTGCCGGACCCGTTCATCGTCGCCGCGACCCAGAACCCGATCGAGTACGAGGGCACCTACCAACTGCCCGAGGCCCAGCTCGACCGGTTCCTGCTCAAACTCAACGTGACGCTGCCGTCGCGCGACGCCGAGATCGCCATCCTCGGCCGGCACGCGCACGGCTTCGATCCCCGCGACCTGTCGGAGATCACCCCGGTGGCCGGGCCGGACGAGCTCGCGGCCGGGCGCAAGGCGGTGCAACAGGTCCTGGTCGCCGACGAGGTGCTGGGCTACATCGTCGACATCGTCGGGGCCACCCGCTCGTCGCCCGCCCTGCAGCTGGGTGTGTCGCCGCGGGGGGCGACGGCGCTGCTGGGCACCGCGAGGTCGTGGGCCTGGCTGTCCGGCCGCAACTACGTCACCCCCGACGACGTGAAGGCCATGGCCCGCCCGACCCTGCGGCACCGGGTGATGCTGCGCCCCGAGGCCGAGCTGGAAGGGGCGACGCCCGACGGCGTGCTCGACGGAATCCTGGCGTCGGTGCCGGTGCCACGCTAGTGATTTGCGTCGGCGACGATGCAGAGCGCAGCGATGAGGAGGAGCGGCGCCGATGATCCTGACCGGGCGCACCGGGCTGCTGGCGCTGATCTGCGTCCTGCCCATCGCGGTATCACCCTGGCCTACAAGGGCTTTCGTGGTACTGCTGGTGTTGCTAGTGACGTTGGTGGTCGTCGATGCCACGCTGGCGGCCAGCACCCGTGCGCTGCGCTATACCCGTTCGGCGGAAAGTTCGGCCCGGCTCGCGCAACCGGTGCTGGTCACCCTGCAGGTGCACAACGACGGCCGCCGGCGATTCCGCGGCCAGATCCGCGACGCCTGGCCGCCCAGCGCGTGCGCCGAGCCGCGCATGCACGCCGTCAACATCGCCGCCGGGCAGGCGCAGCCGCTGGAGACCCGGCTGCGGCCGGTTCGTCGCGGCGATCAGCGCGCGGCCGCGGTCACGGCGCGTTCGATCGGACCGCTGGGGCTGGCCGGGCGGCAGGGTTCGCGGTCGGTGCCGGGTCAGGTCCGGGTGCTGCCGCCGTTCCTGTCGCGCAAGCACCTGCCGTCGCGGCTCGCCAAGCTGCGCGAGATCGACGGCCTCTTGCCGACACTGATACGCGGGCAGGGAACCGAGTTCGATTCGCTGCGTGAGTATGTCGTCGGCGACGACGTGCGCTCGATCGACTGGCGCGCGTCCGCCCGGCGCGCCGACGTGGTGGTCCGCACCTGGCGACCCGAACGCGACCGGCGCGTGGTGATCGCGCTCGACACGGGCCGCACGGCGGCGGGTCGCGTCGGCGTCGACCCCACCGCCTCCGACCCGGCGGGCTGGCCCCGGCTGGACTGGGCGATGGACGCGGCGCTACTGCTGGCCGCGCTCGCGTCGCGGGCCGGCGACCATGTCGACTTCCTCGCCCACGACCGGGTGAGCCGGGCCGGCGTGTTCGGCGCGTCGCGCACCGAGCTGCTCGCCCAGCTGGTCGATGCGATGGCCCCGGTCCATCCGGCGCTGGTCGAATCGGATTGGCGCGCAATGGTTGCCACCATCTTGCGGCGCACCCGGCGGCGGTCGCTGGTGGTGCTGCTGACCGACCTCAACGCGACCGCCTTGGACGAGGGCCTGCTGCCGGTGCTGCCGCAGCTGTCGGCCAGGCACCACGTGATGATCGCCGCCGTCGGCGACCCGCGCGTCGACCAGATGGCCGCCGGGCGCTCGGACGCGGCCGCGGTCTACGACGCCGCGGCCGCGGAACGCTCCCGCAACGATCGGGGCGCGATCGCGACGCGGCTGCGCCGCGGCGGCGTGGAGGTCGTCGACGCCCCGCCCACCGAGATCGCGCCCGCCCTGGCCGACCGCTATCTGGCGATGAAAGCCACCGGGCGACTGTAAGTTTCGGTGGGCTCAGCCGGTCGGCACCACGTCGGGCGCGTCTTCGACGTCGCCGGTCTCGCCGGCCTTCGCCGCGCGGCGGCCGAAATACACGATGTAGGACAGGAACGCGGCTTCGGCGATGACCCCGATGCCCACCCGGACGAACGTCGGCAACGGTGACGGCGTCACCAGCGCCTCGATCAGCCCCGAGACCAGTAGCACGCCCACCAGCCCGACGGCGACCGAGACGACGCCGCGGCCCTGCTCGGCGAGCACCTGCCCGCGGGGGCGATCGCCCGGCGAAATCACCGACCAGCCCAGCCGCATTCCGGTTGCGCCGGCAAGGAATACCGCCGTCAGCTCCAGCAGCCCATGGGGGATCAGCAGGCCCAGCAGGATGCCGCCCTTGCCGGCCTGAAACATCAGCCCGGCGATCAGCCCGAGGTTGGCGGCGTTGTTGAACAAGATGATCGGGATCGGCAACCCCAACACCACCGACATGGCGATGCACTGCGCGGCCACCCAGGAGTTGTTGATCCAGACCTGCAGGGCAAACGCGCCGGCGGGGTGTTCGCTGTAGTAGGACGCGACATCGTGGTTGACCAATTCGTCGATCTCACTTGGTGTTCCGAGGGCCGACTGCACCTCCGGATTGCCGGCCACCCACATCGCGATGATCACCACGACGGCGAAAAACGCCACCGCCGTTCCCAACCACCACCGCCAGGTGCGGTACGCGACCACCGGGAACGACACCGTCCAGAAGCGGACGAAGGTGCTGCTCAGCGGCGCATGGGCGCCGGTCACCACGGAGCGGGCCCGCGCGACCAGGCTCGAGAGCCGACCGATGAGCAGCGAATCCGACGACGCGGACCGCAGCATCGACAGATGGGTGGAGACCCGCTGGTAAAGCTCGACGAGTTCGTCGACCTCCGCACCCGTCAACGACCGGCGCCTCTTGACCAACTGGTCGAGCCGGTCCCACGTACCGCGATGGGTCAGCACGAATGCGTCGACGTCCACCCTGCGCAGCCTAATCGGCCTGTACCGTTCGGTGTTATGTCGGAGGTGGTGACCGGGGACGCAGTGGTGCTCGACGTGCAGATCGCTCAGTTGCCGGTGCGCGCGGCCAGCGCGCTGATCGACATCACGGTGATCTTCATCTGCTACGTGCTCGGTCTGATGTTGTGGGCGGCCACCCTGACCCAGTTCGACTCGGCGCTGAGCACCGCCGTCCTGCTCATCTTCACGGTCTTGGTGGTCGTCGGCTATCCGTTGGCGTTCGAAACCGCCACGCGGGGAAGGTCGGTGGGCAAGATGGCGCTGGGCCTGCGGGTGGTGTCCGAGGACGGCGGCCCAGAACGCTTCCGGCAGGCGCTGTTTCGGGCGCTGGCGTCGGTGGTGGAGATCTGGATGCTCGCCGGCAGTCCGGCGGTGATCTGCAGCATCTTCTCCCCGAAGGGCAAGCGCATCGGCGACGTCTTCGCCGGCACGGTCGTCGTGAGCGAGCGCGGCCCTCGGTTGAGTCCGCCGCCGGTGATGCCGCCCTCGCTGGCGTGGTGGGCATCCTCGCTGCAGCTGTCGGGATTGGGCCCCGGCCAGGCCGAGGTGGCGCGCCAATTCCTTTCCCGCGCACCGCAACTCGATCCTCACTTGCGCCTACAGATGGCCTACCGGATCGCCGGCGACGTCGTGTCGCGCATCGCACCACCACCACCGCCCGGGGCCCCGCCGGAGTTGGTGCTCGCCGCGGTGCTCGCCGAGCGGCACCGCCGCGAACTGGCCCGGCTGCGTCCCCAACTGCCCCCGATGCCGCCCGCGGGCCCCTGGCCAGCGCCGGCCCCACCGGCCGCGCCCTGGTCGCAACCGCCAGCACACTGGCCGCGACTGCCGCAATCGCCGCAACCCCAGCAGCCCCCGGTCCCCTGGCCTGAGCCGGAGCCTGGCGGCTTCGCCCCGCCCGGCTAGCCGGAGACGGCGTCATCACCCCTTGAGTGTGAACCGTGGGTTTTGTGTGTGAGCCCTGGGCTGGAAGATTCGGCGATTTTCAACCCTGGCGCACCACGCAAAGCCGTCAGTGCACACTCAAGCCCTGAAACCCTAGCCGGAGACCGCCGCGGCCATCAGCAGGACGTCGGCGATCAGCAGCGCCCAACCCACCAGCGGGACTGCGATGCCGCCGCGACGCTTTGCGGTGAAGAACGAGACCAGCAGGACGACGAACGCCACCACCGGTGCGCCATAAAACGCGACGCCGAAATCGATGCCGCCGCGCCCCAGGTCGGGACAGCTCCGGTCCGCACACCCGGCGGTGCTCATCACCGCACCGAGCGCGAAGAGCATCACGATGGCCGCCGCGGGCACCGTCGCCAGCGCCAACCCCCAGTTCACCCACGGCCACGCGTTGCGACCTTGCGCGTCGCCGGCCCCGGTGGGGTCGGTAGCGCGTTGCGTCCCGCCGCCCACCGTCAGGTTGTTGTCAGCGTTCATCCCTCAGGTGCTACCCGCGGCCCGGGGGATGCAAACCGCGCGACCGACGTCGGACCAAAATTCGCTTTTCGCAGGTCAACGCGATTTCGTCGCCACCCAGGCCGAAGTTATCGGAATATCTCGTTGCATCGCGTTAGGTTCCGATATATCGTGATATGACGTAGCGTGCGATCGGCGCGTTACCCCCAAACGATCGAGAGGAACTACCAACAATGAGCAACCCATTCACTCCCCCCGAGGGCCCCTTCGCGGGCCGGACCGGCTTCGGATTCGGATTCGGACCCGGCCCGGTGGACCGCCGCGCCCTGCACGACGCCAGGCGTCAGGCCCGGCGGGAATTCCGCGAACACCTGCGCGACCACGCCGGTGACCACTTCGGCCCCGGTTTCGGGCCGGGATTCGGCCCCGGGTTCGGCCCGGGCTTCGGCTTCGGCCCCGGCGGCCGTCGCGGCGGACGACGTCGCGGCGGCTCCGGCCGCGGACGCCGCGGCGACGTGCGCGCGGCCATCCTGGCCCTGCTGGCCGAGCGGCCGATGCACGGCTACGAGATGATCCAGCAGATCGCCGAGCGCAGCAACGGAATCTGGCGGCCCAGCCCCGGGTCGGTGTACCCGACGCTGCAACTGCTCGACGACGAGGGCCTGATCAGCGCGAGCGAAACCGACGGCAGCAAAAAGCTTTTCGAGCTGACCGACGAGGGACGCGCGGCGGCCGAGAAGATCGAGACCAAGCCGTGGGACGAGATCGCCGAAGGTGCCGACCCGGGTGCGGTCAACCTGCGCGCGGCCATGGGCCAGTTGTTCGGCGCGGTCGCGCAATCCGCGCACACCGCCACGGCCGAGCAGCAGCAGCGCATCGTCGAGATCATCAACAACGCCCGCCGCGAGGTCTACGGCATCCTCGGCGAGGACTGAGGCCCGGCAGCAGCGGTCCCTGGACTACGACGTGTTAGGACACGTCAACCCAGTCCAGGGTCCGCTGCACGGCCTTGCGCCAACCCGCGTATCCGGTGTCGCGCTGCTCGTCGTCCCAGTTGGGCGTCCAGCGCTTGTCCTCCTGCCAATTCGACCGCAGGTCCGACGGATCGGCCCAGAACCCGACGGCCAGGCCCGCCGCATAGGCGGCGCCGAGCGCGGTCGTCTCGGCGACCACCGGCCGCACCACGTCCACGCCCAGCACGTCGGCCTGGATCTGCATGCACAGGTCGTTGCCGGTGATGCCGCCGTCGACCTTCAAGACCTCAAGGCGCACACCGGAATCCGCCTTCATCGCGTCCACCACGTCGCGGCTCTGGTAGCAGATCGCCTCCAGCGTCGCCCGCGCCAGGTGCGCGTTGGTGTTGAACCGCGACAGCCCCACGATCGCGCCGCGGGCGTCGGATCGCCAGTAGGGGGCGAACAACCCGGAGAACGCCGGTACGAAATACACCCCGCCGTTGTCGGGGACCTGACGGGCCAGCGACTCGCTCTGCGCGGCGCCGCTGATGATGCCGAGCTGATCACGCAACCACTGCACCGCCGAGCCCGTGACCGCGATCGAACCCTCAAGCGCGTACACGGGTTTGGCGTCGCCGAACTGGTAGCAGACCGTGGTCAGCAGGCCGTTGTCCGAGCGCACGATCGTCTCGCCGGTGTTGAGCAGTAGGAAATTGCCGGTGCCGTAGGTGTTTTTCGCCTCGCCCTCGGCCAGGCACACCTGACCTACCATCGCCGCGTGCTGGTCGCCCAGGACTCCCGTGATCGGTACCTCGCCACCGAGCGGCCCGGTTTCCAGCGTCACCCCGTAGGGCTCGACGGGCGAGGAAGCCGCGATCGCCGGCAGCATCGCGCGCGGGATGGCGAAGAACGACAACAGCTCGTCGTCCCAGTCCAGCGTTTCCAGGTTCATCAGCATGGTCCGGCTGGCGTTGGTCACGTCGGTGACGTGCGCGCCGCCCCGCGGGCCCCCGGTGAGATTCCACAACACCCAGGTGTCGGCGGTGCCGAAAAGGGCGTCGCCGCTCTCGGCGGCTTCGCGGACCCCGTCGACGTTTTCCAGGATCCATTGCAGCTTGCCGCCGGAGAAATACGTCGCCGGCGGCAGGCCGGCCTTGCGGCGAATCACGTCCCCGCGGCCGTCGCGGTCCAGCGCGGACGCGATCCGGTCGGTGCGGGTGTCCTGCCAGACGATCGCGTTGTAGTACGGCCGCCCGGTCCGCTTGTTCCATACCAGCGTTGTTTCGCGTTGGTTGGTAATCCCAAGTGCTGCCAGCTGTTTGGGCGACAGGTTGGCCCGGTTCAACACCGACGTCAGCACCGACGACGTGCGTTCCCAGATCTCCACCGGGTCGTGCTCCACCCAGCCCGCGCGGGGCAGGATCTGCTCGTGCTCGAGCTGATGGCGGGCAACTTCGGCACCGTCGTGATCGAAAATCATGCAGCGGGTGCTGGTGGTGCCCTGATCGATTGCGGCTACGAATTCAGCGGACTCGGCCAACTAGCTCTCCTCCACCCGTGATTGACACCTGTAGGTCCATCATGGTCTACCCACCCGACCGGCGTCAGCACTGGTCAGCCTGTCGCCCTTGCATTGCCGCCGGTAAACCTGTTGCATCGGCGTTGTGGGCGAAGAGGTCAAGCGCACCACGTATGACCGCGCACAACGCTCGGAGTACCGGCGCAAGGTGCGGTTGTGCCTGAACGTCTTCGAGACGATGCTCGCCCAGTCGCGCTTCGATTCCGACCGGCCGCTCACCGGCATGGAGATCGAGTGCAACCTCGTCGACGCCGACTACCAGCCGGCCATGTCGAACCGGTCCGTGCTGGAGGCGATCGCCGACCCGGCTTTCCAGACCGAATTGGGCGCCTACAACATCGAATTCAACGTGCCGCCCCGCCCGCTGCCCGGGCACACGGGGTTGGACCTCGAGGCCGAGGTGCGGGCCAGCCTCAATGACGCCGAGGCCAAGGCCAACTCGGGCGGGGCGCACATCGTGATGATCGGCATCCTGCCCACGCTGATGCCCGAACACCTCGACGACGGCTGGATGAGCGACTCGACGCGGTATGCCGCCCTCAACGACTCGATCTTCTCCGCGCGCGGCGAGGACATCCCGATCGACATCTCCGGCCCGGAGCCGCTGAGCTGGAACGCCGCCACCATTGCGCCCGAATCCGCTTGCACCAGCATGCAATTACACCTACAGCTCGCCCCCGCAGAGTTCGCCGCCAACTGGAACGCGGCCGAGATCCTCGCGGGGCCGCAGCTCGCGCTGGGCGCCAACTCCCCGTACTTCTTCGGCCACCAGCTGTGGTCGGAGACCCGGATCGAGGTGTTCACCCAGTCCACCGACACGCGGCCCGAGGAACTCAAGGCCCAGGGCGTGCGGCCGCGGGTGTGGTTCGGCGAGCGGTGGATCACCTCCGTGCTGGACCTGTTCCAGGAGAACATCCAGTATTTCCCGTCCCTGCTGCCCGAGGTGTCCGACGAGGACCCGGTCGCCGAGCTGGCCGCCGGGCGCACCCCGCAGCTGCCCGAACTGCGCCTGCACAACGGCACCGTGTACCGGTGGAACCGGCCCGTCTACGACGTGGTCGACGGTCGCGCGCATCTGCGGCTGGAGAACCGGGTGTTGCCGGCCGGGCCGACCGTCATCGACATGCTGGGCAATTCCGCCTTCTATTACGGCGTGCTGCGCGGCCTGTCCGAAGCCGAGGATCCGCTCTCGAACCGGATGGATTTCCTTGTGGCACGGGAGAATTTCCTCGAGGCGGCGCGCCACGGCATCGACGCCCGGTTGCACTGGCCCGATCGGGGCGAGGTGACGGCGCGCGAGCTGGTGCTCGACACCTTGCTGCCGATCGCCGACGACGGGCTGCGCCGCTGGGGCGTCGACGCCGAGGTGCGCGACCGGTTCCTCGGCGTCATCGAGGGTCGCGCCCGCGCCGGCCGCAACGGCGCCAGCTGGCAGGTGTCCACCGTGCGTACGCTGGAAGCCGGCGGCATGAGCCGGCCCGCCGCGCTCGCCGAAATGCTGCGACGGTACTGCGAACACATGCATAGCAACGAGCCGGTGCACACCTGGGATCAATAGGGGAACCATGTCATCCGAAATCATGGACTGGGACGGTGCGTACCGCGAGGAGGGCGAATTCCAGGGGCCGCCACCGTGGAACATCGGGGAGCCGCAGCCGGAATTGGCGGCGCTCATCACGGCCGGAAAATTTCGCAGCGACGTGCTGGACGCCGGGTGCGGGTACGCCGAGCTGTCGCTGGCGCTGGCCGCGCAGGGCTACACCGTGGTCGGCATCGACCTCACGCCGACCGCCGTCGCCGCCGCCTCCAAGGCGGCCCGCGAGCGAGGCCTGACCACCGCGGGCTTCGTGCAGGCCGACATCACCGACTTCGCCGCCTACCCACCCGGTTCGGAAGGACGCTTCTCGACGATCGTGGACTCGACCTTGTTCCACTCGCTCCCGGTCGAGGGCCGCGACGGCTACCTGCGCTCGATCCACCGCGCGGCGGCACCGGGCGCCGGCTATTTCGTCCTGGTGTTCGCCAAGGGCGCCTTTCCCGCCGAGATGGAGCCCAAGCCCAACGAGGTCGACGAGGACGAGTTGCGCGCCGCGGTGAGCAAGTACTGGGAGATCGACGAGATCCGGCCCGCCTTCATCCATGCGAACATCCCGCCGATCACCGACGCGCCGTTCGAGTTCCCGGCGCACGACCGCGACGAGAAGGGCCGGATGAAGATGCCGGCCTACCTGCTGACCGCGCACAAGGCCGGCTGACTTCTTGTCAAGCCGGCCCGTGCGCGGAAACAGCCGGTCAGATCGGAAGTTCGAACTGGAACAGCGGGATCGAGCCGATGTTGATGGGGGGAATTTCGATATCGGGCAGGCCGAAGGCGCCGATACCGATGGGCGGGATGATCAACGGCGGCGTGTTATACGGCGGCAAGCTGAGGAACGGGAACGTGAATTCGCCGATCCGGATCGGCGGAATGGTCACCGGCGGCAAATCGAATCCTTGCTCGTTGATCGGCGGCAGGGTGAACCCGCCGACGTGGATGGGGTTGAGGGTAAGGGACGGAATCGTGAAGCCGGAAAGGCTAATGGGCGGTATGGTAAACGCCCCAAGGCCAATGGGCGGTATAGTAAATGCCCCAAGGCCAATGGGCGGTATAGTAAATGCCCCAAGGGTAATGGACGGTATGGTGAATCCGGAAATCGAGCCGGGTGTGTGCAGGCCAAGCCCGCCGTTTATATCAAAGGTCTGAAGGTTAATACTTATTTGACCGATCGGTAAGCCGAACCCGGTCGTGTTAATCGTAACTAACGGTTGATTGGCCCCTATGACTGAGAGATCCGGGAAAGTTATCGCGGGAAGACTAATAGTAGGGACAGTTATCGTGGGCAAGGTGATGCCGGGAACCGAGATTTCCGGGAGGCTGAAGCCAGGGACCGAGATTTCAGGAAGACTGAAGCCGGGCACAGTCACCGAGGGCAGTTGTATGGGAGGCACAGATATGGGGGGAGTTATTATCTGCGGCAGGTTGAATGGAGCCACATGTATGGGAGGCGACGTGAATTGCCCGACATGAATGGGCGGAATAAATATCTTCGGCAAACTAAAGGGGCTTAGTTGTATATTCGGGGGCGTCAACCCGCCAGGAATGCTGATGGACGGAAGACTAATCTGGGGCAGAGCGAAAGCGCCGAGATTCACGGGCGGTATGTGTATCGGCGGCAGGTTGATCACGGGTGTGCCGATTGTGACCAAGACGCTGCTCGGCCCAAAGTCAAGCGTCAGGAGGCCGTCCAGGTACGTTTGGGCGGCCGCCGGCACGGCAGCGGCGGCCGCCGGCGCGCCGCCGAGTACGTTGCCCAGAACTTGCCCTGCGTTGGCGGCCTCGGCGGCCGCGTAGGCGCCCGCACCCGTGCTCATCATGGAGACGAACTGCTGATGGAACGCCTGCGCCTGCGTAGCGAGAGCTTGGAATTCCTTGCCCACGTTGCCGAACACCGAAGCGATCGCGACCGAAACCTCATCCCGAGCCGCAGCCGCTAGCCCCGTCGTGGGACCTGCTGCGGTCACCGCCGCTTCGGCCAGCGACGAACGTACGCCCGCCAGGTCCGCGGCCGCACTTTGAACCAGATCCGGCGTTGCAATCACGAACGACATCTCGCATCCCTTTCTCACAGCTCGTCATCGAGCGGAGGCCGGTGAAAGTTGTCGAGCCCTGGAGCAGCGGCCGCAGCTACCGACCGGATATAAGTGAGTACAGCCGATTTCCATACCTTTAGTCAAGTGAAACGGCGATTTTCAGAGTATGCATTCGCTAGCTGGATAGCCGCGACGGAAAACGGCCAGAACGCGCCGGGGAGCGGAGCGCCGTCAGTCCACGGGACCCCGCCGCACCTCGACGAAGGTGACGATCCACCCGTCGCCGGGCCTAATCCGCGCGAGCGTCACTGCGGCCAGCGTGTCAGGCCGGCCGACGCTACGGCGCCACGCGGCGGCCGTTAGGGGCCCGTGCCCAGCAGGCTGGCCGCGACGTCGTTGACGATCGAAATGAACGTGTTCGCTTCGATGGTCAGCCCGTTCAACCAGGTGGGGACCGGCGGGATCGTGAACTGATCTTCCTGAACGGGCGCCACGGTGATGTTGGGGATGTCGATACCGGGCAGGTTGAAGCCGCCGACGCCGACGGGCGGGATCGTCAGCGGCTCGGTGGCGAAAGCCGGCCAGCTAACCTGGGGCAGCGTGAAACCACCGACACCGATCGGCGGGATGGTCAGTGGCGCCGTGGCGAAGGCCGGCCAACTGACCTGCGGCAGCGTGAACCCGCCGACGGCGATGGGCGGAATGGTGATCGATGGGATGGAGAAGCCGGAAAGGCCGATGGACGGGAACACATAGTCGCCGCCGCTCGGGTTGCTGACGCTCAGGATCGGCAGGGTCAGGGGCCCGATTTGAATACTGGGGATACCGAATTGAGAAATAAATCCTTGCGTGTTGAAGCCGAGTGACGGCGCGTTGATATCGAACGACTGAAGGTTGATGTCATAGTCCGGGAAGAGGACGTTCCCGGTATGTAAATGGACCACTGTCTGCCCCCCACCCGGAACATTGATATCCGGGAACTGTATCTGCGGAAGGTCGATTCGGGGAACGGTTATCGAAGGCAGGCTCCAGCCCGAAACCTGGACGAGGGGCGTCTGGAACGGCGGTATTGTCACCGCGGGCAGGTTGATCGGCGGCACCGTTATGGCGGGGGTCGTTATCTGCGGCAGGTTGAATGCGCCGACGGTGATGTTGGCGGGCGTCGTCCCGGCCGGAATATTGATCGACGGTATCGACAATTGCGGCAGGTTGAACGGACTCACCGTGAGATTCGCGAGCGTGGCACCGGCCGGAATGTTGACGGCCGGAATGGTGAGCTGGGGCAGGTTGAAGGGGGCGACGCTGATCGGGGGCACGTGCACCGCCGGCAACGTGAACCCGGGTGTGCTGATCGTGAATTGAATGCCGCCGGTCCCGATATTGATGTCCAGCAGGCCGTTGAAAAGGTTGAAGGTTCGGTAGGTCGCTGCGGGTACCGCCGCGGCGGGCGGCGCAGCACCGGCTACCGCGTTGCTCAGCACCTGCCCGGCGTTAGCAGCCTCGGCGCTGCCATATGCCGCCGCGCCGGCATTCAGCAAGCTTTCGAATTCCGCATGAAATGCCTGCGCCTGGGCGTTGAGAGCTTGAAATTGCTGGCCGGCGCTGCCGAAGACGAAAGCGATTGCGTTCGATACCTCGTCTGCCGCGGCGGTCGCAATCCCGGTGGTGGGCCCCCCGATCGCGGCGGCTTGCGTCAGCGAGGCGCGAATGCCCGCCAGGTCTTGGGCTGCACCCTGCACCGCTTCCGGCACGGTAACCACATACGACATCTCCGTCTCCTTTCACGGACGCCGAAAACGGGCGAGCAAAGCGAATGTGACGGCGGCCGAAGCCAATTCATCGGTCGACCCGTCCCAGGCGGCATGCGGCATCTCAGGCGGTGACATTGCGAAGTTCATTCCGCACCTCTTTTCACCGGCTCCATCGCCGAGCGGCGAGCCGCTTCATAAAGAGTGATCCGCCGCGTGCTGCTAACGCCAAAAGCTACCCCACACGTGCCTAATAAGAACAGGCTTTTTCATACTTTCGGTCAAAATTAAGGTGGAAATTGACGAGTTCGGTATTTTTGGCCGCGCCGTGCAGTGGGCGGCAACAGCTAGGTGCCGGTCGCCGCTGTCGCTGCGATCAGCGCCTCGGCGAACGTCTCGAGGTCGTCGCCGGTCGTATCGACGTGCGGGGAAATACGCAGCACCGCCCCAGACAGTTCTCGGGGCGCGCGGGCCACCCCGGCATAGGTGCTCACAATGCGTCGCTCGGCGAGCAGCCAAGCCCGCACCGCTTCAGGGTCGGCGCCGTCGACGGGGGCCAGCGTGGTGATGGCGCTGCGCTCGTCCGCCTCTTCGACCACCAGCCAGCCGTCGACATCGGTCAGCAGGGTGCGGGCGATCTCACCCAACTCGGCCAGCCGGGCACGGACCGATTCCGGTCCGTATGCCAGATGCTCCCCCACGGCGACCGAAAACCCCACGCGCGCAGCGACATTCGCTTCCCCGAAGCCCAGTTGCTGGGCCACCGACAGTTGCGCCGCCCAGCGCGGCGCCGACAGCCGCGGTGTCAGTCGACCCATCAGCTCGGGCCGCAGGGCTAAGACACCGACGCCCCGGGGTCCGGCGATCCACTTGCGCGAGGACGAATACGTCGCGTCGGCGCCCACCGCGCAGTCGATGTGGCCCAACGCCTGTGCGGCGTCCACCACCAGCGGCAGGCCCAGCTGGCGGCAGAGCTTGGCCACCATGGCGAGCGGCTGCACCACGCCCCGGTGGCTGGCCAGCGGGGTGAGATGCACCAAATCAGGTGGGTCGCTCTCTAGATCGAACGCCGCCTGGTCGAGCGCCAGCCGCCCGTCGTCCAGGGTCGGCAGGGTCCGCGCCTCGAACCCGTGGGCGGCCATCACCGCCAGGTTGGGGCCGTACTCGCCGGGCAGGCAGGCCAGCGTGCGCCGCTCGGCCGGCCAACTGCCCAGCAGCAGATCCAGCGCATGCAGGGAGCCGGTGGTGAACACCACCTCGGCGTCGGGCACGCCGCACAGCGTCGCGACCGCCGCCCGGCCCGCCTCGAGCAGCGGGGCGGCCGCCTCGGCCGCGACGTACCCGCCGACCTCCGATTCGTGCAGCGCGTGCTTGGCGGCGGCGTCCATGGCGGCGAAACTCTGGCGCGAGCAAGCGGCGCTGTCCAGGTGCAACCCGGCCACGGGCGGGCGGGCCGCCCGCCACCGCTCGGCCAGCGAACCGCCGAGGCTCACTTAACGGCCAACGACAGCCCGAAGTCGCCGGCTTCGTCGGTCCACCATCGGATCCGGCGCAGTCCGGCGTCGGCCAACTCGGCGCTCACCCCGTCGGGGCGGAACTTGCACGACACCTCGGTCAGCATCTCTTCGCCGTCCGCGAAATCGACGGTCAAGTCGAGCGCCCCGACGCGCACCCGCTGGCTCCGGCCGGACCGCAGCCACATTTCGATGCGCTCCTCGTCGGTGTTCCACCGCGCGACGTGCTGGTAGGCATCGATGTCGAAGTCGGCGTCGAGTTCGCGGTTGATCACCGCGAGCACGTTGCGGTTGAACCGGGCCGTCACACCGGCGGCGTCGTCGTAGGCGCGCACCAGCCGGTCGGCGTCCTTGACCAGGTCGGTGCCCAGCAGCAGGCTGTCCCCCGGCCGCATCACCCCGGCCAGCGTCGCGAGGAACCGCGCGCGCGGCTCGGGGGTCAAATTGCCGATCGTCGACCCCAGGAACACGAACAGCCGCACCCCGCCGCCGGGGATCTCGGTCAGGTGTTCCTCGAAATCCCCACAGACCGCACTGATTTCGACGCCCGGGTACTCGCGCTGGATGGCGGTCGCGGTCGCCGACAGCATGCCGGCGTCGACGTCGAACGGCACGAATCCGCGCAGTGAGCCCCGGTCCCGCAGCGCGTCCAGCAGCCGGCGGGTCTTCTCCGAGGTGCCGGCACCCAGTTCGACCAGCGTGTCGGCCTCGCTGGCGGCCGCGACCTCGGCCGACCGGGCGCGCAGGATCTCCGCCTCCGCACGGGTCGGGTAGTACTCGGGCAACCGGGTGATCTGGTCGAACAGGTCGCTGCCCACCGAATCGTAAAACCACTTGGGCGGCAACGACTTCGGTGTCTGCTGCAGGCCATCGAGCACGTCACGACGCAATGCGTGATACGCCGAGTCGGCGGCCAGGTGGTTGGACAGCGTCAGCGTCATCGAGATCCTTTCGAGTTGAGCGGGGTCAACTGAATCCCCTCCGAGGTGACCTCCACCAGGTGACGGTCCGGCACGTCTTCCCAATCGGGCGCGTCGTCGTACGGTTCGCTGGCCAGCACCACCCCGTCTTCGCGGCGCAGGATGAACAGGGTGTCGCCCCACGCGGTCGCCACCAGTCGAGAGCCGTTGGCGGCCAGAATGTTCAGCCGCGCCAACGGGTCGGCCGCGCCGACTTCGACAATGGTGTCGGCCAGCGCGTCCAGCCCGCGCTCGAAGATGGTGGCCGCGAGTATGGCGCTGTCGCAGACGGATTCGGCCGACGAGGTGAGCGGAAGCACCGTGCGGTCGACGATACCGTTGTGCGACAACAACCAACGGCCGTCGGTGAACGGCGCCGTCGCGGTGGCCTCGATCGGCATGCCGACGGTCGCCGAGCGCACCGCGGCCACCACGCAGTGGCTGCGCAGCGCCGGCGCGACCGAGGCGAACGACGCGTCGCCCCACAGCGGCGCCGGGCTGCGCCAGCGCCGCGGCATGTCACCGTCGAAAAACCCGACGCCCCAACCGTCGGCGTTCATCAGGCCGTGCTTCTGGCGCCGCGGAGCATACGACTGCACCCGCAGCCCGCACGGCGGGTCCAGCACCAGCGACGAGACGCTCACGTCGGCGCCCAGCCAGCCCAGGTGACGGCACATCAGTCGGCCACGTCCCACGCCAGGCGGACACCGGAGAAGATCTGGCGCCGGATCGGGTGGTCCCAGTTACGGAAGCTGGGCCGCACGATCCCCGGCTCGACGGCCCACGACCCGCCGCGCAGCACCCGGTAGTCGCCGTCGAAGAAGGGCTGCGAGTAGCGCTCGTAGATCATCGGGACGAACCCCGGCCACGGCCGCAGCGGCGACGCGGTCCACTCCCAGACGTCGCCCAGCATCTGCTCGACCCCGTACGCCGAAGCGCCCGCGGGATATGCGCCGACGGGCGCGGGCCGCAGCGCGCGGCCGCCCAGGTTGGCCACGGCTTCCGACGGCTCCTGCGCGCCCCACGGGTAGCGGCGCCGGGCGCCCGTCGCTGGATCCCACGCGCAGGCCTTCTCCCACTCGATCTCGGTGGGCAGCCGGGCGCCGGCCCAGGCCGCGTAGGCCTCGGCCTCGAAGTAGGTGACGTGCTGCACCGGCTCGTCGGCGGGGATGTCTTCGATGTAGCCGAACCGCGCGCGGGTTCGGCCGTCGGGACCCCAGAACTGCGGCGCGGTCAGGCCTGCGGTCTGTCGGTGCTGCCAGCCCCGCTCGGACCACCACCGCGGCTGCTCGTAGCCGCCGTCGTCGATGAAATGTCGCCACTCGCCGTTGGTGACCGGGACCCGGCCGATCCGGAAAGCCGGCACGTCGACGACGTGAGCCGGGCGCTCGTTGTCGAGCGAGTACGGTTCGCTCGCGGCGTCCACCCCGAGCACGAACGGGCCGCCGGGGACCAGCACCGACGTTCCCGCCAGCCCCGGACGGCCCGCGGGCAGCACCGATCCGTCGCGCAGCAGCGGCGCGCCGGCGCGCAGGTTGAGCGCCTGCAACATCGTTTCGTCGTGCTGGTTTTCGTGGCTGACCACCATCCCGAAGGCGAACGCCGCTTCGTCTCCCGCGGGGTCGTCGGGCAGGGCGTCCAGCGCGTCCAGCGCGGCGGAGCGCACCGTCCGGCAATAGGACCGCGCACGCTCGGGCGACAGCAGCGGCAGCTCGACGCGGCTGGCCCGGGAGTGCTCGAAGGCGTCGTACAGGCCCTCGACGGCCGGCGGCAGGATCCCCGGGCGGGACGGATCGCCGCCGCGCAGCAACCAGAACTCCTCTTGCTGACCGATGTGCGCAAGGTCCCACACCAGCGGGCTCATCAACGGGTCGAACTGCCGCCACAGCTCGGCGTCGTCGAATTCGACCAGCCGCAGCGTCCGCGCCCGCGCCCGCGCCATATCGTCGGCGAGCTTTTCCCGGGAAGTCACGCGCCCCCTCGCGGCCACCGCGCGGCCCTGGAGACCGTGGCCTCAATGCCGTGCTCGATCACCTCGTCGGAGAAGTCGTCGCCGGGACATCGGCCCCGCTCGACTCCGCTGACCAGCAGCTGCATCGCCTCGGTCAGTTCCGCCGGCGCCCGCTCGGCGGCGACCGCGACACACTTGTTGGCCGCCTCGTAGAGCCGCCGGTCGCGAAGGCCGACCCGGGCGGCGGTGTCCCAGGCGGTGGCGACCGGTTCGACGGCCTCGGCCGCGATGTCGGCGGCGGTCGGGTCGTCGAGCAGCGTCACCAAGGTGAACACCACGGCGGGCCAGAGGGCGTCCGGCACGCTGTCGAGGTAGCGGATCTCCAGCCACTGCCTCGGCCGGACCGGCGGGAACAGCGTGGTCAGGTGGTATTCCAGGTCGGCGACCGTCGGGCGCCGGTCACCGAGCAACGCCCGGCCGTCCACCCAGTCGGCGAAGGGCACCCACCGCGTGACGGCCGTGGCCTCGGGGTTGTGCACCAGCATCACCGGGGCCTTGAGCGCATAGCGCGCCCAGTCGGTGCCCGGGTCGTCACCGCTGGCCCCCAGGATGGGCCCGCACCGCGCCGAGTCCATGTCCCCCCACACCCGCTGCCGGGTGGAGACCCAGCCGGTGAACTCCCCGCCCAGCATCGGGGAGTTGGCGGCGATGGCGATCATCATGGGGCCTAGGGCGTGCGCCAGCCGGACCCGTGCCGCCCAGCCGTCCCGCGGCCCGGCGTCCACGTTGACCTGGATCGACGCGGTGGATGTCATCATCGCCGCGCCGGCCTCGCCGGAGCGGCTGGAGTGGAAGAACTGTTCCATCGCCTGGTAACGCGCGCCGGGGTTGATGCGCCTCGGGGGCCGCAGCGGATCCGCCCCGAGGAAAACCAGCCCCAACCCGGCGTCGGCGAAGGCCGACCGCAGCACGGCCTGGTCCCGGTTCATCGCATCGATGGAGGCCAGCACCCCGTCGGCGGGCGGACCCGACAGTTCGACGGCGCCGCCGGGTTCGACCGTGACGGCGCTGCCGCCCGGCAGGTCGGGCAGGTGCTCGAGCACGTCGGCGATTTCGTCCCAGCCGGGCCTGCGATGCGGGTCGACCGGGTCGTGGCAATGCCCTTCGAGCTCGAGGCCGATGGACCGCAGCGGCGCATCGGACAGGCAGGTCTCGGCGATGTATGTCGCGGCGGCGGAGGAGTCGACCATCTCGGCTTGGGCGGTGCTGACGGCCGCGGGCGTCATATCACTATCCCTTCGAGGGGCCGGCCGACCCGGCATGGCCTGCGGACCGCTGGTTGCACAGCTGACGGAGAAATAATCGCCACTACTTCATCTTGCAGATCGCACCGACATATTCCCGTCCTGCCGGACTTTTCCGCGACGGACCACCCGAGTGTCCGGAAACCACGCTACTGACCCAGCGCGTTCTGCATGGCCCCGGCCAGCACGTTGACCGCGGGTCCCGCGTTGCCAGACTGGCAGACCTTGGCCTGCAACAACACGTTTTCACGCAGCCTGGTTTGATCGAAGCACCGACGGTCGGTGCCGGCCTCCTGCTTCGTCCAGTTCGCGTCGCCGCCCGTCGCCGGGCCGCCGTCGAACGACCACACCTGTGTGATGCCGTTGTCCAGATGCATCGCAGTGGTCTGGCCCGAGCAGCCGACGGTCCGGTCGACCACGCGATGGAACGCCCGGCCCGCGGCGTCGTTGGTGGCGAACACCCCGACGGCCTGCTTGACGAAGTGGGTCTGGTCGTTGGCCGACGTCTGTGTGGTTGCCCCGTTGAACGACGCGAGATCAGGATCGTCGAAGACTTCGGGCAGCCCGACGTCGGCCCAGTTGTTGCACACCGGCAGGTCGACCGAATAGCCCTGGAACGGCTGCGTGAACACCGACTCCCAGCCCATCGGTCCGCCGACGATGTTGCCGACCGATCCCTTCGGCAGGACCGCGTAGTTCACCACCCCGGGCTCCGACGGGTGAGCCACCGCCGCGGGAACAGCCAGCGCTCCCCCGACCACCACACCGATGGTCATTACCGCCGCGCCGATGCGCATGGTCATGGGTTTCGATCATGCCAGGGCAGCTGCCGGGTGGCGAACATCGATTATCGGGCCCCGACCCCCTTCGAGGCCTTCGCGTAACCGCAATCGGCCCAACAACTTTCGGTGCGGCGGAACAAACCGGACCAGCGGGCCGCGTTTCTGTAGCGGTTCAAAAAAAGGCGGGTATGCCTACGGGCGCGGATTGCCCGGAGTGTTCGGCGCGGGCGCCGGCGCGCTGGGCGTCGGTGTCTGGCTGGGGCCACCCGGACCGACGCCCGGCGGCGGACCGAAGGGGCCACCCGGGCCGCCCGGACCGGCGCCCGGCGGCGGACCCCACGGGCCCATGCCCGGACCCCCCGGCCCGCCGTACTGCCACGGTGCACCTGGGCCACCAGGTCCGCCGGGGCCGTACATCATGCCGTGATGATGCTTGTAGTGATGCCAGTGATGGCTGATTCCCATGACCATGGCCCCCGCGAAGAAGACGGTCGAGAGGATGAAAACGATCCCGGCGACGATCACCACCCACGCGGCGGCCACATAGACCTTCGGAGGCTTGACCGGCGCGTACGCGGGCGGGGCCGCGGCGACGGGCGTCGGTTGCGTTGACGGTTCGGGTGTTTGGGTCATGCCTTGAATATTGCCCCTGTCGCCGACGGCGATAACAGGTCCGAGACGCAATTGTTGCTGAGAATCGAGCGGCCCGGCGCTCGTGCGAGCGCCGGGCCATCGGATATGGGTTTACCGACCCGCCGCGACTACGGGGTCCGAGACGGGGCGACGGACGACGGAATCTGGCTAGGTCCCGGAGCGCCTGGGGTCGCCGAAGCGGGCCCACCGCCTTGGACCGCCGCGGGACCACCGCCGGGTCCGCCGGGGCCGCCCGGTCCGCCGGGACCGAAGCGGTGCGGATGCATAAACGCCGCGTGGTGCTTGTGGTGGTGACCCCCGTGGCCGTGATGCCCGAGCGCCATGCCGGTGAAGAAGATCACCGAGATGATGAACACGACTCCGGCGACGATGGCGACCCATGCCGCGGCAAGGAAGACCCGAGGGATCCGGTAGAGCGCCGACGCTGCCGCCGGCGCGGGTTCGGTTGCGGTAGCTGTCCGCACAGTTGGGGTTTCAGATGTTTCACTCATGAGACAAATGATGCGTGCGTTAAGAGTAGTTATGGCTATGCATTAGTTAAGTAGCTGCTATGAGCTAAAACCGCGTTCTACCTGCCAAAATCACGGGGGCGCTACCCGACGGGCGCGGCGGCCTGCGACCCCAGGCGCTCGACCGGCCTCGGCGCTTGCGACGTGGCCGACGCTCGGCTAAACCGCAGATCCGGCCGTCGCTGCGTTACCGTGAATCGGTCCTGATCACCCTCCATCGGCTCGTGCAGCGAGCGAAGGTGCGGGACGTTCATTGTCTGTCGGGACTCAATGAGAGGTGCGGGATGTCGTTTGTGATCGCAGTACCGGAAGTGGTGGCGTCGGCGGCTTCGGATGTGGCGGGCATCGGGTCGATGATCGGCGCGGCCAAGGCCGCGGCGGCGGCTCCGACCACCGGGGTCCTGGCCGCCGCCGGCGACGAGGTTTCGGCGGCGATCGCGTCGGTGTTTTCCACCCACGCGCAGGAGTTTCAGGCGCTCAGCGATCAGGCGGCAGCGTTTCATAGCCAGTTCGTCGAGGCGTTGGCCGGCGCCGGCGGGTTGTATGCGAGCGCGGAGGCCGCCAACGCCTCGCCCTTGGAGAGCCTGCTGGGGGTAATCAATACTCCCACCGAGCTGCTGCTGGGGCGCCCGCTGATCGGCAACGGCGCTAACGGCGCCGCCGGGACCGGGGCCGCCGGCGGGGCCGGCGGGATCCTGTTCGGCAGCGGCGGCAACGGCGGATCCGGCGCACCCGGAGGGAACGGCGGGGCAGGCGGAGCGGCCGGCCTGTTCGGGGCGGGCGGGGCCGGAGGCGCAGGCGGTCCGGGCGGCCTCGCCAACACCGGCGGCGCAGGCGGCGCCGGCGGGGCGGGCGGGCTCTTTGGTGGGCCGGGCGGTGCCGGCGGGGTCGGCGGATTCGGCTCCGTCACCGGCGGGGCCGGTGGAGTTGGTGGCGCCGGCGGACTGTTCGGGGGCCACGGCGGCTTGGGTGGTGCCGGTGGCCTGGGATCAACCACCGGTGGCGCTGGCGGCGCCGGAGGCGCGGGTGGGATGCTCGGCGGCGCCGGCGGGTTGGGCGGTGCCGGCGGAGTCGGCAGCGCCAGCGGCGGCGGCGGGTCGGGCGGGACCGGCGGGGCCGGCGGGCTGTTCGGCGCTGCCGGCACAGGTGGAAGCGGCGGGGCCGGGGCCACCACCGGCGGGAACGGCGGGGCCGGCGGGAGCCACCTGCTGTTCGGCGCCGGTGGCGCAGGTGGCGCAGGTGGGGCAGGCCACACCGGCGGGAACGGCGGGGCCGGCGGCAATGCCGGCATCCTGTTCGGCGCGGGCGGCGCCGGTGGCGCCGGCGGATTCGGCAGCGCGAACACCGGCGGGGCCGGCGGGGCCGGCGGCAACGCCGGGTTCCTGTTCGGCACCGGCGGCGCCGGTGGCATCGGTGGGTTCGGCGAGCTCACCGGCGGTGCCGGCGGGGCGGGCGGCAACGCCGCGTTCCTGTTCGGCACCGGCGGCGGCGGTGGCGCAGGCGGTCTCAGCGACACCGGCACCGGCGGTCACGGCGGGGCCGGCGGCAACGGCGGCAAGCTGGTCGGCGGCGGCGGTACGGGCGGCGCCGGCGGCCAGGCCCTCGGCACCGTCGGCGGGGACGGCGGTAACGGCGGCAACGCCGGGCTGATCGGCAACGGCGGCAACGGCGGTGACCCGGGGACAGGCACAACCAAGGGCAACGCCGGTGCAGGCGGTGCCGGCGGGCTGCTCGGCCTGCCGGGGGTGAACGGAACGTAGCCGGCGCCGTTTCGCGTAAGTCGTTGAAACGCCGGTGCCGCGTCTGGCAACATCGCCTGCTACCAGCGCCGCGACTACCCGCCGGAGGAACCGTGACCGCGGGCAACATCATGATGGTCACCCTGCTGGCGTGGGCCGTTCTGGCTCCGCCGGCCTTCCTATGGCTGGGCGTCCTGCTCGAACAACGCCGTCGGCGCTGACGGACCCGGAGGCGCCTTCGACTAGGGCTTGAACGGGTTGACCGCGAACTGGATAACGCGGTACGGCGCGCGTGCCCGGGCGCGGGTGTCCCATTGGCTGACAAAGATGCGCAGCTCGTCCAGGGTGGACCCGGGCGAGATGTACCCGCCATAGGGCTGCGCGAGCCGGTTGTCGTAGGGGGGCGGCAGGCTTTCGGCCGGATCGGGCCATTCGTCGTGCTGCACCACCGTCGTCACGGGCGCGGTGCCCAGCGAGGTCGGGTCGTCGGCGACCCGGACCTCCATGTTGCCGGTGCTGGCGTTGAAGTAGGACAGCACCGCCTTGCCGTCGATCTGCCTGATCGACATCTCACCCACCTGGTCCGGCCACAACGGCGTCGGCGGTTTGCCCCATCCGCCGTCGGGCCCCGACGCCCAGCCCTGCCACCGGGACCGGTCGACGAACGTCTGCGGCGTGGCGCGGTACAGCAGCACGGGATCTCGCCGCGTGAAGCTGTTGGCCACGATGTACACCCAGCCGCCCGGCGAATCCGGGGTGGGGATCGGGTCGTAGTAGCCGCTGATCTGCGACTGTCGGCCACCCTGATAGGAACCGTCGCGGCGGGACCCGGCGACCGTCTGCCAGCCACCGCGCGCGGGTTCGGCCATCACCAGCCGGGAGCTCTGCGGCTCAAGGTTTTTCGCCGTGGTGACCATCAGGTAGTTGCGCCGGTTGACCTGCACCACCCCGGCCGGCAGCTGAGAGTCGCCCGGCGGCGTGGGGTCGGCCAGCAGCGGTTTGCCGATTCCGGTGACGCCGGTGTAGCGCACCCCGGCGGGGTCGTCGACCGACGCGGTGTCGACATGCAGCGCGATCGGCGAGTACCAGCCGCCGAACCCGACGCCCTGGCCGGCGAAGCTGTCGCCGCAGACCTGCAACAGTTCGGTGGGGAACTCGACGAACTCACACAGGTCCGTCGCGCCGATGCCGTATTCCCCCGTCGGGGTTCCGGTGCCGGCCGTCGGCCCGATCCGCACCACCTGACCCGGCGCCAGCGGCTGCAGGACGGGCTCCGGCGCCGGCGCCGGCGGATCGGCGCGCGCTTGCCAAACAGGCTGGGGCGCAACCAAACACAAGACGCTTAGCAGGGCGACCCGAGCCGAGCTCACCCGGGAACTATAGTTCGGCGGCCAGCAGCTCGGCGATCTGGATGGTGTTCAGCGCGGCACCCTTGCGCAGGTTGTCCCCCGACACGAACAGCGCCAGGCCCCGCCCGTCCGGGACGCCCGGGTCGTGCCGGATCCGGCCGACCAGCGATTCGTCGACACCGGCGGCGGCCAGCGGCGTCGGCACGTCGACGACCTTGACGCCCGGGGCGCCGTCGAGCAGCTCGCGGGCCCGCTCGGGCGACAGCGGGCGGGCGAATTCGGCGTTGATCGACAGCGAGTGACCGGTGAACACCGGGACCCGCACGCAGGTGCCGCTGACCAACAGGTCCGGGATGCCGAGGATCTTGCGGCTCTCGAAGCGCAGCTTCGCGTCCTCGTCGGTCTCCCCCGAACCGTCGTCCAGCAGCGAGCCGGCCAGCGGCAGGACGTTGAACGCGATCGGCGCGACATAGGTGTTCGGCGCCGGGAAGTCGAGTGCGCCGCCGTCGTACACCAGCTCCTCGGCGCCGTCGATGACGGCGCGCGCCTGCGTCGCCAACTCCTCGACACCGGCCAGCCCGCTACCGGATACCGCCTGATACGTCGACGTCACGATCCGCACCAGTTGCGCCTCGTCGTGCAGCACCTTGAGCACCGGCATGGCGGCCATCGTGGTGCAGTTCGGGTTGGCGATGATGCCCTTGGGTCGCCGATGCGCGTCGCGCGCGAAGTTCACCTCCGACACCACCAACGGCACGTCGGGGTCCTTGCGCCAGGCCGAGGAGTTGTCGATCACGGTGACTCCGGCCGCGGCGAACCGCGGCGCCTGCACCAGCGACATCGTCTTGCCGGCCGAGAAGACGGCGATGTCCAGCCCGGACGGGTCCGCCGTCGCGGCGTCTTCGACCTCGATCTCCTGGCCGCGGAACTCCAGCTTGCGGCCCTGCGAGCGGGCGGACGCGAAGAACCGTACGGTGGTCGCCGGAAAGTCCCGCTCGTCGAGCAGCCGGCGCATCACCTGGCCCACCTGGCCGGTGGCCCCCACTACGCCGATCGACACCCCATTGGCACCCATATCTACCGACCCGTCCCCGCATATACCGTCGCCGACTCCTCGCCGCCGAGACCGAACGCCTCGTGTAACGCCACGACGGCCTTGTCTAGTTCGGTGTCGCGGCACAGCACCGAGATCCGGATCTCGGAGGTGGAGATCAGCTCGATGTTGACGCCGACGGCGGCCAGCGCCTCGCAGAAGGTCGCGGTGACACCGGGATGGCTGCGCATGCCGGCCCCGATCAGCGACACCTTGCCGATGTGGTCGTCGTAGAGCAGTTGGGTGAACCCGATCTCGTCGCGCAGCGCGTCCAGCTTCTCCACCGCGGTGGGGCCGCTGTCGCGCGAGCAGGTGAAGGTGATGTCGGTCTTGCCGTCCTCGACCTTGGACACGTTCTGCAGCACCATGTCGATGTTCACGTCGGCGTCGGCGACGGCCCGGAAGACCCGCGCCGCGTATCCGGGGATGTCGGGCAGGCCGACAATGGTCACCTTGGCCTCGCTGCGGTCGTGCGCGACGCCGGTCAGGATGGGGTCTTCCATACCTATGTCCTTGATCGATCCCTTAACGATGGTGCCGGGCTTGTCCGAATACGACGAGCGGACGTGCACCGGAATGTCGTAGCGGCGAGCGTATTCCACGCAGCGCAGCATCAGCACCTTGGCGCCGCACGCCGCCATCTCGAGCATCTCCTCGAACGTCACCGTGTCCAGCCTGCGGGCGTTGTGCACGATCCTGGGGTCCGCGCTGAAGATGCCGTCGACGTCGGTGTAGATCTCGCAGACGTCGGCGCCGAGTGCGGCGGCCAGGGCGACCGCGGTGGTGTCCGAGCCGCCGCGGCCGAGCGTGGTGACGTCGCGGGTGTCCTGGCTGACCCCCTGGAAGCCGGCGACCAACACGATGCGGCCTTCGTCGAGCGCGGTGCGCAGCCGTCCCGGCGTCACCTCGATGATCTTCGCGTTGCCGTGGGTGCCGGTGGTGATCACGCCGGCCTGCGAACCGGTGAACGAGCGGGCCTGCGCGCCGAGCGATTCGATCGCCATCGCCACCAGCGCGTTGGAGATGCGCTCACCGGCGGTCAGCAACATGTCGAGCTCCCGCGGCGGCGGGGCCGGGCAGACCTGCTGGGCCAGGTCCAACAGGTCGTCGGTGGTGTCGCCCATCGCCGAGACGACGACGACGACGTCGTTGCCCTGCTTTTTGGTCTCGACGATGCGTTCGGCGACGCGGCGGATCCGGTCGGCGTCGGCCACCGACGATCCGCCGTATTTCTGCACGACGAGCGCCACTGTTGTTCTTTCGGTCCGTGTATAGGTCCACAACAGAATACGTGTGACGGCGAATCGTTTTTGCCGCCGCCGACCCGTTTGGCGCTGATGAAGGGGCGCCCGCCCGTCCGCCGACCGGACAGGGCGGGCGCCTTCGCGGGCACCTGGCGCGGTCAGGTGCTACGACGAGACCGCCTGGATCGCCCAGAAGTCGCTCGCCAGGTGCGCCCTGTTGATCGGCGAGCTGTCCGAGGCGTTCTTGGACCCGGTCAGATACTGGTAAGGCATGTAGAAGTAGCCATGGTCGCCCCACGCGGTCCCCCACGAGTTGCGAACAATTATGTGGCCCTTGGGATCCGAGTAGCCGACCGCGAGAACCGCGTGGCCGCCGACGGTGGCCTCGCCCGGTTTGGGCATCGGCATCACGCCCGTTTGCGCGACGGACTGCGACTCGAAACTCTGGTACACGGTGAACCCGAACACGACCGCCAGGTTCGAGGCGATGGCGTCCTTGAGCTGCCCCAACGTCTGGATCGCCTCGTATTGCACCGCCTTGTCCTTCGCCGCGGCGACGTAGCAGCGCTTCGGCGGCTTCACGGTGAACACGCCGATGTCGTAGGGCCACAGCGTCTCCGGGCATACACCCTCACGGTTGACCACCTTGATGCCGTCCCGGATCATCGCGCCGGAGTCGCTGGACACGGTGCCTTCAAGCGCGCGTTCGTTGTAGTAGATGAACAACCGCGAAGGGACGAAATCGGGCAAGCCCTGTCGATCCCGCTCGTACTCCATCGC
Organism: Mycobacterium sp. NGS64; assembly: GCF_059812245.1. NCBI lineage: Bacteria > Bacillati > Actinomycetota > Actinomycetes > Mycobacteriales > Mycobacteriaceae > Mycobacterium > Mycobacterium sp. NGS64. Next base: position 15,617 of record NZ_JCALCI010000005.1, on the reverse strand, counting down.
GGCGGCGATGGCATTTCCGGTGCACGATCCGAGCTGGCCCTGGTCGTACACCGCCGGCATCGACGGACGCAGGTCATATGCGGGGGGTAGTGCGCCCTTGAGCCTGGGCATGTACAGCATGTCGCGGGCGTCCGGGAGCTGCGGGCGCCAGCCGAATCCGCGGACGTGGCTCCAGTCCTGCGGTGGCTCATCGCTTTTGACTCGGCTGGTCTCTTGCAACGTTGTCATCGAATCCTCCTGATCTGGGTGGTAGGTCGACCGTAGGGGTGGCGATCCGGGGTTGGGATGCGTAATCGGCTACCTCATCTGTCGGTGATCGGAGCGCTGCCGGGAACACAGGTAGCGCGCTACGCGTGCCGCCGCACAACTGACGTGATGTGCTCGAATGAACTCGACCAACAGCGGAGGAGCCATGCGGAAGGCTGATGCCGCCCTGCGCAACCAGACACTGCGCAGGGTGAACTCCGGAGAGAAGGTCGCCACGGTGGCGGCCGACAGCGGCATCAGCCGCTCGACGGTGTACCGGTGGAGGCGCGAAAGTCCTTGCGCGGCAACAATCTCAGCCTCGCCCGTCGAGGGCTACGTGGGAGACATCACCGGCCCGGGTATCACCGACAAATGGGGGGTGACCTGTACCGACCTGGGCGTGTGCGCGGTCGCGCCGAACGGCAAGCTGGTGTCGGTGTTCGGAGACACCTTCTCCGGCCTCGCCGTCGGGCAGGGTGACTGGCGCGCCCCCGTCGCCCTGATCGGCAGCGGGGACACGAACAACCAGATCTGCTACGAGAGCGCGGGCGGCGTTGACCCGGACTACGCCCAGCAATTGTGGCAGTACATCCACGACGGCCCGCCGTGGAAACAGGGCGGGATCAGCACCGTGATCCCGTCGGACGTGCTGGTCATCGGGCAGATGATGTACCTGCATGCCATCGTCAACCGTGGCTTCGGAAACGTGACCCGCACCGGGATCTGGGCTTCCGCCGACAACGGCGTCACCTGGCGAGCGATGGGCGCCAAGGCCACCTTTTCCGCGTCGGTGTGCGACGGCTTCGCACAGCTGTGGTCGTGGGACTACGACCCCGACGATGGTTGGGTGTACATCGTCTCGACCGGCTTTCAGCGCGACAAGGGCATCATCCTGCGCCGCGTGCGTCCGGGCGATATCGGCAACAAGACCAAGTACTCCGGCTGGGGCTGGGCCGATAACCAATGGGCGTGGGGCAACGCGCCCACGCCGATCACACCCCCGGGCGAGACCTGGGGCGAGCTGACGTTGCGCAGGCTCGATACGGGCACGTGGATCCTCGGCGGCTTCCTGTCCTCGGAGTACGCACTGGGATACCGCATCATCGACGACCCCACCGCCAACCTCTACGAGGCGGAAATCCAAACGCCGGTCATCGGGACGACCTGGGACGCGCAAGACCTGCCGAACAACCGGGTCGCGCAGCTGTACGGCGGGTACGTTCTTCCCGGCTCGCGCCTGGACGTTCCGGGCGGCGTCGGGCTGGTGGTCTCCCAGTGGGACACGGCGACGGGCTGGCCCTACCGCGCGATGCAGTTCAGGGTGACGCTCAAGGACACGACAAAAACGACGACGGCCCGCCGGGGACGAGCGGGCAGGTCCGGGCGGACCCCGCAACGGTGACGCCTCATTCACCGACCGCATCGAGTTTTGGCGCCCAGCCCGCGCGCGGTAGAGTGCACAACGTGCAGCGGGTGCTCCTCCTCGGACGCCGCGACGGGGTCTGATCAAGACCGGCCTCCCGTCGCGGGAGTTCGCGATGCGCCGGTCTGAGTTTCCTTCTCATCCCCCGGAGCAACTATCGTGACCAATCCAGATTCGCCCGACGTCTATAAGTCGGCCCGCACCATCGTCAAACCCGCCGGCCCACCCGGACCCGAACAACCCGCCTGGAATCCACAGCGCGGCTCGTCCATGCCGATCGGCCGGTATCGGCCCTTCGCCGAGGAAGTCGAGCCCATCCGCGTCGCCGACCGCACCTGGCCGGACCGGGTCACCACCCGCGCCCCGCTGTGGTGCGCAGTGGATCTGCGCGACGGCAACCAGGCGCTGATCGACCCGATGAGCCCGGCCCGCAAGCGCCGCATGTTCGACCTGCTGGTGCGGATGGGCTACAAGGAGATCGAGGTCGGGTTCCCGTCGGCCAGCCAGACCGACTTCGACTTCGTCCGCGAGATCATCAGCGACGGCGCCATTCCCGACGACGTCACGATCCAGGTGCTGACCCAGTGCCGGCCGGAGCTGATCGAGCGCACCTTCCTGGCGTGCGAGGGCGCGCCGCGGGCCATCGTGCACTTCTACAACTCGACGTCGATCCTGCAGCGCCGCGTGGTGTTTCGCGCCGACCGGGCCGCCGTGCAGGCCATCGCGACCGACGGCGCGCGCAAGTGCGTCGAGGAGGCCGCCAAGTACCCGGGCACGCAGTGGCGTTTCGAGTACTCACCGGAGTCCTACACGGGCACGGAACTGGAGTACGCCAAGCAGGTGTGCGACGCCGTCGGCGAGATCATCGCGCCGACGCCCGACAGCCCGATCATCTTCAACCTGCCCGCCACGGTGGAGATGGCCACGCCCAACGTGTACGCCGACTCGATCGAGTGGATGAGCCGCAACCTGGCCAACCGGGAGTCGGTCATCCTGAGCCTGCATCCGCACAACGACCGCGGAACCGCCGTCGCCGCAGCCGAATTGGGCTACCAGGCGGGCGCCGACCGAATCGAGGGCTGCCTGTTCGGCAACGGGGAGCGCACCGGCAACGTGTGCCTGGTGACCCTGGGGCTCAACCTGTTTTCCCGCGGCGTGGACCCCCAGATCGACTTCTCCAACATCGACGAGATCCGCCGCACCGTTGAGTACTGCAACCAGCTGCCGGTGCACGAGCGTCACCCCTACGGCGGCGACCTGGTCTACACCGCGTTTTCCGGCAGCCACCAGGACGCCATCAACAAGGGCCTCGACCAGATGAAGGTGGATGCGGATGCCGCCGACACCGACGTCGAGGACATGCTCTGGCAGGTGCCGTATCTGCCGATCGACCCCAAGGACGTCGGACGCACCTACGAGGCGGTGATCCGGGTCAATTCGCAGTCCGGCAAGGGCGGCGTGGCCTACATCATGAAGGCCGACCACGGCCTGGCGCTGCCGCGGCGGCTGCAGATCGAGTTCTCGCAGGTGATCCAGAAGATCGCCGAGGGCACGGGCGGCGAGGGCGGCGAGGTGTCGCCCAAGGAGATGTGGGAGGCGTTCTCCGAGGAGTACCTGGCCCCGATCTGGCCGCTGGAGCGAATCAAGCAGCGGGTCGACGCCTCCGAGGAGGACGGCGGCACGACGACCATCACCACGACCGTCAAGGTCAACGGCGTGGAGACCGAGATCGTCGGTGTCGGCAACGGCCCGCTCGCGGCGTTCGTGCACGCGCTGGGCACCGTCGGGTTCGACGTCGCGGTGCTGGACTACTCCGAGCACGCGATGAGCTCGGGGGACGACGCGCAGGCGGCGGCGTATGTGGAGGCTTCGGTGTCGATCGCGAGCGCGGCGCAGCCGGGCGAAGCGGGTCGGCGCCCATCGGGCCCAGTCGGTGGGCGCACGGTGTGGGGCGTCGGGATCGCGCCGTCGATCACCACCGCGTCGCTGCGGGCCGTGGTCTCGGCGGTGAACCGGGCGTCGCGTTAGTGCCGATCGCAAGCGCGGCGCCGGCGCCGGGCGCCGCGGGTCGGCACCACCCGGCCTAGGCATCGAAGAACGCGCGCAGCAGTCGGTCCACGAGCACCGTGGGGTCGTCGGCACCCGGGATCGTGAGGTTGCTGAACACGTAGCCGTTGAGCAGGCGGCTCAGCTGTTCCATCTGCTGCGGTTCGGGGGTGAAGCCCGCCGCCTCGAAGATGAGGGTGGCCGACTTCACCGCCGCGGCCTGCAGGTCCTTGAGGAACGGCTGCAGCTCCGGTCGGCGCGTGCCCTCCATGAACAGCTCGAACCGCGCCAGCGTGTAGCGGCGGGCCTGCTCGTCGGGGTCGGACAGCATGCGCGTCAGCAGTGCCCTGATGCCGTCGCGGGTGAGCGACCCGATCGCGGCCTGCAAGGCCTCGACGCGCTGCCAATGCAGGTCGACGGTGCGCGCCGCCGTGGCTTCGAGCAGCGCCTGGCGCGTGCGGAAGTAGTTCGACGTGGTGCCCGCGGGCAGGCCAGCCCGCTCGTCGACCTGACGATGAGTCAGCCCCCCGACGCCCGTGTCGGCGAGGATGCCGATCGCGGCGTCGAGGAGCTGAGCGCGGCGCTCGGGATTGGGAGGCATCAGTCTTTGTAGCGCAGCCGCCAGAACATCGTCAGGAAGGCGGGATAGACCACGATCAACAGCAGGTAGCTGAACCACGGCCGAAACCACATGTACAGCGACAGGTCCTCGGTGACATACGAGCACCAGATGTGCAGCGGGACGCTGCCGGCGATGTACACCAGCGACGCCGTGAAGAACGCCCGATGCGGCTTGTTGGCGAACCGCACCCGCCGCCACACCAAGACGCCGGTGATGGCCGCGTAGGTCATCGGGACGAGCAGGATCCTGTCGGTCGTCAGGGTCATCGCGTATTTCAGCGTGAGGGCGTCGCCGAAGATCACCCGGTAGAGGTGGATCAGCACACCGAGCGAGATGGTCAACATCGCCGCTTGGCGAAAGAAATAACCGTGCCGACGGTAGGAGGCCCACCACGACTCACGTTGTACTACAGCTGTAGTGGTTGTCATGCCGCAAACGATACTACTACGGATGTAGTGATGCAAGGGGTGGCTCAGAACAACGCGAGCTGCGGGTACGTCGCGTTGACGTCGGTGAATTCCTCCATGCTGGTGCCCCGGGCGACCCCGCCGACGCAGTCCATGAACTGCGCGTCGGACACCACCGGCACCCCCAGCTGTCGGGCGTGATAGCCCTTGCCCTGCTCGGGGGCGGCGTCGTTGCAGACCACCAGCGAGGTCTCCCCGTCCACGACGTCGCTGTAGGCCAGCCCGGCGTGCAGGATCCGCTCGACCAGCTCCTCGTGGGTGCGCGCCACCTCGGCGGCCAGCGCCACCCGCATGCCCTGGACCAGCGGCCGGCCACTGACATACGGTCCCGGGTTGAGGTACGGGCACGGCATCCGCGACGCCAGCACCTTAAGCGGGCGCAGCTCGTCGTGGGTCACCCGCCCGTTGGGCCATTGGCGCCGGGTCACCGGGCGCACCGGCAGCCAGACGTCGCGCTGGCGCGCCCGCTCGAGCGCCGACTCCAGCACCCCGGTCAGCACCATCGCGTCGTCGAAGGCGTCGTGCGGCCGCTCCTGGACCACGCCCCAATGCGCCGCGAGCGTTTCCAGCCGCAGGTTGTCGACCCCGAGGTCCAGCCGGCGCGCCAGCTCGACCGTGCACATCACGTTGTCGACGGGCAGTTCTGCCTCGGCGAGCTCGGCCTCGGCGGCCAGGAATGAGTAGTCGAAAGCGACGTTGTGCGCCACCAGCGTGCGGCCGCGCAGCACCTCGACGAGGTCACCGACGATGTCGCCGAACTGCGGCTGGTCCTCCAGCATCGCGGGGGTGAGGCCATGCACGTGGGTGGGCCCCGGGTCCACCCCGGGATTGAGCAGGCTGACCACGGACTGCTCGACCCGGCCGTTGGCGTCCAGACCCAGCGCGGCGACGCTGATGATCCGCGCCTGGCCCGGCCGAAACCCCGAGGTTTCGACGTCGATAACGGCCCAACCCCCGCCCGGCTCGCTGGCCGGCCGCCCCCAGGACACCCGGTTCATGAAGTGAGGATGGCACGCCGGACCGACATCGCCGGTTCGCTACGAGTCGTGTCGCGCTTCTAAACTGCGCGGGTGATCACCACCCGTGCACGCCTGGCTCTCGCCGCGGGAGCGAGCGCGCGTTGGGCGTCGCGGGTCACCGGTCGCGGGGCCGGCGCGATGATCGGCGGGCTGGTCGCGATGACCCTGGACCGCTCGGTGCTGCGCCAGTTGGGCGTCGGGCGGCGCACCGTCATCGTCACCGGCACCAACGGCAAGTCGACGACCACGCGGATGACGGCGGCCGCCCTTGGGACCCTGGGCCCGGTGGCCACCAACGCCGAGGGCGCCAACATGGACGCCGGCCTGGTGGCCGCGCTGGCCGCGGATCGGCGCGCCGGGCTGGCCGCCCTCGAAGTCGACGAGATGCACGTGCCGCACGTCTCCGATGCGGTCGAACCCAGCGTCATCGTGCTGCTCAACCTCTCGCGTGACCAGCTCGATCGGGTGGGCGAGATCAACGTGATCGAGCGCACGCTGCGGGCCGGCCTCGCCCGGCACCCGGACGCCGTCGTCGTCGCCAACTGCGACGACGTGCTGATGACCTCCGCGGCCTACGACAGCCCCCACGTGGTGTGGGTGGCCGCGGGCGGGGCGTGGGCGAACGACTCGGTCAGCTGCCCGCGCAGCGGCGAGGTCATCGTCCGGGACCGGGGGCACTGGTACTCCACCGGCGCCGATTTCAAACGGCCCAGCCCGCAGTGGTGGTTCGATGACGACACGCTGTACGGACCCGACGGCCTGGCTTTGCCGATGCGGCTGGCGCTGCCGGGCACGGTGAACCGGGGCAACGCCGCCCAGGCCGTGGCCGCCGCCGTCGCCCTGGGCGCCGACGCGCTCGCCGCGGTTGCCGCGGTTTCCCAAGTCGACGAGGTGGCCGGGCGCTACCGCAGCGTCCGCGTCGGCGAGCACGAAGCGCGGATCCTGCTGGCCAAGAATCCCGCCGGCTGGCAGGAGGCTCTGTCGATGGTGGACAAGCACGCGGCCGGGGTGGTGATCGCGGTCAACGGGCAGGTGCCCGACGGCGAGGACCTGTCCTGGCTGTGGGACGTGCGCTTCGAGCATTTCGAAGAGACGGCGGTCGTCGCGGCCGGCGAACGCGGCACCGACCTAGCGGTGCGCCTCGGGTACGCGGGTGTCGAGCACACGTTGGTGCACGACACCGTGGCGGCCATCGCGTCGTGCCCGCCCGGGCGCGTGGAGGTCGTCGCCAACTACACCGCCTTCCTGCAGCTGCAGCGAGCATTGGCGCGCCATGGCTGACTCGACCGTGCGGATCGGGCTGGTGCTGCCCGACGTGATGGGCACCTACGGCGACGGCGGCAACGCCCTGGTGCTGCGGCAACGCCTGCGGCTGCGGGGGGTGGCCGCCGAGATCGTCGAGATCACGCTGGCCGACCCGGTGCCGGAGTCGCTGGACCTGTACACGCTGGGCGGGGCGGAGGACTACGCGCAGCGGCTGGCCACCAAGCACCTGATCAAGCACCCGGGCCTGCAGCGCGCGGCGGAGCGGGGCGCGCCGGTGCTGGCGATCTGCGCGGCCATCCAGGTGCTCGGGCACTGGTACAAGACGTCGGCCGGGGAACGGGTCGACGGTGTCGGCATGCTGGACCTGACCACCTCGCCGCAGGGCCGGCGCACCATCGGCGAGCTGGTGAGCGAGCCGCTGCCGGCCGGGTTGACGCAACCGCTGACCGGCTTCGAAAACCATAGGGGCGGAACGGTTTTGGGGCCGACCGCGTCGCCGCTGGGCGCGGTGGTCAAGGGCGCGGGCAACCGGGCCGGCGACGGCTTCGACGGCGCGGTGCAGGGCAGCGTCGTCGCGACCTACATGCACGGGCCGTGCCTGGCCCGCAACCCGGAGCTGGCCGACCTGTTGCTCGGCAAGGTCGTCGGCGAGCTTGCGCCGCTGCAGCTGCCCGAGGTGGACCTGCTGCGCCGCGAGCGGCTGACGGCCCGCTAGCCCGCCGACCTGCGCTCCAAGAATCCTTCAAGGATCCGTCTAGGGCCCCCGCCCAGCCTTTTCTCGAGGCCACACCGAGAGAAGGAATCCCATGAGCAACGCCAGAACCCGGCTCACCTACGCGGCACGCATTGTCGGGGTTGCCGCCGTGCTGAGCGCGGCCGCCGGCTCTATGGTCGCGTTCGCCGGGACGGCCGACGCGGCCCCCGCCCCGGTCCATGACGGGATGCACGGCGACCCGGCCGCCGCCGCGCCCTACTGGCGCTACCAGCAGCAGGACCTCGATTGCGGCGAGATGGCGGTCGCCGACGTTGTCGGCCAGGTCACCGGCCGCCAGCCCAGCGAGGACGAGATCACCGGCGTGGCCGGAAACATCCCGAGCGTGAGCCGCCCCGGGCCCATCTATAAGCCGGGCAGCAAGACCAAGAACTCGGACCTGCCCGTGCTGCTGGCGCACTACGGCGTCGCGTCCGACGCCGTGCACACCAACATCGGCGTCCTCGAGCAGGACCTTGACCAGGGGCGCAAGGTGATCGTCGGGCTCAACGACCGGATCATCTGGAACTCGGGCGGCGACCGTTCCCAGGAAAACCACTTCGTGGTCGTTACCGGCATCGACACCAAGACCCATCTGGTGCACCTCAACGACAGCGGCGCCGCGGCCGGCCGCGACGAGCAGGTTTCCATCGCCACCTTCGAGGCGGCGTGGAACACCAGCGACAACTTCGCCGTCGTGACCAGGTGACGGACGCTCTCAATAGCGACTCAAAAGCTTCAGGCATGTGGTTGGTGCCGAATTTGATAGCGCATGCGCTATCAAATTCAGCGGTCGCCCATCCCCCGGGAGAGCGGCGGTCGGGAACCGTCAGACCATCGCCCGGCGGCCGGTGAGCGCGCGGCCCAGCGTCAGCTCGTCGGCGAACTCCAAGTCGCCACCCATCGGCAGCCCCGACGCGATCCGTGTCACCGTCAGGCCGGGGATGTCGCGCAGCATTCGGACCAGGTAGGTGGCGGTCGCCTCGCCCTCGGTGTTGGGGTCGGTGGCGATGATCACCTCGGTGATGTCGACGTCGTCGACGCGCTCACCGATGCGGCTCAGCAGCTCGCGGATGCGCAGCTGGTCGGGGCCCACGCCGGACAACGGATCGAGCGCGCCGCCGAGCACGTGGTAGCGGCCGCGGAATTCGCGGGTGCGCTCGACGGCCTGGATGTCCTTGGGCTCCTCGACCACGCACACCAGCGAGCCGTCCCGGCGCGGATCAGAACAAATTCTGCACCGCTCGTCGTCGGAGACGTTGCCGCACACCGCACAGAACCGCACGCCGTCGCGGACCTTCGCCAGCACCGCGGTCAGCCGGTCGATGTCGTGCGGCTCGACGGACAACAGGTGAAACGCGATGCGCTGCGCGCTCTTGGGCCCAATGCCCGGCAGCTTGCCCAGCTCGTCGATCAAGTCCTGGACGGGTCCCTCAAACATGTCGGTGTGACGTCACAGCCCCGGCAGTTGGGTGGGCGGCGTCGGCGGTTTGGCCGGCGGGGCGCCCATGGCACCGGCCAGCGCGCCCAGCCGCTCCTGCGCCATCTTGGTGACCTGCGACGACGCGTCGGCCATGGCGCCGACGATCAAATCCTGCAGGGTCTCGATATCGGCGGGATCGACGACCTTGGGGTCAATCTGCACGCCGACCACCTCGCCGCTGCCTTTGACGGTCACCTTGACCAAACCCCCGCCGGCCTCACCGTGCACCTCGGAGTTGGCGAGCTGTTGCTGGGCTTCCAGTAGCTTTTGCTGCATCTGCTGCGCCTGGGCGAGCAGTTGCGACATGTCGCCTCCGGGTTGCATGACAATCCCCTCGCATCTTGGTCTCGAGTTGGTTTCGCCTGCGGGTGTCGGGCGATTCGGAACACCCAGCGTAGACCGCGCGACGTTACCTTTGCGCGGTGGACCTACGACTGAGCAGGCGTGTCGGAATCAAACTGGTGGTCGGCGCACTGGTTGCCGCCTCGACGGCGATCATGCCGACGGCGACGGCAGTCCCGTCCAACATCGCCGGGATGGTCGTTTTCATCGACCCGGGCCACAACGGCTCGAACGACGCGTCCATCTCCCGCCAGGTGCCCACCGGGCGCGGCGGCACCAAGGACTGCCAGACCAGCGGGACGTCGACCAACAGCGGCTATATGGAGCACACGTTCACCTGGGACACCGCGCTGCGGGTCCGCGCCGAGTTGAACGCCCTAGGCGTCCGGACCGCCATGTCGCGGGGTGACGACACCGGCCTGGGCCCCTGCGTCGACGCGCGTGCCGCCGCGGCCAACTCCTTGCGCCCCAACGCGATCCTGAGCATCCACGCCGACGGCGGCCCGCCGTCCGGAAGGGGCTTTCACGTCAATTACTCGGCCCCGCCGCTGAACCAGGCCCAGGCCGGGCCGTCGGTGCAGTATGCCCGGATCATGCGCGACCAGTTGCAGGCCTCGGGCATTCCGCCGGCCAACTACATCGGCCAGGACGGCTTGTACGGGCGTTCGGACCTCGCCGGGCTGAACCTGGCGCAGTACCCGTCGATCCTCGTCGAGTGCGGCAACATGAAAAATCCGGTGGATTCTGCGCTGATGGAGTCGGCCGACGGCCGCCAGAAATACGCCGACGCGCTGGTCCGCGGCGTCGCGGGCTTCCTGGCCACCCAGGGCCAGGCGCGCTAGCTTTCCAGTTCGTTCTTCAGGTTCGTCAATACCTCCGACTGAATCCTCTTCAGCCCCAACGGCGCAAAGGTTTTCTCGAAGAAGCCCTTGACGCCGCCCGCGCCGGTCCAGGTGGTCTTCACCGTGACGCTGGACCCCGGCCCGGCGGGTGCGACCGTCCAGTTGATGACCATGGACGAGTTCGCATCCTTCTCGATGACGGTGTGGCCGGCCACGTCGACGTCCACCTGAACGTCGCGCACCCGCGACTTGGTGGCCTGCAGCTTCCACTTGGCGACGGTGCCCGCACCCTGGCCACCCTGCAGCACCTGGTACTCGCTGTACTGCGGGGACAGGATTTTCGGGCGCACCTTCTGGTAGTCCGCCACCGCGGCAAGGGTGGCCTCGGGCCCGACGTTGATCAAGATCGTGCTGGCTGCGCTCACCTGGCCCATCAGGCCCGACTCCTCCTGCTAATCGCGTCCGCGCTCTGGTGCACGGGCTGTTTTCGAAGACTAGGGTATATGTGGTGCCTGTCCCTGGATCTGCACTCTCGGCTCACGCAGCGGGCGTCGATCGGTTGATGGCGAGTTATCGATCCATCCCGACGACGTCCGCCGTCCGGCTCGCCAAGCCCACCTCAAACCTGTTCCGCGCCCGCACCAAACGCGATTCACGCGGCCTGGACACCTCCGGTTTGACCGGCGTTCTCTCGGTCGATTCCGAATCCCGCACCGCCGACGTCGCCGGCATGTGCACATACGAGGACCTGGTGGCCGCGACCCTGCCGTATGGCCTTTCGCCACTGGTGGTTCCGCAATTGAAGACCATCACGCTCGGCGGCGCGGTCAGCGGCCTGGGCATCGAGTCGGCGTCGTTTCGCAACGGCCTGCCGCACGAGTCGGTGCTCGAGATGGACATCCTCACCGGCGCCGGCGAATTGCTCACCACGTCGCGCACCCAGCATCCCGACCTGTTCCGCGCCTTCCCCAATTCCTATGGGACGCTGGGCTATTCGACCAGGATACGGATCGAGCTGGAACCCGTCGCGCCGTTCGTGGCGCTGCGGCACGTCCGATTCCGCTCGCTGCCCGACCTGGTCGCGGCGATGGAACGCATCATCGACACCGGCGGGCAGGGCGGCACGCCCGTGGACTACCTGGACGGCGTGGTGTTCAGCGCCGACGAAAGCTACCTGTGCGTGGGCCGGCGGACCGGCACGCCGGGCCCGGTCAGCGACTACACCGGGAAAGACATTTACTACCAATCGATTCGGCACGATGCGGCCGGGGTGGAAGCCACCAAGGACGATCGGCTGACGATCCACGACTACCTGTGGCGCTGGGACACCGACTGGTTTTGGTGCTCACGAGCGTTCGGCGTGCAGAACCCGCGGGTGCGCCGCTGGTGGCCGCGGCGCTACCGGCGCAGCAGCGTCTACTCGAAACTCATCGCCCTGGACCAGCGTTTCGGCATCGCCGACCGGATCGAGCAGCGCCAGGGGCGTCCGCCGCGCGAACGCGTGGTGCAGGACGTCGAGGTGCCCGTCGAACGGACCTGCGCGTTCTTGGAGTGGTTCCTGGACAACGTGCCCATCACGCCGATCTGGTTGTGCCCCCTGCGACTGCGCGATCACGAGGGCTGGCCGCTGTATCCGATGCGGCCGGATCACACATACGTCAATATTGGGTTCTGGTCGTCGGTACCGGCGGCCGGGGGGAGCTCAGCGGGGGTGACGAACCGTGCCATCGAGGCCAAGGTCAGCGAGCTCGACGGCCACAAGTCGCTGTACTCCGACTCCTTCTACACCCGCGAGGAGTTTGACGAGCTGTATGGCGGGGAGACATACAAAACCGTGAAAAAGACCTACGACCCCGATTCGCGTCTTTTGGACCTGTATGCAAAGGCGGTGCAACGGCGATGACGACAACCAAGGAGCCCCGCCACACCACTACGGGCAAGCTCAGCATGGCCGAGATCCTGGAGATCTTCGCCGCGACCGGGCGCCACCCACTGAAGTTCACCGCGTACGACGGCAGCACCGCCGGCAGCGAGGACGCCGAGCTGGGCCTGGACCTGTGTTCGCCTCGCGGCGCCACGTATCTGGCCACCGCCCCCGGCGAACTCGGCCTCGCCCGCGCCTACGTGTCGGGTGACCTGCAGACGTACGGCGTGCATCCCGGCGATCCGTACCCGCTGCTCAAGACGCTGACCGACCGGGTCGACTTCAAGCGGCCGTCGGCGCGGGTGCTCGCCAACGTCGTCCGGTCGATGGGCCTCGAGCATTTGCTGCCCGTCGCCCCACCGCCGGAGGAGGCGCCGCCGCGGTGGCGGCGCGTGGCCGCCGGCGTCATGCACAGCAAGACCCGGGATGCAGAGGCCATCCACCACCACTACGACGTCTCCAACACCTTCTACGAATGGGTGCTCGGCCCGTCGATGACCTACACCTGCGCGGTCTATCCGAACGCCGACGCGACGCTGGAAGAGGCCCAGGACAACAAGTACCGGCTGATCTTCGAGAAGCTGCGGCTACAGCCGGGCGACCGGTTGCTCGACGTCGGCTGCGGCTGGGGCGGCATGGTGCGCTACGCGGCGCGACGCGGCGTCCGCGCGATCGGCGCCACCCTGTCGGCCGAGCAGGCGAAGTGGGCGCGCCGGGCGATCGAGGACGAAGGCCTGGCCGACCTCGCCGAGGTGCGCCACTCCGACTACCGCGACGTCGCCGAGGCGGGATTCGACGCCGTCTCCTCCATCGGCCTGACGGAGCACATCGGCGTCAAGAACTACCCCGCGTACTTCGGCTTCCTGAAGTCCAAGTTGCGCACCGGCGGGCTGCTGCTCAATCACTGCATCACCCGGCACGACAACAAGTCGACCTCCTTCGCCGGCGGGTTCACCGACCGCTACGTGTTCCCGGACGGCGAGCTGACCGGCTCGGGCCGCATCGTCACCGAGATCCAGGACGCCGGTTTCGAGGTCCTGCACGAGGAGAACTTCCGGCATCACTACGCGATGACGCTGCGCGACTGGTGCCGCAATCTCGTCGAACATTGGGACGAGGGAGTCGCCGAGGTCGGGTTGGCGACGGCCAAGGTGTGGGGCTTGTACATGGCGGCCTCACGAGTTGCCTTCGAGCAGAACAACCTTCAGCTGCACCACGTGCTGGCGGCCAACGTCGACGCCCGCGGCGAAGACGACCTGCCGCTGCGGCCGTGGTGGACGCCTTAGCTTCGACCTAGCCGCCGTCGATCCGACGCGCGCCCAGCTCGTTCTGCAACAGCTCGAGTGCGACCTCTTCCGGATCGCGCCGTGGGCCCGCCTCGGTGCGACCGGCCTCGGCGAGCATGTGTTCCTCTTCGTCGCGCTGAGACGAAGCCGCGTCGGCCGGCTCTTCCGGCGGCGCTTCCCGCAGGACCGGCGGTGGGGCGGTCGGCGCGGGCGCCGGGTCACCGACCTCGCAGCGCACCCGCCAGCTCACCCCCAGCGCGTCCTTGAGCGCCTCGGCGATGACGTCGGCGTTGCGCTGTTCGGACAGCCGCTTGGCCAGCGGCGCCGACGCGTGGGTCAGCACCAACGTGTTGCCCTCCACCGCGCGGACCGTCGCGCCCGCCAGCATCACCTCCGTGGTGCGGGAACGCTGGCGCACCTTGTCACGCACCGTCGGCCACATGGTCCGCACCGCCGACGCGTTCAGTTCGCCTGGGGCGGAGGCGGATTCGGGTTCGGGCGCGGGCGCGGGCGCGGATACCGGTGCCGGAGCCGGAGCCGGTTCGGGGGCAGGCTCGGGCGTGGGCTCAGGTTTCGGCTGGGGCCGGGAAACGGTAACCCGCCGCGGCGGCGGGCCGGGGTCGGCGGCGGCCTCCGACACCGGGATCGAGACGCCCAGCCGGGTCTCGATCCGCTCGATGCGTTGCAGCAGCGCCGACTCGGCGTCGCTGGCCGACGGCAGCAGCAGGCGCGCGCAGATCACTTCGAGCAACAGGCGCGGCGCCGTCGCACCACGCATCTCGCCCAGCCCGGCCTGCACCACCTCGGCGTAGCGGGTCAGCGTTGCCGGGCCGATGCGCGCCGCCTGCTCGCGCATCCGGTCCAGCACGTCCTCGGGCGCATCCACCACGCCCCGGCTGACGGCATCCGGAACCGCTTGCAGCACAATGAGATCGCGGAAGCGCTCCAGCAGATCGGTGGCGAAACGCCGCGGGTCGTGACCGGCGTCGATCACCGATTCGACCGCGCCGAACAAGGCGGCGGCATCCGCGGCGGCCAGCGCGTCGACGGCGTCGTCGATCAGTGCGACGTCGGTGGCGCCCAGCAGGCCCAGCGCGCGCTGGTACGTCACGTGATTGCCCTCGGCCCCGGCCAGCAACTGATCGAGCACCGAAAGCGTGTCGCGCGGCGAGCCACCGCCGGCGCGGATCACCAGCGGATACACCGCGTCGTCGACGACGACGCCCTCCTGCTCGCAGATCCGCCCGACCAGCGCCCGCATGGTCTTCGGCGGCAGCAACCGGAACGGGTAGTGGTGGGTGCGCGACCGGATCGTCGGCAGCACCTTCTCCGGCTCGGTGGTGGCGAAGATGAAGATGAGGTGCTCGGGCGGCTCCTCGACGATCTTGAGCAGCGCGTTGAACCCGGCGGTGGTCACCATGTGCGCCTCGTCGACGATGAACACCCGGTAGCGCGACTGCGCGGGGGCGTAGAACGCGCGGTCGCGCAACTCACGCGTGTCGTCCACGCCGCCGTGGCTGGCCGCGTCGAGCTCCACCACGTCGATGCTGCCCGGCGCGTTGGGCGCCAGCGCGACGCACGACTCGCAAACCCCGCACGGGGTGGCCGTCGGGCCCTGGGCGCAGTTCAACGACCGGGCCAGGATGCGCGCCGACGACGTCTTTCCACAGCCACGCGGCCCGGAAAACAAATACGCGTGGTTGATTCGGCCGGCCTCCAGGGCGATGGACAGCGGCTCGGTGACGTGCTCCTGCCCTACTACTTCGGCGAAGGTTGCCGGTCGGTATTTGCGGTAGAGGGCCACGGTCAGCAGGCTACCGTCGCGGGCTGACTGAAGCCCGAGCAGCGTTGAGTGTGCATCGCTGGCTTTTCAGTGTGAAGCTGCGGTCGACTCGCTCGG